>CAWCFR010000035.1:0-17272 GCA_963794725.1 uncultured Actinomycetota bacterium
GGCTCGAGGGCGTCGCCGCGATGGGCTTCGACGTGATCTACCTGCCGCCGATCCACCCGATCGGCGAGGTCAACCGCAAGGGCGCCAACAACACGCTCACCCCGACACCGGCGGACGTCGGCTCCCCCTGGGCGATCGGCAGCCGCGACGGCGGGCACGACGCGATCCACCCCGACCTCGGCACGCTCGACGACTTCGACGCGTTCGTCGCCGAGGCCGGCCGGCTCGGGCTCGAGGTCGCGCTCGACTTCGCCCTGCAGGCCGCACCGGACCACCCCTGGGCGACCGAGCACCCCGAGTGGTTCACCACCCGGGCCGACGGCACCATCGCGTACGCCGAGAACCCGCCGAAGAAGTACCAGGACATCTACCCGATCAACTTCGACAACGACCCGGAGGGGATCTACGCCGAGTCCGAGCGGCTCGTCCGCCACTGGATGTCCCACGGCGTGCGGATCTTCCGCGTCGACAACCCGCACACCAAGCCGCTGCAGTTCTGGGAGTGGCTGCTGGGCCGGATCCGCGAGACCGACCCCGACGTGATCTTCCTCGCCGAGGCGTTCACGCTGCCGCCGCGGATGCAGGCCCACGGCGCGATCGGCTACCACCAGAGCTACACGCACTTCACCTGGCGCACCAGCCGCTACGAGCTCGAGCAGTACCTCCTCGAGATGTCGCACGGGACCAGCCACCTGATGCGGCCGAACTTCTTCGTGAACACCCCCGACATCCTGCACGCGTTCCTGCAGTACGGCGGCCCGCCGGCGTTCAAGATCCGGGCGGTGCTCGCGGCCACCGGCTCGCCGAGCTGGGGCGTGTACGCCGGGTTCGAGCTGTTCGAGCACGTGGCGCTCAAGCCGGGCAGCGAGGAGTACCTCGACTCCGAGAAGTACCAGATCCGGATCCGCGACTGGGACCGCGCCGACCGGACCGGGCAGACCCTGGCGCCGTACCTGGCCAACCTGAACCGGATGCGCCGCGCCCACCCGGCCCTGCAGCAGCTGCGCAACGTGGTGGTCCACAGCAGCGACGACGACGGCGTGCTGGTGTTCAGCAAGCAGGTTTCGACAAGCTCGACCGGCGAGGAGCGACACGGTCATCGTGGTCGTCAACGTCGACCCGCACGCGCCGCACACCACGATGGTGCACCTCGACATGCCCGCCCTCGGGATGACCTGGGAGGACAGCTTCGTCGTGAACGACGAGATCACCGGAGAGACCTGGCAGTGGGGGCAGCACAACTACGTGCACCTCGACCCGTACGTCGAGCCCGCGCACGTCTTGTCCGTCCGGAGGTCCACCCCATGACGGTCGCCCTCGAGGACCAGTTCGAGCAGCCCGACTGGTTCAAGTCGGCGGTGTTCTACGAGGTGCTGGTCCGCTCCTTCAAGGACTCCGACAACGACGGCGTCGGCGACTTCCGCGGCCTGATCGACAAGCTCGACTACCTGCAGTGGCTGGGCGTCGACTGCCTCTGGGTGCCGCCGTTCTTCACCTCGCCCCTGCGCGACGGTGGGTACGACGTCGCCGACTTCATCGACATCCAGCCCGAGGTCGGCACCGTCGAGGACTTCCAGCTGTTCCTCGACGAGGCGCACAAGCGCGACATCCGCGTGATCATCGACTTCGTCATGAACCACACGAGCGACGCGCACGCGTGGTTCCAGGCCAGCCGCGAGGACCCCGAGGGCCCCTACGGCAACTTCTACGTCTGGTCCGACAACGACGACCTCTACGAGGAAGCGCGCATCATCTTCGTCGACACCGAGCCGTCGAACTGGACCTGGGACCCGGTCCGCCAGCAGTACTTCTGGCACCGCTTCTTCTCCCACCAGCCGGACCTCAACTTCGACGAGCCCGCCGTCCACGACGCGATCCTCGAGGCGATGCGGTTCTGGCTCGACATGGGCCTCGACGGCTTCCGGCTCGACGCCGTCCCCTACCTCTACGAGCGGCCGGGCACCAACGGCGAGAACCTCAAGGAGACCCACGAGTTCCTCAAGAAGGTCCGCCGGTTCGTCGACGAGAACTACCCCGGCCGGGTGCTGCTGTGCGAGGCCAACCAGTGGCCGACCGACGTCGTGGAGTACTTCGGCGACGCCTCGGTCGGCGGCGACGAGTGCCACATGGCCTTCCACTTCCCGGTGATGCCGCGCATCTTCATGGCCGTACGGCGCGAGAACCGGTTCCCGATCTCGGAGATCCTGGAGCAGACGCCGGCCATCCCGGAGAACTGCCAGTGGGGCATCTTCCTGCGCAACCACGACGAGCTGACCCTCGAGATGGTCGACGACGAGGACCGCGACTACATGTGGGGCGAGTACGCCCAGGACCCGCGGATGAAGGCCAACATCGGCATCCGCCGGCGGCTGGCTCCCCTGCTCGACAACGACACCAACCGGATGGAGCTGTTCACCGCCCTCCTCCTCTCGCTCCCGGGATCGCCGGTGCTCTACTACGGCGACGAGATCGGGATGGGCGACAACATCTGGCTCGGTGACCGCGACGGCGTACGCACCCCGATGCAGTGGACGCCGGACCGCAACGCCGGTTTCTCCCAGGCCACTCCGGGCCGGTTGAACCTGCCACCGATCCAGGATCCCGTTTTCGGGTACCAGCGAGTCAATGTGGAGACCGAGCTCGACAACCAGTCCTCGCTGCTGCACTGGACCCGCCGGATGATCCAGGCACGCAAGCAGCACCCGTGCTTCGGGCTCGGCGAGTTCCACGACCTCGGCGGCTCGAACCCCTCGGTGCTCTCCTACGTCCGGTCCTGGACCGACGAGGACGGGCACACCGACACCGTGCTCTGCGTCAACAACCTGAGCCGCTTCCCGCAGCCGGTCGAGCTCGACCTGCGCCGCTGGGAGGGCGTCGTGCCGGTCGAGCTCGTCGGCGGCGTACGGTTCCCCCAGGTCGGCGAGCTGTCGTACCTGCTCACGCTCGGCGGGTACGGCTTCTACTGGATCCGGTTGCCGGATCCCGACGACCGGCAGGACTTCGCACAGGAGGCTGGCCCCCCGTGAGTCATCACCCGCAGATGACCGCCTACCTCGCCGAGGCGCGCTGGTTCGCCGGGAAGGGCCGCACCTACGACGTCGTCGACGTCGACCGGGTCGGCACCCTCCCCGGACCGCCCGCGGTCACCGTCGACATCATCACCGTGGAGTACGCCGCCACCGACAGCGAGGACGCAGCGGTCGAGCGCTACCAGATGCCGCTGTCCCACTACCCCGAGGAGCAGGGCCGGATCCACCACGCCTACCTCGGCCCGCACCACGACGACGACCTCGGCGACGTGCACACCTACGACGCGGTGCACGACCGCGAGGCGATGCAGGTCTACCTGGAGGCGTTCGCCGCCACCGAGCCCGACACCGCCCACGAGTACGGCGGTCTCACCTTCCACCGGCTGCCCGGGCACGACCTCGACACCGACGTCCACTCCACCCTGTTCAGCGGCGAGCAGAGCAACTCCTCGGTGGCCTTCGGCGAGGACAGCCTGCTCAAGGTCTTCCGCCGGGTCACCCCGGGTCGCAACCCCGACATCGAGATCCACCGCGCGCTCACCGAGGCCGAGAGCAGCGACGTGGCGGCGCTCTACGGCTGGATCGAGCAGGGCGAGTACGACCTCGGGATGCTCCAGCAGTTCCTGCGCACGGCGAGCGACGGCTGGGACCTCGCGCTGGCCAGCGCCCGCAACCTGTTCGCCGAGGCCGACCTGCACGCCGACGAGGTCGGCGGCGACTTCGCCGGCGAGGCCCACCGGCTCGGTGCGACGGTCAGCGAGGTCCACGAGCTGCTGCGCCGGCGCTTCGGCACCTCGCCGTACGACGCCAAGGCCACCGCGGAGGCGATGCGCGACCGGCTCGAGGCGGTCACCGCCGTCGTGCCCGAGCTCGCCGAGCGGGCACCGGCCCTGGCCGAGCTGTTCGCCACGGTGGCCGAGGCCGACGGCGAGGAGGCACAACGCGTCCACGGCGACCTCCACCTCGGCCAGACGCTGCGCACCTCGCTGGGCTGGAAGCTCGTGGACTTCGAGGGCGAGCCGCTGAAGCCGCTGGGGCAGCGCAAGCTCCCGGACTCACCCTGGCGCGACGTCGCCGGGATGCTGCGCTCCTTCGACTACGCCGCGCAGTCGGTGGTCCGCGACCTGCACTCCCAGGTGGAGCCCGGCTCGCAGATCGTCTACCGCGCGAACGAGTGGACGGCGCGCAACCGGACCGCCTTCCTGGAGGGCTACGTCGAGCACCGCGCGGAGACCGGGGGCGGTCCGCTGACCCCGACCGAGCTGGCGCTCATCGACGCCTACGAGGCCGACAAGGCCGTGTACGAGGTGCTCTACGAGGTGCGCAACCGGCCCACCTGGCTGGACATCCCGCTGACCGCGATCGACCGGATCGGAGCACCGAGATGACCGGCAAGACCCCTTCCTCCGAACCCGGACCCACGATCGGGGAGATGGACGTCCACCTGATCAACGAGGGCCGCCACGAACGACTCTGGGACGCGCTGGGAGCGCACGTCCTGGCGGGCGGCACCACGTTCCGGGTCTGGGCACCCGCGGCCCAGGAGGTCCAGGTCCGCGGCGACTTCAACGACTGGGACGGCTCCCGCAACCCCCTCGTCCAGGTCGGCGTCTCCGGGGTCTGGGAGTGCTTCGCGCCCGGGGTCGGCTCGGGCGACAGCTACAAGTTCCACGTCCGTGGCGCCGACGGCGAGTGGCGCGACAAGGCCGACCCGATGGCCTTCCACACCGAGGTCCCGCCGGCCACCGCCTCGCGCGTCTTCGAGAGTCGCCACGCGTGGAAGGACGACGAGTGGATGGACGCCCGGGCGAGCGGACCTTCGCCCGACCAGCAACCGATGTCGGCGTACGAGGTCCACCTCGGCTCGTGGAAGCGCCACCCCGGCGCGGGTCCCTACTCCTACGACGACCTCGTCGAGCACCTCGTGCCGTACGTCGTCGAGATGGGCTTCACCCACGTCGAGCTGCTGCCCGTGATGGAGCACCCGTTCGGCGGCTCGTGGGGCTACCAGGTCACGTCGTACTACGCACCGACGTCGCGGTTCGGCGACCCCGACGGCTTCAAGCGACTCGTGGAGGCGTTCCACAACGAGGGCATCGGCGTGCTCGTGGACTGGGTGCCGGCGCACTTCCCCAAGGACGAGTTCGCCCTGGCCCGCTTCGACGGCACCGCGCTCTACGAGGACCCGAACCCCTCGCGCGGCGAGCACCCCGACTGGGGCACCTACGTCTTCAACTTCGGGCGCAAGGAGGTGCGCAACTTCCTCGTCGCCAACGCCCTGTACTGGCTCCAGGAGTTCCACGTCGACGGGATCCGCGTCGACGCCGTGGCCTCGATGCTCTACCTCGACTACTCGCGCGAGCCGGGCGAGTGGCAGCCGAACGTCCGCGGCGGCCGGGAGAACCTCGAGGCGGTGCAGTTCCTCCAGGAGATGAACGCCACCGTCTACAAGAACGTCCCCGGCGCGATCACCGTGGCCGAGGAGTCGACCTCGTGGCCGGGTGTCACGAAGCCGACCGACGCCGACGGCCTCGGCTTCGGGTTCAAGTGGAACATGGGCTGGATGCACGACAGCCTGTCCTACGCGCAGCGCGACCCGGTGCACCGCAGCTACCACCACCACGAGCTGACCTTCTCGATGGTCTACGCCTTCTCCGAGAACTTCGTGCTGCCGATCAGCCACGACGAGGTCGTGCACGGCAAGGGCTCGCTGCTCCGCAAGATGCCGGGCGACCGCTGGCAGCAGCTCGCCAACGTGCGCGCGTTCCTGTCCTGGCAGTGGGCACACCCCGGCAAGCAGCTGTTGTTCATGGGCCAGGAGTTCGCCCAGGACCACGAGTGGGCCGAGCAGCGCGAGCTGGACTGGTGGCTGCTGAGCAACCCCGCCCACGAGGGCGTACGCCGCCTCGTGGCCGACCTGAACACGGCCTACGTCGACTACCCCGCGCTGTGGTCGCAGGACAGCTCGCCCGACGGCTTCGGATGGATCGACGCCGACGACGCGGCCGGCAACCAGGTGGCCTTCGTCCGCTGGGGCTCCGACGGCTCCGCGGTCGTGTGCGTCACGAACTTCTCGGGCGGCCCGCACGAGAACTACCGGCTCGGGCTGCCGATGGCCGGCCAGTGGACCGAGCTGATCAACACCGACGCGGAGATCTACGGCGGCTCGGGCGTCGGCAACCTCGGCACCGTCACCGCCCACGCCAACCCGCACCAGGGCCAGCCCGCCTCGGCCACCCTCCGGGTGCCCCCGCTCGGCACGCTCTGGCTGGCCTCCCCCCGCCGCTGACCCTGCCCGCGGACGTCATCGAACTGGTCGCTACAGCAGCCAACTCGTATGACGTCCCGGCGTACGTCATACGGACTGGTCGTCATAGCAGCCACTTCGTATGACGTCCGGGGTGCTCGCTAGGGTCGCGTCGTGACAGGGGGCCTGGCGGACATCGCGGACCGCGTCTGGCCGGTGCTGCTGTTCCTCGCGCTGATCCAGATCGTGGCCGACCTGTGCGACGACGCCGGGCTGTTCGACGTCAGCGCCCACATCGCCGCCCGGACGGCGCGCGGCAGCCGACTGGGGCTGTTCCTGCTGTTCACGCTGCTCGCCACGGTCGCGACCTGGGTGCTCAGCATCGACACGACGGCGGTCCTGCTCGCCCCGATCGGCCTCGCCCTCGCCGCGGAGCTGGGCATCAGCGCGCTGCCGTTCGCCTTCGCCTCGGTGTGGCTGGCCAACGCCGCCTCGCTGCTGCTGCCGGTCTCCAACCTGACCAACCTGCTGGCCCAGGAGCACCTCGACCTGCCGGCCACCGAGTTCATGCGGGCCACCTGGGCACCGCAGCTGGCCGTGCTCGTCGTCGTGCTCGGCGTGCTGCTGCTGCGGCACCGTCGTGCGCTGCGAGGTGGGTACGACGTGCCGCGGACGCTGCCGGAGCACGACCGGGTGCTGGTCGTGCTCGCGGCCACCGTGGTGCTGCTCATCGGCCCGGCGGTCGTGGCCGGCGTGACGGCCTGGATCGTGGCGCTCGCGGCCGTCATCGCGCTGGTCGCCGGGTTCGCCGTACGACGTCCGGACGTCGGTGCGGCCCTCGAAGCTGGCCGCCATGGTGCCGTGGCCGGTGATCGGCTTCGCCATCGTGCTGTTCGCGCTCGTGGACGTGGTGGTCGACGAAGGCTCGTCCGTGCTGCGGACGGTGTTCGGCACCGGCTCGTCACTGGGCGCCCTGCTCCAGCTCGCCGGGGTCAGCACCGTGCTGGCGAACCTGATCGACAACCTGCCGGCGTACCTCGTGGCCGAGCCGTTCGCCGGGTCGACCCGTCGCCTGGTGACCGTGCTGGTGGGCGTCAACGCCGGACCGATGCTGCTGGTGTGGGGCTCGCTGGCGAACCTGCTGTGGCTGCGTGCCTGTCGCACCCGGGGACTGCAGATCTCGGCCGTGCGGTTCGGGCTCGAGGGCCTGCTGGTCGTCCCGCTGGCCGTTGCCGCGGGAGCACTCGCTGTCTGGCTCACCTAGGCTTGCAGGCGTGTCCGCCGAGCTGATCGACGTCTCCCCCGGCGTGGTGCGGGTGACCTGGACCCCCGAGCTGCAAGCGCAAGGTCTGGGTGAGTCGTCCACGGCGGTGCGGAACGCCGTGGAGCTGGCCTTCAAGGGCGGCTCGACCCGGGTGGAGACCCACGTCGACCCCGACGACCAGATGGCGCAGCGGATCGCCACGTTCAGCGGGCTGATGCGCGAAGGCGTCGCGCGCGGGGTCGCCCAGGGCCAGGAGGACCGGATCGTCTACGCCCGCCTCGTCGACGACACCCCGCTCGAGGACCCCGCCGGGTTCCGCTCGCTGCTGAACTCCTTCCTCCCGCGCAAGCGCGCGATCGCGCAGATGCTGATCCGCTCGAGCGACGACCGCGTGCTGCTGTGCCAGCTGACCTACAAGCGCGACTACGACCTGCCCGGAGGCGTCGTCGAGGTCACCGAGTCGCCGCAGCTCGCCGTGGCGCGCGAGGTGAAGGAGGAGCTGCAGCTCGACGTGCCGGCCGGCCGGCTGCTGCTCACCGACTGGCTGCCCCCGTGGGGCGGCTGGGACGACGCGATCTGCCTGGTCTTCGACGGCGGCACCCACGACCCTGCCGTGGTGGAGGGCATCGTCCGGCAGGAGCGCGAGATCCGCTCGGCCGGCTTCTACACGCTCGCCGAGGTCCGCTCGCTCTGCGCCGACTTCACCGCCCGTCGGATCGAGTCCGCGCTGCGCAACCTGTCCGCATCGCCCGGGCCGTCGTACACCGAGAGCGGGCGCGGGCTCGACTAGTAGGGCTCGTCGTCCTCGTCGACGGCCCGTGGACCGATGCTGAGCGCCGACCAGCCACGGCGGACGATCTTCTCGGCGACGTGCGCGTTGGTCCAGGCCGTCATCGTCCACACCGTCACCCAGACCAGCGCCACCACCCAGGAGAAGTGCGCCGGGTCGTGGCCCAGGACGAAGCCGACCGCGAGACCGGCGTAGAACCCCACCCAGAGCGCCAGCAGGCTCAGCGGCAGCGACAGCACGACCAGGGCGACGTACCAGACGTGGCTCTGGGCCACCGTGCTGATGACCGCCAGCGCCGCGACCATCGCGACGTACGTCTGCGCCAGCACCGAGAGCCGGGGGCGGGGCAGGACGTCCACCGCCCCATCATCCCCCACCGTGCGTCGGGTCGCTCAGAACAGCGCGGAGGCGAGGTCGCGACGCGCCCGCCCCACGCGCGGGTCGTCGTTGCCGACGGCGCCGAACAGCTTGATCAGGTGGGTCCGGGCGGCGTCGCGCTCGGCCTCGGTCGTACGACGGACCAGGTCGATCAGCCGGTTGAAGGCGTCGTCGACGTGCCCGCCCAGCAGGTCCAGGTCGGCCACGAGCGTCTGCGCCTCGACGTCGTCGGGCCGTTCCGCGGCGGCAGCCCGTGCCTCGTTCAGGTCGACGCCCTCGGTCCGCTGCAGCACGGTGGCCATGGCCAGGCCGGCGGCAGCCTCGGTGTCGGCCGGGTTGGCGGCCACGAGCTTCTCGTACTCGGTCACGGCAGCGTCGATGTCGCCGCGCTCCAGCGCGTCCTGCGCCGGTGCGTACCGGGGGTCCTGCTGCTCCTCGCCGGTCTCCTCGTCGACGACGGCCGCGCTGCGCGGCTGGTGCCGACCGGTGAAGCCCTGGGTGGTGAGCTGCTGCAGCACCTGGGTCAGCGCCTGACGGAGCTCCTCGATCGGGGCCGCGTCCTGGAACAGCGGCATCGGCCGCCCCTGGGCCACGAGGGCCACCAGCGGCACCGAGGGGATCTGCATCGCCTGGGCGATCTGCGGACTGGCGTCGATGTCGACCCGGCCGAGGAGGAACCGGCCCTCGAACTCGCCGGAGAGCGTCTGCAGGTCCTCGGCGAGCGACACGCTCTCCGGGGAGCGGGTCGGGCTCTCGAACGCCAGCAGCACCGGAGCACTGCTCGAGCTCTCCAGCACCTGCTGGAAGTTCTGCTCGGTCACCGCGACGGCGTACGCCGCGGCGGAAGCCGGACCACCCCCACCGCGCCTGCTGGGCCACCCGCGGGCTGCAGTCCGGACAAATCCACCGCACCGGGCCGGGAGAAGGATTCCTGGGTCATGCCGACATTCTCTACGACACGCCCGGACGTGGTTGAAAGGGGTCGCAAGGAACTCGGACCTCGGCCATAATGTCCGCCGTGGGGGTAGGGGCAACACGTTCTACTCGGGCGCGCTCAGCCCTGCGCTTGATCGCCTGGTCGATCCTCTTCTTCGCCCTCGTCATCTACAGCCGCAACCTCGCGGTCAAGGAGCCGGGCGAGCTCCCGGTGGCGCTGATCTCCCCCTCGGCAGGCATCGGCCTGGTCTGGCTGGCCAGCGCCCGCACCCGCGCCGAGCTCGTGGTCGACTACGTCGCCCTGACCGTGGTGGCCGCCCTGGGCCTGTGGTTCGCGGATGTCGTCGGGTGGACCGGCGCGGTCCCGGGAGCCATGTACCTGCTGCTTCCGCTGGCCGGGCTGCAGTACCTCGATCGCCGTCTACCTGATGCGCCGGTGGGTGCCCCAGCTCTGGGGCGGTGGCGGCCGCAAGACGATGCGCACCCTGCCCGAGTTCGGCCTGGTCCTGCTCGCGATGACCCTCGGCGTCATCGCGTACTCGCTCATCCGCACCGCGTTCGGTGAGCTGCTCATCCCCGACGAGACGCTGTCCCTGGCCATCGGTCGCGGCACCCGCTCGCTGTCTGCCATGGCCACGCTGGGGCTGTTCGGGCTCCTCCTCGGTGGGTGGCTGGCCGAGGCGCGCGACACCGGCCGCCCGCCCCTCCCCCGACCCTCGACGGCGCGACGTCGCCACGTTGATCGGCGCGACCGCGGCCGCGGTGGCGGTGCTGGACTTCGACTTCTTCCTCGACACCCAGGCCCCCTCGACGTTCCTGCTGATGCTGGTCATCGCGTGGATCGCGGTGCGATTCACGCCGGTCGTCACCTCCGCCTTCTGCTTGCTGACCGGCAGCGTCGTCATCGGCCTCACGATCGCCAACAAGGGCACGCTGTCGGTGGTGACCGACCCGGTGCTCCGGGCCGGGCTCGCCCAGCTGCTCGTCGTGGTGCTGATGGTGCTCGGCATGGTGATCAGCCTCAGCAGGCAGCAGGTGCTCGACAGCCTCGCCAGCCTGGCCCGCTCCGAGGCCGCCAACGCCCGTCGCGCGCAGGAGCTCGACCTGGTGATGGCGAACCTCGACGACGGGGTCGCGATCATCGAGAAGAGCGGCAAGATCCTGCACGCCAACACCGCGCTGCGCACCGCCTTCGGCACGCAGGAGGAGAACACCGAGCTCGACACGGTGCGCGACGACTCCGAGATCCCCGACGAGGAGCGGTTGCTGCGCGGGAGCGACGGCGCGATGCTCACCGACGCGATCTCGCCGCTCACCCGGGCGTTCGAGGGTGAGGCCGTGCCTGCGGAGGAGTGGCGCTCTCCCAACCCGGACGGCCCGATCAGGTGGGTGACCATCTCCGCCGTCCCGCTGCCGCCCGACGAAAGCGGCTCGCCGCGCGCCATGATCGTGCTGCGTGACATCTCCGGCGAGAAGGCCCACCAGGAGGCGCTGGAGACCCGCGCGGCCGAGCTGAACCTGGTCATCGACAACCTCAACGACGGCCTGGCCATCGTCGAGGAGGGCGGCACCTACACCCAGGCCAACGACGCGCTGCGCACGATCTTCTGGGGGACCCCCGACGCGATCGAGGCCTCCGGCGACATCGACGCCCCTGCGGCGTACCACATCTACCACCCGGACGGACGCCTCCTCGAGGAGGACGAGTTCCCCTACAAGCGTGCGCTCAGCGGCACCGTGGTCCGCGACGAGGAGCAGCACCTGCGCCGCCCCGACAGCCCCACCCAGATCCTCAACGTCAGCGCCTTCCCGATCCCCTCCGACCCGGGGGAGAAGCGCCGGGCGATGGTCGTCGTCCGCGACGTCACCCTCGAGCGCTCCTACCAGGACTCCCTGGCCAGCTTCGCCGGCACCGTGGCGCACGACCTGAACAACCCGCTCAGCGTGATCGACGGCTGGGCGGAGGCCATCCAGGAGGACCTCGCGGAGACCGAGGACCCCATCGCCCAGGGTGCCGCCTCCGCGGTCGACCACATCCGGGGCGGGGTCGAGCAGATGCGCAGCTTCATCGCCGACCTGCTGGCCCACGCCGTCGCCCGCGACCAGACCCTGCGCTGCGAGGCGGTGTCGCTGCGCAACATGGTCAAGCACATCGCCGTGCAGCGCGACCGGCCGGACCTTCCCAACGGCGGCATCGAGCTCGGCGACCTCCCCGACGTCTGGGCCGACCGGCTGCTGGTGCGCCAGGTCCTCGACAACCTGATCGGCAACGCCCTGAAGTACGTCGCACCCGGCGTCGTCCCCGACGTCCGGGTCGAGGCCACCCCGGCGGCCGACGGCTGGATCCAGGTGGCCGTGCGCGACAACGGCATCGGCATCGAGCCGGCCCAGCGCGAGAGGGTCTTCGACTCCTTCCACCGGGCCACCTCGCAGGAGGGGTACTCCGGCACCGGTCTGGGCCTGGCGATCTGCAAGCGCATCGTCGAGCGGCACGGCGGCACCATCCGGGTCGAGGCCAACCCCACCGGCGGCAGCCTGTTCGCCTTCACCCTCCCGGCGACGCCCGCGGCCTTCGCGGCGGCGACCCAGGCCTGACATCCACCGGCCCCCGGGCTCCGAACTCCCCGGGTGAGCCTCGCTGACCTGCGCGCCTGGGCACTGCAGAAGTCGGCGCCCCTGACCGTCCACTACGGGCGCGAGCTCCGGCTCGCCGGCCAGGACCTCCCACGGCCCGAGAAGTTCCACGTCACGACACGTCATGGTGCCGTCGCCTGCGAGCTGTACCGCCCTCCGGGCGTCGACTCGCCGCCCGTGCACGTGCACCTCCACGGCGGCGCGTTCATCATGCGCCACCCGCGCATGGACGACTTCTGGGCGCGCTACCTCGTGGCCACAGCGGGCGTGGCCGTCGTCGCGGTCGACTACGCGACGGCACCGCAGGCCCGCTACCCGGTGGCGCAGGAGCAATCCCATGACGTGCTGGCCCACCTCGCCGACCACGGCAGCGACCTGGGTCTGGACGCCGACCGCCTGGGTGTGGGCGGGTTCAGCGCGGGCGGCAACCTCGCCGCCTCGGCGTGCCTGCAGGCACGTGACCGGGGCACGGCGGCCCCGAGGTTCCAGCTGCTCGGGGTGCCCTCGCTGGACCTCACCCAGACCTGGGCCAGAAGCGGCCGGTCGGGCGGCCCATGCTCGGGGAGGAGCATCGTGGACCTGGTCCGGGCGACGTACTTCCGCGACGCCGTACGCCGGGCAGAGCCGTACGCCTCGCCCGCGTGCGCCGAGTCGCTCGCCGGACTCCCAGCGACGATGGTGGTCACCGCCGAGCACGACCTGCTGCGTCGCGAGGGCGACACGTACGCCGACCGGCTCGCCTCCGACGGGGTGGCCGTGGAGCACGTGGTCGTCCCGGGCCGCGACCACTACTTCCTCGACCGCCGGAACGCGCCCGCGCTGATGTCGCGGATGGCCGCGGCCGTGCGGCACTCCCTCACCAGGGGAGACAAAACGGACTCTTGTTGAGTTGTCCGGATTCCGGACCCGCCCAGCCACCCATAATCCGGACATGGGTGTCGAGCCGACGGCGACCGTGTCCGGGCGCGGTGCGCCTGGTCCCGTGGCCGTGCTGGTCCGCCTGCTCGTCTTCTCCGCCCTGGCCTACGCGGCCTTCCTGATCGGTCGCGACACCGTGATGGCCTCGGCCAACGTCAGCGTGATCTGGCCGCTGTCCGGCGTCGGGCTGGTCTGGCTCAGCAGCAGCGGCAGCCGTCGCCTGTGGCTGCTGGACTGCGCCACGCTGGGTGCCGTGGCCGTGGCGGCGACCCTGATCGACATCCCCGACGCCCCACGCAGCGGCTGGATCATGGCCGCGATCCTCACCGTGCTGCAACCGGCGGTCTACGTGCTGGTGATGCGTCGGCTCGCTCCCGATCTCTGGGGAAGCGGCGGCGACCGGGCGATGGCGACCCTGCGCGACCTCGGTTGCTTCGTGGTGGCCTGTCTCGCCGGCAGCCTGGCCGCGGCCCTGGCGCGCAGCACGGGCCTGAGCCTGATCCCCGGCCAGGACCTGGTCACCTCGACGATGAGCTGGGTCCGCAACTTCGCCTGGATGATCGCCATCGGTGGCGTCGCCCTGCAGGTGGCGCCGGCCCTGGTCACGCTGCGTCGCGGCTCGGACGTGGCCCGCCTGGTGCGGGAAGCCATGCCGGCCACCGGGCGTCGCGCCGCCGAGATCGCGCTGATCCTGGCGGTCACCGCCGGGATCTACCTGACCCTGTTCAGCCTGCCGATCACGTTCCTGCTCACCCTGGTCACGGTGTGGGCCGCCATGCGGCTCTCCGCTCCCGCCGCCACGCTCCACGGACTGGTCTCCGGGTTCGTCGCGGTGGAGCTGACCCTGAACGGGCACGGCGCCTTCTTCGACGTCGACGACCCACGGGTCTCGGCCGCGCTGAGCCAGTCCTTCCTCGTCGGCATGGTGATCACGGCCATGGTCGTCGCGTTCATCACCCAGGACCGGCGCGAGGCGACCGCGCGCGCCCAGGACGCCGAGCGCAGCGCCGCCGAGCGCGCCGAGCTGCTGAACACGGTGATGGACAACATGCGCGAGGGGCTCGTCGTCGTGCAGGAGGACGGGACGATCCTGGTCCGCAACCCCGCGGGGCGACAGCTCGTCGGGCTCGACGACACCGTGCCGAACCCGATGGTGATGCCGGCGAGCGCCTACGGCTTCTTCGCACCCGACGGGTCTCCGCTGCCGGAGGACGAGATGCCGGCCGCGCTCGCGTTCGCCGGGCACGAGGTCGTCAACAAGGACTACCTGATGAAGACCCGGCAGTTCCCCGAGGGCCGCGTGCTGGAGATGACGGTGACCCACCTGCCGCAGTCGACGCGCTCGGACCTCCGACGGGTCGTGATCAACTACCGCGACGTGACCCTGGCGCGCCAGGACCGCGACAACCTCTCCTCGTTCGCCGGAGTGGTCGCCCACGACCTGCTCAACCCGCTCTCGATCGTCGACGGGTGGGCCGAGGCCCTCAACGAGGCGTTCCTCGAGGGACCGGTCGACCCGTCGGACGGCGGGGCCATGATCACCCGCATCCAGGGGGCCTCGCGGCACATGCGCCGCTTCATCGACGACCTGCTCAGCTACACCGTGGCCCGCGACCACCCGCTGCGCATCGAGGACGTCGACCTCAGCGCCCTCACCGAGGGCATCGCCGCGCTGCGCCGCCAGGGCGACTCACGCCCGCGGATCCACGTCCAGCCCGGCATGTGGGTCCGCGCGGACGCCTCGATGATGCGGCAGCTGCTCGACAACCTGATCGGCAACGCCGTGAAGTACGTCGCCCCCGGTGTCCGCCCGCACATCATCGTCAACGCAGAGCCGGACGGCGACAACCTGGTCGTGACGGTCGACGACAACGGGATCGGCGTCGCCCCCGAGCAGCGCCGGATGATCTTCGAGAACTTCCAGCGCGCTGCCACCGAGTACACCGGCACCGGCATCGGCCTGGCCATCTGCCAGCGCATCGTCGAGCGGCACGGCGGCAGCATCATCGTCGAGGACAACCCGCACGGCAGCGGCAGCCGGTTCGCGCTGACGCTGCCCGGGGTGACCAAGACCCCTGTCTCACTCACGATCGTGGAGGACCAACCCGCCCCGCGCTCCGCGTGAAGCGGCCCTAGAACCTCGCCGGTTCGCGGTACTCGCCCCACTCCTCCCGCAGCGCGTCGCAGATCTCGCCGAGCGTCGCCTCGGCCCGGCAGGCCTCCAGCATCGGCGGGATCATGTTGGTGTCCTCGCGCGCCGCGGTGAGCATCTCCTCGATCGCGCGCGTGACGGCGGCCTCGTCGCGACCGGCCTTCCTCTCGCACGATCTCGCGCACCTGCTCGGTCTCCACCTCGTGGGAGACACGGAGGATCTCGAGGTCACTGGTCACCGAGTCCTTGTGCACGTTGACCCCGACGACCTTCTTGTCGCCCTTCTCCAGGGCGATCTGGTACTCGAAGGCGGCCTCGGCGATCTCGGAGGTGAACCAGCCGTCCTCGATGCCGCGGAGCAGCCCCTGCGTGACCGGGTCCTTCCCGTCGGCAGCGGACTTCCTGAGCGCCTCGGTCTGGTCGTGGCGCAGCTCGGAGCCGCCGAGCTCGAGGATCTTGTCGAAGATCAGGTTGGCCTCGGCCTCGATCTTGTCGGTGAGCGCCTCGACGTACCAGCTGCCGCCGAGGGGGTCGGCCACGTTGACGACGCCGGTCTCCTCCATGATCACCTGCTGCGTGCGCAGGGCGATCTCGGCGGCCTGCTCGCTGGGCAGCGCAAGGGTCTCGTCGAGGGCGTTGGTGTGCAGCGAGTTGGTGCCGCCGAGCACGGCCGCGAGCGCCTCGACCCCGGTGCGCACGACGTTGTTGTAGGGCTGCTGCGCAGTGAGCGAGACGCCCGCCGTCTGGGTGTGGAAGCGCAGCCACTGGGCCTTCTCGGTCTTCGCGCCGTAGACGTCGCGCATCCAGCGGGCCCAGATCCGGCGGGCCGCGCGGAACTTGGCGATCTCCTCGAAGAAGTCGAGGTGGCTGTCGAAGAAGAAGCTCAGCCCCGGCGCGAACTTCTCGATGTCCAGCCCGCGGGAGAGCCCGAGCTCGACGTACCCGAAGCCGGCGGCGAGGGTGAACGCCAGCTCCTGCGCGGCCGTCGAGCCGGCCTCGCGGATGTGGTAGCCGCTGACCGAGAGGGGCTTGTACGCCGGGATGTTCTCCTGGCAGTACTCCATCAGGTCGCCGATCAGCTTCAGGTGCGGCTCGGGCTCGAAGAGCCACTCCTTCTGGGCGATGTACTCCTTGAAGATGTCGGTCTGCAGGGTGCCGTTGAGCTGGCCGGTGTCGACGCCGGCACGCTCGGCCGCGACGAGCATCATGCAGAACACCGGGACCGCCGGCCCGCTGATCGTCATCGAGGTGGTGACCTCGCCGAGATCGATGCTGTCGAACAGCGCCTCCATGTCGGCCGCCGAGTCGACGGCCACGCCGCAGTGGCCGACCTCGCCGAGGCTGCGCGGGTCGTCGGAGTCGCGGCCCATCAGCGTGGGCATGTCGAAGGCCACGCTCAGCCCGCCGCCGCCGCGACCGAGGATCATCTTGTAGCGCTCGTTGGTCTGCTGGGCGTTGCCGAAGCCGGCGAACTGCCGGATCGTCCAGGTGCGCCCGCGGTAGCCGGTGGCGTAGAGGCCACGCGTGTAGGGGTACTCGCCGGGCCACTCGGACTCGTCGGTGCCGTAGGCCGGCTCGACCTCCATGCCCGAGAGCGTCGTGAAGTCGGCCTCCCGGACCCGCGACGCGGCGTACCGCTCCTGCCAGTTCTCGCGTGCACCCATGCCTAGATAGTAGGAGGCGCCGGCAGCAGGGACATGCGCGAGCCGTTCGGTCCGCTCACACCCGTACGCCGCCTCGGTTGCAGTCGTCACCACCGCTGGTTGAGCTTGTCGAAACCTCGCCTGTGCTCGATGGGGGTTTCGACAGGCTCAACCGCCGGGGGTTGCGTTGATCCCCTCAAGGTGGACTGGTCCCAGCGGCGTACCTACGGCGCAGTAGTCTCCCGATGGCCCCCCGTCCCCACCCGAGGAGTGTCGTGCCC
>CAWCFR010000036.1:0-74563 GCA_963794725.1 uncultured Actinomycetota bacterium
TGACCGACTTGTGGGTGCTGTCGCACCACGGCATCCGCTGCGACTTGCCACACGCGCAGACCGCGACGACGGGGCGGGTCACCTCGTGGGACTCGCCGGCCGCGTCGACCACGCTGTCGGCACCCCGGACGAGCACCGGGCCGTCGGGGCAGACCTGCACGGTCACCTCTCGCAGCCGTGGCGAGGTCACGACGCCACCAGCCGCGGTGCGTCGTCGGCGTCCCACCGGTCGAGCAGCTCGCGCGCGAAGAGCGAGTCGAGGTGCAGCACGCACGCGGCTCCGAAGAGGACGTCCTGCCGCAGGTCGGGCTCGTGGGCGACCAGCGCACCGCACATGTCGCGTGCCGCCACCTGCTCGTGCACCGCGTCGGCCTCGACGTGCTCCTCGAAGTACGCCGCGGCGTCGGGCGGGAAGCCCAGCCGTTCGAGTCCGGCGGCGACCTTGCGCGACGGGACCGAGCTGGTCGCCTCGAAGGCGGCGAAGTGGCCGGCTCCGGCGCCGCGCAGCCGACGGTTCAGGCCGAACAGCGACATCACGTTGCCGCTGGCGAGCGAGACCGCGGAGACCTCGTCGAGGTAGGCGCCGTACGTCGGGTCGAGCCCGGCCGACTCCAGCGTCCGGGCGAAGAGCGTCTGGTGCAGGCGCTCCGGTCGGCCGGCGCCCAGCTCGTCGTACTGGATCTCGGCGAGCGCGACCTTGGCGGCCCCCTCGAGCCGCGGGAGCAGGAACGACTGCGGGTCGGACTCCTTGAGCTGCTGCAGGCTGCGCTGGCGGAGGTACTCGAGCATCTGCTCGCGGTCGGCGTGCCGGTGCAGGAAGGCGGCCAGCGACGGGCCGCTGTCCCCGGCCGACCAGCGTGAGCAGTGCGTCGGCGACGTCCACCTCGTCGTCGACCCCGCTCAGCAGGTCGCGCGTGGCCTCCCGCAGCTCACCCTCGAAGCGACGCTCGATCGCCCCGCGAAGGCGCAGCAGCTCGGGGTCCCACTCGTGGTCACCGGCACTGTCGTCGAAGCCGCGGTAGTGCAGCTCGTAGAGGACCCACAGGGCGAGCTGGACGTCGGGATCCGTGGTCACGGGCTCCGGTCCCAGGACGACCGACGCCGAAGAGCCCCGTCCGTGCTCGGGGCGTCCGAGCATCGCGAGCACATGGCCGCTCACGGGACCACGTGGCTGGGGAAGCAGCATCGTCTGCCTTTCGGGCGGTGAGGTCGATTGGGATGTACCCAGCCGACGGCCGGGCATGAGGTCGGGTGTCAGCGCCGCTTGAGTGGTCTCGTGGCCGGTCCTTCGAGGACCTCACCGTGGGCGGAGAAGCGGGAGCCGTGCAGCGGGCAGTCCCAGCTCTCCTCGGCGTCGTTCCACTTCAGCACGCCACCGAGGTGCGTGCACACGCCGACGACGCCACACTCGGCGGCACGCGATCTGCCGCCACCGGGCAGGTGGTCCAGGGCTGCGTGCGCCACGCCGCCGGCCAGGGCCAGGCCGACGCCCAGGTTGGTCTTGACGAGCTCGGCCGCGCCGCTGGGTCGGGTGATCCGGTGGTGCAGCGGCGCGGCCCACGACGGCTCCTGGCCGAGGATGCGCCCGGACAGCACCCGAGCAGCGGCCACGGCGTTCGTCATGCCCCACTTCTCGTACCCGGTCGCGACCTGGATCCGGCCACCGCCGCGGGGGAGCGCGCCGAGGAAGGGCACGCCGTCGTGCGAGCCGTAGTCCTGGGCCGACCACCGGTGGGTCTCGCGCGCCCCGGGGAAGTGGGTGGCGGTCCACTCGCGGAGCCTGTCGACGTGCGCGAGCTCCGAGTCGGTGCGGCCCACCACGTGGCCGGCTCCGCCGACGAGCAGGGCGGTTCCGGTCGCCCGAGGCGCGTCACGGACCGAGCGGCTGTCGGACCCGGCCGAGAGGTACATGCCCTCGGGTGCCTCGACCCCGTCGAAGGCCAGGCCGTAGGAACGCTGCGGCTCGACCTTCGCGAAGTAGAGGCCGCGGTCGAGGATCGGTGTCCCGGTGGCGAGGAGCAGCTGGTCCGCCGCGAGCTGCGAGCCGTCGTCGAGGTGGGCGACCGGCTTCCCGCGCAACGAGACCCGGCGCACCCGGTGCCCTTGGGAGACCGTGCCGCCGTGGGCGCGCACCTGGTCCACCAGGGCGGCCAGGACGTCCATCGGGTCGAACTGCGCCTGCTCGTCGAGCACCGTGCCGCCGTACGACGGGAACGGGACGTCGAGCGACTCCTCCCACCGGACCGGCAGACCCAGGGTGCTGGCCGCCCGGTGCTCGCGCTCGACGGCCTTGAGCTCGGACCGGCTGGCGGCGTAGGTGACGGCCGGACGCCGCTGCACGTCGACGCCGTGGTCGTCGCAGAACCGCAGCAGCCACTCCATGCCCTCGCGGTTGGCCTCGACGTAGGCCTCCGCGACCTTCTGCGACTGGTGCCCGAGGACGCGCGACAGGTGCGTGCCCTGCAGCAGCGAGAGCTTCGCGGTGGTGTTGCCCGTCGCGACCGCACCGACGTGTCGCGCCTCGACCACGGCCACCTGGCGTCCTGCGCGAGCGAGCAGGAGTGCCGTCACCAGCCCGGTGAGCCCGGCCCCGACGACGAGGTCGTCGAGCGGCGCGTCGATGCGGCAGCGGGTCGTCGGCGATGGCCGGGCGTCCGTCCAGCCACAAGGACGTCATGCCGGTCGCCCCGAGCGGGCACGGTCGTCGAGCGGCCCCAGCTGGACGCCGCAGGTCCTTGAAGATGCGCGTGAGCAGGCGGGAGACCTGCATCTGCGTGACCCCGATGGCCTCCGCGATCTCGCGCTGGGTCAGCCCGTCGAAGAACCGCATCTGGAGGATGCGCCGGTCACGATCGCTCAGCCGTCGTACGACGGGCCCGAGGACGACGCGCGCCTCTGCCGACTGCACGGTGGTCTGGTCGGAGCCGATCAGGTCGCCCAGGGAGGCGTCCCCGTCCCCGACCGGCCGGTCGAGGGAGGCGGGGGTGAAGCAGCCCTGTCCGTCCATGGCCTCGAGCACCTGGTCGATCTCTTCCCCCAGGTGCTCGGCCAGCTCTCGGGCGGCGGGCGGCCGACCGAGCCTGAACGTCAGCTCGGCCTGGGCGCGGAACACACGTTGCTGCAGCTCCTGGATGCGTCGCGGTGGACGGACCATCCACCCCTGGTCGCGGAAGTGCCGTCGCACCTCGCCGCGGATGGTCGGCACGCAGAACGCCAGGAAGGCGTGACCGGCGGAAGGGTCGAATCGCTGAGCGGCCTTGGTCAGGGCCAGGTAGGCGACCTGCTCGAGGTCCTCCAGCGGGATGCCGCGCGAGCGGTAGCCCGTGGCGATGGACGCGGGCGACCGGCATGTTCGTGCCGATCAGGTCGGCGCGAGACGGGCGCGCTCGTTCTCGTCGGTGCAGGTGACGAGCAGCTCGACGAGCTCGTCGGTGCGCGCGGAGCGCGCTGCGCGTCGGGGCGGAGTCGGGTCGGCTCGGCGGGGAGGTCAGGGGTGCGGCGGGATGCAACAAGGGTCACGAGAGGTCACCAGCATCGTGCTCGAGGGCGGTCGATCAGGCTTCGAGATGCGCCACGGGCTCGAGCGCACAGAAGGGCAGGTGAACCGCCGCTTTCTCGATTGATCACCAGAGACAGGCATTCCGGCGACTGCAGAGCGCCGGACTCTCGAACGTACTCCTCATGGTGGTTTGAACCAACTTGACGTTTCGTCCCGACCTCAGTCGTCCTCGAGGTCCTCGTTGGTCCTGCCGCTCAGGACCGACTCGTTCTGGGTCGAGGTGGGCTTGCGGCGACGGTCGGCGAACTCGTCGTCGACCTTGACCAGCATCCAGTTGGCCTCGTCGCCGCCCATCTTGGTGTGGGTCAGCGCGAAGGCGCCCTTCAGCTTCTCGCCGAGCAGCACCACCTTGATGTGGCCGTTCTCGATGGCCTGCTTGGCCGAGACCGGCTTGCCCTTCTTCTCGGTCACGTTCTCGTACGGCCCGATGTCCCAGACGATCACCGTGCCCGGACCGCCCCCGGCGCCGCGGCCCTCGAAGTCGATGTAGTCCAGCTCGTGGTCGCCGACCCGGTGGGCGAGCCGCTTCTCCGAGGGGTTCAGCGACGGTCCCTTGGGCACCGCCCAGGAGACCAGCACGCCGTCGATCTCGAGCCGGAAGTCGAAGTGCAGGTTGGTGGCGTCGTGCCGCTGCACCACGAACCGTGGCTGCTCCGACTGCTTCTTCGCCGAGGCCATCGCCTAGTGGGCGTCGGACACGACGGGTGAGGCTGCCTCGGCGGCGGCCGTGCTCGCCTCGCGGCGGTGGCGCAGGACCATGCGCACCCACAGGGCGAGGACGGCCACGACGGCCACGCCCAGCATGATGTTCGCGGCCAGGCCGAGGCGGCTCTCGAGCGCGCGGTAGGACTCGCCGGCCAGGTAGCCCGCGACCGCAACGCCGGTGGCCCAGACGACGCCACCGACCACGTTGGCCGAGGTGAACGAGCGCTGGCGCATCCCGCTCATGCCGGCGATGCCCGGCACCAGGCTGCGCAGGCTGGCCGTCCAGCGCCCGAAGGTCACGGCCACCGGCCCACGCCGGCGTACGAACGAGAGGGCCCCGGCGAGGTGCCGACCTCGGCGCGACTCCTCGGGCATCCGGGCGAGCATCCGCGGACCGAACCGGCGGCCGACGAAGAAGCCGACCTGGTCGCCGACCACGGCCCCGGCGATCGCCAGCGCGATCACGGCCACGAGCGAGACCCGGCCGGCCTGGGCGGCCACGCCGCCGAGCACCACCATCGTCTCGCCGGGCACGACCAGGCCGAGGAAGATCGAGGCCTCGAGCGCAGGGAACAGGAACACCAGGGTGAGGAGCAGCCAGATCGGCACCGCGACCAGGGTGTCGAGGGCAGCCGTCAGCACGTCGTCACCGCCGTCGTCGCGACTCCCACTGCCCAGACCTCCACTGCCCATCCTCGCTGATGAAGCAACCCCAGTCAGCCCCCCGGGATTCCCGACTCGCCGGGGACCCGGTGGGGCGTTCGGTCGAGCATGGTGCGCTCGTTAGGCTGCGTGGGTGGCCACGTCCGAGTTGTCCGACAGCACGCTCGCCGTCGCAGCCCCCTCGGACACCGTCCGCTCGGACCTGCGCTGGCTGGCGCCCATCTGGGGCGTCGTCGGCGCGTTCGTGGTGGTCACGCTCGTCCGCGCCGTGCAGGTCGGCATCCCGTTGCGCGACCCGCACGGCGACATCCTCGCCTCCCGCGTCACCATCTCGCTCGGGCTGTTCGTGGTCTACGGGCTCGATCGACGGTCTCGTGCGCACCCGTCGGCGCCGCCTGCCGTGGCGGCGTACCTGGGCGGTGATCCGGGAGCGCTGGACCCGGCGGCGCCTCGTGCTGGCGCTGGGTGCGCTGGCGGCGTACCACCTCACCTACTTCTGCTACCACAACCTGAAGAGCTGGGACGTCTACAACCCCCCGCGCGACGGCATGCTCCTGGACTGGGACCGCTGGCTGTTCTTCGGCCACAGCCCGGCGGTGCTGCTGCACGACCTGCTCGGCCAGCACTACGCGGCCTGGGGGCTGGCCTACTGGTACGAGACGTTCGGCACGCTGGTGCTGTTCGCGGTCGTGGCGCCCGTCGTCTTCGTCGACCGGATCCGTGACGGGTACGTCGCGATGGTCGCGGGGGTGTGGATCTGGATCCTCGGCACGGCGACGTACTACCTGATCCCGTCGCTCGGCCCGTTCGACTCGGCCCCGCAGGAGTTCGCCGGGCTGCCGCACATGATGATCCAGGACACCCAGGCCCGGTACATGGGCCAGCGCGCGCACCTCCTGGCCGATCCGCAGGCGCACGACGCGTTCGCGCAGGTCTCGGCGTTCGCCAGCCTGCACGTGGGCGTCTCGGCCGTGATCTGGCTGATGCTGCGCTACTACGGCTACCGGCGGCTCGGGTTCGTGATGGGGATCTTCCTGGCCGGCACGATCGTGGCGACCGTCTACCTCGGCTGGCACTTCTTCGTCGACGACATCGCCGGCCTGGGCATCGCCTACCTCGCCTGCTGGCTGGGCAAGCGGATGGTCTACCCCGACGGTCGGCCGCCGGACCGTTCACCCGACGTTC
Source organism: uncultured Actinomycetota bacterium (assembly GCA_963794725.1). GTDB lineage: Bacteria > Actinomycetota > Actinomycetes > Propionibacteriales > Nocardioidaceae > Marmoricola. The sequence continues at coordinate 6,113 of CAWCFR010000036.1, forward strand.
AGGTGGAGAGGGCAGCCTCAGCGCAGTGAGGCGAACACGTCGTCGAGCAACGCCCCGTCCTGCTCGCGGCCACGCTCGCGGAACCACTCCCGGCCCAGCACCGGGGACGAGCAGCGGCTTGGGCAGTCGCAGCAGCAGTCCGACGGTTCGCCACGACCCGCCCCCGGTGGTCTGGGAGTGGTGTGCGGCCAGCGACGCAGTCTTCGCGGCCAGGTGTCGGCGTACGTCGACCCGGTGGGTCAGGTCCGCGTGCGCGACGTACGCCCCGCCGAAACGATCGGGACGGGATCAGCCCACGCACCCCGGGCAGCCACGCCATCACCCGGGCCAGCCGGTGGAGCGGACGTCTGTCGACCGTCGCCTCCAGCACCACCGGCGTCCCGGCCAGCTGCGCCGCCCGCACACCCACGCGGTGCACCTGCACGTGGTCGAGGTGGCCGTAGCCACCCTGCGCGTCGTACACCGTCAGCGCGTCGGCGCTCTCCTCGGTCAGGATCGCGGCCAGGCGCTGCGCGGGACCCTCGGGATCCAGCGTGGCGAAACCGCCTGCGTTGGGTGCCCCCGGGACCGAAACCGGAGTCGGCGTAGCCCAGGATCTCCCACCGCGCACAGCCCAGGGCGCGCGCAGATTCGGCGAGCTCACGGCGACGGCGTGCTTCGAGACTGGCGGCGTCCCGCATACCATCGCCAGACAGACCGGCTTCACCTGCGGTCGCCGTCACGAGCACCACACGGTGTCCGTCAGCGGCAGCCCGCGCCAAGGTGCCGCCGGTCAGCAGCGCCTCGTCATCGGGGTGCGCGTGAAAGGAGACGAGGGTGAACGGCACCCCCGCAGTTTTCCACGCACCCGGCGTCGGGCCTGAAGTCGCACCCGTCGCCGAGGGCGCGGTGAACCGGCGACCCCCGCGCTCCCCAAGTCTCGTGCCCGCCAGGTCCTCCGCGTGCTCGTCTCGCTCGGCCTGGCGGTCGCCCTGCTGGCCGTGGTGCTGCCGCGTCTGGTGGGCACCACGCTCCACGACGTCGTCACCGCCCTGAAGCTGGTGACCGCCCCGGACGCCGCGGTGCTCGTGGTGATCTGGGCGCTCGGGCTGCTCGTCTACTCCTTCGTGCTGACCGGTGCGCTGTCCGGCCTCAGCCAGCGTCGGGCGCTCACCCTGAACCTCACCGGCAGCTCGGTCAGCAACGTGGTGCCCTTCGGTGGCGCAGCCGGCATGTCGCTGAACTACGTGATGCTGCGCACGTGGGGCTACGGCACCCAGGAGTTCTCCGCCTTCACGCTGGTCACGAACCTGTGGGGCATCCTGCTCAAGCTCGCCCTGCCGGCGCTCGCTCTCGGCGCCCTCTTCGTCAGCGGCGGCACCATCAACGAGACGATGCGCTGGACCGCGCTCGGCGCGGCCGTGGCCCTGGCCCTCCTCGTGGTGGTCCTCGTCGGCTTCCTCGCGCGGCGGGTGGTCGCGCTGCGGATGGCCTCGTTCGTGGCCCCGGTCGTCGTACGCGTCGCCCGCCTCGTGCACCGGCCCACCTCGACCGCCGTCGTCATCGCCAACCTGCTGGAGTTCCGCGACCGCGTGGTCACCGTCATCGGTCGCCGCTGGGCGCAGCTGACGCTGGGCACGCTCGGGTACGCCGTCCTCCAGGCACGTGCTGCTCTGGGCCTGTCTCCGCGCCGTCGGGTGCACCTCTCGGGGTCACCGTGGTGCTGGCGGCCTTCACGGTCGACCGGATCATGTCGATGGTCGTGCTCACGCCCGGTGGCGCCGGGTTCGCCGAGGCCGGTGCGGCCGCCGCCCTCGTCGCCCTGGGTGGCGCGCCCGCGGCCATGGCCGCGGGTGTCCTGCTCTACCGCGGCTTCACCTTCGCCCTCGAGATCCCCGTCGGCGGCGCCTGGCTCGTGGGCTGGCTGTGGACGAACCGGGGCCAGCTGCGCACGCACGACGAGTCCGAGACCAGCGTCGAGGTGGACGAGGTGGCCGCCTGATGCGGATCCTGCACGTCACCGACGTCTACCGGCCCCGCGTGGGCGGCATCGAGCTCTTCGTCGAGGGCCTCGGCCTGCGGCAGGTCGCGGCGGGCCACGAGGTCACCGTGCTGACCGGGACCCGCGCCGACGGCTCCACCGACCCCGAGGCCCTCGACGTGGTGCGGGTGCCGCTGGGCGGCTACGTGCTGATGCGTTCGCTGCCGGTCGACCTCGCGTCGTACGACGTCGTGCACGCGCACCTCTCCGTCGTCTCGGTCTTCGCCACGCGCGTCGCGAAGGCGGCGGCGCGTGCGGGTGTGCCCGTCGTGAACACCGTGCACTCGATGTGGAACGGCCGCGAGGGCTGGGTGCGCATCGTGGCGGCGATCGCCACCTGGGACCGGCTGCCACAGGTGTGGACCTCGGTGAGCCGCAACGCTGCCGCCACCATCGAGGAGGTGCTCGACCCGGCGGCCGAGGTGCGCGTCGTCCCCAACGCGGTCGACGTGGACTGGTGGCACGCCGATGCCGACGACTCGTGCCGGATCCGAGGGCGTCACGTTCGCCACGGTCATGCGGCTGGCCGGCCGCAAGCGCCCGCTGCAGCTGGTCGACATGCTCGCCCAGGTGCGCCTCGAGGTGCCGCCGTCCGTGCCGCTCAGGGCGGTCATCGTCGGCGACGGTCCGCTCGAGGAGCGCACCCGCGCCCGGATCGCCGCCCTCGGGCTCGACTGGGTCACCATGACCGGTGAGCTCTCCCCGGAGCGAGTGCGCGCCGTCTACCGCGCCGCCGACGTCTACGTCGCGCCGTGCCACCAGGAGTCCTTCGGCATCGCGGCGCTGGAGGCGCGCGCCACCGGCCTCCCGGTCGTCGCGATGGGCAGCGGTGGCGTGGGCGAGTTCGTCCGCGACGGCGTCGAGGGCCTGCTCTGCTCCGACGACGACGAGATGACCAGCGCGCTGGCGCGGCTGGCCTCCGACGCGTCGACGCGGGAGCGGATGTCGTCGCACAACCGGGCCCACGCCCCGAGGCACGACTGGTCCCTGACCCTGGCGGGCTTCGAGGACGCCTACGCCGAGGCGGAGTCCAGGGCCTTCACGCGCCGCGCGAGGTCCTCGGCCGCTCGGTAGCGTGGGCACTCCCGTCGAGAGGAGCCACACGTGGACGTCGCACTGCTCGGGACCGGCATCATGGGCGCCGGCATGGCCAGGAACATCGCCGGAGCCGGGCACCCGGTCGTGGTCTGGAACCGCACCACCGAGCGGGCCGAACCGCTCTCCGACGTGGCCACGGTGGCCGCCTCGGTGGCCGAGGCGGTCGACGGCGCCGACGTCGTCATCACGATGCTCTACGACGCCGACAGCGTCGCGGAGGTGATGGAGGAGGCGCGCGGGCACCTCGGCTCCGACACGGTGTGGGTGCAGCAGAGCACCGTCGGCGTGGCCGGGTCCGACCGGCTCGTCGCCCTCGCCGAGGACCTCGGCGTGACCCTCGTCGACGCGCCCGTGCTGGGCACCCGCAAGCCCGCCGAGGACGGCGCGCTCGTGGTGCTCGCCTCCGGCCCGGAGTCGGTGCGCGAGCGGGTCGACCCGGTCTTCGAGGCGATCGGCAGCAGGACCCTGTGGGTCGGTGAGGCCGGCGCCGGGAGCCGCCTGAAGCTGTGCGCCAACGCCTGGGTCGCCACCGTCCTCGAGGGCGTCGCCGACTCGCTCGCGCTGACCCGCGCACTCGGCCTGGACCCGCAGCTGTTCCTCGACGCCATCGAGGGCGGCGCCATGGACGCGCCGTACGTCCGGCTCAAGGGCGGGATGATGCTGAACGACTCCTACGACACCGCCTTCGCCCTCGACGGCGCGCTCAAGGACGTCGACCTGATCCTGGCGGCGGCCGACGACGTCGGGCTGGACCTCGGCCCGATGCCGGGCGTTCGCGCCCACCTCGCCCGCGCCGTCGACGCCGGTCACGGCGACAAGGACATGGCCGCCACCTGGCTGGGGCATTGAGGCCGGCGACTGAGTACGTGACATCTGAGTACCTGCGCGGATGTCGCGACGTCGTCGCCCGCCCAGACTCGAGTCATGGAACCTCAAGCACCTACACCCAAGAACACCAACGCGTTCTTCGCGCAGTCCGCCCTCGCCTTCGGGGTCGCGCTGCTCACGATGCTGATCGCGATCTTCTACCTGCCGGCCGACCCGTGGCCCAAGGCGTTCCTCGCGCTCGGCACCCTGTTCCTCACCACCTCGGCCTTCACGCTCGCCAAGTGCGTGCGCGACGCGCAGGAGAGCGAGTACGTCGTCTCCCGGCTCGACCGTGCGCGTGTCGACCGGATCCTGGCCGACCACGACCCGTGGAAGGAAGTCGCATGAGACGGCTGTGGGGCACGGCACTGCTGCTGATGCTCTTCTCCGCGGGCATGTGGTTCGCCTGGTTGGGCTGGGACCACGAGTACTACCTGGTCGACGGTGTCGCCCAGGGCCCGTACCGGGCCTGGCAGGTGGTCGGCTGCGGAGCAGCGATCGTGGCTGCCTCGGTGCTCGCCTACCTGCGGGTTCGCGACGTCCTCGCGATCTTCGTGCTGGCCGCGGCAGCGGTCGTGGGCTTCGCGGTCCCGTGGTCCTGGGACGCCTCCAGCGACGAGACCGGGATGTGGGTCGTCGGCCTGTTCATGCTGCTGGTCGGCGGGGGAGCGGGCCTGGCCATGTTGCTGGGGGTGACCCACGCTCTCGCGAAGGCCGACGCCTCGCCCACGACCGCACTGGCCGTGTGTGCGGCGCTCACGGCGCTGGCCGCCCTCGTCTTCCCGTGGCTGCCGTGGTTCCCCTCGTGGCGGCCATGTGGGTGTTCTTCGGTCGCTGGCTCCCGGAGCGCCGAGCCCTTCATCACTGAGTGCGGGTCGCGCCCCACTACCGAGCTGGTGGGGCGCGATCCGGTCGGGGGCCGCGGGCGCGGCGGACGGCGTCGGGTGGGGTGAAGTCGAAGACGCCGGGTCCGGGTTGCTGGACTGTCCAGGGGCCGGCGTGGACGAGTCGGTGGTGATGGCCGCAGAGCAGGACCAGGTTTGCCAGGCTCGTCGCCCCGCCGTCGACCCAGTGCTGGACGTGGTGGGCGTGGCACATCACCGGTGGGCGGGTGCAGCCGGGGAATCGGCAGTGCCGGTCGCGGACGACGAGGGCGTACCAGATCGCCGCGGTGACGAGTCGCATCGCGCGACCGACGTCGAGGACGGCGCCGTCGGCGCCCAGGACGGAGGGGATGACCTCGGCGTCGCAGGCCAGCTTGCGCAGCGTCTCGGCCGAGAGGTCCTCCCCGGTGTCGGTGGTCGCGAACCCGGTGCCGTTCCTGAGGTCGTCGAGAGCGATGGTGAGGTGACCCGGGCTCCCGCTCCGTGGCACTCGGGCAGGACCTTGGCGGTCTGCAGCAGGCGGCAGGCCTCGACCAGGGCGTCGAGCATCCGGGCGCCGTGGTCGCGCGGGTCTCGGCCGTCGTGGCTGCACCCGGGGACCTCGCACGATCGCGGGGTCGCAGTCCGGGACGCTGCTGGGGCGGGGCTTGGCGAGCGGCAGCAGGGTGGAGCGGATCAGGGCGGCGTCCTCGGCCGAGCAGCGGCCGCGGATCCGCGCACCTCCGGCGCCGTCGTCGGTGATCGACAGCTCCCGGTCGAGGTGGGCGCCACGCTCCTCGCGCGCCAGCGCCCGCTCAGCGCGCCGCGCGTCCCCCTCGGGGTCGACCACCTCGACGAGCCGCCGGGCGGCCTTGCGCAGGTCGGTGGCGTCCAGGCGCTTGGCCTCGTCCAGCAGGACCTGCACGCCGCGTGCCCTCGTGTCGTGGTCCAGCGGCAGGTCGTCGACGGTGCGTTCGATCAGCTGTGCCTTCGCCGCCGAGAGCCACCCGTCGGCGAGCGCCTCGGCCACCGGCGCCAGCAGTGGCGCGTCCAGTGCCTTCGCCAACCGGACCGTCGCCGGCCCGGTGCCCTTGTGACCACCCGCGACCGCGGTGACGAAGTCGGCCGTCGAGGCCCACCCGAGCTGCTGCACCGCCTGGGTGGCCTCGAGGTCGCGGACCACGTCGAGCTCGACCGCGTGCAGCACCGACTTCAGCACCTCGATCGCGGCGACCGACTCCGCCTTCTCCCCGGCATCGCGCGCCGCCCAGAGAACCTCGAGCAGCTCCCCGACCAGCCGCGTCGCCTCCGCCAGCACCCCGGGCGCACCCGCGACCGAGGGATCCATCGGCGGGAGCGTCGTGCTGCTCATGGGTCCTACTCAACCACCGACCACCGACAGTCCAGTTTCGGAGAATTCCCCACCTGGACTGACGATTGGTCGTGAGTTTCGAGGGCCCCGGCGAATGTCGGGAACCATCCCGGGCATGACAGCGCCCGCCGCGGGCGGGGGGCGCGACGGCGGGCGCTGACAGCGAGGACGAAGCCCACCAGGGTCTCGGGTCACTGGCGGGCTTCGCTGCCCTGAATGCTGCTTCACGTGTCTTGCAAGACCCTGAAACAGACCTCAACACACAGTGAGAAGACTGATTCGACGTGGTTCAGGGCTTGGAGTCGCGCCGCCGTCTGCGGTAGATGCGGATACCGCTTGCGCCCGACTGTCCGAGACGTTTGCCCTCGTCTGGTGATGCCCACGGTCCCCACCAGAGGTCAGCCATCACCTCTGTCCGGGCCGAGGGCGGCTCGCTCGGCAACGTAGGTCGAAAGCTCCTCGGGACTCATGGCATGTTCGGCGACGAAGTCGCGCGCGTCGAGCTCAGCGAGACGACGCCTGACTTCTTCCGGGACGTCCTCACCGAGCCACACATTCGACAGCGCCGTTCTGAACGCTGGTCGTTGGCGGGCAACGTGTTCGACCTCGTCCAGCACCGTCGCTCCGTTGTCGGAGTGTGAGAGAAGATCTTCGAGCGGGCCTGCGCCGACCCAGCCGCGTTGGGCAGGAGTGGCCATCTCGCTGAGTAGGACGAGCGCGTCGACAGCCCATTCCCTTGGCTGCTCTGTCATCGCGTGCGCGAAGTCGGAGGCGACGTCGAAACTCCCTGAGGACCACTCGTCGATCCAGCCTGCTGCCCAGGCGGCGAGGCTGGGCCACTCCGCAACGCGGGTCTCCTCGAACTCGTCGTAGAGCCAGCACGTTCCATCCGCTTCGAGGTACGCCTGATACATGACGAGAATCGTCGTGGGCCGATGCAAGAAGCGCGAGGGGATTTGCGGATCGCGGCATGACCGGCCGTTCACCCCGTCCGTGCTTCGGCAGCCAATGCCGCGGCTGTCGAACCTGGCTGTTGGTGGCTCTTGGTGCAAGCCACGCAGATATACCCTTCGAGGCATGTCGGGTCGCGTGAACCATCGCGGTTGGATCGTGTTGACGAGTGTTGCCTCCGACTACAACCCGCTCTGCGTGGACTTCTTCGAGGACCCGGCTGGCGGGTTCGGGTTCGAGCACTTTCGTGCCGACCCTGAAGACGGAGGCCGGTGGACGGCCGTAGGAGGCTTTGGTGGCTCTCGTTTCGAGAGCATGGCGCAGGCAGTTCAACGTGCGAAGACTTCGGTTTCCTGGCTCGAGCAGGAACCGCGCGCTCGTGCCTCGATCGACACACTGTTGACTGCGTCCAAACAGGATGAAGTCCGGGTCGAGGACCGCCGAGATTGATCGATTGGGCTTCGGCTCGACCCCGAGGGGAGCAGCGCTGGGCTACCCGGTCATGCGTTGGACGCCGGCGGAGACGTGGTGGAGGGCTTCCTGGACGCCTGACAGGCTGTAGCGGTGCGCGCCGTCGTCCTGGATGCCGTTCGAGCCCAGCCGGAGGTTCGAGAGGTGGCCGAGCCCACGGCCCCGGTGGGCGGGGTCGTGGTCCGGGTGATGGCGACGGGCGTGTGCCGTAGCGACTGGCACACGTGGGCGGGCCACGAGGAGATCGTCTTCCCGCACGTGCCGGGTCACGAGCTCGCCGGGGTGGTGGTCGAGCTGGGTGAGCAGGTCAGCCGATGGCGGGTCGGGGATCGGGTGACGGTCCCGTTCGTCTGCGGCTGCGGTCGCTGCGAGTGGTGTCGGGCGGGGGACGCCCAGGTGTGTCCGGCTCAACACCAGCCAGGCGTCACGCACTGGGGATCGTTCGCCGAGTACGTCGTCCTGCACGCTGCCGACACGAATCTGGTGGGTCTCCCGGAGCAGGTCGACTTCGCCACCGCGGCGAGTCTCGGATGCCGGTTCGCCACGGCGTACCGCGCCCTGGTCGGCCGTGCACGCGTCACCGAGGGAGAGTGGGTGACCGTGGTCGGTGCCGGCGGCGTGGGGCTGAGCGTGGTCATGATCGCCCGTGCGCTGGGTGCCCGGGTGGTCGCGGTGGATCGGAATCCCGAGGCGCTCGCCATCGCCTCCGAGCTCGGCGCGGAGCACACGGTGCACGCCGACGGCCGCGACATCCCGGGGGCCGTCACCGATCTCACGAACGGCGGCAGCCACGTCACCGTCGATGCGGTAGGCAGCGAGCAGACCTGCGCTGATGCGATCCTCAGCCTTCGCCGTCGGGGTCGCCATGTCCAGGTCGGACTGCTGCCGCCGGTCGACGGTCACCCCCGGCTACCGATGGCCCGGGTGATCGGCTGGGAGCTCGATGTCCTGGGGAGTCACGGCATGGCCGCAGTCGACTACCCGGCCATGCTCACGCTCATCGAGCAAGGCGTCCTCCAGCCGCAACGCCTGATCGAACGCACCATCGGACTCGACGAGGCGGCCGCGCTGCTGCCCCACTTCGACAGGACGACGGTCGCCGGCATGACCATCGTCGACCCCGCGCGCTGACCCGGCGCAACGACCGGATGGTCAGCCCTTCGACGTGCCACGCTTCTTCCACTGCCGGCGGAACTCCTCGCTGAACAGGTTCCGGACGGCGACGTTGTCGAGTGCCCCGTCGACGCCGCGCAGCTCACCCCTCGCCAGGAGCTGACAGACCCTCAGCCACGCCTGGCCCATCGCGAAGGTGATGCCACTGGCGACGCTGGCGCTGATCACGCCACCGACGACGACCCCGGCTCCCGGGATGAGCTTGACGAGTCCGCCGACGAGGGAGCGGCCGGCGGACGTGGCGCCGGCGGTGGCGGCGAGGCCGGCCATCGTGGTCTTGTCCAGGGACACCCCGTACGTCTGCGCGACCGCCGCCATCATCCCCAGCTGGATGGGAACGAGAACGACCGCGTCCGCGAACGGGATCGGGGTCGCGCCGGCGGTGCCGGCAGCGGTGACGGCGGCCGCGATCTTCGCTTCGGCCTGCCTCTTCTTCCGTGAGGCGTCGATCTGCTGTGCGACAGTCAGCGCCTCCTCAACCGCCTGGGGAGCGACTTGAAAGGTGGCATCGAGGACTTCCTGCAGGCCGTGCGCCTCATGTCCGGCGAAGTCATCGGTGCGCGCCATGGTGAAGAACGCCCGGTGTCCGAAGACGGGAAGCTCGCGAGCCTGGATGTTCTCGGCCAGCGTCACCGCGTCCGGATGAGGCTGCCCGTCCCGGATCGGCACCTGCGTGATCACCAGGATGACGGGGAGACCGAGGCGATGCATCGCCCGGATCACCTCGGCTTCGGTGTCCTCGAACCTGCGGTCGCCGTACCGGACGCAGTACCAGGCCACGTGCAGCTGCTCAGCGATCGGCTTGTTCCGCATCGAGGTGACGTAGTCGGTCAGCTCCGACACCAACTGCTCGGTGTCGACACCGATCTCGAGTCCCCGGGTGTCGTAGACCCCGAGGAAGTCCGTCGAGTGCACGTAGAGGTGCGCCTCCTGCGTGACTGGCTCGCCGATACCCGTCGACGCGACCTCCTCGCCGAAGATCGCGTTGACCAGCGAGCTCTTCCCGACCCCGGTCTTCCCGAGCAGGATCAGGTTGAACCGGCCGTACTTGTCGGCCTGGTCCCGGTAAGCACGTGTGAACTGCTCCCGGAGCCAGTCATCAGGTCCGCTCGGCATGGTCTCCCCTCCACGAGTCAAGACACGCCAGACGATACGTCCGCCTCGACCGTTCATGGACCACGGCTTCGTGGTCCGCGCCCGACGACCTCGACGATGAGGCACCGGGCGAGCGGTGAGGGAGATGCGATGACCAGCGTGACGGTGTACCTGCACAACGAGACGGACTACCCCTTGGCGCTCACCGATGCGCCGGAGCCGCACGGCGACTGGACCGGGTCGCCGCCGCCGAGCGTGGCGCCGCACGACGTCGCGGTGTTCGGCACCGAGTCGGAGAACTTCACCGTCGGGACCGAGGGCCGGGCGACGTACCAGATCGGCGACGACACCGGCGCCACCGTCTACACCCACTGGGACAACCCGAAGGTCGGCGGCAACAGCTACCACACCAACGCCGACGAGGCCCACTACTCGTTCTGGACCGCCGGCGGCGGCACCGACTCCACCGTCCACTTCTTCGTCCGCCCGGCCCAGACGGTCGCGACCGACTACCTGCCGAGCCGCGACGCCTTCAGGTTCGGCAACTCCTTCGGCGACGTGCCCTACACGCCTCCCGATGCTGCGTGACACCCCGCTCAACCAGAAGTACGGGAACGCGAAGAACGGCCTGTGCGGCGGCATGGTGTTCGCCGCCCTGGACTACTACCTCGCGGGGCAGCGCATCCCGCAGCAGGCGATGGCGCCCCCGGGGGAGGAGGACCAGCTGTTCCTCTTCCTCGTCGACCGGTTGTTCGCCTCGTTCGACCCGCTGACCATCCTTCGCCTGTTCGGCCTGATGAGCATGGGCGCGACCGACGGCGACGACTCCGTCCTGTCCCGGCTCGGCGTGGCCACGACCCGGGCCTCGGTCATGGCCTTCGAGGAGTGGCCGCGGGTGCGCGCCGACATCGACGCGGGCCGTCCCTCGCCGATCTGCCTGCAGACCATCAAGTCCAACTGGCCGGGCGACATGGGCGCCAACCACCAGGTGCTGGTCTACGCCTACGAGGCGCACGGCCACTCGGTGACCCTGCACATCTCCGACCCGAACACCCCGCCGGACTCCGCCAACCCGGGCGTGGAGGACGCGGTCTTCATGCGCTTCCAGGACGGCGACGTCTCCGACCGGATCGTGGTCGAGCACAACATCGCCGTCACCGACGACGACAACGTCCAGCGCCCGATCTACTGCTTCCTGCGGATGGAGTACTCGCAGGCCACCCCCAAGGTCGCCACGGAGCCGCGGATCAGCGGGGTCGACGTCGACCACCGGAGGTTGTCGGTCGTCGTGTCCGAACCGCAGCTGGTGGAGAGCCAGCAGACCGACGCGGGTCGTCAGGAGTGCGACGTCATCCCGGACTGCGGCTCCGCCGAGTTCGACTGCACGCTGGTTCGGCAGAGCTGGCAGTGGGACGTCTCGTTCACCCCGGTGGGCTTCTACCACCCCGTCGTCGAGTGGACGCTGGGTGGGAGCACGGTGCCGGAGGGCGGGCTGACCGACGTGACGACAGCCCCCAGGCGCGTCCTCCAGACCGGGGCACCCACCGGCGACCCGCCGGTCCTGGGCCGCGCCCACACCGAGACCCGCCCCGTGTCCTTGCGGACGGAGCTCGCGGGGGGTTTGCTCTCGATCTGGTCCCACGCCGACGACGGCAACGTCACCGTGCCACTTCGGGTGACTTGTCGCGAGGCGGACGGAAGCGGGCCCGACCCGTGGTCGCGGGACCTCCACCTGGTGGTCGAGGGGTGGCACGTCGAGATCGAGGGCCTCGGCGAGGCCAACGGCCAGTGCATGCGGAACTACATCAACGCCCGGCGCAACGGCCCGCCCGACGCGCAGGGCCTCGCGGACCTGATCACGGCCCGACTCTCACCCCGGCCCGACGACCCGATCTGGGATCCCGACCCCGATCTCCAGACTGCCATCACGGCTGTTCTTGCCGATGATCCACGCACCCTCGAGCTCGACCAGGAGGCGACCCAGCTCAGGGAGGTCGCCGAGACCATGTGGCAGAAGGCGTCGGCCCCCGCGGCCCCCGCAGGCCCCGCCGCCCCCGACAAGACGGAGCTGACGCCCGAGCAGCTGAAGGAGAAGCTCCAGGAACAGCTGAAGGAGCAGCTCGAGAAGAAGCTGGGTGGCGGCTTCGGCGGACCCGTGTGAGGTCGGCGGGGCTCAGCCCCAGCGCTCAGTCGAGGCCCAGCAGGTCGACGTCGACCCGCTCCTTCAGCTCCTCGGCAGTGATGCCGTGCAGCTCGCGGACGCGGACGCCGTCGTCGCCGATCTCGAAGACGCCGTGGTCGGTGTAGACCCGCGAGACGCAGCCGACGCCGGTCAACGGGTAGCTGCACTCGCGCACCAGCTTCGAGGAGCCGTCCTTCGCGAACAGCGTCATCATCACGTAGGTGTCGCGGGCGCCGAGGGCGAGATCCATCGCGCCGCCCACGGCCGGGATCGCGTCGGGTGCACCGGTGTGCCAGTTGGCCAGGTCGCCCGTCGCCGAGACCTGGAAGGCCCCCAGCACGCAGACGTCGAGGTGGCCGCCGCGCATCATCGCGAACGAGTCGGCGTGGTGGAAGTACGACGCCCCGGGGGTCTCGACCACCGGCACCTTGCCGGCGTTGACCAGGTCGAGGTCGATCTCGTCGCCGACCGCGGCGCGGCCCATGCCGAGCATGCCGTTCTCGGTGTGCAGCACCACCCCGCGCTCGAGGTCGAGGTGGTCGGCCACCAACGTGGGCTGGCCGATGCCGAGGTTCACGAACGAGCCCTCGGGGATGTCGTCGGCGATCAGCTTGGCGATCTCGTCCTTCGAAAGGACTTGGAGAGTCTCGGAGCTCACGAGATATCGACCACCTTGTCGACGTAGATGCTCGGCGTGACGACGACCTCCGGGTCGAGCTCGCCGGTGGCGACGACCGACTGCACCTGGGCGATCGTGGTGGTCGCGGCGGTGGCCATCACCGGGCCGAAGTTGCGGGCGGTCTTGCGGTAGACGAGGTTGCCCATCTCGTCGGCGACGTGGGCCTTGATCAACGCGTAGTCGCCGCGCAGCGGGTACTCGAGCATGTACTCGCGGCCGTCGATCTCGCGCACCTCCTTGCCCTCGGCGAGCGGCGTGCCGACGCCGGTCGGGGTGAAGAAGGCGCCGATGCCTGCTCCGGCGGCGCGCATCCGCTCGGCGAGGTTGCCCTGCGGGACCACCTCGAGCTCGATCCGGCCGGAGCGGTAGAGGTCGTCGAAGACCCAGGAGTCGCTCTGCCGAGGGAACGAGCAGATCATCCGGCGTACGGCGCCCGTCTTCAGCAGCGCCGCGAGGCCCTCGTCGCCGTTGCCGGCGTTGTTGTTGACCACGGTGAGGTCGCTGGCGCCGTGCCGCCGCAGCGCGTCGATGAGCTCGATCGGCTGGCCGGACGGCCCGAAGCCGCCGATCAGGACGGTGGAGCCGTCGGCGATGTCGGCGACTGCTTCGTCGGCCGCGTCGGCGCCTCGGAGGATCGATGTCGTCATGACGCGGACTCCAGCACGACGGCGAGGCCCTGGCCCACGCCGATGCAGATCGCGGCCACGCCCCAGCGGTGCCCGCCCTCGCGCATGACCTTGGCCAGGGTGCCGAGGACGCGGCCGCCGGAGGCGCCGAGCGGGTGCCCGATCGCGATCGCGCCACCGCGGGTGTTCACGATCGCCGGGTCGAGGCCGTCCTTGGCCCAGGTGTCGAGGCAGACCAGCGACTGCACCGCGAAGGCCTCGTTGAGCTCGACCGCGCCGACGTCGGACCAGCCGATGCCCGCACGGCGCAACGCCTTCTCGGCGGCCTCGACCGGTGCGTAGCCGAAGTCCTGCGGGTCCAGCGCATGGGCGGCGCGGCCCGCGATGCGTGCCACGGGGGAGCGGCCCAACCGGTCGGCGGCGCCCTCCGAGCCGAGCAGGACGGCGGAGGCGCCGTCGCTCAGCGGTGACGCGTTGCCGGGGGTGATGGTGCCGTCCTTGCGGAAGGAGGGCTTCAGCTTCGCCAGCCCCTCGACGCTCGATCCGGGGCGGATGCCCTCGTCACGGGTCAGGTCGGTGTCCGGCACGGGCACGACCAGGTCGTCGTAGAAGCCGGCCTCCCAGGCAGCGTCGGCGAGATCGTGCGAGCGGACCGCGAACTCGTCCTGGCGCTCGCGGCTGACGTCGTACTTCTCGGCCAGCTGCTCGTTGGCCGCACCGAGCGAGACCGTCCACTCCTCCGGCATCCGGGGGTTGACCAGGCGCCAGCCCAGCGCGGTCGAGACGGCCTCCAGGTTGCCGGCGGGGAAGGCCCGCGACGGCTTCGGCAGCACCCACGGGGCGCGGGTCATCGACTCGACGCCGCCGGTCAGCACGATGTCGGCGTCGCCGGTCTCGATCATCCGCGAGCCGAGCATGGCGGCGTCGAGCGAGGAGCCGCAGAGGCGGTTGACGCTCACGCCCGGCACCGAGGTCGGGAAGCCGGCCAGCAGCGCGGCCATCCGGCCCACGTTGCGGTTCTCCTCACCGGCCCCGTTGGCGTTGCCGAGCACCACGTCGTCGATGTCGGCGGGGTCCAGGGCGGGCGTCCGGTCCGACACGGCGGACAGCACTCCCGCGGCCAGGTCGTCGGGGCGTACGCCGGACAGGGAGCCGTTGAACTTCCCGAACGGCGTGCGCACGGCGTCGTAGACGAAGGCACTCGTGGGGCGTCATGCGTCGAGCACCTCCTGGGCGATCCGGAACGCGGTGTTGGCTGCGGGGACGCCGCAGTAGATGGCGCTGTGCAGGATGATCTCCTTGATCTCGTCGTCGGTGAGCCCGTTGGTGCGGGCTGCGCGCACGTGCATGGCGAGCTCCTCGTCGTGGCCGCGGGCGATGAGCGCGGTGAGGGTGATCATCGAGCGGCTGCGACGGTCCAGCCCCGGCCGCGTCCACACCCCGCCCCAGGCGTACTCGGTGATGAAGCGCTGGAAGTCCTCGGTGAAGGGTGTCGTCGCCTCGACCGCACGGTCCACGTGGGCGTCGCCCAGCACCTCGCGGCGGACCGCCATGCCGGCGTCGTACCTCTCGCTGGTGGTGATCGTGGGTCCACCGAAGTGCTCCAGCAGCAGCCGGGCCACCTCCTGCGGCGCCTCGGCGGGAGCGAGGTGGGCCGCGTCGTCGAGCACGACCAGGCGACCGTCCTTCACACCGTCGGCGACGAGTCGCATCCCCTCGACGGGGGCGACCTGGTCGTGCGCGCCCGCGATCGCGAGCACGGGTGCGGTGATCTCGGCGAGCCGCTCGCGCACGTCGAAGCCGGCGAGCGCCTCGCAGACCTGCACGTAGCCGCGGTCGTCGACGTCGGTGAGCGAGTGCAGGAGCGCCGAGCCGACGTCGGGGGAGCGGTCGAGGAAGCCGGGGGCGAACCAGCGCTGGGTGGAGCCGGCGACCTGGCCCGACGGTGCCCGAGGCCTCGACCTGGCTGATCCGCTCGGCCCACTTCTCCGGCGTGCCGATGCTGGCGCCGCTGCACAGGACCGCGACCGCGGTCACCCTGCCCGGGTGGTCGAGCGCGAGCTGCAGCCCGACGGCACCGCCCACCGAGTCACCCGCGTAGAAGAAGGGACCGCCCAGCTCGCCGCGCTGCTCCTGCACGTCGTCGAGCACTCGCAGCACACCGCCGGCCAGCTCGGCGACGGTGAACGACTCCTCGGCCGGCGCGTGGTTGTGGCCGTGGCCCGGCAGGTCCCACGCGACCACGTCGAAGTGCTCGGTCAGGCCCGCCTGCGCGCAGCCGGTCCAGAGCGCGCTCGCGGAGGTGCCGAGCGACGGCCCCAGCACGAGCAGGGGGAGCTCGGTCCGGTGGGCGGCTCCGGTGAGCCGGAGCAGCGTGATGGCGGGAGTCACTCGTCCTCCTGGGCGCGTTCGAGGATCTCGTCGACGATCTCGTGCGCGGCGCCGAGGTAGTCGGACTGGCTGGTTGCGGGCCGGGTCGTGGCGACCGTCCTCGACCAGCTGTCGGAGGCTGTCGCGCTCGGCGAGGAGGGTGTCGGCGTGCTGCTTGACGTTGGCCGCCATCCGCCCGGTGTCCACGCGCAGTCCCTCGACGAGCTCGGCCGTCTGGGAGGCCGCGACCAGCGTGCGCCGGGACAGGGTCGCCAGGGCCGACCACTCGAGGTGCCAGCCGCCGTCGGCGCGTTCGTCGACCATCGACGCCGCGGCGAGATGGACCTGGGCGGCCAGGCCGGGTCCGGCGAGGGCAGCACGGCGGACCAGCACCGAGAGCACCGGGTTCTGCTTGTGCGGCATGGTCGAGGAGCCGCCGCGACCGTGCCCGCCCGGCTCGTGCAGCTCGGCGATCTCGGCGCGCGAGAGCAGCAGGACGTCGTTGGCCACGTGCCCCATCGCGTCGGTGGCGCGGACCAGCGCGTCGGCGTACCTCGTGAACGCGGAGCGGTTGGTGTGCCACGGCACGCCGTTGTCGAGCTGGAGGTGCCGGGCCAGGTCGGCGACGAGGAACTGGGCGGCGTCGGGGTCCCCGGCGATCTCGGCGACGGCGGCCAGGGTGCCCGCGGCACCACCCACCTGCACCGGGAAGCGCAGCGCGCGCACGTCGTCGCGCGCGTCGAGCAGGCCGGCGAGCCACTGGGCGGCCTTGAGGCCGAAGGTGATCGGGACGGCGTGCTGGGTCAGCGTGCGCCCGGCCATCACGTCGTCGCGGTGCCGCCGGGCCAGGGCGACGAGCGCCTCGACCTGCCGGTCCAGGTGGACGAGCAGGTCACGCGCGGTGAGACGCGCCTGCAGGACGAGCGCGGTGTCGAGCACGTCCTGGCTGGTCAGCCCGCGGTGCAGCCACGGCGACCGGACGTCGCCGGCGCGCTCACGCAGCATCGCCACGAGCGGGACGACCGGGTTGCCGCTCCGCTCGGACTGGGTGGCGATCGTGCGCTGGTCGTCGGAGACCCGCAGGTCGTCGAGCCCGACGAGGTTCTCGAGCGGCTCGCCGTCGGGGTCGTCCGGAGCGATGCCGGCGCGCACGAGCGCGTCGTGCCACTCGACCTCGACCTCGAGCATCGACTCGAGCAGGAGCCGCTCGCCGAAGATCGACCCGGCTCGCTCGTCGCCGGGCCAGAACAGGTCGGTCATCAGGCTCCCGCGTAGTCGAGGAACACGGTCTCGTGCTCACCCTGGAGGTGTACGTCGAACACGTACCCATCCTCCTCGGCCACAGCGACCAGCGTCGAGCGCCGGTCGTCGGGAACCGTCGCGAGGAACGGGTCGTCCTCGTGGCCGGGCAGGTAGACCCGCGTGAACAACCGGTCCAGGAGCCCCCGGGCGAAGACGGTCATCGCGATGTACGGCGTGCCGGGCCGCAGCGTCGTGAACGCGTAGCGGCCGCCGCCGTCGGTGGCCGCGCGGCCGAAGCCGGTGAACGTCCAGCCGTCGCGGTGCAGCGAGCCCTCGGCGCTGGGCACCCGCCCCTCCGGGTCGGTCTGCCAGATCTCGAGGAGCGCGTCGGGGACGGGGTCACCCGCGCCGTCGTACACCGTGCCGCGCAGGCGGACCGCGTCGGGATGCGTCGACGGCACGAGGTTCTCGCCGTCCGCGGTGGGCAGGGCGAAGCCGAAGAAGGGGCCGACGGTCTGTCCGGGGGTGTGGCTGGTCATGCGTCCTCCTCCAACGGGGTGCGGTGCGAGCCGGTGAGCACGATGTCCCACCGGTACCCGGTCGCCCACTCGTGCTGGGTGACGTCGTGGTCGTAGGAGGCGACCAGCATCGCGCGTGCCTTCGGGTCGGTGATCGACTGGTAGATGGGGTCGAGGGCGAACAGCGGGTCGCCCGGGAAGTACATCTGGGTGATCATCCGCTGGGTGAACTCCAGCCCGAACAACGAGAAGTGGATGTGCGCCGGCCGCCACGCGTTGTGGTGGTTCTTCCACGGGTAGGGACCGGGCTTGATCGTCGTGAACCGGTAGGTCCCGTCGTCGTCGGTGAGCACGCGACCCACCCCGGTGAAGTGCGGGTCGATCGGCGCCGGGTGCTGGTCGCGCTTGTGGATGTAGCGACCGGCGGCGTTCGCCTGCCAGACCTCGACCAGCTGCCGGCGCACCGGGCGGCCGTCGCCGTCGACGACCCGACCGGTCACCACGATCCGCTCGCCGACCGGCTCACCGGCGTGCTGGATGGTCAGGTCGGCCTCGGCCGCGCCCACGTCGCGGTGCCCGAAGACCGGCGCGAACAGCTCGATCTCCTCGGGGTCGGCGTGCTGGAGGCGCTTGGTCGGGTGGCGCAGGAGGCTGCTGCGGTACGGCGCGTAGTCGAGCCGGGGCTGCGGCACGTCGCTCCCGGACTGCTCGCTCTCGTGCGCGATCGCCGCGATCTCGTCGCTGATCTCCGCCTGCGTCGAGGCAGCGGAGTCGGAGCTGGCTTGGGTCACGTGAGAAACGGTACGGCGTGGCAGGGGAGCGGACCGGGCCCGGCTTCCGTTGAGTGGAAGTCATCGCCCACGACGACTTCTGACCAGTGGAAGGATGACGGTCGTGGCTGGCCATGTCTCACGTCCCGGGGCAACGGTCACCAGCCGTGCCCTCGGGCTGGTGGGTGCCTTCGACGAGCAGCACCGTCGACTGTCCCTCACCGAGCTCGCCGCACGGGCGGCGCTACCGGTCCCGACCGCGCACCGCCTGGTGGCCGAGCTCGTCGAGTGGGGTGCGCTGACCCGCACCGAGGCGGGGGAGTACGTCGTCGGCAGGCGCCTGTGGGACGTCGGGCTGCTCGCGCCGGCGCAGACCGGGCTGCGCCAGGTCGCCTCGCCGTACCTGCACGACCTGTACGGCGCGACGCTGGCCACCGTCCACCTGGCCGTGCGCGAGGGGACCGAGGTGCTCTACCTCGACCGGCTCGCGGGGAACGCCTCCGTGCCGGTGGTCAGCGACATCGGCTCGCGCCTGCCGCTGCACGCCACCGGCGTCGGCAAGGTGCTGCTCGCCCACGCGCCGCCGGCCGTCCAGGCCGAGGTGCTGGCCCACCTGACCCGCGTCACGCCGTACACGATCGTCCAGCCGGGCACCCTGCGCCGACAGCTGGCCCGGGTGCTGCGCGACGACCACGCCACCACGGTGGAGGAGATGAGCCTCGGCGCGTGCTCGGTGGGGGTGCCGATCCGGGCGGGTGGCGAGGTGGTGGCCAGCGTCGGCATCGTGGTGCCGAGCCTGCGACGTGACCGCAACAAGCTGGTGACCGCGATGCAGGTGACCGCACGCAGCATCGGGCGCGCACTCGAGCGTGCCGGAGCGGGAGAGGACGACCATGCCTGAGACGACACGGACGACGGTGGGGATCGTCGGCGGGGGGCCGGCCGGCCTGATGCTCGCCCACCTGCTCGGCATCGCCGGCATCGAGACCGTCGTCGTCGACAACCGCACCCGGCGCGAGATCGAGGAGACCCACCGCGCCGGCATCCTCGAGCAGGACAGCGTCCGCCTCCTGGTCGAGAGCGGGGTCTCCGACCGGGTGCTGCGCGACGGCTACCGGCACGAGGGGATCGAGCTGGGCTTCGGCGGCGAGCTGCACCGGATCGACTTCGCGGACCTCGTCGGCGCGGCCGTGCAGCTCTACCCCCAGACCGACGTGTTCGTCGACCTGGCCGACGCACGCGAGAGGGACGGTGGTGACGTCCGGTTCGGAGTGCGCGACGTCGCCGTCCACGACATCGAGTCCGACAGCCCGGCGATGACGTTCACCGATGCCGAGGGGCGTGCGCAGGAGGTCCGCTGCGACATCCTGGTCGGGGCCGACGGCTCGCGGAGCACCTGCCGGCACGCCTTCCCCGAGTCGAGCCGGCGCCAGTTCTCGCGGGAGTACCCGTACGCCTGGTTCGGCATCCTGTGCGAGGCGCCCGCCCAGTGCGCCGGAGCTCATCTACAACCACAGCGACCGCGGCTTCGCGCTGATCAGCCAGCGCACCGAGACCCTCCAGCGGATGTACTTCCAGTGCGACCCCGACGAGGACGTCGACGACTGGTCCGACGCCCGGATCTGGGAGGAGCTCCAGGCCCGGGTGGGTGCCAACGGCGCGGTGCTGAAGGAGGGGCCGATCACGTCCAGGACGGTGCTGCCGTTCCGCAGCTTCGTCCAGGAGCCGATGCGCCACGGGCACCTGCTGCTGGCCGGCGACGCGGCGCACACCGTCCCGCCGACCGGGGCCAAGGGCCTCAACCTCGCGCTGGCCGACGTGAAGGTGCTCGCCGAGGAGCTCGAGCGGGCGATCACGCAGAAGGACGACGCGCCGCTCGACGACTACGCCGCCCGGGCGCTGGGCCGGGTCTGGAAGGCCCAGCACTTCTCCTACTGGATGACCACGATGCTGCACCGCCTGCCCGACACCAGCCCGTTCGACGTACGGCGCCAGATCGGTGAGCTCTCCACCCTGACCGGCTCGATCGCCGGGTCGACGTACCTCGCGGAGGGGTACACGGGCTGGCCTTCCGGCTGACGGAAGCGACTCGCCAGGTCTCGGCCAGCGGAATCATGTGACGACCGACCGCGGGTGCGGCATCCTGTCCTCGGGTCCGTCCTTCGGGGTGACGGGCCGCTCGGCGACCAGTGGCCCAACCGGAAGCGAGTAGATGGACACCACCACCGAGGTGATCCGTGCCGCTGAGGCGCGCGCCAAGGCCTTGGCCGAAGGTGATGCCGCACGCCTGCGAGACCTGCTGCACTCCGACTTCCGCTGGGTCTCGCACGCCGGCGAGCGCTACGACCGCGACTCCTACATCGCCTCCACCGTCGAGACCGCCAACGGGTGGTCCGAGCAGGAGCTCACCGACATCCGGGTGGTCGCGCACGAGCAGACCGCCGTGCTGCGCTGCACCGTCGTCGACATCATCGACGGGGGTCACGGTCCGCGGGAGTACCGGATGCCGATGACGCAGGTGTGGATCCGCCGCGAGGGCCGCTGGGTGTGCCTGGCCGGCCACGCCGGTGCACGGCTGTAGCGCGCAAAACCGACGTACTGGGCTAACCCACCCAAACTTCCCTATGACTAGTACGAGTCAAAATCCATAGTCAATTCAGACTATTTCGGCGTTTCCCGCGTCAGAACAAATAGGGCAAGGCGTCTCATGGAAGCAGGACGAAGGAGTTTCCATGATTGCGACAGAAGCCGCCTTGTACGGGCGGAGCGCCGCTAGCGGTTCCGGGGTGACCACCCTGATCGTGTGCGGTTGTGGGCAAGAGATCGGCACCACCGAGCGCCGTCACTGCCCGCGCTGCGGTTGCTGCCTCAGCTGAGCTACGCGTGGGCTGACCACCAGGCGGTAGCACCGCCGTTAGGGTGACCTCCGACAACTCGTCAGGAGGCACATCGGTGGCCCGGCAGCCCAGCGGGGCGCGCACCTCTGCGGTGTGGACGCTCCCGAACATCATCAGCCTGGTGCGGCTGGCCGGTGTGCCGCTGTTCCTGTGGCTCGTGATCGGGCCCGAGGCCGACGTCTGGGCCCTGGTCGTCCTGATGATCTCCGGGTTCTCCGACTGGCTGGACGGCTACCTGGCCCGCCGCCTCAACCAGATGTCCAAGCTCGGCGAGATCCTCGACCCGGTCGCCGACCGGATGTACATCCTCGCCGCCGTCGTCGGGCTGCTGTACCGCGACATCATCCCGTGGTGGGTGGCCGTGATCCTGCCCCTGCGCGACGCCTTCCTGTGGATCCTGGTGCCCTTCCTGCGCACCCGCGGCTACTCCGCGCTGCCCGTGCACTACCTCGGCAAGACCGCCACCGCGGCCCTGCTCTACGCCTTCCCGCTGCTGTTCCTCGGCGACAGCGACGGCACCGTCGCGACGCTGGCGAAGACCTTCGGCTGGGCGTTCGCGATCTGGGGGATCGGCCTGTACTGGTGGGCCGGGCTCCTCTACGCCTGGCAGGTGCGCACCCTGATGGCCAACACCGAGCGTCGGGCGCCGCGGCTCCCGGACGGCACCCTCACGGATCGCTGACGTGCCCGTCGACAAGCGCCTCGACCCGCTGCGGGAACGCCCGACCTCGGCCGACGCCGGGCTGCTGGAGTACCTCAGCTCGCACGCGATGGACGAGGACTACGCCTTCGTCTCGGCCCGCAAGGAGGCCCAGGAGCAGGACGACCGGCGGGGACGGCCCGACCCCCGGCGCATCGGGCTGTTCGGCGGGCTGGTGCTGGCTCTCTTCGCCGTGCTGGTGGTCACCGCGGCCGCACAGACCTCCCGCAACGCCGTCAGCGACGAGCGCGAACGCCGCGACCTGGCCCGGCAGGTGCTGGACGCCCGCACCCAGCTCGACAGCGACCAGTCCCGGGTGGCGAGCCTGCGCCGTGACGCCGCACGCCTCCAGACCCAGCAGCTCACCAGCGACCGCACCGCCCAGGGGGTCCTCGACCAGCTGCGCCGGTACGGCGCCCTCACCGGGTCGAGCGCGGTCACCGGGCCGGGGGTGCGGGTCGTGGCGAACGATGCGCCGGGGGCCCGCTCCGCGCGCAACCAGGTGCTCGACACCGACCTGCAGAAGCTGGTCAACGGGTTCTGGGAGGCCGGCGCCGAGGCCATCGCGATCAACGGCCAGCGACTCACCAACCTGAGCACGATCCGGACGGCCGGGGGAGCCATCACGGTCAACGCCCGCTCGCTCAGCCCGCCGTACGTCGTCACGGTGATCGGCAACAAGGACACGCTGCCCGCGCGTTTCGCAGAAACCGCGAGCGGTCAGGCATGGTTGGACCTGCAGCGAGACGTGGGGCTCCGGCTCGACATCACGCCGGTCAACAGCCAGCGGCTCCCCGCGGCCGCGGTCTCGCTGCGCTACGCCACCAGCCCCACCGCGGGAGGAGCCCCGAAATGACCTCACCCCACGGAGTCGCGAGAGGTGCTCGCTGCGCTCGCGGGGACCACGACTCCGCGGGGACCCCGACATGATCGCCATCATCGGCCTGATCATCGGGGTCGTGCTCGGGATCGTGCTCAAGCCCGACGTCCCGCTGGGTCTCGAGGCCTACCTGCCGATCGCGGTCGTGGCCGCCCTCGACGCCGTGTTCGGGGCGTTCCGGGCCTTCCTCGACGGGATCTTCGACGACAAGGTCTTCGTGGTCTCCTTCATCAGCAACGTGCTGGTCGCGGGCCTGATCGTGTTCCTCGGCGACAAGCTCGGGGTCGGCGCCCAGCTCTCCACCGGCGTGGTCGTGGTCCTCGGCATCCGGATCTTCTCCAACGTGGCCGCGATCCGTCGCCACCTCTTCCACGCATGAGCGACCTCCCCCTCCCATGGCCTCCGAGTGGCCGCCCAGCGGCCGCGACCGCCTGCGGCACTCGCTGCTGCGGCCCTCCCGCGGCCAGGCCGTGGTGGCCGTGCTCGTGGGGCTCCTGGCGTTCGCGGCCGTGACCCAGGCGCGCATCAGCGACCGGGGCGACGCGTACGCCGGGCTCCGCCAGGACCAGCTGATCCAGGCGCTCGACGGGTTGCAGTCGGCCAGCCGCAAGTCCGAGCGCGACATCGACGACCTGCAGCAGACCCGCGACCAGCTGAGCAGCCGCACCCAGCGCCGCGCCGCAGCGCTCAAGCAGGCCCAGCGCGAGCTCTCCACGCTCGGGGTGCTCGCCGGCACCGTCCCCGCCACCGGGCCCGGCATCCGCGTCACCGTCCAGGACCCGAAGGGCGGGTTCAGCCTGACCCACCTGCTCGACGGCATCGAGGAGCTGCGCAACGCCGGCGTCGAGGCGATGGAGATCAACGACAAGGTCCGGGTGGTCGCCCAGACCTCCTTCGAGGACGACCCGCAGGGTGTCCGTGTCGACGGCACGCTGCTCAAGCCGCCGTACGTCATCGACGCCATCGGGAATGCCGACACCCTCGCCGGGGCACTGAGCTTCCAGGGAGGCTTCACCGACGACGTCGAGCTCGACGGGGGGTCGGTCCAGGTGGCCAAGCCGAAGCAGGTGGCGATCACCGTGACCCGGCCCCCGACCCGGCCCCGGTGGGCCTCACCGGTCCCTGAGCAGTAACCTGCCGTGATCCGGCAACGAGTAGGAGAAGCGTGTTTCCCGAGGACCTGAGGTACACCGCCGAGCACGAGTGGCTCCGCGAGCCCGGTCAGGCGGCGGGCTCGGTGCGGGTCGGGATCACCGACTTCGCGCAGGACGCGCTCGGCGACATCGTCTTCGTCCAGCTCCCGGAGGTGGGCGAGAAGGTCACGGCCGGCGCCGTGGTCGGCGAGCTCGAGTCGACCAAGTCGGTCAGCGAGGTCTACGCCCCGGTGGGCGGCGAGATCGTCGCCCGCAACGAGGCGCTCGACGCGACCCCCGAGCTGGTCAACAGCGACCCGTACGGCGAGGGATGGCTCTTCGAGGTCGTCGCGGACAACAGCGGCGGGGCCGACCTGATGGACGCGGCGACGTACAAGACGACCACCGAGAGCTGACCCGACCCACCCTCCTGACCTGCCCTCCCGGACCGTCATCTCGAGTGACTCACCGACGACACCCGAGGGTCACCACGACGGTGGGGAGCCGCTGATAGGTTGGGCGCCCAGAACCCTGAACCTTCACCGCCGGTTCAAGGTTGGGTGACGACGACTGACGGGATCGACGACATGCCCTACTGCTCGCAGTGCGGGAGCCAGAACGCTGACAACGCGAAGTTCTGCTCGCAGTGCGGTTCGCCGCTGGCGTCCCCGGCCGAGGGGACACCCACGGACACCACCGCCACCATCACCTTCGGCGGCCAGGCCGCCGCGGACGCCGACGAGCGGGCCTCGCTGGCCCCCGCCGACGCCGCAGCCGTCGACGCGCTCCCCGCGGGCAGCGCCCTGCTGGTGGTGCAGCGTGGCCCCGGGGCGGGCAGCCGCTACCTGCTCGACACCGACCTGTCGACGGTGGGCCGCCATCCCGAGAGCGACATCTTCCTCGACGACATCACCGTCTCGCGGCGTCACGTCGAGTTCCGCCGGCACGACGCCAGCTTCCGGGTGCACGACGTCGGCAGCCTCAACGGCACCTACGTCAACGGCGACCGGGTCGACGACGCGGAGCTGCAGAACGGCGACGAGGTGCGCATCGGCAAGTTCCGCCTGATCTTCTTCGCCAGCGACGCGAAGGGCAGCTGACCGGTGACTCAGGCGGCCAGGACGGGCCAGAAGATCGGCCGGATCACGATCGGGCAGGCCGTGGCCGACCTCAAGGCGGAGTTCCCGGACGTCGACATCAAGGAGTCGAAGATCCGGCACCTCGAGAACGAGGGCCTGGTCGAGCCGGAGCGGACGCCGTCCGGCTACCGCAAGTACTCCGTCGAGGACATGGAGAAGCTGCGCTACATCATCCGCGCGCAGCGTGAGCACTACCTGCCGCTGCGCGTCATCAAGGAGCACCTCGACGCCCTCGAGCGCGGTCTCGAGCCCCCGACGACGAGCGGGTCGCCGAGCATCCCGGCGGGCCTGCTCACCAACCCCGCACCCGGGGTCGAGTCGATCCTGTCCAGCTCCTCCGACGTACGCATCTCCCGGCGCGAGCTCGTCAAGACCGCCGAGATCACCGAGGAGCTCCTCGAGCAGCTCGAGAACTACGGTCTCGTCCGCCCTCGCCAGGGCTCCAAGCACTACGACGCCGACGCGCTCGTCATCGCCAAGGTGGCCGGCGAGCTCTCCGCCTTCGGCCTCGAGCCGCGCCACCTGCGTGCCTTCAAGACCTCTGCCGACCGCGAGGTCGGCCTGGTCGAGCAGGTGCTCACGCCGATCCGTCGCAGCCGCGAGGACGGCGCCGAGGGTCGCGCCGCGCAGACGATGGACGAGCTCGCCGTCCTCTCGGTCCGGATGCACGCCGCCCTGGTGAAGTCGGGCCTGCGCTCGCTGCGCTGAGCGTTGGTTTCACCTGTTAAGCGGTGAAACCAACGCTGTGTGAGCGTTGCATCGCTCACGAAGTGACGGATTCACCTGATAACAGGTGAATCTGCGGACTCAGTGCGCGCCGTGCAGGTTGAGCACGACGACGCCGACCACGATCAGGGCGATGGCGCCCGCCTTGATCCAGTCCATGTGGTCGCCGAGGGCGACGACGCCGACCACGGCGATGGCGGCGGTGCCGACGCCGGCCCAGGTCGCGTAGGTCACCGAGACCGGGATGTGGCGCACGATGATCGCCAGCAGCCAGATCGAGACGGCGTACCCGACGAGCACCACGGTCGTCCACAGCGGGTCGTGGAAGCCGTCGGCGCGGGGCAGGGCGGCGGTCGCGGCCACCTCGGTGGTGATGGCGACGAGGAGCAACCCCAGCGCGAGACCCATGACGCACCCTTCCTCTCCCCAAGACGATTGCACCGTGACGTAGCGAGTGCTACGCGCTACTGTAGCACTCGCTACATGCCGTCGACGAACCAGGAGCAGGCATGGGGGAGCGCCGCGAGGAGCTCGCGCAGGGAGCCACCGACTACGTGCTCGAGCACGGCCTGATCGGGCTCAGCCTGCGTCCCCTGGCGGCCGCCCTGGGCACCAGCGACCGGATGCTGCTGTACCACTTCGCGAGCAAGGACGACCTGGTCGTCACGGTGCTCGCGGTCTCCAACCAGCGCTCGGTCAGCGCCATTCGCGAGCTCGCGCCGAGCGCCGACCTTCGCCGGTCCGTGCTCGACCTCTGGCGCGCCTGCAGCACGCCCGAGCTGGCGCGGTGCCAACGGCTCTACGTGGAGGCGTGCGCGCTCGGCGTGCTGGGCGAGGAGCCGTTCGCGTCGCTGATGAGCGAGGCCAACGACATCTGGCTCTCCGCACTCGCCGATCACCTCGTCGCCTCCGGGATGGACCCGAGCGCAGGCCCCGCGCGCGGCCCGCCTGATCGAGGCCACGTTCATGGGTCTCCAGCTCGACGAGCCGATCGAGCCGCCCGAGCGGATGCGGACTTCGGTGAGCGACCTCGCGGACGCCGTCGCAGGAAGGTACGGCGAGTAGGCTCGCGACATGCGCGAGGTCGAGGTCGTCGGAGTCCGGGTGGAGATGCCGTCGAACCAGCCGATCGTGCTCCTGCGCGAGGCCATGGGGGAGCGCTACCTGCCGATCTGGATCGGCGCCGTCGAGGCGACCGCGATCGCCTTCGCCCAGCAGGGCGTGGTGCCGCCGAGGCCGCTGACCCACGACCTGCTCCGCGACGTCCTCGAGGCGACCGGCAACGAGGTCTCCGAGATCCGGATCACCGAGATGAAGGACGACATCTTCTACGCCCAGCTGGTGCTCACCTCGGGCGTCGAGGTGAGCGCGCGTCCCTCGGACTCGATCGCCCTGGCACTGCGCACCGGCTCGCGGATCGTGTGTGCCGAGGAGCTGCTCGACAGCGCCGGGATCGTCGTACCGGACGAGCAGGAGGACGAGGTCGAGAAGTTCCGCGAGTTCCTCGACCACGTCACGCCCGACGACTTCGACGAGGGCCAGGGTCCCGCGGAGGATCCGGGTCAGGCCTGAACCTCAAGTTGAACTTGAAGGTTTGCCGACACGCCGCGCATGTCTTTGACCAACCCTCAAGCCGGGGTTTACGTTCAGGTCTGTCTTCGCTGTAACTCCACGACTGGGATTTCTCCGGCAAGAGAACCCCGATCGCCCTTCCCCGGGGTTACGCTCAAGCGATCGAGACCCCGGAGGTAGCAGTGAGCAGCAGCGCAGGCGACGGCGGCGGTGCCAACAGCACGGCCGGCCGCGACCCACAGGCCGAGCAGGCCGCCCTCGACGCGGCGCTCGATGCCGACGAGCAGGGACTGCTCTTCAACGACGACGTCTCCACGCTCTCCGACGACCTCGGCTACCGCGGTCCGACGGCGTGCAACGCGGCGGGCATCACCTACCGGCAGCTCGACTACTGGGCCCGCACCGGTCTCGTGGAGCCCACCGTGCGCGGTGCCACCGGGTCCGGCACGCAGCGGCTCTACAGCTTCCGCGACATCCTGCTGCTCAAGGTGATCAAGCGGCTGCTCGACGCCGGCATCTCGCTGCAGCAGATCCGCACCGCCGTGGCCCACCTGCGTGCCCGCGGCACCGACGACCTGACCCGCGTCACCCTGATGAGCGACGGCGCCACGGTCTACGAGTGCACCAGCAACGACGAGGTCATCGACCTCCTCCAGGGCGGTCAGGGTGTCTTCGGCATCGCCATCGGCGGCGTCTGGCGGGAGATCGAGGGGTCGCTGGCCGACCTCCCCTCCGAGCGCACCGCCACCGTCGAGGAGGCCACCGAGCACTCCGCCGACGAGCTGGCCCAGCGCCGCAAGGCCCGCGCCACCGGCTGAGCCCCAGCTACCGGGCTGGTACTTTTGAGGGGCTGACAAACCCTGCGTGGGAGAGTCCTCGGACGACCTCCGGGGCGCCGACGGGGCAACACCTCCCACTAACCTCTCAGGCTTCCGGACCACGCAGGCTGGCACTCAGGAGGAACTCCGGTTCCGACTGAGGGGAGGCGCTCACCACCACCAGAGCCGCCTCACGACCATGGAGTTCCCTTGTCAGCACCGCCCGGGTCAGAGCCCACCAGCACCGGACCCCGCCTGGCCGACCTCACGGCCGCGCGCCCGTTCGTCGAGCGCCACGTCGGGCCCGACGAGCCGCAGGTCACCGAGATGCTCAAGGCGCTCGGCCTCAGCAGCCTCGAGGCGCTGATGGACGACGCCGTGCCCGGCCGCATCCGCAGCGACGTCCTGGACCTGCCCGAGGCCGCCACCGAGAGTGCGACGGCGGCGCGGCTGCGCGAGCTCGCGGCGCAGAACAACCCGCTCGTGCCGATGATCGGGCTCGGCTACCACGGCACGGTCACGCCGCCGGTGATCCGGCGCAACGTGCTGGAGGACCCCTCCTGGTACACCGCCTACACGCCGTACCAGCCGGAGATCAGCCAGGGCCGCCTCGAGGCGCTGCTCAACTTCCAGACCATGGTCGCCGACCTCACCGGGCTGACCACCGCCAACGCGTCCCTGCTCGACGAGGGCACCGCCGCGGCCGAGGCGATGACGTTGGTACGCCGGGTCAACCCGAAGGCGGCCGGCCCGTTCGTGCTCGACGCCGACGCGTTGCCGCAGACGATCGAGGTGGTCCGCACCCGCGCCGACGCGATGGGCATCGAGGTGGTCGTGGCCGACCTCGCCGACGGGCTGCCCGACGGTGACCTCTGCGGCGCGCTCGTGCAGTACCCCGGGGCTTCCGGCCGGATCCTCGACCCCCGCGCGGTGATCGACGAGGTGCACGAGCGCGGTGGCCTGGCCGTGGTCGCCGCCGACCTGCTCGCCCTGACCCTGCTCGAGTCGCCCGGTGAGCTCGGGGCGGACGTCGCGGTCGGCTCCAGCCAGCGCTTCGGCGTGCCGCTGTTCTACGGCGGTCCGCATGCCGGGTTCATGGCGGTGCGGGCCGGTCTCGAACGCCACCTCCCGGGTCGACTCGTCGGGGTGTCCGTCGACTCGGCCGGCCGGCCGGCGTACCGGCTCTCGCTGCAGACCCGCGAGCAGCACATCCGCCGTGACCGGGCGACCTCCAACATCTGCACCGCGCAGGTGCTCCTCGCGGTGGTGGCCTCGATGTACGCCGTCCACCACGGGCCCGACGGCCTCGAGGCCATCGCCCGGGCGACGCACCTGCAGGCCGTCGCCCTCGCCGACGCGCTGCGCGAGGGCGGCGTCGAGGTGGTCCACGACGCGTTCTTCGACACCGTGCTGGCGCGCGTGCCAGGTCGTGCCGCCGAGGTGGTGGCCGCCGCCCGCGAGGCCGGGGTGCACGTGCGCCACGTCGACGACGACCAGGTCGGGCTGAGCACCTCCGAGGTGACCGACACCGCCGTGCTCGATGCGGTCCTGGGGGCATTCGGGGTCTCGACAGAGCTCGACCACCGGTGACTCACGACCCCAGTCATGCCATCCCGGTCGACCTCGCCCGTGAGACCGAGTTCATGACCCACGCGGTGTTCAACACCTACCGCTCCGAGACCGCGATGCTGCGCTACCTGCGCAAGCTCTCGGCGCGGGACTACGCGCTCGACCGCGGGATGATCCCGCTCGGCTCGTGCACGATGAAGCTCAACGCCACCACGGAGATGGAGCCGGTGAGCCTGCCCGGGTTCGCCGACCTGCACCCGTTCGCGCCGGCCGAGGACGCACAGGGCTACCAGGCCCTGATCGACGAGCTGGAGTCCTGGCTGGCCGCCGCCACCGGGTACGACCGGGTCTCCATCCAGCCCAACGCCGGCTCGCAGGGCGAGCTCGCCGGCCTGATGGCGATCCGCGCCTTCCACAAGGCCAACGGCGACCTCGAGCGTCGTGTCTGCCTGATCCCGTCGTCGGCCCACGGCACCAACGCGGCGTCCGCGGTGATGGCCGGGATGAAGGTCGTCGTGGTGAAGTCCCTCGACGACGGCTCGGTCGACCTCGACGACCTGCGTCGCCTGTGCGAGGAGCACAGCGACGACCTCGCCGCGATCATGGTCACCTACCCCTCGACCCACGGCGCCTACGAGGACACCATCTCCGAGCTGTGCCAGGTGGTGCACGACCACGGGGGCCAGGTGTACGTCGACGGGGCGAACCTGAACGCGCTCCTCGGCTACGCGAAGCCCGGTGAGTTCGGCGGCGACGTGTCGCACCTGAACCTGCACAAGACCTTCTGCATCCCGCACGGCGGTGGCGGCCCCGGGGTCGGCCCGGTCGGCGTGCGCGCACACCTGGCGCCGTACCTCCCGACGCACCCGGCCCACCCCGACACCGACAGGCGCACGGGCATCGGGCCGATCAGCGCGGCGCCGTACGGCTCGGCGGGCATCCTGCCGATCTCGTGGGCGTACGTGCGGATGATGGGCGCCGAGGGACTCACCCACGCCACGGCGGTCGCCGTGCTCGCTGCGAACTACGTCGCGGAGCGGCTGCAGGAGCACTACCCGGTGCTCTACCGCGGGCACAACGACCGCGTCGCGCACGAGTGCATCCTCGACCTGCGCGGGCTGACCAAGTCCAGCGGCGTCAGCGTCGAGGACGTCGCCAAGCGGCTGGTCGACTACGGCTTCCACGCGCCGACGATGTCGTTCCCGGTCGCGGGCACGTTGATGGTCGAGCCGACCGAGAGCGAGGACCTGATCGAGATCGACCGGTTCTGCGAGGCGATGATCGCGATCCGTGCCGAGATCGAGAAGGTCGCGACGGGGGAGTGGGACGCCGAGAAGTCGCCACTGCGCGGTGCTCCGCACACCGTCCGAGTCGCTGACCAAGGACCTCGGCTACGACCTGGAGACCGCGGTCTTCCCGACCGGGTTCGACCCCGACAAGTACTGGCCGCCGGTCGGCCGGATCGACCAGGCCTACGGCGACCGCAACCTGTTCTGCGCCTGCCCGCCCATCGAAGCGTTCGAGTGAAGGCGGAGCACCACCAGGCGGTCCTCGACCGCTACCAGGCGGACCGCAGGCTGCCCACGCTCGTCGCGGGCGTGCTCGACGAGGGAGCCCTGTCCTGGTGGGGGTACGCCGGCGCGCCGACGACCACCGACACGCAGTTCCGGATCGGCTCGATCACCAAGACGCTCACGGCGGTGCTCGTCCTGCAGTGCCGCGACGACGGACTGCTCGACCTCGACGACGCGATCGCCGAGCACGTGCCCGAGGCCGGGTACGGCGACGCGACGATCCGCTCGCTGCTGGCGCACGTGTCGGGGATGCAGAGCGAGCCGGTCGGGCCGTGGTGGGAGCGCTCGCCGGGCGTGCCCGTCGAACAGCTGCTGGCCGCCAACGACGGCTCGGGCGCGGGTGTTCGCGCCGATGGAGCGCTACCACTACAGCAACCTCGGCTTCGCGCTCCTGGGCGAGGCGGTCTCGCGTCTGCGCGGTGAGCCGTGGATGACGCTGGTGCAGTCGCGGATCCTCGACCCGTTGGGGATGCGCCGCACGTCGTACCTCCCGGAGGAGCCGCACGAGCAGGGCTTCAGCGTCCACCACCTGGCCGGCACGCTCACCCGCGAACCTGCCCACGACACCGGCGCGATGGCGCCGGCCGGCCAGCTGTGGAGCACCATCGAGGACCTCGCGCGCTACGCCGCCTTCATCGCCGGCGGCCAGCCCGACGTGCTGGCTGCCGGGACGCTGGTGGAGATGCGCCGCGCGGTCGACCCGGCGCCCGACTACGGCCTGGGGCTGCGCCTGGTGCCGTGGTCCGGCGGCATGCTCGCCGGTCACACGGGCTCGATGCCCGGCTTCCAGGCGACGCTGTTCGTCGACCCGCTCAGCCGTGCCGGCGTGGTGGCGCTGACCAACGGCACCACGGGCTTCAACGGCGACGAGCTCGCGCTCGCACTGCTGGGCAGCCGCACGCCGGGCCCGGTCGGGCCCTGGGTCCCCACCGTCGAGGTGCCGGAGTGGGCGCGTGAGCTGCTCGGCTACTGGCACTGGGGCAACTCCGCCTACGAGGTGCGCTGGACCAACGACCTGCTGGAGTGGCGCGACCTGTCCGACTCGACGATCGCCGAGACCTTCACCTTCCGGGACGACCGCATCGTCGGCACTGCGGGCTACCACGCCGGCGAGACCCTGCACGTCGTACGGCGTGACGACGGGTCGATCGACCACCTCGAGTGCGCGACGTTCGTCTACACCCGCGAGCCGTATCCCGACGGCGCCTAGTGTCGTGGCGCCCGACCCGCATAATGCGGGGGTGGGTATTGCGCAACAGCTCGGTCGTCCCTCCGGGCTACTGGGTGCGCTCGTCGGGCGTGGCATGGCCCGCGGCAACGCGAAGCTCAGCAGATGGGTGGTGGAGCAGGCGACGGCCCACCACGACGATGTGGTCAGGCGCGTCGCCGAGCTCGGTCCTGGACCCGGGGTGGGCCTGGAGGCGCTGCTCGCGCAATTCCCGGAGGCGCAGGTCTGGGGCGTCGACCTGTCCTCGGTGATGCTGTCGCAGTCCAGGAAGCGCAACCAGGCGGCCGTGACCGCCGGTCGGTTGACGCTCCTCGAGGGAGGCGTGTCGGCGCTGAGCGCCAGTGCACCTGCGGACATCGTGATGGCCAACCACGTTCTCTACTTCTGGCAGGATCCTGCGGCCGAGATGGCGCAGATCCGGGGTTTTCTGCGGCCCGGGGGTCTTCTCGCGCTGGGCTACCAGCTCAGGGAGAACATGCCGGCGATGGCTCAGCGGCGTTTTCCCGCCGCAGGGCATCGGCTCTACGACGCGGACGACGACGTGACCAGGCTGGCGGTCGCGGCAGGCTTCGGCTCCGTGACGCACCTCGTCAAGGGCTCGGCCGAGGCGCCCGAGGGCCGGGTCATGCTGGCCACTGCCTGACCTTCGACCGCGCGGGCTCAGAGCCAGCCGTGGTCGCGGGCGACCAGCGCCGCTTCCGTCTTGTTGCGCGTGCCGGTCTTGCCGATGGCGGCCGAGAGGTAGTTGCGCACGGTGCTCTCGCTGAGGAACAGGCGTCCGGCGATGTCCGCGACGGTGGAGCCGTCCTCGGCGGCGGCGAGCACGTCGCGCTCCCGCGTGGTCAGGGGGTTGGCGGCAGATCGCAGGGCAGACCCGGCGAGCTCGGGGTCGACCACCGTGGCGCCCGACGCGACCCGGCGGATCGAGTCGGCCAGCCCTTCCGCGGGCTGGTCCTTGACCAGGAATCCCCTGACCCCGGCGGCCATCGCGCGTTGCAGGTAGCCGGGCCGGCCGAAGGTGGTCACGATGACCACGCGGCACGTCGGGCAGCGAGCGGGACAGCTCCTCGGCCGCGTCGAGGCCCGAGACGTGCGGCATCTCGATGTCGAGCAGCGCGACGTCCGGTCGCTCGCGCAGCGCGGTGGGCACGATGTCGGCACCGTCGGCCACCTCGGCCACCACCTCGAGATCGGGCTCGAGCCCGAGCAGCACCGACAGGGCGCCGCGCATCATCGCCTGGTCCTCGGCGAGCAGGATGCGGATCACGAACGTGCCCCCAGCCGCAGGGGAACGCTGGCCACGAGACGGAAGCCTCCGTCGGTGGACCCGCTCTCGACGAATCCGTCCGCCGCACGTACGCGGTCGCGGAGGCCGTCGAGCCCACCGGCGCGCACGACTGCGGCCGGCGAGGGTGGCGTGGGGGCGCCGACGCCGTCGTCGGTGACGACCAGTCGGAGCTGCCCGTCGGCCTCGGTGACAGCGATGGAGCAGGCACTCGCACCCGAGTGCCGCAGCACGTTGGTGACGGCCTCGCGCAGCGCCCAGGCGAGCACGGCGCCGGCGTCCTCGGGGAGGTCGGTGGGGCCGGCGTCGATCGTGGCGCGGATGCCGGCCGCCTCGAGCGCGTCGCGGGCGCCGGCCAGCTCCTCGGGCAGGCTGGGGGCGCGCATCGCGTCGACGGCCTGCCGTACGTCGAGCAGCGCCGTGCGACCGACCCGCTCGATGTCGGCGGCGTGCTCGGCGGCGGCGACGGGGTCGGTGGCCGCCAGGCGCCGTACGGCCTGGGCCTTGACCACCATCACCGACAGCGTGTGCCCGAGCAGGTCGTGCAGGTCGCGGGAGAACCGTTCCCGCTCCTCGGCCACGGCGACCCGGGCCAGCTCGGCGCGGGTGCGGCGGAGCTCGGCGACGGTCTCGAGCAGGCGGGTGAACGCGGTGCTGGCCAGCAGCGTCAGCAGCACCACGAACGCCTCGGTCCACACGCGCGACCACTCGTGCGGGTGGACCCGCCACGCGGCCCAGGCCGACACCCCGACCACGGTGGCGCCGGCCAGTGCGAGCCACCTGCCGCGGAGGACGACTGGTGTCGCGTTGGCGACCAGGATCCACGTGGGCAGCCACTGCGCGTTGCCGTCGGTGGCCCCGGCGAAGCACGCGGCGACCAGGGTGGTGAACGCGAGGTAGGTGCGCAGGTCCCGGCCGTCCGCGGTCGCGGTCATGCCGATGACGACCGCACAGCCCGCGATCACCACGACCAGCGCGAGGTGGAAGGCGACGTGCCAGCCGGTGCCCAGGGTCAGCAGCGGGCCGAGCAGCAGGAGTGGCGTCCAGACCAGGACCGAGACGTTGCGCTGCCACGGTCGCCCAGCCGCCCTCCACACGGCGCTCACGCTACGCCGCACAGGCGCCTGCGCCTTGCTCCCACGACCAGAGCCGAGCCGACGACGAGGTGGAGGCTGACCAGCGCGAGACCCGAGGACAGGTCGGTCGCGCCGAGCGGCCCGAGGAGCGAGGCGACCAACACGAAGCAGGCGAGCGCCGTCCACGCCTGGAGGCCGCGTGCGTCGCGGCGCTCGAGGAACCGCAGCAGCCCGAGTCCGGCCACCGACACCACGGCCGTGGTGACCAGCACGCTGACCAGTCCGACCTCGAAGGTGCCGTCGCCGGCCCGCACGGTCATGTGGACGCCTCCGACGCGCCAGCCGAGGTAGGCGAGACCGGCGATGCCGGTCGTGAGCAGGGCCAGCGTGCGGTCGCTGCCGCGGTGGCCGGTGCAGGTGTCGGGAGTCGTGGTGATCTGTGTCTGCGTCATGACAGCAACGCTAGGAACAGCGCGCTCCGTGACGTAGTGAGATGCGTGCCGACCCCGCGGTGACATTCGTACTGCCGACCGGGGCATCGGTGCACGCCTCAGACCGCCGAGCGGGGGATCGGTGTACGCGCCAGACCGCTGAGCGGGGGATCGATGTACGGCGCGAGGACCCCTCGTGTGCACAGATCCCCCGGCTCGGACCCCGCTCGGCGTCGGCGTACACGAAACCCCCGCTCGGCCCTTCTCGGCGTACACGAAACCCCCGCTCGGCAGGGTCTCAGAGGGCCTGGCTGACGCTGCTCATGTTGAAGTCGGGGATGCGCAGGGCGGGGGTGGCGGTGCGGGAGAAGTCGTCCTCGCCCCACTCCCGGGAGAAGCTCTTCACCGTCTCGCCGGCGTGGGTGAACCGGCGGAGCAGGTCGATCGGGCTCTCGTTGTAGCGGAAGTTGTTCACCGCGCCGGTGATCTCGCCGCCCTCGACGCGGTAGACGCCGTCGCGGGTCAGCCCGGTGAGCAGCATCGTCTGCGGGTCGACGTCGCGGATGTACCACATGCAGGTGAGCAGCAGCCCGTCGTCCATCTCGGCGACGAGGTCGAGGTCGGTGCCGGCGCCACCGTCGACGGCGAGCACGAGGTTGTCGATCGCGGGGGTCGTCGGCAGCGCGGTGAGGTCGGCCGTGTGGCGGGTCTGGAGCAGCGCCGCCAGGCGGCCGTCGTCGATCCAGGCCGTGCGGTCGAGCGGGATGCCGTTGTCGTAGACGCTGCGCGAGGCCGACGAGCCGCCCGTGATCACGAACGGCGCGCACTCCAGCCCGGCGTACGACGGGTCGGAGTAGAGGTGGACGCCGGGGCGGACGAAGTCCTCGCCCACGCGGGTGCCGCCGCCGGGACGGGAGTAGACGCTCTGGCCGTCGGCGGCGGTGCGGGCACCCGCGCTCCAGTAGGCATCGATGAGCAGGTCGGCGACGGTGCTGGGCGGCAGCACCGTGTCGTAGCGGCCCTGGTGGGAGCTGCACGCGGCGGGCGCCCCAGCCGAGGCGGGTGGTCAGGTCGGCCGCCATCCGGGTGGCGTCGACGTCCTTGAAGTCGCGGCGTCGCACCGCCCACCCAGGCGCTGTCGGTGAGCGCGGCGTCCTTGCCGGTGCAGCCGTAGTGGCCGGTCGGCTGCACGTGCCGCAGCCGCAGCCCGCTCGAGGAGCCGAGGTAGGTGGTGCTCATCTCGTGGTTGACGAAGCCGTAGAGGATCCGGCCCTCGGCCTCGGCCTGCGCGAACGCATCACCGAGGTCGGCGGCGAACGACTCGAAGACGGTGATCGAGGTGTCGACCGGTGCGTCGTCCCAGTCGGGGCTCGGGTCGCCCCCGACGAGTCCGGCGCGGTCCTCCGCGGCGTCGGCGAGATCCGCGGCCCGGTCGGCCGCCTCGACGAGGGCGGCGACCTGCTCGGGGGAGGCGGCGGTGCCGCTGACGGAGGCGTTGCCGGAGCCCTGGAACGCGATCACGGTGACGTCGATGCTGTGCATCACGCCGTTGGTGGTCAGGGTGTTGTTGGCCCAGCGCAGGTTGGCGGACGTCGTGTCGTGGACGATCGCGATGCACTGCTCGGAGCGGGAGGTCTCGAGCGCGTGCTCCACGAGCTGCTGGGGTCGGGCGGCGACGCTCATGCCGTGCCTTCCTCGGTCGTGTTCAGCACCCGGATGCCGCGGAACAGTGCGGCGGGGCAGCCGTGGCTGACCGGGGCCGACTGCCCGGGTTGCGCCTTGCCGCAGTTCATCGCGCCGCCCAGCTCCCAGGTCTGCGGTCCGCCGACCGCGGACATCGCACCCCAGAAGTCGGTCGTGGTGGCCTGGTAGGCGACGTCGCGCAGCTGGCCACGCAGCTCGCCGTCCTCGATGGCGTGGAAGCGCTGCGCGGTGAACTGGAAGTTGTAGCGCTGCTGGTCGATGGACCAGGACTTGTCGCCGACGACGAGGATGCCGCGCTCCACCTGCGAGACGAGGCCGTCGAGATCGGGCCCGTCCGGATCGGGCTGGAGCGAGACGTTGGCCATCCGCTGCACCGGGATGTGGCCGGGGGAGTCGGCGTAGGCGCAGCCGTTGGAGCGGCCGTCGTTGAGCTCCGCGCCGTAGGTGTGCGCCATCGCGCGGTCGAGCTGGTAGCCGACGAAGACGCCGTCGCGGACGATGTCCCACGACTGCGCCTGCACCCCCTCGTCGTCGTACCCGACCGTGGCCAGGCCGTGCTCGACGGTGCGGTCGCCGGTGACGTTCATGATCGGTGAGCCGTACTGCAGGGTGTTCAGCTTGTCGTACGTCGCGAAGGAGGTGCCGGCGTAGCTGGCCTCGTAGCCGAGGGCGCGGTCGAGCTCGGTGGCGTGGCCGATGGACTCGTGGATGACGAGCCACAGGTTCGAGGGATGGATGACCAGGTCGTAGTCACCGGCCTCGACGCTCGGAGCGGCGAGCTTCTCGCCGAGCAGGGTCGGGAGCCGTTCGCGCTCGGCGTCGAAGTCGAAGACCCCGTCGGTGAAGGCCTCCCAGCCCTTGCCCATCGGCGGCGCGATCGTGCGCATGGCGTCGAACGCGCCGGTGGCCGGGTCGCTCGCGTGCACCTCGAGGTAGGGCTCGACGCGGACCCGCTGCTGGGTGATCGAGGAGCCGGAGAGGTCGGCGTAGTACTTGTTCTCGTGCACCGAGAGCACGCCGCCGGTGGCGTGGTCGACGCCGTCGGACGCGATCAGCTCGCGGGTCCAGCCGCCGAACAGCCCGGTCTTCTCGGCGAGGGGTACGTCGAACGGGTCGACGTCGTACGCCGAGACCCAGGTGGCGTCCTCGTGCACCGGCTCGGGCGCGAGCTCGACGGGGCGGGTGGTCATCTGCGCGGCCACCTTGGCGACGGTGACCGCGGTCTCCGCGATGGCCACGGCCTCCGACTCGGTCAGCGCGACCCCGGAGGCGAAGCCCCACGCGCCGTCGAGGACGACCCGGACCGCGAAGCCGAGGTCCTCGGCGTCCTGGGCGCCCTCGAGGACGCCGTCGCGGACCGAGAAGTACTGGTAGCGCACCCGCTCCAGCCGGAAGTCGGCATGGGTGACCCCGAAGTCGCGCGCCCGTCCGAGTGCGGCCTGTCCGAGCCGCTCGAGGGGCAAGGCCAGGAAGGTCTCGTCGACGGTCCGATCCGGCATACCTCTGACCCTAGAGGTTGGCCGCGATCGTGGAGCCGTGGCGGCCCTTGCGCACCTCGAGCTGCGTGGTGATCCGGTTGCGCAGCTCGGGGACGTGGCTGACCAGCCCGACCACCCGGCCGCCGTCGCGCAGCGAGTCGAGGGTGTCCATGACGCCGTCGAGCGTCGTGGCGTCGAGCGCGCCGAACCCCTCGTCGATGAACAGGGTGTCCAGCTGGGTGCCGCCGGCCTCGTGACTGACGGTGTCGGCGAGGCCGAGGGCCAGCGCCAGCGAGACCAGGAAGGTCTCGCCGCCGGAGAGCGTGGCCGGGTCGCGCTGCTTGCCGCTCCACTGGTCGCGCACCCGCAGGCTCAGGCCGCCGCGCTGCTCGCCGGCGCCGCGCTCGTCGACCTGCTCGAGCAGGTAGCGCTGCGTCGGTCATCGCGCCGAGCCGCTCGTTGGCCGCCGCCACGACCTGTCGCAGGCGCTCGGAGAGGACGTACGCCGAGAGCCGCATCCGCCAGGCGTTGTCGCCGCTCTTGCCCTCGACGAGGGCCGAGAGCGTGGCCGCGACCGCGTGGTCGCGGCGGACCGGCGCCCAGGCGTCAAGCGCGTCGGTGAGCTTGCCGAGCAGGACGGTGAGCCGCTTCGCGCGGCTCGTCGCCTGCTCGTGGGCGGCGTGGGCGCCGTCGCGCCGGGCGCCGGCCTCCTCCACGAGCGCGACGAGTCGTTCGAGGTCGGGGGCCACGGTGTCGAGGGCGGCCCTGACCGCTGGGTCGGCCAGCACCGCCGTGGCGGCCGCGCGGGCCGACTGGCGTCGCTCGAGGTCCGCCTCGAGGTCGGCGCACGGCCTCGTCG
This sequence comes from uncultured Actinomycetota bacterium, assembly GCA_963794725.1. GTDB lineage: Bacteria > Actinomycetota > Actinomycetes > Propionibacteriales > Nocardioidaceae > Marmoricola. Next base: position 45,479 of record CAWCFR010000036.1, read on the forward strand.
GACAGGTGGGCGGCCAGCGCCTGCCGAGGGGAGTGGAACCCGGCCTGCTGCGCCGCGGTCACCGTCTCGGCCACGGCGGCCGCCTGGTCGGCGCGGGCCTTCTCCATCCGCAGCAGCGCGGCGCGTGCCTCGGTGAGGGTGGTCACCGCCTCGGCCTGGTGGGCCACGAGCGCGGCCACCGACGGCTGGTCATGGTCGCCGAGGAGGGTCGCGAGCTCGGCCTGGAGGGCGTCGCGACGCACCATCGCGTGCTTCAGCGCCGCGGAGCGGGTGGCCAGGGCGACCTGCGTCGCAGCGAGGCTGGTCGTGGTCTCCTGCTCCTCGGCCTCGAGGACGACCAGCTCCGCGCGGATCTCGGCCTCGCGCTCGCTGGCGTCGGCGGCGGCGCGGGCCTCGGCGCGCACCTCGACGAGCCGTCCCTGCCAGTACGGCGCCCGGTTGCCCTCGCTGCGGACGAGCGCGCCGTGGAGCTGCATCTCGAGCGTGGCCACCGACTCCTGGAGGGCCTGCTGCTCGAACGCGGCGCTCTCGTGGCGTTCGCGAGCTGCTTCCTCGTCGTCGCGCGTGATCTGGCTGGACGAGGTGGCGGGGAAGGGGTGCTCCGCGCTCCCGCACACCGGGCACGAGGCACCGACGGCCAGCCCGATCGCCAGCTCGGCGGCCATCCCCTGGATGCGCGCCTCCCGGAGGTTGAGGTGCTCCTCGCGGAGGTTCTGCACGCGCGTGACGGTGCCGGCCAGCTCGGTGCGTTGCGCGGCGAGCTGCTGGCTGAGCGCCTCGGACTTGCGGGCCGCCGCGGCCGCCTGCTCGACCTGCTCGACCCGCTCGAGACGGTCGGCGAGGGTCGCGGCGACGCGGGCATGGGCCACTGCCTCGAGCGAACGGGTCTGTCGACGGGTGGCCAGCTGCGTGAGCGTGGTCCGGGTGCCGGCGAGGGTGGTGCTGAGCTCGTCGACCTCGAGGGCCAGCGACTCGGCACGCGAGCGCTCCGACTCGAGCTCCTGCTCGCGCGGCAGCCACGACTCCGCGACCGCGCGGGTCTCGCGGGCGCGGGTCAGCGCCTCCTCGACGGCGGCCGAGTCGATCTCGTCGTCCGCGAGCCCGAGCCGCTCGGTCAGGCCGACCAGGTGGTCGCTCACGGCTTCCTCCGCCTCGGCGAGCGCGGTCGTCGCAGCACCGGCCCGTCGTACGAGCGGCTGGACTGCGAGAGCCCGGCGGTGCGCCTCGAGCCGGCGGGTGAGGCCCGTCTCCTGGACGGCCGTCTCGCTCAGCTTGCGCATCGTCCGCCGCGCCGCGGAGGCCCGGTCGCGCCGGTCGGCGACCTCACGTCCGTCGGTCAGGCGGTCCTGCGCCTCGGAGAGCGACCGAGCGGCCTCCGCCAGGGTCGCTCGGTGCCTCGCCGGCGGCAACGGTGGCGAGCTCGTGCTGGTCCGTCGCCCAGGCCAGCAGGGAACCGTCGTCGGCGGGAGTCCCGAGGTCGTGCGCATCCCACTCGTCGGGCATCGCGGCGCCGGCCGCCTCCTGGAAGCGGTTGAGCACGGCGGCCACCTCGTCGTGGCGGGACTGGCTCTCGCGGCCCAGCACGAGTCGTCGCTCGGCCAGCCAGCGCTCGACGGCCTCGAACCGCTCGGTGCGGAAGAGCCGTTGCAGCACGGCCTGCCGCTCGGCGGAGCTGGCCCGCAGGAAGGCCTGGAAGCGGTTCTGCGGCAGCATCGCGACCTGGGTGAACTGGGTGCAGGTCATCCCGAGCAGGCCGGTGACGAGGTGCCCGGCCTCGTCGAGGCGGTTGGTCAGCGCCGTCCACGTGTCGTCGCGGAGCTCCTCGACGACCACGTGCGCCTGCACGCGGAGGGTGCCGGTGCCACGCTTCTTGGGACGCTCCCAGGCGGGGGAGCGGGTGAACCGGAAGGTGCGGGAGCCGACCGTCAGCTCCAGGGTGACGCGCGGTTCGGCACCCGGGTCGGCCTGGTCGCTGCGCAGGTGTCGGGCCGTGTGCCGGTCGCCGGGCACCTCGCCGTACAGCGCGAAGCAGACGGCGTCGAGCACGCTGGTCTTGCCGGCGCCGGTGTCGCCGGTGAGCAGGAACACCCCGCCTGCGGAGAGCTCGTCGAAGTCGACGTGCACGGTGTCGACGAACGGCCCGAACGCCGTGGCGGAGAGCCGGTGCAGCCTCACGTCGCCCCCGACTGCAGGAGCTCGGGGAGCAGGTCGCGGTCGTCGGGGCAGCAGGCCAGGGCCTCGTCGAGCAACGCGGCCTCGGTGTCGGTCGCGGGACCACCCCGGACGTGGTCGACGAAGTCGAGGGCGATCTCGTGCGCCGACTTGCCCTCGGTGGGCTCGCGCACCGGACGGCGCTCCTCACCGATCGGCGCGAAGCGGAGCGCCAGGGCGTGCGGGAACCGCACCCGGAGCCGGTCCATCGCGGCGGCCGGGCGGGCGGAGTCGGTCAGCGTCGCCTGCACCCAGGCGGCCTCCGCATCGACCAGCGCAGGATCGGTGAGCAGGCTCTCCAGGGTGCCCTCGAGGCGGGCCAGCGGGCGCGGCACCGGCGCTTCCACGAAGGTGGTGGCCCCCACGCCGTCGGCGCCGAGCTCGACCAGCCAGGAGCCCTTGAGGTGGCCGGCCTCGGAGAAGGAGTAGGCGATCGGCGAACCGCTGTAGCGGACGGACTCGGCGAGGGTGGCGCGTCCGTGCAGGTGGCCGAGGGCGGTGTAGTCGATGCCGTCGAACAGGGAGACCGGGACCTGCGAGACCCCGCCGACAGAGATGTCACGCTCGCTCTCGCTCGGCGTGCCACCGGCCACGAAGGCGTGCGCCAGCACCACCGATCGCGTGCCGGGGCGCTGCGCGAGGTCGGCACGGACCTGGCCCATCGCGTGGGCGAGCGCCGCGTGGTGGGACCGGGACGTGAGGCTCCACCGACGTACGAGGACGTCGGGCTCGAGGAACGGCAGGCCGTAGATCGCGACCGGACCGGACTCGTCGTCGATCACCACCGGCTCGCCGACGCGGTCGGGATCGGTGCGGACGTGGATGCCGGCGAGGTCGACCAGGCGGCTGTTGAAGCCCAGGCGTCGCGCGGAGTCGTGGTTGCCGCTCGTCACCACGACCCGGGCGCGGGAGGAGGCCAGCCGGTGGAAGGTCTCGTCGGCCAGCGCCACCGCGTCGACCGGCGGCAGCGCCCGGTCGTAGACGTCGCCCGAGACCACGACGACATCGACCTGCTCGGCCTCGACGGTCTCGATCAGGTGGTCGGCGTACGTCGCCTGCGCGGTGAGGAGGTCCTCACCGTGGAACGACCGGCCGAGGTGCCAGTCGGAGGTGTGCAGCAGGCGCATGTTCGCAGGCTAGGAGCGGGTGCCGACAGAACCCGGTGGCACACGCCGACCTGGTCACAATCAGGACGAAAGACCACCCGATCGGGCCGTCAGACCACCCGATCGGCGCCGGTGTAGACGACGCAGCGGTTCGGGCGGGTGAAGCCGACCAGCACCAGCCCGGCGCTCTCCGCGAGCGAGCGGGCGAGGGAGGTCGGGGCGCCCACCGCCACCAGCGCGCCGATGCCCGACACGACGGCCTTCTGGACGAGCTCGAAGCCGATCCGGCCGCTGAGCACCAGCACGGGCGGCATCGGCGCGGCGGCCAGGATGCGGGAGCCGACGACCTTGTCGACGGCGTTGTGCCGGCCGACGTCCTCGCGCACGACGACCGGTTGCCCATCGGCCTCGAACAGTCCCGCCGCGTGCAGCCCGCCGGTGCGCTCGAAGCCCGGCTGCTGCTCGCGCAGGCGGTCGGGAAGCCCCAGCACCACGTCGAGGGAGAGCTCGACGGCGTCTCGCCGGTGCGGCGTCGGCGAGCACGTCGTGCACCGAGTCGGTCCCGCACACGCCGCAGGCCGAGCTGACCAGGCGCGCGGTGGGCAGGGCGAGCGGGGGAGCGGAGAGCTCGACCGTGACGACGTTGAACTCCTCGAGGTCGGTCAGGGAGACGTCGGTGCAGTACTTCACCGTCCGTACGTCGGCCGGCGTGGTGACCCGCTCGTGGACCAGCCATCCGGCGGCGAGCTCGAAGTCGTTGCCCGGCGTCCGCATCGTCACGGCCACGCGCTGCGCGGGGAGCCCCGGCGCCTCGATCCGGATCTCGAGGGGCTCCTCGGTGGCTACCCGGTCCTCGTGGTCGAGCCGGTTGCCGTCGCGGAACTCGGCGACGCGGGTCCGCACCGAGGGACCCGGGCGGCGAGGACGGGTGGAGGTCACGCCACCGACTCTAGATCGCGATCAGGCGGCGGTGCGGTCCTCGGGCACCCACTCGTCCGGCACGGTCAGCGGCGGAGCGCCGAACACGAACGTCCGGTAGGCCCAGAAGCGGAAGGCGGTCGCGATGCCGAGGCCGACCACGTTCGCCGAGAGGTTGTCCGCGAGGCGGCTGGTCCAGCCGAGCACGTCGTGGGTGAGCACCAGGATCGCGACCGAGATCGCCAGCCCCACGAGGTTGAACAGCACGAACAGGCCCATCTCGCGACGGCGGTCGTGGCGCTGCGTCCCGCGCCAGGTCCAGAAGCGGTTGCCCGTGTAGGTGACGACCATCGCGACGAACATCGCGAGCACGCGGGCGAAGGACGGGTCCCTGCCCGCCAGCGGTCCGACCGAGAGGAGGACGTTGAACACGACGACGTCGACGACGTAGCCGCAGCCCCCGACCACGAGGAAGGCGAACACCTCGTGCCCCAGCAATGAACGCAGCAGCGCACGCATCCGGGAGGACCACATGCCACCACGGTGACAACGAGGGCTGACAGCCACCTGAACGTCGTACGGGCCCAGATCCTCGTGCTCGCAGGGCCCAGCGGTCATCATTGGCCGCGAAGGGGGCACGACATGAGAGTTCTCGTCGTCGAGGACGAACAACGGCTGGCGGCGTCGCTGCGCACCGGGCTGGAGGCCGAGGGCTTCGCCGTCGACATCGCGCCCGACGGGGGAGAGGCGCTCTGGTACGCCCGCGAGAACGAGTACGACGTGATCCTGCTCGACATCATGATCCCGGTGCTCAACGGCTACAAGGTGTGCCAGACCCTGCGCGAGGAGGGCAACTGGACGCCGATCCTGATGCTCACCGCCAAGGACGGCGAGTGGGACCAGGTGGAGGCGCTCGACACCGGCGCGGACGACTACGTCACCAAGCCGTTCAGCTTCGACGTGCTGCTCGCGCGGCTGCGGTCGCTGCTGCGACGGGGCGTCGTCGAACGGCCCGTGCAGATCTCCGTCGGCGACCTCGTGCTCGACCCCGCCACCAAGGACGTGACCCGCAACGACCAGTCGGTGCGCCTGACCGCGCGCGAGCTGTCGCTGCTGGAGTTCCTGATGCGGCGAGCGGGCGACGTGGTCACCAAGCAGCAGATCCTGGCGAACGTGTGGGACAACGACTTCGAGGGCGACCCGAACATCGTGGAGGTCTACATCGCCCGGCTGCGCGGCAAGGTCGACCGGCCCTTCGGGCGCGCCGACATCGAGACCCTGCGCGGCACCGGGTACCGGCTCCGTCGAGGAGAGTGAGCGTGCCCTCGCGCCGCCATCGGCGCTGGCGACCACTGAGCTACGTCCGGATCAGGGTCACCCTCGCGGCGACGCTGGCGGCCCTGCTGGTGGCCCTGCTCGGGTCCGGGCTCTTCCTGCTCTCGCTGCGCCGCGCGATGGAGAACCAGCTCATCACGTCCGCACGCCAGCAGATCGCGGAGGTGCAGGCGCTGCTCCGTGGCGGCGGCGACCCGGCGGATGCCGTGCTGACCGGCAAGAGCGACGTGATCATCCAGATCCTTGGCCCCGAGGGGCAGCTCGTCGCCACGGACCACCCGCGGATCCGCTCGATCCTCCGTGACAGGCCGGGTGTCGAGAAGGACGTGCGGGTCAGGAAGCTCGACGACGAGTACGTCGTCGCGGCCGAGCGGAGCGAACCCGGCCCGGGGATGATCGTGGTCGGTCGCTCGACCGAGCAGGTGAAGCACGCCACCGAGGCCTCGGCCCTGCTGTTGGCGTTCGCCGTCCCGGTAGGGCTCGCGCTCGTGGCGATGGCGGTCTGGCTCTCGGTGGGTCGGGCGCTGCGGCCCGTCGAGTCGATGCGCGAGGAGGCGGCGACCATCACCGCGGCGCACCTCAACCGGCGGCTCGCCGTACCCGATGGGAGCGACGAGATCCCACGTCTCGCCGAGACCCTGAACGAGATGCTCGACCGGATCGACGCGACGAGCAGGCTGCAGCGGCAGTTCGTCTCCGACGCCTCGCACGAGCTGCGCTCGCCGCTGGCCACGCTGCGCCAGCTCGCCGAGGTGGCGCGCGACTACCCCGACCGCTCCGCGCAGGACTCCTTGGCGCGCGACGTGCTCGCAGAGGAAGGCCGGATGGAGGAGCTGGTCTCGGCGCTGCTCATCCTGGCGCGGATCGACGACGGCGTGCCCGCCACTGCCGGCCCCGTCGACCTCGACGACCTCGTCCTCGCCCAGGCCCGCAGGCTGCGTCGCGACGACGGACCCCGGTTCGACGTCTCCGGGGTGAGCGCGGGCCAGGTCGTCGGCGACTCGGTGCTCCTCGGCCAGGTCGTCGGCAACCTGCTCAGCAACGCCCTGCGCCACGCGCGTGAGGAGGTCTCGGTCTCGCTGCAGGAGTACGACGGCGAGGTGGTGCTCACCGTCGACGACGACGGCAACGGGATCCCCGAGCACGACCGCCAGCGGGTCTTCGAGCGCTTCGTGCGACTCGACGAGGCCCGGGCACGCGACGGAGGTGGCTCCGGCCTCGGCCTGGCCATCGTCCACAAGGTCGTCGAGGACCTCGGCGGCACCGTCCGCGTGCAGGAGTCCGCGAGCGGGGGAGCCCGCTTCGTCGTGGCGCGTCCCCACCGGCTGAGCGGCGGCTCAACCGGCGTACGTCGCCGTGGTCGGCAGGGAGGTGACGGACCCCGGACGCGCCGCCGCCCCGCTGTCTGTGGCCAGCGGGGCGGCAGCCGACCGGCGAACCCCGGTGCGTCGGTTCCGGTGCTCGAGCCAGGTCGGTCGACTCCGTGGGAAACCGGCCAGATGGTGCGGCACCGGCCGGCAGTACGGCGTCGAGACACCAACGATCCAGCATCGAACCTGACTCCAACCTGACACGGCGCGGACGCGTGCCACTTGACCTCACGTCAGGCTCCGTTCAGCGACTCCGGCGCATCGTGGTGGTGTGACCACCCAGGCGCGCATCGCTGCGGCACCCGCCCCGGTGGAGGCCCCCGCGGCCCCTCCCGGGAGGCTCCCGCGCACGCGCCGGCTGCGCAGTCACCCGGTCCTCTGGATCGCCCTCCTCGCGGCTGCTCTCCGGCTGCCCTACCTGCGCGCGCCGGAGTCGCCGGACGAGGGCGGGTTCCTCGTGGTGGCGCAGCACTGGCACCCCGGTGGCGGCTCGCTGTACGGGCCGTACTGGGTGGACCGGCCGCCGTTGCTGATCGGGTTCTTCCGGCTCGCCGACGCCCTGGGCGGGTTCACGGCACTGCGCCTGCTCGGTTGCGTGGTGGTGGCCCTGACCGTCGTCGGCGTCGGTCTCGCCGCCGCGGGAACGGCCAGTACGCCGAAGGCCGCCCGCCGGGCCGCGACGTGGGCGGCCGCAGTGGCTGCAGCGCTACTGGTGACGCCGACCGGTGGTGCGGTGATGGTCAACGGGGAGCTGATCGCGGCGCCGTTGATCGCGTTCGGCATCGCCTGCGCCATCCGGGCCGTCCTGGGCGACACCGGCCCTGCGTTCGGGCTGCGGCTGCGGCCCGACGTCGCCGCGGTCCTCGCCGGCGTCTGCGGGGCAGCCGCCCTGATGGTCAAGCAGAACATGCTGGACGTCCTCGTCTTCGGCGCCGCCCTCGGCCTGGCGACGGCTGTGCGCGGGCGGATCGCCGTCCCGGTGCTGGCCCGTCGAGCGCTCCTCGCCGTGGCCGGTGCGGCGGGTGCGCTGCTGGTGATCCTCGGCGCCGCGTTCGCTCGGGGCACCACGCCGTGGGGCGTCTTCTTCGCGATGTACCCGTTCCGCGTGCGCGCCACCGAGGCGATGCAGCACCTCCCCAGCGCCGAACGAACGGCGCACCTGACCAAGATGCTGGAGATGTGGGGCGTCACGGGTGCGCCTCTGGTCATCTGCGGCTTCGTCGCCCTGGTCCTGCTGCGACGTACGCCGATCGGCCCGTTCGCGGGGCCGCTGGCCTTCGCGATCCTGGTGCTCGCGGTCTACGACGCGGGCTCGATCTTCGCCGGCGGCAGCTACTGGAGCCACTACGTGCTGCAGCTGGTCGTGCCGACTGCACTGATGGCCGGCCTGATGCTCGCCTCCGTGCCCTGGGCCGGTCGCGCGGTGGCCGTCGGCGTGCTGGCGCTGTGCACGTTGGGCTGGGTCGTCGGCACCACGGCGCGCGTCCCCGCGGCCGGCGCCACGATCGGCGCGGCGATCAAGGACACCGCGCAGCCGGACGACACGATGCTCAGCCTGCTGGGCGACGGGGCCATGGTGCAGACGTCCGGCCTGGATGCGCCGTACACCTACCTCTGGAGCCTCCCCGCGCACGTGCTCGACCACCACTTCGCGCGCCTGACGGCGGTGCTGAAGGGTCCTCAGGCGCCGTCCTGGGTGGTCGTGCGCGACTCGCCCTCGACCCACCTGATGCAGAAGCAGGGCCCCGGTGCCGTGCTGCACCACCGCTATCGCAGGGTCGCCACCATGTGCGGCCGCGCGGTGTTCCTGCGCGACGACCTCTCGCGCACCGTGCCCGAGGCCGCCGAGAAGTGCTCGATGCCGCTCGTCGCCTGGAGGGGCGACGCCGCCACCCACCACTGGACCGTCACGGAGGGATCGCAGACATGGAACCTGCATCACACCGCACACTGATCGTCGTCCCGACGTACGACGAGATCGAGAACATCGACGACCTGATCGATGCCGTGCTGGCCGCCGTGCCCGATGCCCACGTCCTCGTGGTCGACGACAACAGCCCCGACGGCACCGGTGACCTGGTGGCCGCGCGCACGGACCTCGGCCGCCGGGTGCACCTGATGCGACGCCCCGGCAAGGCGGGCCTCGGTGCCGCCTACCGGGCCGGGCTTCACCTGGGCGCTGGACCACGGCTACGACCACGTCGTGCAGATGGACGCCGACTTCTCGCACCCGCCCGAGAGCGTGCCCGCACTGCTCGACGCGCTCGTGGACGCCGACCTCGTGGTGGGCTCCCGCTACGTGCAGCGGCGGCAGCGTCGTGAACTGGTCGTGGTCGCCGACGGCTGATCTCGTGGCTCGGCAACCTGTACGTGCGCATGGTCCTCGGCCTGCCGGTCCGCGACGCCACGGCCGGTTTCAAGGCCTACCGCGCGGCGACCCTCGCCGAGATCGGAGCACTGAGCTCGCAGTCCAACGGCTACTGCTTCCAGGTGGAGAACACCTGGCAGGCCGTACGCCGCGGGCTGCGCGTCGCTGAGGTGCCGATCGTCTTCACCGACCGGGCCAAGGGCCAGTCGAAGATGTCGGGACGGATCGTGCTCGAGGCCGTCATCCGCGTCCTGGGCTGGCGCGCGACGACTACGGTTCCCCCATGGAACCGACGGACACCCGAGCGCGTCCCATCAGCATGCGCCTCCTCGTCGCGACCTTCGTCCTCTGCCTCGGCACGCTGAGCGCGTGCGGGTGCGGCTGACGACCAGCCGGCCCAGGCCGGGGACCAAGCGTCCACCCCGACCAAGACGGCGACCCTCTGCCGCGTGGACGGCGGTGTGAAGTCTGCCCAGGTCGACCTCGACGGCGACGGAACTCCCGAGGACGTGGACGCCAACGCGGCGTCCAGCGACTGCCCGGGAGCCGTCAGCGCCGAGGTGGACCGCAACCTGGCCTCCGCGCCGATCAAGGACGCGACCCCCGTGACCAGCGTGTTCGGGGTCACGCTGGAAGGTCACGAGGGACAGCTCGCCGTCGTGCGCCAGGACCACCCCCGCGGCGGCTACCAGCTCCACGTCTACGCGCTCGACGGCACCAAGCTCACCGAGCTGACCGACGGCGACCAGCCGCTCGTCCCGTTCGTGGCCACCGACGTCCGGCCGATCTCCGCCACCGTCGACTGCCAGGGCAGCACGATCGTCGTCGACCAGGCCGTCGCAGGATCCGGCGGCACCTGGGACGTCCGTCGTACGACGTACACGGTGGACGGGAGCACGGCCACGAAGTCCGGCTCCACGGTGGTCGCCAGCAACGCCACGCCGAAGAAGGCCGACCAGCTGATGCCAGCCGGCTCGGCCGTCTTCGCGAGCTGTCGCGCCTAGGCGACCCGGGTCTTCGGCGTCTGGTCCTCGGTCTTGTCGGGGTCCTTCTCCACCACGTCGCCGAGGGCGTCGTCGATCTTCGCCATCAGCTCGTCCGGGATCTTCACGCCGGCGGCCTTGACGTTCTCGGTGACCTGCTCGGGACGCGAGGCGCCGACGAGGGCTGCGGCGACGTTGTCGTTCTGGAGCACCCAGGCGACGGCGAGCTGGGCCATCGTGAGGTCGAGCTCGTCGGCGACCGGCTTGAGGTCCTGCACCCGGCCGAGGACGTCGTCCTCCATGAACCGCTTGATCATGTCGGCGCCGCCCTTCTCGTCGGTCGCGCGCGACCCCTCGGGCGGTGCCTGGCCGGGCTGGTACTTCCCGCTGAGCACGCCCTGCGCGATCGGCGACCAGACGATCTGGGAGATGCCGAGCTCCTCGCAGGTCGGCACGACCTCCTCCTCGATGACGCGCCAGAGCATGGAGTACTGCGGCTGCGAGGAGATCAGCTGGATGCCGAGGTCCTTGGCGAGCGCGTGCCCGTCGCGGATCTGCTCGGCCGACCACTCGCTGACGCCGATGTAGAGCGCCTTGCCCTGGCGTACGACGTCGGCGAAGGCCTGCATCGTCTCCTCGAGCGGCGTCTCGACGTCGTACCGGTGGGCCTGGTAGAGGTCGACGTGGTCGGTCTGCAGCCGGGTCAGGGAGCCGTCGATCGCCTCCAGGATGTGCTTGCGCGACAGGCCGGTGTCGTTCTTCCCGCGCGGACCGGTGGGCCAGTAGACCTTGGTGAAGATCTCCAGCGACTCGCGCCGCTCACCCTTCAGCGCCTCGCCGAGCACGGTCTCCGCCGCGGTGTTCGCGTAGACGTCTGCGGTGTCGAAGGTGCTGATGCCCTCGTCGAGGGCGGCCCGGACGCACTGCGTCGCGACGTCGTTCTCGACCTGCGAGCCGTGGGTGAGCCAGTTGCCGTAGGTGATCTCCGAGATCTTCAGGCCGGAGTTGCCGAGGTAGCGAAATTCCATATCCCGACACTACGACCATGCCCGGCGGCTACTTCACCGAGGTGATCACGGTCTCCAGCTTCGGCGCGGTGTTGCCGGTGCTGGGGTCCGCCGGGTAGGCACCGCCGGCCGCGATGGCCTGCACGACCTTGACCCCTGCGGCACTCATCCGGCCGAAGGGCGTGTAGGCGTTCGGCAGCGGCGAGTCCTTCCAGACGAGGAAGAACTGGGAGCCGCCCGTGTCCGGCCCGGCATTGGCGAGGGCGAGCGTGCCGGTCGTGTAGGTGCAGTAGGGCTTGCCGCTGCGGGGGTCGGTCTGGCTGTAGCAGGGCTGCAGCCGCGGGTCGTTGTCGACGAGCTCGTCCTTGACGTAGTAGCCGGGCCCGCCGCTCCCGGCCTTGGGGTCGTCCGGCTTCCCGGACGCGTTCGGGTTGCCGCACTGCAGCACGAAGAGGTCGGCGGTGGTCAGCCGGTGGCAGTGGGTGTTGTCGTAGAACCCCTGCTTGGCCAGGGAGAGGAACGCGTTCACCGTGCACGGCGCCTGGTCGGCGTCCAGGCTGACGTTGATGTCGCCGCGGTTGGTCGCGATGGTGACCTGGCTCGGCTCGCCCTTCGGCGGGTCCAGCGGCGGCTCGTCGACCTTCTTCGCCGCTCCGGTGGGGTCGGTCGGGTAGTCGCACCGCCCCTTCTGAGCCTTGGGTGTCTTCGTGTCGCTCCCGCATGCCGCGAGGGAGCCGGCCAGGAACAGGACGACGAGCAGCACGGCCAGGCGGCGCAGGGGAGTCACCCGCCGGAGATTAGCCATCGACCCTGAGGGGTTCCTGACCGGGACCGGGGACCTGCCCGGCGCGTCCCGGTCGATCGTCCGTACGCCGTGCCAGCATCGGGCCATGCGAGGGGAGCGGCGGCTGCGCACACGTACCCCTGAGTCGCGGAGCTTCGCCGAGCGCGTCCAGGTCGTCATGGAGCTGACGTCGCGTCTCAACGTGCTGCCGTTCAGCGACCTCGACGCACGGAATGCCCTGCTCGGCGAGATCCTCGGCAGGCCGGTCCCCGAGACGGTGAGCATCTGTCCGCCGTTCTACTGCGACTACGGCCTCCACATCGAGCTGGGCGAGCGCGTCTTCGTCAACCAGGGCTGCTACTTCCTGGACCTCGGCGGCATCACCATCGGCGACCGGACGATGATCGGGCCGGGCGTCACGCTCAGCACAGCCGGCCATCCCGTCGAGCTCGCCGACCGCTACGACTTCCTCACCCACGCACCGATCGTCATCGAGTCGGACGTGTGGATCGGCGCCGCTGTGACGGTCACGCCCGGGGTGACGATCGGCCACGGCTCGGTGGTGGGCGCGGGCACGGTCGTGGCGAGCGACGTACCGCCGATGAGCGTCGTCACCGGGACCGGCCTCGTCGAGCGCAGGGTGGGTAACGTCGAGGAGTGAACAAGCGCGCGCTGGTACGTCGTCCGGGTGACCGCCTCGCGGAGGGGCTGGTCACCCACATCGAGCGCTCGAGCGTCGACCTCGACCTGGCGCGCCGGCAGTGGGACGGATACGTCGCCGCGCTGCATGACGAGGGTTGGGAGACGATCGAGGTCCCGCCAGCCGACGACTGCCCGGACGCGGTGTTCGTCGAGGACACCGTCGTCGTCTACGGCGACCTGGCGGTCATCTCCCGGCCCGGCGCCGACGAGCGCAAGCCCGAGACGGCCGCGGTCGAGGAGATCCTGCGCGAGGAGGGCTACCGCATCGCGCACATCGAGAGCCCCGGCACGCTCGACGGCGGCGACGTGCTCAAGCACGACGGCACCGTGTGGGTCGGGCAGGGTGGGCGCACGAACCGGTCCGGTCTCGAGCAGCTCGCCTCGCACCTCGCGGAGTTCGGCGCCGACGTGGTCGGCGTACCGCTCACCAAGGTGCTGCACCTGAAGTCGGCCGTCACCGCGCTGCCCGACGGCACCGTCGTCGGCTACCCGCCGCTCGTGGACGACCCGGGCGTCTGGCCGACGCTGCTCGAGGTCCCGGAGGAGCCCGGTTCACACGTCGTGCTGCTCGACGAACGGACCGTGCTGATGTCCACGAGCGCGCCACGCACGGCCGAGCTGTACGCCGTCCGAGGGTTGCGGGTCGTGGCGGTCGACCTGACCGAGTACGAGAAGCTCGAGGGCTGCGTCACCTGCCTCTCGGTGCGGCTGCGCGGCTGACCCAGCAGCTCAGCTGGGCTGCCAGAGCTCGATGCGGTTGCCCTCGGGATCGGTGACCCAGCCGAACCGCCCGACGCCGTCCATGTCCTGCGTCTCCTCGTCCACCGCTGCGCCCTTGGCGCGGAGCTGGGCGAGCATCGCGTCGAGGTCGCGGACCCGGAAGTTGAGCATGGTCTGCTGGGTGCGCGAGCCGAAGTACTCGGTCTCGGACTCGAACGTCGCGAACACGGTCGGCCCGGGCTCCTGCTGCCACAGGCCGTACTGGTCGGCGTCCATGCCGAGGTACTCGCGGTACCACGCACCCAGGGCCTCCGGGTCGGATGCCCGCATGAAGTACCCACCGACTCCCAGCACACGTTCCATGCCGTCATGGTGCCGCACCCAGGCGCGTCTAGTCGCTCCTGACGACGTCGACCGAGATCTCCACCGCCGGCACCGTGCCCCGGTTCTCGAGCCAGTGGAGGGTGTTCCGGTCCTCGGGCCAGCCGGGACCCGGCCCGTACTCCGTGGTGGTCCCGTCGCGGTGGTCGGTGATCGTTCCCTGGAGCACGTAGACGGTGCCCGGTCGGCCGATGTGGTCGTGCACCGGGCCGAAGACTCCCCCCGGATCGATGGTCACCATGCGCATCCGGAGCTGCCGTCCCTCCATCCCCGGGATCTCCGGACCGAGATCGACCGTGGTCAGCAGCTCGGTCGCGACGCCCTTCGTCTCCGGCGCCACCTGCTCATCGCTCATCGGGCTGTCCTCTCGCCGACCGTCCGGCCGTCATCGACCGGGCTCGAGCCCTAATCCTGAGCGTCGACGATCTTTTTCGCGAGTGGTTCGAGGGCAGCGATCAGCTCGTCGAGCTCGGCACCCTCCAGGACCTCGTACGGCGAGAAGGCGAGCTCGTCGGTGAGCGCCTCGACGCGGTCCTTGGCCTCCCGGCCGGCCGGGGTGAACGTCGACTCGTCCTCGACGAGTCCCCGAGCCTTCATCGAGTCGACCAGGTCGGTCAGCAGCTCGGAGGGGAGGTGGTGGATCCTGCCGAACGACGGAGCCGGCATACCCATGTCGATGGCGAGCAGGACGTGGGCCTCGAGGCCGCCGATGCCCTCGGCCATCAGGGCGGAGATGTGTCCGTCGCCGCGGTGCTCGCGCAGCAGTGAGGCGGCGTGGAAGAAGCGAGCCACCGGCTCCTCGGGAAGGGGAAGCGCACGCAGCGCGGCGTACATGGGGCGGCCGTCGAGCGGAGCGCTGGTGGCTGCCTTGGTGAGCAGCTCGACGGCTCTGGAGAAGTCCGGCGTGTCGATGAGGTCGCCGAGGATCCGGCGGAGCGCGTTGACGCAGCCCTGCTGGCGGGCGGCGATCGCCGCGCCCGGTGTGGTGGTGCTCCAGACCTTCGGGATGTGGCGAGCCACCTCACCCGGGGCGAAGTTGTAGAAGAGTGCGTGGACGACACCTGCGGGCACGGAGCTGCCGAGCGGGGCGGCCCGGCCGGCGAAGTAGGTGTCCCAGTAGCTGGTGAACCCCAGGGCGAACATCGTCTCGTTGGGTTCGTCGGTCGAGTAGGGGATGGCCCCGACCGGCTCGACGAGGTCGAACATCCTGCGGGCCAGTGGACCCTTGGCGAGGACCTGCCCCATGGTGTGCTCCTTCAGTCCGAGATCGGGTTCGTCGTATCGACCGTCGAGGCGATCCGAAGTCATCGCATCTGTCGCGCCTAGACAACGCGGGTCTTCGGCGTCTGGTCCTCGGTCTTGTCGGGGTCCTTCTCCACCACGTCGCCGAGGGCGTCGTCGATCTTCGCCATCAGCTCTGCCGGGATCTTCACGCCGGCGGCCTTGACGTTCTCGGTGACCTGCTCGGGACGCGAGGCCCCGACGAGGGCTGCGGCGACGTTGTCGTTCTGGAGCACCCAGGCGACGGCGAGCTGGGCCATCGTGAGGTCGAGCTCGTCGGCGACCGGCTTGAGCTCCTGCACCCGGCCGAGGACGTCGTCCTCCATGAACCGCTTGATCATGTCGGCGCCGCCCTTCTCGTCGGTCGCGCGCGACCCCTCGGGCGGTGCCTGGCCGGGCTGGTACTTCCCGCTGAGCACGCCCTGCGCGATCGGCGACCAGACGATCTGGGAGATGCCGAGCTCCTCGCAGGTGGGCACGACCTCCTCCTCGATCACGCGCCAGAGCATGGAGTACTGCGGCTGCGAGGAGATCAGCTGGATGCCGAGGTCCTTGGCGAGCGCGTGCCCGTCGCGGATCTGCTCGGCCGACCACTCGCTGACGCCGATGTAGAGCGCCTTGCCCTGGCGTACGACGTCGGCGAAGGCCTGCATCGTCTCCTCGAGCGGCGTCTCGACGTCGTACCGGTGGGCCTGGTAGAGGTCGACGTGGTCGGTCTGCAGCCGGGTCAGGGAGCCGTCGATGGCCTCCAGGATGTGCTTGCGGGACAGGCCGGTGTCGTTCTTCCCGCGGGGACCGGTGGGCCAGTAGACCTTGGTGAAGATCTCCAGCGACTCGCGCCGCTCACCCTTCAGCGCCTCGCCGAGCACGGTCTCGGCCGCGGTGTTGGCGTAGACGTCGGCGGTGTCGAAGGTGCTGATGCCCTCGTCGAGGGCGGCGCGCACGCACTGCGTCGCGACGTCGTTCTCGACCTGCGAGCCGTGGGTGAGCCAGTTGCCGTAGGTGATCTCCGAGATCTTCAGGCCGGAGTTGCCGAGGTAGCGAAATTCCATGTCCTCGACACTACGACCACGCCCGGCGGCTACTTCACCGAGGTGATCACGGTCTCCAGCTTCGGCGCGGTGTTGCCGGTGCTCGGGTCCGCCGGGTAGGCACCACCGGCCGCGATGGCCTGCACGACCTTGACCCCTGCGGCGCTCATCCGGCCGAAGGGCGTGTAGGCGTTGGGCAGCGGCGAGTCCTTGTAGACGAGGAAGAACTGCGAGCCGCCCGTGTCCGGCCCGGCGTTGGCGAGGGCCAGCGTGCCGGTCGTGTAGGTGCAGTACGGCCTGCCGCTGCGGGGGTCGGTCTGGCTGTAGCAGGGCTGCAGCCGCGGGTCGTTGTCGACGAGCTCGTCCTTGACGTAGTAGCCGGGGCCGCCGCTCCCGGCCTTGGGGTCGTCGGGCTTCCCCGTCGCGTTCGGGTTGCCGCACTGCAGCACGAAGAGATCGGCGGTGGTCAGCCGGTGGCAGTGGGTGTTGTCGTAGAACCCCTGCTTGGCCAGGGACAGGAACGCGTTCACCGTGCACGGCGCCTGGTCGGCGTCCAGGCTGACGTTGATGTCGCCGCGGTTGGTCGCGATGGTGACCTGGCTCGGCTCGCCCTTCGGCGGGTCCAGCGGCGGCTCGTCGACCTTCTTCGCCGCCCGGTCGGGTCGGTCGGGTAGTCGCACTGCCCCTTCTGCGCCTTGGGTGTCTTCGTGTCGCTCCCGCACGCGGCGAGGGAGCCGGCGAGGAACAGGACGACGAGCAGCACGGCCAGGCGGCGCAGGGGAGTCACCCGCCGGAGATTAGCCACCGACCCTGAGGAGTTCCTGACCGGGACCGGGGACCTGCCCGGCGCGTCCCGCTCGTTCGCCCGTACGTCGTGCCAGCATCGGGCCATGCGAGGGGAGCGGCGGCTGCGCACACGTACCCCTGAGTCGCGGAGCTTCGCCGAGCGCGTCCAGGTCGTCATGGAGCTGACGTCGCGCCTCAACGTGCTGCCGTTCAGCGACCTCGACGCACGGAATGCCCTGCTCGGCGAGATCCTCGGCAGGCCGGTCCCCGAGACGGTGAGCATCTACCCGCCGTTCTACTGCGACTACGGCCTCCACATCGAGCTGGGCGAGCGCGTCTTCGTCAACCAGGGCTGCTACTTCCTGGACCTCGGCGGCATCACCATCGGCGACCGGACGATGATCGGGCCGGGCGTCACGCTCAGCACCGCCGGCCATCCCGTCGAGCTCGCCGACCGCTACGACTTCCTCACCCACGCACCGATCGTCATCGAGTCGGACGTGTGGATCGGCGCCGCTGCGACGGTCACGCCCGGGGTGACGATCGGCCACGGCTCGGTGGTCGGCGCGGGCACGGTCGTGGCGAGCGACGTACCGCCGATGAGCGTCGTCACCGGCACCGGCCTCGTCGAGCGCAGGGTGGGTAACGTCGAGGAGTGAACAAGCGCGCGCTGGTACGTCGTCCGGGTGACCGTCTCGCGGAGGGGCTGGTCACCCACATCGAGCGCTCGAGCATCGACCTCGACCTGGCGCGCCGGCAGTGGGACGGCTACGTCGCCGCGCTGCACGACGAGGGCTGGGAGACGATCGAGGTCCCGCCCGCCGACGACTGCCCCGACGCGGTGTTCGTCGAGGACACCGTCGTCGTCTACGGCGACCTGGCGGTCATCTCGCGGCCCGGCGCCGACGAGCGCAAGCCCGAGACGGCCGCGGTCGAGGAGATCCTGCGCGGGGAGGGCTACCGCATCGCGCACATCGAGAGCCCCGGCACGCTCGACGGCGGCGACGTGCTCAAGCACGACGGCACCGTGTGGGTCGGGCAGGGCGGGCGCACGAACCAGTCCGGTCTCGAGCAGCTCGCCTCGCACCTGGCGGAGTTCGGCGCCGACGTGGTCGGCGTACCGCTCACCAAGGTGCTGCACCTGAAGTCGGCCGTCACCGCGCTGCCCGACGGCACCGTCGTCGGCTACCCGCCGCTCGTCGACGACCCGGACGTCTGGCCGACGCTGCTCGAGGTCCCGGAGGAGCCCGGGTCGCACGTCGTGCTGCTCGACGACCGGACCGTGCTGATGTCCACGAGCGCGCCACGCACGGCCGAGCTGTACGCCGCCCGAGGGTTGCGGGTCGTGGCGGTCGACCTGACCGAGTACGAGAAGCTCGAGGGCTGCGTCACCTGCCTCTCGGTGCGGCTGCGCGGCTGACCCAGCAGCTCAGCTGGGCTGCCAGAGCTCGATCCGGTTGCCCTCGGGATCGGTGACCCAGCCGAACCGCCCGACGCCGTCCATGTCCTGCGTCTCCTCGTCCACCGCTGCGCCCTTGGCGCGGAGCTGGGCGAGCATCGCGTCGAGGTCGCGGACCCGGAAGTTGAGCATGGTCTGCTGGGTGCGCGAGCCGAAGTACTCGGTCTCGGACTCGAACGTCGCGAACACGGTCGGCCCGGGCTCCTGCTGCCACAGGCCGTACTGGTCGGCGTCCATGCCGAGGTACTCGCGGTACCACGCACCCAGGGCCTCCGGGTCGGATGCCCGCATGAAGTACCCACCGACTCCCAGCACACGTTCCATGCCGCCATGGTGCCGCACCCAGGCGCGTCTAGTCGCTCCTGACGACGTCGACCGAGATCTCCACCGCCGGCACCGTCCCCCGGTTCTCGAGCCAGTGGAGGGTGTTCCGGTCCTCGGGCCAGCCGGGACCCGGCCCGTACTCCGTGGTGGTCCCGTCGCGGTGGTCGGTGATCGTTCCCTGGAGCACGTAGACGGTGCCCGGTCGGCCGATGTGGTCGTGCACCGGGCCGAAGACTCCTCCCGGATCGATGGTCACCATGCGCATCCGGAGCTGCCGTCCCTCCATCCCCGGGATCTCCGGACCGAGATCGACCGTGGTCAGCAGCTCGGTCGCGACGCCCTTCGTCTCCGGCGCCACCTGCTCATCGCTCATCGGTCTGTTCCTCTCGCCGACCGTCCGGCCGTCATCGACCGGCTCGAGCCCTAATCCTGAGCGGCGACGATCTTTTGCGCGAGTGGTTCGAGGGCAGCGATCAGCTCGTCGAGCTCGGCACCCTCCAGGACCTCGTACGGCGCGAAGGCGAGCTCGTCGGTCAGCGCCTCGACGCGGTCCTTGGCCTCCCGGCCGGCCGGGGTGAACGTCGACTCGTCCTCGACGAGTCCCCGAGCCTTCATCGAGTCGACCAGGTCGGTCAGCAGCTCGGCGGGGAGGTGGTGGATCCTGCCGAACGACGGAGCCGGCATCCCCATGTCGATGGCGAGCAGGACGTGGGCCTCGAGGCCGCCGATGCCCTCGGCCATCAGGGCGGAGATGTGTCCGTCGCCGCGGTGCTCGCGCAGCAGCGAGGCGGCGTGGAAGAGGCGAGCCACCGGCTCCTCGGGAAGGGGAAGCGCACGCAGCGCGGCGTACATGGGGCGGCCGTCGAGCGGGGCGCTGGTCGCTGCCTTGGTGAGCAGCTCGACGGCTCGGGAGAAGTCCGGCGTGTCGATGAGGTCGCCGAGGATCCGGCGCAGCGCGTTGACGCAGCCCTCCTGGCGGGCGGCGATCGCCGCGCCCGGTGTGGTCGTGCTCCAGACCTTCGGGATGTGGCGAGCCACCTCACCCGGGGCGAAGTTGTAGAAGAGCGCGTGGACGACGCCTGCGGGCACGGAGCTGCCGAGCGGGGCGGCCCGGCCGGCGAAGTAGGTGTCCCAGTAGTTGGTGAACCCCAGGGCGAACATCGTCTCGTTGGGTTCGTCGGTCGAGTAGGGGATGGCCCCGATCGGCTCGACGAGGTCGAACATCCTGCGGGCCAGTGGACCCTTGGCGAGGACCTGCCCCATGGTGTGCTCCTTCAGTCCGAGATCGGGTTCGTCGTATCGACCGTCGACGCGAGCCGAAGTCATCGCATCATCACTAGGTTGGAGTGATGGCACACCACTGGATCGCGACTCGCCCGGGTGATCTGAGCGTCTTCGCGTTCGAGGAGTACGACGCGCCCCCAGCCGCAGCAGGGGGAGGTCACCATCGAGGTGCGGGCGGCCGGCATGAATCCCGCCGACACCAAGCACGTCGCCCGCGGCGATGCTGCGGACTTCCCGCACGGCGATCGGCTACGAGGTGGCCGGCGTGGTGAGCGCCGTCGGCGCGGACACCGAGATCGGGTCGGGGCCGGTGGCCGTGGGCGACGAGGTCCTCGCCTTCCGCATCCGTCGGCGAGGGCGACACGATCCTGGTCCACGGCGCGTCCGGGGCGGTCGGGGTCAGGTCCTCCAGCAGGCAGCAGCGGGTGGCTGTGCCGCCGGAGTGGGAGTCGGCGTCGCACTCGGCGACGGCGTGGAACGTCTCGTAGTGGTTCGGGGTGTCACGGTCGAGTCCGCGGACACGGTGCCACCGCGCGGGGCGGCACGAACGTTCACCTGGCGGGTCAACGTCTCCGAGACGCGGAGCCCGGCAGCACTCAGATGGGCGCCAGGACGGGACGTTTGGCAGTGATGCCGTCTCCCAACGAGCGTCCTCTGAGCCGACGGTAGATCCACGGGCCGAGGTAGGTCCTGGTCCACTCGACTTCGGCCAGTAGACGCTCTCGTGTGGTCAAGCCTCTGGCTTCGGGCAGGACCAACGGTTCGTCGTCGTGGCGGATGCCCAAGCTGTTCAGCACGTGCACGGCGGCGAGCCGGTGGCCGAACGGTGAGAGGTGGATGCGGTCCACGTCCCAGTAGCGCGGGTCCCGTGCCTCCCTGAGTCGCCAGTTGTCGACCAGTACGGCGTTACGCGTGTCGACGACTTCTCGCAGGAGCTCGTTGAAGATCGCCACCCGCCCGCGAAGCACGCGGAACGGCCCGGCGGCGGGGGTTCCATGGGTGAACAGCACGACGCGGGAACCGATGTCGTTGGCTTTCGCGACCGCCGCATCGATCGACCCGACCAGTGCGTCGATGTCGACTCGCACGTGCAGCAGGTCGTTGCCTGCCCCTTGGATGGTGAGGAGGTCTGGCTTCAGGTCCAGCGCCGGTGCGAGCTGTTCGTCGAGGATCTCCTCGACCGTGCGACCGCGGATCGCGAGGTTGGCGTACCGGAAGTCCTCGCGGTCAGCCGCCAACGCCTCGGCGACGCGGTCCGCCCAGCCCCTGACTCCGTTGGGTCGGGTTGGGTCCGGGTCCCCGACGCCCTCGGTCCAGGAGTCCCCGATCGCCACGTATCGGCTGTACGACGGGGTCGGCACAGTCGAGCGAGGTTCGTCCGTGCGCCTGCCTGGCGCCGTGTCCTCGAGAGTCACCAGCCGATGCTGACACATGGCCACCAACTCCGATGTCCGGAGGTCCCCACTCCAGCCTCAGATCGTGCCGTCCACCGGCCCAGGGACACGCAGTACCGCCGGGTACAGCGCCGAAGGCGATCACTCATCCGGCGGCTCCGGTCAGGCGCTCGAGGTTGTCCAGCTCGTTGGTCCGGCCGGCGATGATGCGCTCGGTCCAGGTTTCGTCGTGCAGCGGCTCGCACTCCATCACCACGTCGGTCCCGGTCGCGGTTCGTTCCAGGGTGACGATGGTCAGGTGGTCGTACGGGTCGTGGCCCGGCACGAAGTCGATGCGGGAGAGGTAGCCGAGCCGAGTCGGCTCGATGATCTCGGTGAACTCCTTGTGCGAGCGCGTCGACAGCGGCATTCCCGCCTGTTCCATGAAGGCGACCTGTTCGGGACCGGTCGCCGTCATCGTGTAGTCGAGTGCGCCACCCGGCCGGAGGTCGAGCAGGTCGACTGTCGTCTGGAAGCCGTCGGGTGCCCACCAGGCCTCGATGCCCTCAGGTGTGGTCCACAGGGCCCAGACCCGCTCGGGCGGAACATCGAGGCTGCGGCGAAGAGTGATGTTCGTGTGGTCCTGCATGGTGTCCTCCTGGTGCTCCGTGGGTGCTGTCACAGCAAGGACGGAGCCGCCGGCAGGTTCTCGACACAACGTTCGGGACGTCACCCGATATCGGGCTGGCCTCACTCCAGAGGGTTCGCGCGCAGGAACCGCACCTCCTCCTGGTCGAGCCGGGCCTGCACCCGGCGCAGCACGATGTCGTCGATGCGCTGCACGTCGCGCAGCTCCAGGAGCGCCTCGCGCCGTCGGCCGATGAGGGCGAGCGAGAGGGTCCGGTACTGGTCGTCGTGCTGGATGATCGGGTCGCCTTCCGCACCCGCTGCGGCCAGCAGCTTGCGCTGCTTCTCCAGGTCGTGACGCACCCGCTGGACCACCATCTCGCCACTGCCGAGCTCGTTGGCCGTGCTGTCGAGGATCTCGATGGCGGCGTCGAGGGTGTACTCGTCGGCGTACTGGAGCTCGTCGGCGACCGACGTGTCGGTCGGCAGCCGCGCGAACCGCACCGCGGCCGGCAGCAGCAGCGCCTGGAGGAGGGTCAGCATGATGACGCCGCACGCGATCAGCACCACCAGGTCCCGGTCCGGGAACGGGCGCCCGGAGTCCAGCTTGTGCGGCACGGCGAGCACCGCCGCGAGGGACACGGCGCCACGGAACCCGGCCACCGCGCTCACCACGCGCTGTCGCGCAGGGACCCGACGCTCGCGCTGTGCGGGACGTCTGTCGAGGAGCCTGATGAGGTACGGCGTCGTGTAGAGCCACAACCACCGCACCCCGATCACGACGGCCGTGACGGCCAGGACGTCGACGAGCGCGCGCAGCGCGGAGGTGCTGTTCAACGAGCGGAAGGCGGACTGCGCCGAGATCCCGATCAGCACGAAGAGCGCACTGCTGAGCACCGTGGTGGACAGCGCCCAGAACGGGATGAAGATCTGCCGGGTCACCGCGCCGGTGATCCGTGGCGCCACCTGGCTCATGAACAGCCCGCAGACGACGACGGCCAGCACGCCGGAGGCGTGGATGGTGTCGGCCAGCAGGAACGCGGCGAACGGGGTCACCAGCATCGCGATGCTCTCGAGCATCGGGTCGTCCATCCGGCCACGGACCTGCCAGCTGATCAGCCCGACCACGATGCCGGCCAGCACGCCTCCGACGTACGCCAGCACCAGCAGCCAGGTCACGTGCCAACCGGTGAGCTGCTCCTCGCCGACCGTGACGCCGACGGCCAGCCCGTAGAGGACGAGCGCGGTGCCGTCGTTGACCAGGCTCTCGGCGCGGAGCACTGTCACCGTGCGGCGCGGGAGGTCACGGGCCAGGACGCCGACGGCGGTGGCGTCGGTCGGCGCCAGCGCGGCGCCGAGGACCCACGCCGGCCCCCACTCGAGGCCGAGCCAGTGCGCGGTGGCGGCGACCGCGGCAGCAGTGGCGAAGACCAGCACGGTGCTGGTGAGGACGACGACCCGCAGGTTGTTGCGGATCTCCCGCAGCGAGGTCGTCAGGCTCTCCCAGTACAGCAACGCGGGCAGGAACAGGAGCAGCACGACCTCCGGCGGCAGCTGCACCTGCCGCAGGTGCGGCGCGAACCCGACCAGCACCCCGACGAGGACCAGCAGGACGGCCGGTGCGATCGGGTAGCGGCTCGCGAGCGCGCCGCACGCGACCAGGGCGACACCGAGCAAGACGACCATCTCGAGTCCAAGCACGGACTCATCCTCGCAGCCCCTAAATGCAACGTGTTCTAGTGCGCTTCGCTACGGTCTGCTCATGACCAAGGGCGCCTCGCTGCGTGCGTGTGGGGGTGGCCTACGTGGTCGCGATCGCGGTCGGGGCCGCCTGGCTGTGGCTCGGCCCGGACACGGCGCATCTCTGGCTCGACGGCCTGATCGCCGACACCCTCGCGACCCTGGTGATCTTCGGGTTCAGCCGAGCCCACCACAACTCCAGCTTCTACGACGCCTGGTGGAGCGTGCTGCCGCCACTGCTGGCGATCTACTGGTGGGCGGCCGGGCCGCTCGGGTTCGACGACGTCCGGTGCTGGCTGGTCCTCGGCGTGATCCTCGTCTGGGCGGTGCGGCTGACCGGCAACTGGATCTACGCCTTCCCCGGGTTCCCGCACGAGGACTGGCGCTACCCGCTGCTGCGCGAGGGCAAGGGCTCCATGGAGCCGTTGGTCGACCTGTTCGGGATCCACCTGGTGCCGACCTGGCAGGTGTTCCTCGGCATGACCCCGGTCTACCTCGCGCTCACGCGCGCCGGCCGGGACGTCGGCTGGATCGACGCCGTGGCGGTCGTGGTCGGACTCGGTGCCGCGGCGCTCGAGCTGGCCGCGGACACCCAGATGTACCGCTTCGCGCGCACCAAGCAGCCCGGCCAGTGCATGGACCAGGGGCTGTGGGCCTGGTCGCGGCACCCCAACTACTTCGGCGAGATCAGCTTCTGGTTCTCCCTCGGCCTCTTCGGCCTGGCGACGTCGCCGGGGGACTGGTGGTGGGTCTTCCTCGGCACCATCGCGATGGCCGCGCTGTTCCTCGGCGCGAGCATCCCGATGATGGAGAAGCGCAGCCTCGAGCGGCGGCCGGCGTACCAGGACGTCATCGACCGGGTGCCCCGGCTCGTACCGCGACCCCCACGGACCACCACGTGACCCGACCCCGGGTGGTGGTGGCGGGTCTCGGAGACACCGGCTTGCTGACGGCGCTGCACCTCTCCCGGCACGTGGACGTCGTCGGCATCACGAGCAAGAGCGCCATGGTGAGCGGGCAGGAGCTGGGCCTGCGGCTGGCCAGGCCCGACGAGTGGACCCGCCAGTACTTCGTCGGGTTCGACCGCTACCGCAAGCTCGACAGCGTCCGCAGGGTCCACGGCACGCTCACCGCGCTCTCGCTCGCCGACCGCACCGTCGGCGTACGGCTCCCGGACGGCACGACCTCCACCGAGCCGTACGACGCGCTGGTCATCTCGACCGGTGTCACGAACGGCTTCTGGCGCCGACCGGACCTCCAGTCGGACGACGACGTCGCGGCGGCTCTCGGAGCAGCCCATGACCAGCTGGCAGCGGCCGCGTCCATCAACGTCATCGGCGGGGGAGCGGCTGCGGTCGCTGCCGCGGGGAACCTCGCGCTCGCGTGGCCCGGATCGCGGGTCGCCCTCTACTTCCCGGGTGACCGGGCGCTCCCGCAGCACCACGGGCGGGTGTGGGCGAAGGTCCGCGGCATCCTCGAGGAGCGCGGGGTCTCGCTCCACCCGGGCCACCGCGCCGTCGTCCCGCCGGACTTCGACCTCGACCGGATCACTGCCGACCCCGTCGCCTTCAGCACCGGGCAGCCGGACGCCGAGGCCGACGCGACGGTCTGGGCGATCGGGCGCGTCCGGCCCAACACGGGCTGGTTGCCCGACTCGCTGCTCGACGAGCAGGGGTTCGTCCGGGTGTCACCGGACCTCGCGGTCGTCGGTGCGCCCGGGGTGTTCGCGATCGGCGACGTCGCGGCCACGGACCCGCTGCGCGGCTCGGCCCGCAACCGGGCCGACCGGCTGCTCGCCCGCAACGTCCGCCGCCACCTGGCCGGTCGCCCGCTGGGCACGTACCGCCCGCGCCGTCGCCGTTGGGGCTCGGTCCTCGGCTACCAGCCGGACGGGCTGAGCGTGTTCACGCCGTCCGGCCGGTCCTTCCGCTTTCCCCACTGGTCGGTCCACACGGTCCTGCAGCCGTGGATCGTGCGGCGCGGCATCTACGGGGGAGTCCGCCGCAGTCGGTGAGCTACCCGATCCTCTCGAAGACCATCGTCGCCTGGATCCGGTCTCCGCCACCAAGGCCCTTGCTGCCGGAGGCCGCCGCAGTGATGGTGTGAAGTCGGTACCCCAGTGCAGCCTGGTCGTTGAGTGCCTTCTCCAGCTCGGTGAGGTTGCCCGACCCCGTGCTCCACAGCTTCTCCTTGAGGATGACCTGGAGGACGACGTAGCTGGGGCCTTGCACCGCAGGAGGAGGGTGGGCCCCAGCAACCGCGCCTTCCTCGATTCTTCGGACGGCTCCGGCTCCTCCGCCGCCAGCAGGGGCCGGCTGGAATTCGTCCGTCCACTTCTGGCCATCCCACCGACGCTTCGCCCCGGTCCCCGAACCGTCGTCGTACCAGCCCTCTGGAGTGTTGGTCACGGTCTTCTCCCATCCCGGCCGCGGTCCCGTCCGCGCCGATCGGCATGAACACAGCCTAGGAGTCGCCCGTCCGGAGCGGATGTTCATCGCGCTCCCGGACTGTCACCGCCTGCGGTGATGATGGGGCGATGACGACCTACTCCGGCACGAAAGAGTTCGAAGGCGCGACCTTCGTCAAGACGAGCTTCAAGGGCGCCACGATGCGATTCGTCGATCTCAGCGGGGTGACGATGCGCAGCGTCGACGTGGACGGACTCGACATCGACGGCCACGACCTGCTCTTCGGCACCCTCCTCGTGAACGGGGTCGACGTGGTCCCGCTCGTGGACGCCGAGCTCAACCGCCAGTTCCCGGGCCGCGAGCTGCAGAAGTCGCAGACGCCCGAAGGCCTGCGCGAAGGGTGGCTCGCCGTGCAGGCCGCGTGGCAGACGACGGTGGAAGACACACCGCCGGACCTGGTGGACGCCCACGTCGAGGACGAGTGGTCCCTGGCCGAGACTCTGCGGCACCTCGTCCTGGCGACCGACGCCTGGCTCCGCGGCGGGATCCTGCGGATGGAGCAGCCGTTCCACGAGATCGGCCAGATCTTCACCGGTGCCGCCGGGATGGGCTTCGACATGTCGATCTTCCGCACCGACCCGCCGGCGTACGACGAGATCCTCGCGGTGCGTGCCGAGCGACAGCAGATGGTGACCGACTTCCTCGCCACGGCCACGCCGGAGCTGCTCGCCGAGGAGCGCGACAACCCATGGGGCGGCGGTGACTGGCACCCCAGCGTCGGTGACTGCCTCCGCGTGATCCTGGAGGAGGAGTGGGCACACCTGCGCTACATCCGGCGGGATCTTGCGCTTCTGCGTTGAGTCAGACGACGCTGCTTGCCTGTGCGGGATGAGCGACCGCAGCGTGCCTTGGGCCTCGGTCCTTGGCGGCGAAATGGCGCACATCGACGCAAGGCGCGAGTGGGAGGGTTGACCGAGGCCGCGCACGTCGTCCGGCTGGCTCCGAAGTTGTGCACCGGTGCGGCAAGATCAGCCCATGAGCGCCAAACGCCGGGTTCCGCCGCAGGACGCGATGTTCCTGTGGACCGAGACGCCGGAGACGATGATGCACGTGGCCTCGTTGATGCCGTTCACGCCACCGGCCGATGCGGGACCGACGTACCTGCGCGACGTCCTCGACGAGGCGCGCGAGGAGCCGGTCTTGTCGCCGTGGAACATGAAGCTGACTCACCCGTTCCTGCTGCGCCACCCGCGACAGGCGTGGGTCGAGGACGAGAACTTCGACTTCGACTACCACGTACGCCGTTCCGCGCTGGCCAGCCCGGGCGACGAGCGCGAGCTCGGCATCCTGGTCTCGCGGCTGCACAGCCATCAGCTCGACTTCACCCGGCCGCCGTGGGAGCTGCACGTCATCGAGGGTCTCGAGGGTGGTCGATTCGCGCTCTACACCAAGGTGCACCACGCCCTGGTGGACGGCTTCACCGCGGTGAAGATGCTCGGTCGCTCGCTCTCGGAGGACCCGGAGAGCAAGGGGAAGTTCTTCTTCAGCCTCGACCCGCCGAAGCGCTCGAAGCCGCCGAAGGAGTCCGCGTCGCTGGTCCGCGCAGTGAGCGGCACCGCCACCGGGGTGGCCAAGGGTGCGCTCGGCGCGGTCGGGTCCGCGGCCGGCGTGGCCAAGGCCGTCGCCAAGCTCGAGCTCAGCCGCGGCGAGGAGCACAAGAACCTCAAGGGCGGGTGGAGCGCGCCCGACTCGATCCTCAACCAGCGCACCAGCCGCACCCGCCGGTTCGCCACCCAGCAGTTCGACACCTCCCGGTTCAAGACCATCGCCAAGGCGTCGGGCGGCACCCTGAACGACGTGGTGATGGCGGTCTGCGGCGGCGGGCTTCGCGCCTACCTCGACGAGCTTGGCGAGCTGCCGGAGAAGCCACTGGTGGCGTTCGTGCCGGTGAACATCCGCGAGGGGGGAGACGAGGGCGGCGGCAACAAGGTCGCCGTGCTGATGGCCTCGATGGGCACCGACGTGGAGGACCCGGTGCGCCGGCTGGAGGCGGTGATCGACTCGACCAGCCAGGCCAAGAAGCAGATGGCCGGGCTGGGTCAGCTGCCCGCACTGGCCTACTCCGGCTACCTGCTCGCGCCCAGCCTCGCGCAGACGTTGGCCGCGATCGCCGGGGTCAAGAACCCGCTGCCGACCACCTTCAACCTGGTGCTCTCCAACGTGCCCGGGCCGAAGAAGACGCTGTACCTGCGCGGCTCGCGCCTGGAGGCGGTCTACCCGGTGTCGATCCCGGCGCACGGGATGGCGCTGAACATCACCCTGGAGACCTACGCCGGCACGATGAACTTCGGCTTCATCGGTGACCGGGAAGCGGTGCCGCACCTGCAACGGTTGGCCGTCTACACCGGTGAGGCGCTGACCGCGCTCGAGCGTGGCCTCGGCCTCTCCGTCCGACGCCGTGGGCACCGGGGTCACCGTGCCCCCGGAGCGGGCGCACAAGCGGGGAGAGAAGCCGGGAGCGGGCCCGTCGTCCGCGACCCGCGCCGCGCTGGCCAAGCCCGCGAAGAAGAGCACCCAAGAAGAGCACGCCAAGAAGAGCACCGCCAAGAAGAGCACCGCCAACTGACACCGCTTGAGACGGACCGAGCCAGCCGCTGGCCCGCTGAGGTCCCGTTGGCTTGGCCGAAGCGCTCTCTTCGCCGCAGCCGCCTCGTTCGGTGTGCTTCCGACGAGCCACCACGATCTGCAAGCTCACCGGTTGAGGGGCGTGCTGTCTGAGCCCGACCTTGCGCTGCGGCACCGCTCTCTGGCGCTACAGCAAGGCAGGCTGATGGTTCTGAGGACGTATCCAACACGGCCCAGGGTGTCCACACGCGGCGCGAAGACG
>CAWCFR010000037.1:0-45496 GCA_963794725.1 uncultured Actinomycetota bacterium
CCCGCCGAGCCAGGTGCGGCGGTGCACCCGGAACAGGTAGTAGGCGAAGGCGAGGTTGACCACCGCGGAGAGCGCCAGCGTCGTGGAGACCAGGCGGTCGAGCCCACCGCCGAGCGCGAGCACCGGCAGCAGGCGAGCGCGCCGAATCCCCAGACCAGCAGGCCGAACCGCTTCGGCGCGTAGTCGTCGGGCGGCTCCTGCTGGGCACCCTGGACGCCGATCTCGCGCGCCAGCCAGAGGCAGAACACGATCTGCGGCAACGAGGCGGCCCACTGCCCCGACTCGTCCAGCCCGTGGGGCACCTGGGGGAACCACAGCGGCACGCTGACCACCCCGGCGACACCGGCCATCCAGCGGGTCGGCGCGAACACCGGGTTGGCCCGGGTCAGGGCGAACGTGCCCGCGAGGACCAAGGCCCAGCCGATCGGGTTCGGGAGGACGTCGTACCGCTGCCACGAGGGTGACGGGTCCGGCGGGAACGGCGCCTGCAGCAGCACGATCACCAGGCCCATGGCGATCTTCTGGAGCGGTGAGCCGAGCGACTCCGACCGCGAGCGTGCAGACATGGGCGCCAGCGTAGGCGTCGGGCACCGGGCAGGGTTCAGGCCCCGAGCCGCATCCACCGGTCGCCGTGGGCACGCCCGAGCAGGGTCACCGTCCGGGTGCCCATGAACAGGGCACCGAAGGCGAGCCAGAGCCAGACCAGGCCCGGCTCGGCGTCCGACGCGAGGACGAGCCAGGCGGCCGGTGCGAAGAGGACGAACGACGCCAGCTGCGCCCAGGCGAGGAAGACGGCGTCGCCGGCGCCGATCAGCACCCCGTCGAGGACGAAGACGATGCCCGCCAGCGGCTGGGCCAGTGCCGCGACGAGCAGCACGGGGACCAGGAGGCGGCGTACGTCGGCGTCGGAGGTGAACAGCGCACCGGCCACCGGTGAGACACCGGCGAGGAGGAGACCGGTGACGACGCCGGAGACCCAGCCCCACTGCTCCATCCGACGGGTGACGCTGCGCGTGCCGGCCGCGTCCGCGGCGCCGAGGTAGCGCCCGGTGATCGCCTGCGCCGCGATGGCGACCGCGTCGAGCGCGAAGGCCAGGAACGTCCAGATGGTCAGGGCCAGCTGCATGGTGGCCAGCTCGTCGTCACCGAGCCGGGCCGCGGCGTAGGTCATCACCAGCAGCGACGCCCGCAGCAGCAGGGTGCGGACGATCAGCGGCACGCCGGAGCGTGCCGACGCGAGGATCTCCTGGGGGTGTGGTCGGAGCCTCGCCTGCTCGCGCCGGGCAGCGCGCACCACCACGGCCACCAGGGCCGCCGCGGAGGCGAGCTGGGCGACCAGCGTGCCGGTCGCGGACCCGGCGATGCCGAGGCCCTGCCACGACCCGACGCCGTAGACGAGCAGCAGGTTGAGCGCGATGTTCGCGAGGTTGCCCGCCACCGCGACCACGAGCGGGGTGCGGGTGTCCTGCAGCCCGCGCAGCACGCCGGTGGCGGCGAGCATCAGCAGCATCGGGACGGCGCCGAGCAGGGCGATCCGCAGGTAGGTCAGGGCCAGTCCGGCCACGACCTCGGAGGGGCCGAACAGGGCGATCAGCGGTCCGGCGAGCGGCCAGGAGAGCGCCGAGACGGCCGCGCCGACCACGGTCGCCAGCCAGAGCCCGGAGATGCCCTGGGTGAGGGCGACGCCCAGCTGACCTGCACCGACCTGCCGTGCCACCGCCGCCGTGGTGCCGTAGGCCAGGAAGATGCACAGGCTGACGAGCGTGCCGAGCACCGCCGAGGCGACGCCCAGGGCCGCGAGCTGCGGGGTGCCGAGGTGGCCGACGATCGCGGCGTCCGCGAGCAGGAAGAGGGGCTCGGAGACCAGGGCGAGGAAGGCCGGCACGGCGAGCCGCAGGATCTCCCGGTCATGAGCCGCGTGCGGGCCGCGCCGACGCCCGATGCGGGTGCCCGGGCCCACTACCACGACGTGAGACTAGGCGCTACCAAAACCTGTGCAAAACCCGGGTCATCCTGTGGGTATCCGTGTCGGTCAGCGGCTTTGTCGACAAAAGAACATGTGTGCCCAGATGTCGAAACGGTGAACAGAACGCGGCCAGAAACTTCTCTCCACACCTTGGGGATCAGGCATTTTCGCAGGTCAGAGGCCGTATTGCCGGATGAACTATTTCCGGCTCCACAAGGTCACCCCCAGGCTGTGCACACCTGGGGCGGCGTGTTCCACACGATCAACAGGGTTATCCACAGGTGCCTGTGGATAGAGGCCTTGGCGGGTCCCGTCGAGGGCGCCTATGGTCACCGGACCCGGTGGGTCGCGAGCGTCATCATTGTCGGTGGTGGGTTCTAGGTTGCTGGTACGCAGGTGACGGAAGGGGCCAGTGGGATGAGCATGACCGAGTCGTGGGACCTGGGCTCCCAGGACAGTGCGAGCACCTTCGGCGGGGGCGGTGCGAACGCCTTCGGCGACCCGTTCGGTGGTGAGGCGGTCAACCAGGAGACCTGGTCGGGCCGGATGCCGCCGCAGGACTCCGACGCCGAGCAGTCGGTGCTCGGCTCGATGCTGATCTCCAAGGACGCCATCGCCGACGTCAACGAGGTGATCGGCGGCGCCGACTTCTACCGGCCGGCCCACGAGACCATCTACGACGCGGTCGTCGACCTGTACGGGCGCGGCGAGCCGGCCGACCCGGTCACCGTCTCGGCCGAGCTCCAGCGGCGCGGCGAGCTGCAGCGCGTCGGCGGGGCGCCGTACCTGCACACGCTGTCGGCCAGCGTCCCGATCGCGGCCAACGCGGGCTACTACGCGAGCATCGTGCGCGAGAAGGCGATCCTGCGCCGCCTGGTCGACGCCGGCACCAAGATCGCGCAGCTCGGGTACGCCGGCCAGGGCGACGTCGACGCGACCGTCGACGTCGCGCAGCAGGAGATCTACGCGATCGGGGAGAAGCGGGCGCAGGAGGACTACGCGCCGCTGTCCTCGATCATGGAGTCGACCCTCGACGAGATCGAGGCCATCTCCAACCGCGACGGCTCCTCCGGCGGCGTGCCCACCGGCTTCGCCGACCTCGACGAGCTGACCAACGGCTTCACCGGCGGCCAGATGGTGATCGTCGCGGCCCGCCCGGCCGTCGGCAAGTCCACGCTGGCGCTGGACTTCTGCCGCGCGGCCTCGGTGCACAACAACCTGACCAGCGTGATCTTCAGCCTGGAGATGTCGAAGAACGAGATCACCATGCGGCTGCTCTCGGCCGAGGCCAAGGTGCCGCTGAACCACATGCGCAAGGGCGAGATGAGCGAGGACGACTGGAACAAGCTGGTCCCCAAGATGGGCCAGGTCTCCAGCGCGCCGATGTTCATCGACGACAGCCCGAACATGACGATGATGGAGATCCGGGCCAAGGCCCGGCGGCTCAAGCAGCGCCACGACCTCCGGCTGATCGTCATCGACTACCTCCAGCTGATGACCAGCGGCAAGAAGGTCGAGTCGCGCCAGGTCGAGGTCTCGGAGTTCTCCCGGCAGATCAAGCTGCTCGCCAAGGAGCTCGACGTCCCGATCGTCGCCCTCTCGCAGCTCAACCGTGGTCCCGAGCAGCGCTCCGACAAGCGCCCGATGATGAGCGACCTGCGTGAGTCCGGCTCGATCGAGCAGGACGCCGACATCGTGATGCTGCTGCACCGCGAGGACGTCTACGAGAAGGAGTCCCCCCGCGCCGGCGAGGCCGACATCATCGTCGCCAAGCACCGCAACGGGCCCACCCGCGACGTGGTGGTCAGCTTCCAGGGCCACTACTCCCGCTTCGTCGACATGGCGCACTGACGGCACCGAGACCCCGGCACTGCCAGCGGCCACCCACCGTGCCGACAGGGTCCTGACAGGTACGGCGACGACCTTGGCCGTCCACGAGGAGGTGCGGCCTCCTCCGTCAGGAGGTTTCCCATGGACGCCAAGAAGATCGGACTCGTTGCCGTGGCTGCGGTGACGCTCGGGGCGGGGGTGGCGGGCGGCGCCGCGATCGCCAGTGCCGCGACCACGAAGAGCGGCACCCAGACGCAGTACGGCGGCCCCGGCGGCGGGCCGGGCGTACGGCCCCGGGCGAGCCGGACCCGGGGGAGCACCGCACCAGCACACGGCCGTGACCGGCTCGACGCTGACGAAGGTCACGGCCGCGGTGAAGGCGAAGGACTCCGCGGTGACGGTGAAGCAGGTCATGAAGGACCCGGACGGCTCCTACGACGTGATGGGCACCAAGGCCGGCAAGCCGGTGATGCTCGAGGTGAGCAAGGACCTCGCGACCGTGACGGAGCGCACCGGCGGTCCGGGCGGACCTGGTGGCCGGGGTGGCCCCGGCGGACCCTCCGACACCCCGGTCACCGGCTCGGAGCTGACCAAGGTCACGGCGGCCGTGAAGGCGAAGGACTCCGCGGTCACGGTGCAGCACGTGCGCAAGGACCCGGACGGCTCCTACGACGTGATGGGCACCAAGGCCGGCAAGCCGGTGATGCTCGAGGTGAGCAAGGACCTGGCCACCGTGACCGAGCACACCGGACCTCCCGGTGGCGGGATGCGCGGCGGCCCCGGGCCCGGCCCCGGCAAGGGTGGCCCTCCGCCGGCAGCACCCCCGGAGGCCTGAGCCGGCGGTCACGTGGTGGGCGTGACGGCCACCGCGTGACCACGGCCCGTAAGTTGACCCCATGACGCGCACGGCACTGGTCCTCGGCGGTGGCGGGGTCACCGGCATCGCCTGGGAGCTCGGCATCCTCAAGGGACTCGCTGACGCGGGGGTCGACCTGACCACCGCCGACCTGGTCGTCGGCACCAGCGCCGGCTCGGTCGTGGGCGCCAACATCACGAGCGGCCGCACGCTCGACGCGCTGTACGACGCACAGCTACGACCGCCCAAGCACGAGAAGGACGCCCACCTCTCCAAGCTCCTGCTGCCGCTGCTGCTCCCCGCGGTGCTGGTTCCCGGGAGCAGTCGCAGGAAGCGGGCGCGGATCGGGCGGCTCGCGTTGACGGCGCACCGTCCCGGTGGCAGCGAGCGGATCGAGGTGATCAGGTCGCGCCTCCGGATGGAGGAGTGGCCCGACCGCGACCTGAAGATCACGGCCGTGGAGGCGAAGACCGGCAAGCTCGTCGTCTTCGACCGGGACTCCGGGGTCGGAGTCGTCGACGCCGTCGCGGCCAGCTGTGCGGTCCCGTTCGTGTGGCCGGCGGTCACCATCGACGGGCGGCACTACATCGACGGCGGCGTGCGCTCGACGGCCAACGTGGACCTCGCCGACGGGTACGACCAGGTCGTCGTGCTCGCCCCGATCCCGCGCGCCTGGAGCAAGGGCAGCTCGATCCGGGCCCAGCTCGGGCGCACCGGTGCGACCCGGACGGCCGTGGTGAAGCCCGACGAGGCGGCGCTCGCCGACATCGGCAAGAACGTGCTCGACCCCGGCAAGCGCGCCGACGCCGCCCGCACCGGCCTGCGCCAGGCCGTGGACGTGCTCGAGAAGGTGCGTGCCGCGTGGGCGGTGGGCGAGGAGACCCAGGACGCCTGACCTGCCAATTCCGGGTAGTCCGAGGTCAGAAGCGCCACAGCGGGCCGCGACTGGCGCTTCTGGCCTCGGACTACCCGATTCCGGGCTCGAGTCAGGCGCACGAGACCGGCAGGCGGCCCGAGCCGCTGCCGGTACGTCGTCGGCTACTTGCCTTCGGCGACCTCGTGGATCTCGTCGGCGAGGAGCCCGTGCGCCTTCTCGTGCACGGTCGCGGCCGCCGCGGCGTCGGGGGCGTCGACGAGGCAGAAGATCTCGCCCTTGTCCTCGTCGACCCAGTAGCGCAGGTAGTGCACGCCGTACTCGCCCTGGGTGGCCAGGTCGGCTGCGTGTGCCTTCTCGACGTCCTCCAGCGCGACCGACTCCCCGAGGCGGTGCACGTCCATGAACAGTGCCATGACTGACTTCCTTCTCACTCGTGCGGGCCGTGGTGCCCACACGGAACAGTGAAGTCGTGAGGGGGCCTCGCCACATCGGGAAGATTCCCCAGGTTGGTCACGGGGCCAGGATGCCCCGGCGCTGCGCGGCCGCCACCGCGCGCGAGCGGCTCGGTGACTCGAGCTTGCGCAGCACCGAGGACACGTGGTGGCCGACCGTCTTGGGGGAGAGCACCAGCGCCTCGGCGATGGCGGCGTCGGAGAGCCCGTCGGCGAGCAGGCCGAGCACCTCGAGCTCGCGGGGGGTGAGCCCGGCCACGGCGTCCCGGTCCGGGCGGGGACCACGAGGGACCGGCAGTCCGGCTGCGTGCCGGTCGCGCACGACGGCGGCACGGGCGGCGGTGGCGCCGAGCTGGTCGAGGATCTCCAGGGCGCGCCTGCCCGCCTCCAGGTCGGCGGCGCGGGCCAGCGACAGCGCCTCCCAGTACGGGATGCCGAGCCCGCGCCACGCGGCGGCGGCGCCGTGCCAGTCGGCGTCGAGCATGAGCTGGAACGGTGTCGGCGCGGGCACCGGCAGGGGACGTCGTACGCCGGCCACGGCCAGCCACCACGCCAGCTCGGCGACGTCCCAGTCCTGTGGGTGCATGACGGCGGCCGACCAGGCCAGGTCGATCGCCGCCTCGATCCCGTCGCGGTCTCCCTGGAGCCAGGCGAGCTCGGCCCACGCCACGGCCGGTGGGACCAGCCGCTGGGCCTCGCCCGTCGTGCGAGCGAGTGCGGTCGCCTCCTCCAACCACGGCCGCCCGTCCTCCCCGAGGCGATGGGCGACCTGGCCGCGTGCGGTGGCGGCGGGGATGCGGACGATGGGCGGCAGCCCTGCCAGCGCCAGCAGCTCGTCGGCTCGATCCCTCGCCTCGACGAACCGTCCGCGGTCCAGCGCGCAGGCGAGGCTCCCACGCCCGCATGTAGTGCACCCAGGAGTCGAGGTCGCGCTCGAGGCAGTAGCT
This sequence comes from uncultured Actinomycetota bacterium, assembly GCA_963794725.1. Lineage (GTDB taxonomy): Bacteria > Actinomycetota > Actinomycetes > Propionibacteriales > Nocardioidaceae > Marmoricola. The sequence continues at coordinate 6,929 of CAWCFR010000037.1, forward strand.
GATCCCGGCGTCGAGGTGCCGCTCGCCCTCGGGCAGGTGGCGGGTGGTGATCGAGGACGAGCTCAGGTTCGTGTAGGCCCGGGCCACGTGCTCGTGCTTGTCGGCGGCGAGCGCCAGGTCACGGCTGCGCTCGACGCAGGGCCATCCCCGCGAGGAAGTCACCGCCCTGGGCCATCGCCGTGCCCACGTTGTTGAGGGCGTGGATCTCGGTGTCGGCGTCGCCGACCCGGCGAGCCAGGGCCAGCGCCCGGTTGCCCCACTCGACGGCGGTGGCGGAGTCGTTGGCGAGCATGCACAGCTGCGCCCGGTTGCTGTAGGCCATCGCGAGCTCCGGGCCCTCGCCGACCGACTCGAGGGTCCGCACCGCGCGCTCCATCCAGGACCAGGCTGCGTCCCCCTGGCCGAGGTACCACGAGATCCGCGAGAGCCACCGCTCGGCGTCGCCGACGGTGCGCGGGTCCTCGGAGAGCTCCATCGACTCGTGCCGGGCGTCGAAGGCCTCCTGCAGCCGGTCGACCAGGTAGCACTCGTAGGACAGCACGGCGCACAGCCGCGAGCGCTCGGCGTCGCGGGCCGGGTGGTTGCGCAGGGCGAGCCGGTACAGCTCGGCGGCCTCGCGATGTGACCCGAGCCGTGCCGACCGTTCCGCTGCCGGGACCGCGTGCCGCAGGACGGAAGCGCTGTCGCCGCAGGCGTCGGCGTGGAAGGCGAGCCGGTGGGGGTCCGCCCCACCCGCGGCCTCCAGCGACCTCAGCGCGGCGGCGTGCAGCGTCGAGAGCTGCGTGGGCAGCAGCGTCTCCAGGACGCTGAGCCTGGCCAGCTCGTGCCGGAAGCCCCAGCGCCGGCCGTCGCCCACCAGCAGTCCCGCGACCACGCACTCGTCGACGGCGGAGTCGGGACATCCCGAGACCGCGCTCAGCAGCGACAGCTCGGCGGGCTGTCCGAGGACGGCGGTGGCGGCCAGGACGCCGCGCGCTCCCTCGGTGAGCCGAGAGGTGCGCGCCAGCACCGCGTCGCGCACGGTGACCGGGACGCTGCTGCCGTCGGCGGCCAGCACCTCGGTCACGTAGAACGGGTTGCCCTCCGTGCGCTCGTGGAGCAGCTGCGGGTCGAGGGACGAGCCGGCCGCATCCGCGAGGCGCCGTACGCCGTCGACGGTGAGGGGTACGACGTGCAGCCGCTCCACGCCCGCCGCGGAGGAGAGGTCGCCCAGCGTCACCGCGAGCGGGTGGTCCACGCCGACCTCGTCGTCGCGGTAGGTGGCGACGACGAGCACCGGCACGGACTCGACCCGCCGGCCGAGGTAGCGCAGGAAGTCGAGGGTGGCCTCGTCGGCCCAGTGCACGTCCTCGAGGACGACGAGCGCGGGCTCCTCCCCGAGCCGGCGCAGCAGCGTGCGGAAGAGCGTGGTCCGCTCGAGGTGCGCGTCGACCACCGACGCGATGCCGGGGTCGGCGTCGACGAGCGCGCCGAGCGCGGCGGGCGCGGCCACGTTGTCGCAGCGCCCGACGCGCACGACGACCCTGCGGGCGGCCGACTCGGCGAGCGCCCGGACCACGGTCGACTTCCCGACCCCGGCCTCACCGCCGAGCAGCACCAGCCGACCGTGCGAGGCGAGGGCGTCGTCGAGCAGCCGGTCCAGCCGGTGCAGCACGTCGTCGCGTTCGAGCAGCACGGGCTCATTCAACTCTCAGCCGGTCAGCTTCTCCAGACGCGCGGTGAGGGCCGCCCGGCGGTGGGTGTTGCCGCTCAGCCCGACGTACCTCGCGCCGTACGCCGCCAGCAGGGCGTCGTCGAGCCGGCGCACCGCGCCCGGTGGGTAGCGGTAGTCCATCCGCTCGAGGATCGCGTCGGGATCGCCGGCGCGCAGCACCTCGCCGAGCTCGTCGAGGCTGGTGATGCCGAGCTCGAGCAGCAACCCCGAGATCCAGGCGTAGTGGTCGGTACGCGACCAGCCGGCGTCGGCGTACTGGCCGGCCAGGAACGCGGCGAGCTCGCGTGGCTCGAGCCGGGGGTCGTCGTCGGGTCCGGCCGGCGCGTTCGGGGTGTCGCCGTCGGGCCGGTCGCGCAACCGGTCGCGGATCGTGGAGAACTCGCGGTCGGCCAGCTCCAGCAGCCCGGCGGCCAGCGTGAACCGCCGGTCGAAGTCACGGGCGTGCTCGTCGGGCATCGTGCCCTTGTAGCGGATGTCGTGCTCGAACTCGGCCCACGCGTGCTGGAGCACGGTGCGGATCTGCACCTGCACCACCCGGTCGTCGAGCGAGATCTGCAGGTGCCTGCTCGCGTAGCCGAACCTGCCCTCCTGCGCGGTCTCCTCGCCCATGTCGCGGTCGTCGAGCACGACGACCTGGTCGTGCAGCAGGTCGGCCACGGCCGCGACGTCGCTGTGCACGTAGGTGATCACCCGGACCCCGATCTGGTCACCCATGTCCCGCAACGGGTCGGGGTAGAGGGGGCCGCCGTCGCCGGTGGTGCGCCGTGCCTTCTCGGCGAAGGAGGCGATCGACTTGGTGCGGCCGCTCACGCTGAGGTAGTTGATGCCGGCGTCGTCGAGGATGCCGGTGACCAGCTCGACGGCGCCCCGGCCGGCCTCGACGAGCGCGGGGTGGAGCAGGGCGTACTCGCGCACCGGGTCACCCGGGGCCATGGGTTCGACCGCTGCTCCGGCCTTGGTGCGAGGAGTCGGCTCGAGGTCCGCCGGCAGGGTCGGCGTGACGATGTAGCCGTCGAGGACGTCGCCGTAGGTGGTGGTGTCGTCGGGGCGGGCGTCGGCGAACCGGGCGACGTAGGCGCAGACGACGGCGTCGACCTGGTCCTCGACGACGCGCAGCTCGCTCTTCCGCGCGGACGACTCGACGGCGACCCGGAGCCCGTGCCACTCGTCGGTGTCGAGGTCCAGCGAGGGCTGGGCGGCGCGCAGTGCCTCGAGGTGGCTGATCAGCACGAGCAGCTCGGCGCGGAGCTGGTCGAGGTCCCGGCCGGCCTTCTGCTTGTACTTCAGCGTCCGGCCGAGGCGGAAGAGCGCGACCGTCGCGGGGTGCGGGTACACCTCGATGGCGCGGCGGTCGCGTCCCGAGCGCGGGTTGAGGTCGAGACCCATCGCGCCGCACAGCCCCGCACCGCGAGGCGGGTCGAGCTCGGGCTTGCCGGTGTTCGCCGGATGGGCGCCGGCGTCGAAGCGGGCGAAGTCCTTGTTGAGCGCGGCCTCGGCAGGCCGGTTGCCCGTCGCGTTGCGGACCACCAGGGGAGCGTCGAACGCGACCAGGCACGGCCCCCCGACGTACGGCGCGAGGGCGGTGAGGATCTCCTCGTCGGTCCGCACGGCCGAGACGTGCACGAGCCGCCCGGAGTCGTCGAGCACCGCGAGGCCGGTGGGCTGCCGCAGGCCCCAGGCGAGGTCGACACCGATGTGGAACACGGGGTCAGCCTGCCGCATGCGGTCCAAGGGGTGAGATATGTCCTGGTATGTCATAACTTCCGGCACTCCGCGGCGTTGTTCAGCCGACCATCGAGCCACCGGGGGACGTCATGGCGGTCGTGCGGACGACGAGCACCACGGCGCTGGACGCACCCGTCGTCGAGGTCTGCGTGCTGCCCGCCACGCTCACCGGGCACGCGGTCGAACGCGCCTGGGACGTGCTGTCCGAGGCCGAGCGTGCGCATGCGCGCCGGCTGGCCCACGGCGGCTGCCGCGAGCACTGGGTGGCGCGCTGCTTCGCCGTACGCCGGGTGCTGGCCGCTCACCTCGGGGTCGACGAGGCCGAGGTCGCCCTGCTGCACAACGCCGCCGGCCGGCTCTGCGTCGTCGCGGCCAACGGGACCCACGTCGGCGTCAGCAGCACGAACGCCCGCGTGGTGGTCGCCCTGAGCGAGGCCCAGGTCGGCGTGGACGCCGAGCCGTTGAGCGCGGGACGTGCGGAGATGACCCGACGCTGGACCGCTCGCGGAGCCATGAACAAGGCCGCCCGACTCGACGCCGGCACCGACCTCGACCTGTACGTCGACTGGAGCAGCGGCTCCCCGCGCGTGCGGAGCAACGGTGCGGACGAGCCGTCGCTGTGGAGCCTGACCTCGCTGGTCGTGGAGGACACCGTCGTCTCGGTCGCCGCTCGGGTGCCCGAGGCGCAGTGGCGCGTGCTGTCCGTGGCGTAGCCGCGATCAGACCATGCCGAACCTGGCCAGCGGGTGGAGCAGCTCGCGCTCCTCGTAGGCCAGGTGGGACAACAAGGTGTCGGTGAGCACGTCGACCTGGACCGCGAGCTCGTCGAGGGCTTCGCCGGCGTCGCGGGGCTGTGCCGCGACCAGGGCCACGAGGCGTCGGTCGACCTCCTCGAGGACGTCGTGGATGACGACGTGCTCCTCGGCGAGCCGGTCGACCACCGGGGCCACGTCGGGATCCTGCGCCCGCAGGCGCGGGAACATGCTGTGGTCCTCGAGCGAGTGGTGCCCGGTCACGATGCGGCAGTAGGTCTCGCAGTAGGTGCCCAGCGTCCAGTTGTTCTGCCGCATCGTCATCGTGTTGATCACCGAGCGGGCCTGGCCGACCTGCAGCAGCCCACGCCGGACCTGGTCGACCACGTCGCGCAGCTGCGACAGCTCGGCCCGCAGGGCGTTGTGGATGTCGGCGAGGTGCTGCGGCCACGCCTGCTCCGCCTCCGTGTAGGTCGCACCGGCCGGCACCGGGTACGTCGGCCGGGTCGACTCGTCCCACGGCATCGCGTCGGTGATCCGCTCGGGTGGCGGGGGAGGGGTGACGGTGATCGGGTCGGGGGTTTCCGTCGTCTCCTCAGGCGTCCTGTCCTGTGAGGCGTGGTAGCTCGCGTTCCGCCTCGACCTGCTCGCGCACCGCGGGGGCGACCTCGAGGGCGAAGCGGCGTACGTCGTCGGGCTCGTCGGTGCCGAGGATGAACGTGCTGATCCCCTCGTCGATCGCCAGACCCGCCAGCTGCTCGGCCCAGTCGCCGACGGTGCCCTGGAGGAACCCTGCCTTCGAGCCGAACCGGCCGAAGACGTTGTACATCCGGCGTACTGCCTGGACCCCGCGGCCGTTGGCCTCGGCGCGCTCGTCGATGGCGGCGTTGAGCGCGCCGAGCTGCGGCGGGTCGGCGTAGCCCATCGACGGGATCCACGCGTCGGCCAGGTCGGCGGTCACCCGCAGCATCCGCGGCTTGTAGGCGCCCAGCCAGATCGGCACCTCGTGGGCCGGCTGCGGACCCGCGTGCAGGCCGTGGACCGGGTAGTGCTCACCCTCGTGCCGGACGGTGCCGCTGCCCCAGACCGCGCGGATCACCTCGAGCGCCTCGATCAGCGCGTCCACGGCCTGCTTCGGCGAACGCCGCGGGCCGCCGGCGGCAGCGATCGCGTCCCAGAAGGCTCCCGCGCCCATGCCCAGCTCGACCCGGCCGTTGCTCAGCCGGTCGAGGGTCGCCACCGACCTGGCCAGCACGACCGGGTGGCGCAGCGGCAGGTTGGCGACGTTGGGCGCGACCCGCACGGCCGTGGTGCGCGCGGCGATCACCGACAGCAGCGTCCAGGTGTCGAGGTGCTTCGCCTGGTAGGGGTGGTCCTGGACCGAGACCAGGTCGAGGCCGGTGACCTCGGCCAGCTGGGCGAGCTCGAGGGTCTGCTCTGCGCGTGCGGCGTCGGGACTGGGGAAGATCCCGAACTGGAGGTCGTGTCCGTAGTCAGGCATCGGCCGCCGCGCGTCTCAGCTGCGCGGCTTGCCGGTGATCGCCTCGGCGCTGCCGACGAGCAGCACGCTGGCGATGATGGCGACGGTCGCTCCCAGGATGTTCAGCTCGAAGATGCTGCCCGTGCCGAGGAGGTTGGCGACCACGCCGCCGATCACGGAGCCGACCAGGCCGAGGCCGAGGGTCGCCAGCAGGCCGAGGTTCTGCCTGCCGGGCTTGAGGAGCCGGGCGACGGCGCCGACGAAGAGTCCGAAGACGATGAAGCCGATCATGAGGTCCTCCGGGGGGAAGTGGAGTCTCCAACGGTAGCCGCCGAATGGTCACCCCAGCCGGGCGAGCAGGCGGCGGACGGTGCCCGCACCGCGGGAGGTGACCGGCACGCCCAGCAGTGCCTCGAGCGAGGGCGTGGCGGCGGTGCGGTGCTCCACGTGGTTGACGGCCACCGCCAGCCGGTCGGTCGCGTGCACGACGTGGACGTCGCCGCGGCGTGGCGTCCAGGGCAGCGGCTCGGGGAACGGGCGAGGGGCCGTCGAAGAAGGCGACCTCGACGTCGTCACCGACCTCGAGGTCGAGCACCGTCAGCTCGTCGACGGCGCGGACCACCGCCACGTCGGCGTACCCGCACACCGGCGTCAGCAGCCGGACGACCTGCTCGCCCACGGACCGGGGGTCGGCACCGCCGGGGTCGAAGGCGACGGTGCCGTTGACCTGGAACGAGAACGCGTCGGTGACCCCGGCGCCGGCGAAGGCCGCCAGCAGCTGGGTGCGCGTGGGGCTGACGCCCTGACCGAGGTTGAGGTTGCGGAAGAACGCCACCTGGTCGAGGCCCATGGGCTCAGGATGCCTTGCGGGTCCGACAGTCCTCGGCGAGTCTGGTCCGATGATCCGGGCGATGCACGCGCTGCTCTACAGCGACGACGCGACGGCCACGCGGGCCTTCTTCAAGGACGTCGTCCGACTGCCGTTCGTGAACGAGGACGACAGCACCGACCCGGGCGACTGGCTGATCTTCCGCAGCGGGCCCAGCGAGTTCGGCGTGCACCCGGCGACCGGGCCCGCCGGTGAGGACTGGGCGCCGGCCGGGCAGCAGCAGGTGGCGTTCCTGTGCGACGACATCGCCGAGACGGTGCGTGAGCTCGCCGGTCGTGGCGCGCAGTTCGCGGGCGAGCCGACGGACATGGGCTTCGGGATCGGCGTGGCCATGCTGGTGCCCGGGGCCGCCGACGTGCTGCTCTACCAGCCGAGGCACCGGGTCGCCCACGACCTGCCGGAGGGCTAGGCGCGCCAGGCGTCCAGCACGAGGTCGCGGACCTCGCCGGTGAGGCCCTCGACGTTCGCGAGCACGACGAGGTTGGTCTTCTCGTCGGGCCAGCGGTGCACGAGCACGTCGACCCCGGGGTCGCCGCCGCCGTGCCCGAAGCGGCCGTCCGGATAGATCATCGGGCCGTAGCCGAACCGCAGCCCTTCCTCGTAGTCGGCGTGCGGCTGGAGCATCACGTCGTGCAGGTCACCGAGCAGGGTGCCGTCGTCCAGGGCCGTCATGAACCGGTCCGCGTCCCGCGCCGTGACCTGGGCGCCGCCGTCGGCACCCCCGATGACGGGCACGGAGAAGTGGCTGGTGCGCCAGGAGCCGTCCTGCTGCCGTACGTAGTTCGTGGCGAGGTCGGGCACCACCTCGTCGAGCCGCCAGAAGCCGCTGGCCGTCATGCCGGCACGGTCGAAGACGGACTCCTGCACCAGCTCCGGGTAGGGACGTCCGGTGACCTCCTCGAGGAGGATGCCGAGCAGGATGAACCCCGCGTTGGAGTACCAGCACTTCTCGCCCGGGGGCCAGTACGGCGCCAGGTCACCGAACAACGGCAGGAAGTCGATCGGCCGCTCGATGCGGTAGCGACGGAAGGTCCGTCCAGAGGTCGGCGTAGTCGCCCTCCTCGGAGCCGTCGGGCGGCTCCTCCTCGTAGTAGTCGGCGATGCCGGAGGTGTGGCACAGGAGGTGGTGCACCGTGACCTCGGGCAGCAGCGTCGCGGGTCGCTTCGAGGCGGGCAGCGCGTCGACGAGGGCCGTGGCCGAAGTCCAGCCGGCCCTGCGCCACCTGGTCGGCCACCGCGACGGCAGTGAACAGCTTGGTGAACGAGGCCGTCGCGAACCGCGTGGCCGGGGTGATCGGCACCCGGTTCGCGCGGTCGGCCTCGCCGAGGCACACCTCGAGCAACGTCTCGCCGTCAGCGGTCAGCAGCACCGAGCAGGAGAGATCTCGCTCCCGCTCCCACTCGCGCAGCACCGGCTCGACGGCGTGCAGGGCTTCGACGGACACCGTGCCACCGTCGCACCGCGCTGCCGGCGGGGCAACGGGGTTTCAGCCGCGCTCGCGCAGGAGGGCCGCCGCGACGCGGGCGACGAGCTCGTCGGGGCAGGGGCTGGTCGAGCGGGAAGTGCAGGGTCCCCTTGCCGGCGACGTACGGCGCGAGGTCGCGCTGCAGGTCGTCGTCACCCGCGGGGACGGGGTAGAGGCTCGCGTGCTCCTTCCAGACCGCGTAGTGCACGACGCGGTGGCCGGCCACGGTCAGTGCCGGCATGCCGTAGCTGATCGCGTCCTCGCCCTCCGGGAGCGCACTCAGCAAGATCCGGCGCAGGTCGAGCAGCACCGTGCGGCTCGCGGGAGGCAGCGAGGAGAGGTACTCCTCGAACGTCGCTGCAGCCACGGCTCAGGGGGTGGGGACGAGGTCGTTGAGCGACTGCAGCCCCGAGTGGAGGTGCGGCACCAGGGAGTCGCCGAACGTCGTGTCGAGGCCGGCGAAGCGGAGCCCCACGATGGCCAGCGCCGCGAGGGAGAGGACCAGGCCGGCGGCGGCGAGCGAGCTCCCGGCAGCGCCGGGGCGGCTGGCCTGCGCGAGGCCGACCACTGCCGTGACCACGCACAGCCCGGCGAGCATCACGCAGAGCCCGTAGGTCAGCGTGAACGGCGCGAGGGCGAGGGAGACGAGCCCGAGGACGAAGGCGACCTCCGCCGCGGGGGCGGTGTGCGCCGGGTCGACCGGTGACCGGTCGAAGAGCTCGCCGAGGTCGCCGTCGGCGCGACCGAGGTCCTGAGTGGTCATGTCGGGATCGTAGGCGCGGCAAGATGGACGGGTGCGGCTCTTCGACGGCGTGGCGGCGACCTTGGCGGAACGCGAGCGATCCCTGCCGGGCGACGAGATCCTGCCCGACCCCGACGTGGTGATGGACCGCGCGTTCACCCTGCCCGCGACGCCGGACGTGGTCTGGCCGTGGCTCGTCCAGCTCGGGAAGTGGCGAGCGGGCTGGTACCTCACGCGTCGCGTCGAACGAGCGATCCCACCGTCACGACGCGCCATCCGTCATGTCGAACCGCGCTGGCAGCGCCTGGCGGTCGGCGACGTGGTGCCCGACTACGGCGGGCGTCACGAGACGTTCACCGTCGCGCAGCTGCACGCGCCCGACCACCTCGTCTACACCTCGACTCGCGGGCACACCGAGCTCAGCTGGGCGATCGTGCTCACGCCGTACGGCGCCGAGGGAACCCGGGTGCAGCTGCGACTGCGCCTCCACCCGGTCAAGCGGACCTGGCTGGCTCACGGCGTCGGCGAGCCCTTCGACGCGCTGACGGTGGCCGGGATGGCCGCCGGGCTGAAGGAGCGACTGCGCTAGAGGTCGGTCTGCTCCGACTCGCCCACGTCGGGTCGCTCACCGGTGACCTTCGACTTGGCGTAGGCGAGCACCGAGCCGAGTCGACCGCCGGGGGAGTCCCAGTACTCGGCGCTGTCGGGCTCGACGAGCAGCAGCCCGACGTTGGGCGCGTCCTTGCCCTCGGGGAACCACGCCTCCACGGCGGAGTTCCAGAGCTCGTCGATCTTGGCGCGGTCCTCGCGCACGCTGCCGTGGCCCGCGACCGAGAGCCAGGTCGAGGAGTCGGCGAAGGCGAGGTTGACCCGCTTCTCCGCGCGGATCGCCGCGGCGTGGTCGCTCGCGGTGTCGATGAAGAACCACACGTCGCCGTCGTCGGTGACCTCCTGCGGCGTCATCGGGTGCGAGTGCAACCGGCCCTGGTCACCGACCGAGGTCAGCATGCAGAAGCGCTCGCCGCGCATGATCTCGAGCACCTTCTCCTGGGCGAGCTCGTCGGCCATGTGACTCCTTCGGTGGGTGGCCGCGGGGAACGGCCGTTCCCGGTGCCGGTACCCAGCGCCCTCCGGCTCACGCGCTCAGCCGAGGCGCTCCTCGAGGTGGACGCTCACCTCGTCGCCGGCCTCCTTGCCGATCTCCTTGCGGATCGCGGCCTTGACGGGGAGCTTGTGCCGTGCCGTCGCCGAGGGCCATGAAGGAGCTCTGGAACGGGGTGCCGTCGACGGTGCCGCGCACCTTGACGAGGCCCCCGGTGCCGAAGTACTCCTTCGAGCCCGGGCATCACCACGTAGGTGTGGGCGCCCTTCGCGTCGCTCTTCTCCAGCGAAGCGGTGAAGTCATGGTCCAGGGGACCGCTCTGGTGGTTGCTCATCGGTCTTCCTCTCGCTCGCCTGGACAGACCCTGGTGCGGGCGTGGACTCATCGGTGGGTGCGGTGGCCTCGACCGCGGCGGCCCGTTGCTCCTCGATCCGGATGACGTGCTGGACGGCGTTGATCAGGGCCAGGTGGGTGAACGCCTGCGGGAAGTTGCCGAGGTGCTGGCCGGAGTGGGCGTCGATCTCCTCGCCGTACAGCTGCAGCGGCCCGGCGAAGGAGAGCAGCTTGGCGCACAGCTTGCGCGCCTTCTCGAACTCACCGATCTCGCAGAGCGCGGAGACCAGCCAGAACGAGCAGATGGTGAACGTGCCCTCCTCGCCGGAGAAGCCGTCGTCGGTCTCCTCGACCTTGTAGCGCAGCACCAGCCCGTCGACGGTCAGCTCCTTGCGGATGGCCATCACCGTGGCCCGCATCCGCGGGTCGTCCGGCGGCAGGAAGCGCAGCAGCGGTGCGAGCAGCAACGAGGCGTCGAGCGCGGTGCTGCCGTAGTACTGGGTCAGCACGCCCCGGTCGTCGACGCCGTTGGCGAGCACGTCGGCCTTGATCTCGTCGGCCTCGTGCTCCCACTCGGCGGCCTTGCCGTGCTGGCCGCTCATCCGGGCGAGCCGGGCGCCGCGGTCGAGCGCGACCCAGCACATGATCTTGGACGAGGTGAAGTGCCGCAGCTCGCCGCGCACCTCCCAGATGCCGGCGTCGGGCTCGCGCCAGTGCTTCAGCGCCTCGCCGACCTGCTTGTCCAGGATCGGCCAGATCCGGTTGTCGAGGTGGTCGACCGCGCGCGAGTGCAGGTAGAGCGAGTCCAGCAGGGCACCCCAGACGTCGTGCTGCTTCTGGGCGTACGCCGCGTTGCCGATCCGCACCGGCCGGGACTCGGCGTACCCGGGCAGGTGGTCGAGCTCGAACTCCTCGAGGTCACGCTCGCCGCCGATGCCGTACATGATCTGCAGGTCGCCGTCGGCGGTCTCGGCCACGTCGGCGATGAAGTTGAAGAAGTCGAGGGCCTCCCAGTCGAAGCCCAGGCTGAACATCGCCCACAGGGCGAAGGTCGAGTCGCGGATCCAGCTGTAGCGGTAGTCGTAGTTGCGGTTGCCGCCCGGCGTCTCCGGGAGCGAGGTGCTGCCGGCGGCCGTCACGGCGCCGGTGGGCGAGTAGGTCAGCCCCTTCAGCGTGAGCGCGCTGCGCTGCAGGTGGCCGCGCCACGGGTGGTCGGGGAAGCTGCCGCGCGCCAGCCAGTGCTGCCAGTGGTGCGCCGTCCACACCAGCTTGCTGTAGGCCTCGGCTGTACGTCGTCGGCGCCACCGCCCCACCCCAGGAGAGGGCGACGAACCTGGTGTCGCCCTGCTTGAGCATCGTGCGCGTGCTGGCCTGGCCGCCCTCGAAGCCGAGCTGCATGTCGGTGGTCAGGGTCAGGGCGACGTCGTCGACGCCGAGGCGACGAGGCGCGGCCCTGGTGGTAGCCCTCGCCGGTGTACTCCCACTGCACCGGCGAGCGGCCGTAGTCGAGCACCGGCTCGCAGTCCATCACCATCTGCACCTCGCCGGAGACGCAGCGGATGCTGCGCAGCAGGATGTGCTCGGCCTCGTAGTCGTTGGGCGTGCGCCGCCACGTCTCCGAGCGGTCGTCCTCGTGGTGCCACGGGCCCATCAGCAGCACGTCGCGCACGATCACCCAGCCGGTCGCCGTACCCCAGCTGGTCTCGAGGATCATCGTGCCGGGCAGGTAGCGCACGTCGGCGGGCACGCGCACGTCGATCGGCGCCACCCGGAAGGTGCCGGCGCGACGGCCCAGGATCGAGCCGAAGACGCTGGGGGCGTCGAAGCGCGGGACGCACATCCAGTCGATCGAGCCCGCGGGCGAGACCAGGGCGGAGACCTCGCCGTCGCTGAGGAACCCGTACTCGCCGATCGGCACGGCCCGGGCCTCGTCGATGATCGAGCCCAGGCCGTTGCCGGCGTGCTTCTTCTTCGCCATGCAGCAAGGATCGACCCTGTCGGGGAGCCGGTCTAGTGTCGAAGGATGAGTGCAGTACTGAACCCCTACCTCTCCTTCCGCGACAACGCCCGCGAAGCGATGACCTTCTACCAGGAGGTCTTCGGCGGCGAGCTCCTCCTGAGCACCTTCGGCGAGTACGGCGACAAGGACGCTCCCGAGGCGAACCTGATCATGCACGCCAACCTCACCGCGCCCGACGGCCTCGCGATCATGGGTGCCGACACCCCGCCCGGCATGGACTACGCGCCACCGGCCGGCATCACCATCAGCCTCAGCGGCGACGACGACAAGCTGCGCACCTGGTTCGACAAGCTGGCCGAGGGTGGCAACGTCACGATGCCGCTGGAGAAGCAGATGTGGGGCGACGAGTTCGGCATGGTCACCGACCGGTTCGGCACGCCCTGGATGGTCAACGTCGCTGCTCCCAGGCCTAAGCCGCTGCCGGGCCGACTCGCCGGCGCACGGGACCGGCTGTGGCCGCCGGACCCCGCGCAGGTGGCCGACCTGCTGCAGACGGCGAAGACCGCGCTCGCCGGGATGCTGGCCTGGGTGGTGGCCACCGAGGTGCTGCACCTCGACCAGCCGTTCCTGGCGCCGTGGGCGGCCGTGCTGGTGGTGCACGCGACGATCTACCGCACCCTCTCGCGCGGTGCGCAACAGGTGTCGGCCACGTTCCTCGGCGTCTTCCTCGCGTGGGCGGCCGGTCAGCTCTTCGGCCTCGAGCGCGCTGGCCATGGGCACCATGCTCCTGGTGGCCTTCGGAGTCGGGCGGATCCGGTGGTGGCGCGAGGAGGGCATGACGATCGGCACCACCGGGATCGTGGTGCTGGCGACCAACGCCATCGGCGAGACCAACCTGCTGGCCGGGCGCCTGCTCGACACCAGCGTCGGCGTCGTGGTGGGGCTCGCCGTCAACCTCCTCGTCTGGCCCCCGCTGCGCGACCGGGCGGCGTGGTCGCGCATCGACCAGCTCCCGCTCGACCTCGCCGAGGTCCTCGACGAGCTCGCCTCGGGCCTGGACTCCGAGCTCGCGCCCGACGAGGCCGAGCAGTGGGTCGTGCGGCTGCGGGAGGTCGACGTCCGCGTGGACGAGGCGTGGGGGCTGGTCCGGCAGGCCCAGGAGAGCAGCCGGCTCAACCCGCGGCGCAGTCGGCCCACCGGGCTGGGGGAGATGGACGACGTGCTGCACCTGCTCGAGCAGGCGGTGGCCGACGTCCTCAGCATGGCCCGCACCATCGTCACCAGCGCCGAGAAGGAGAACGCCTGGGACCCGGGTTTCCGCACGGAGTGGGCCAGGCTGGTCACCGAGACCGCCGAGGCGGTGCGCCGTCACGACGCGGAGGCGCTGCGAGAGCTGCCGGGCCAGATGTCGCGGCTGGTCTCGCGGCTCTCGGACGACAACCTGGTGCGCTCCGCGTGGCAGGAGTACGGCGGCCTCCTGGTCAACCTCCGCAACGTCGTCCAGGCCCTGGCCGAGGTCACCGAGTGGAGCAACCGGTCGGGTCCCTCGACCCGCCGCCGGGCGCGCTACCAGGTGCCGCGCGCGCTGCCGAAGGGGATCCGGCCCGCACCCGGGAGGCCGTTTGCCGACAGGCGGGCGCGGGTACGTGCCCCCCGATGACGGCTGACCAGCCTGCGCCCGAGCACCTCCGTCCCTCCGGCGTCAGCGACGAGACGGTGACCGCGCTGGGCAAGCTGTCCGAGGCGCTCGAGGTGGTCGAGGACGCCAGGGGCCGTCTCTACGGCTTCCACCGGTTGTGCGGCACCGCGGACCTGGCCCTCGGCGAGGCCGTCGAGATGCTGCGTGCGGCGGGCCACGCGGCCCTTGCCGATCGGATCGAGAGCCAGCTGGTCGGCCGCAACGTGGTCGAGGGCCGGTGGAGCTTCCAGCTCGTGGAGGAGTACGACGACGGCTACTACGCGACGTTCCAGGAGCTCGAGCGGCCGCCCGCAAGGAGCTCGTCGGAGGCAGACGGCACCTGCTCGAGGCGGAGATGAAGGAGGAGCGCCGTACTGTCGGGGCTCGACACCACGAGGCGGTTCCCGACGACGGCGGGCCGCAGGGAAGGCAGGCATGAAGCTGCAGCGCTCCGTCGAGACCACCGCCACTCCGGCCCAGGTCTTCGCCTACCTCAGCGACTTCACCAACACCAACGAGTGGGACCCCGGCACCGTGCACGACCGAGCGTGGTCTCCGGCGACGGAGGTGTCGGCACGAGCTACCACAACACCTCCTCGTTCATGGGTCGCGAGACCGAGCTGACCTACGTCGTGCAGACCCACCAGCCCGACCGGCTCTTCGCGCTGCGGGGTGAGAACGACACGGTGACCGCGCACGACACGATGGAGATCGCACCCCTCGGAGCGGGGTCCCGGGTCACCTACACCGCGGACTTCGCCTTCAAGGGTGTCGCGAAGTACGTCGCGCCGCTGCTGCGGCCCGCCCTCAAGAAGCTGGGCGACGAGGCCGAGACGGGCCTGCGCGAAGCGCTCGCCAAGCTCTGAGCCGTCGGCCATCGTGACGTCATCTTGCCCGGTCGCTCGGACGCGGCCTCGACACGCTGATGGACCGCACCGTGGTGCCGGGGTTCACCAGGATCGGTCCGGCCGTGCGCAAGCGGCTGCCCGGCTGGCCGGACGACCCCGAGCCCGGTTCGCTGGCCGGCCGCACCGCCGCCGTGACGGGCGCGACCTCCGGCCTCGGCATCGCCACCGCCGAGGGCCTGGCCCGGCTCGGTGCGAGCCTGCGCCTGGTGGTGCGCGACGTGCCGAAGGGCGAACGCGTGCTGGCCGAGCTGCGCCAGCGGGTGCCCGGGCATCGACGCGCGCATCGAGCGCTGCGACGTCGCCGACCTCGACGACGTACGCCGGTTCGTGGACGACCTCGACCTCGACCGGCTCGACGTGCTCGTGCACAACGCGGGGGCGCTGCCGGCCGAGCGCACCGAGTCGCCCCAGGGCCACGAGCTGACCATGGCCGTGCACGTGCTCGGCCCGGTGCTGATGACCGAGCTGCTGCGTGAGCGCCTCACCGGGCACGACGCCCGGGTGGTGCTGGTGACCTCCGGCGGGATGTACGGCCAGCGACTGCGACCCGACGACCCGGAGTACCGCACCGGTGAGTACTCGGGCACCACGGCGTACGCACGCAGCAAGCGCGCCCAGGTCGAGCTGCTGCCGGTGCTTGCCAGCCGCTGGGCCTCCTCGGCCATCGGCGTGCACGCCACCCACCCGGGCTGGGCAGCCACCCCGGGCGTGACCGAGTCGCTGCCGGCGTTCGACAAGGTGATGGGCCCCTTGCTGCGCGACGCCGAGGGTGGCGCGGACACGACGGTGTGGCTCTCGGCCACCCAGCCGCAGCCCCGCTCCGGGCAGCTCTGGCACGACCGCCGGGCGCGCTCGACGCACCTGCTTCGCCGCACCAGGACCGGGGACGCCGAGCGGGGGCAGATGTGGGACTGGGTCAGCGGCACGATCGGCCTCTAGGGTCGAGTGGTGCAGGAGAACGACCGCGACGAGAGTCGAGCCGAGCAGCTCGACCGCAACTGGATCGAGCTGATCCAGGAGCTGCGCGTCGCCCAGACCGGCGTCCAGGTGCTCGCGGGCTTCCTGCTGACCCTGCCGTTCACCTCACGCTTCGGCGACATCGACCATGCCCACCGGATGACCTACCTGGTGGCGTTCTCGCTCGCGGTGGTGACGGTCGGGCTGATGACCGCTCCCGTGGCGCTGCACCGCTTCCTGTTCGGTCGCCACGAGAAGGACGTGCTGGTGCGCACCGGTGACCTGTACGCCAAGGCCGGGATGACGACGATGGGACTGACCCTCGTGGCCGTGGTGGTGCTGATCTTCGGCGTCGTGGTCGGCGACGGCGCGGGCATCGTGGCCGGTGCCCTCGTGTTCGTCCTGTACGCGCTGGCCTGGGTCGTGGTCCCGCTGCGACTGGTGCGTCGTGCCGAGGCGCGTTCGAGCGGCGGGGCGGCATCGTGACGTTGCGGCACACCGACTGGCTGCTCACCAAGACGGAGCGGGCGAACGACCAGACGATCCTCGACGACCGGCACGAGGGCGACGTGGCCTGGTCCGAGGGCAACCTGGTGCGGCCGCTGATCCACGGGGCGACGTACTTCGCCGAGCTGTACGAGCGCGTCCAGGCCACGCAGGACGGCGACCTCCTCTTCTTCACCGACTGGGCAGGCGACGCCGACGAGCAGCTCACCGACGACCCGGACAGCAAGGTGGTCGACGTCCTCGCCAGGGCCGACGAGCGGGGCGTCGACGTACGTGGCCTGATCTGGCGCTCCCACATGGACAAGATGAACTTCTCCGCGGAGCAGAACCGCACCCTGGGCGAGCAGCTGCAGGAGCGCGGCGCCGAGGCGCTGCTCGACATGCGGGTGCGCACGGGCGGGTCGCACCACCAGAAGATGGTGGTGATCCGCCATCGTGACGACCCCTCGCGCGACATCGCCTACGTCGGCGGGATCGACCTGTGCCACTCCCGCCGCGACGACGCCCGGCACCTCGGCGACCCCCAGCCGTTCGCGATGGCGCCGGAGTACGGCGACACCCCGCCGTGGCACGACGTGATGGCGGCGATCTCCGGGCCGGCCGTCCACGACGTGGAGACGGTGTTCCGCGAGCGCTGGGAGGACCCGACCCGGCTGACCCGCCACCCGGTGTACTGGGCGCAGGACAAGGCCCGCCACCTCGACACCACCCCGGACCCGTTGCCGGAGCAGTGGCCGCCACCGCCCTCGCCGGAGGGCGCGACGCAGGTGGTGCAGCTGCTGCGCACCTACCCGAACCTGCGCCGCGGCCGCGACTACCCGTTCGCCCGCGGTGGCGAGCGCAGCGTGGCCCGCGGCTACAGCAAGGCGCTGCGGAAGGCACGTGACCTCGTCTACGTCGAGGACCAGTACGTCTGGGGCAACCAGGTCGGTGACGTCTTCACCGAGGCGCTGCGCCGCAACCCCGAGCTGCACGTCGTCGCCGTGGTGCCGCTGTTCACCGACCAGGACGGCTTCATGGCGCGGGTGCCGCAGAAGGTCGGCCGGTCGCGCGCGATGCAGCGAGATGATGGCGGCGGCCCCCGGTCGGGTCGCCGTCTTCGGGGTGGAGAACCACGAGAGCACCCCGGTCTACGTGCACGCCAAGGTGTGCGTGATGGACGACATCTGGGCCTCGATCGGCTCGGACAACTTCAACCGTCGCTCCTGGACCCACGACTCGGAGCTCTCCTGCGTGGTCGTCGACGACTCCGCTCCGGACCACAGCCCCTACGCCCGCCGGCTCCGGCTCACCCTCGCCGCCGAGCACCTCGACCGTGACCACGACGAGGAGGACCCGGAATCCCTGCTCGAGGCGATGGGCGACTGCCTCGACGGGCCCGGCCTGTTCGCGGCGTACAGCCGAGAGCGCCGCGCGCCTCGACGCGTGGCACGACGGGGGCCGAGCCGGCGAGCGACCACCCGGTCGCCTGCGCCGCCTCGACCCCCCCGACCTGAACCGCCTCGAGCGCCTCGCCGCCCTGGTCCCGTACCTGACCCTGCACGACCCCGACGGCCGGCCCAAGCCGCTGCGCAAGTCCGGCGGCTACTGACCGTCAGCCGCGGACGGGGCGGTTGCTGCGGATCGTCTGCAGCGGGTCGGCGGCCTGCTTGGCCCGGACGAGCCGCTCGCGGGTCTCGGCGCTCCACCACAGGCCGGGGTCCTCGCCGGACTCCTGGAAGTTGAGCAGCGTGCGACCGCTGGCGACGCCGGCGACGGCGGCGCCGATCCGGCCGAAGAACAACGAGATCACCTCGACGAGCTCCGGGACGGCCGGGACACCCAGCGCGAACAGGTTGTACGGCTCGGTGACCGGTCCGTGCGAACCCGCGCCCTCGGGAGTCCTCGCCATGGCCCCGCCGAAGTGGCGGATCTGCACGATCGGCAACGGCGAGCCGCTCCCCGGGCCGGTGACGGCCGTGAGCGCGGTGATCGTGTCGTCGTCGAGGTCCTCGAGCAGGCAGCTGCGCTGCATGCCCGGCATCGGCTCGGTGGGCTCCTCCGCGATGCTGCCGAGCTGGCTGATCGGGAGCACGCCCATCAGGTCCATCGCGAGGCCGTCGATCTCCCGGAAGGGGGCGAGCGCCGCCTCGGCGTCCTCGGCGCTGCCCAGGTAGGCGGCCGCGACGCCGGTGAAGGACTTGCCGCGGATCGGCTCGGGGACCTCGGGGAACGGCGGGAAGTTCCACGTGTGGAACCACAGGGTCAGCTCCTCCGGCGCCGTCCGGGTGACGTCCCGGAAGGTGGTGAGCACCTCGTGCATCTTCTCGGCCGGCCACATCAGCCTGCCGCCGTACAGGCCGGAGGCGGGGTGCAGCGCGACCTCGATCCGCGTGATGATCCCGAAGTCGCCGCCGCCGCCGCGGAGGGCCCAGAACAGCTCCGGGTCCTCGGTGGCGCTGACCCGGCGGAGCCGGCCGAGGCCGTCGACGATCTCGACGGTGACGATGCTGTCGGCACCGAGCCCGAGTGCCCGGCCGAACCAGCTGATGCCGCCGGTGATGGTCATCCCGACCACCGTGGGGTCGGGGTTCGACCCGCACAGGAAGACCAGCCCGGTGTCGTCGAGCTCGGCGCAGAGCTCGCCGGCCTTGACGCCGGCACCTACCCAGGCGGTACGGCGCTCGAGGTCGACCGTGATCCCGCCGAGGGCACGAGTGCGCAGCAGCAGCGTCTCCTCGAGGGTGTCGTTGGCGCCGTGGCCGCTGGGCTGCGCGGTGACCCGCAGGCCGTGGTCGACGGCCCACCGCACGGCGGCGATGACGTCGTCGACGTCGTGCACCTCGAGCACGGCCATCGGGTTCTGCGGGATGTTGACGATCCACGCCGTCTTGGCCAGCTCCCATCCCTGGTCGGCGGGAGTGGTCAGCCGCCCGGTGACCCGGCGGCGGAGGTCGTCGAGCGTGTGGGTCTGGTTGACGGGGGTGCTGAGGGTGAACGACATGGGGGGCTTCCTCTCGGGTCCGACCGGCGGTGGGCCGGTGGAGGAGAGGTTGCTCGGGCGCGCTTGCACGGCACTTTCCGCGTCCTTGCACGGCGCTTGACGGCGATGGTGGCGATGGTGGCGTCCCACCAGTCACACGTCACCCAGCGCGTTCCGGGCCCCGTCGACCGGGACTCCCATCTCACCGAAGGCGGCGTGCTGGACGCTCACTGGGGACGTGTTGGCACGATGGGTCCATGCCCGACATCGACATCGTGCGCAACGAGCGCCGACACCGTTACGAAGCCATGCTCGACGGCGAGCTGGCCGGCTTCATGACCTACCGCCTCGGCGAGGGGACCATCGAGCTGGTCCACACCGAGATCGACGACGCGTTCGAGGGCCACGGGGTCGGGTCGGCGCTCGCCCGCGACGTCCTCGACGAGATCCGGCGCGACGGCACCCGCCGCGTCATCCCCTCCTGCCCGTTCGTGGCCGAGTGGATCGAGCGGCACCCCGACTACGCCGACCTGGTCGACGCGGCATGAACGCCGTCGTGCCGGACCACGTCGACGTGGTGGTGGTGGGCGCCGGGCTCTCCGGCGTCGGGGCGGCGTACCGCCTCTCCACCGAGTGCCCCGACCGCAGCTTCGTCGTGCTCGAGGCGCGCGAGGCGATGGGCGGCACGTGGGACCTGTTCCGCTACCCGGGCGTGCGCTCGGACTCCGACATGTTCACCCTGGGCTACGAGTTCCACCCCTGGAGCGACCCCCAGGCGATCGCGGACGGCGAGTCGATCCTGTCCTACATCCACGACACGGCCGAGACCTTCGACCTCGAGCAGCACATCCGGTACCGCACCCGGCTGGTCGGGGCCGACTGGTCGAGCGCCGACGCGCGCTGGACCCTCGAGCTGGAGACGCCGGACGGCCCGCGCTCGATGACCTGCTCGTTCCTCTACGCCTGCTCCGGCTACTACGACTACTCGACCGCCCACACCCCGGTCCTGCCCGGTCTCGACGACTTCGCGGGCGAGGTGGTGCACCCGCAGTTCTGGCCGGAGGACCTGCACTACGACGACAAGCGGGTCGTGATCATCGGCAGCGGTGCCACGGCGATCACCCTGGTGCCGTCGATGGCCGACCGCGCCGCCCACGTCACGATGCTCCAGCGCACCCCCAGCTGGATCGGTCGGGTCCCGGGCCGCGACAAGATCGCCGACGTGCTGCGCGAGAAGCTGCCGGCGAAGCTGGCGCACAAGGTGATCCGCACCAAGAACATCGGATTCACCATGGGCTTCTACAACTTCTGCCAGCGCTTCCCCGACCAGGCGCGCAAGCTGCTCAACGCCGGGACGGCGAAGGAGCTCGGCGGCGACGAGCTGGTCGCCGAGCACTTCTCGCCGACGTACAAGCCCTGGGACCAGCGCTTCTGCGCCGCCCCCGACGGCGACTTCTTCAAGGCCATCCGGAGCGGCAAGGCCGACGTGGTCACCGACCAGATCGACCGCGTCGTGCCCGAGGGGATCCTGCTGCAGAGCGGGGAGCTGCTGGAGGCCGACGTCCTGGTCACCGCGACCGGGCTCAAGGTGCAGCTGTTCGGTGGGGTCCGCCCGCGTGTCGACGGCCAGGAGGTCGCGCTCCACGACCAGTTCGTCTGGCAGGGCGCGATGATCACCGGGATCCCCAACCTGGCGTTCTGCGTCGGCTACACCAACGCCTCCTGGACCCTGCGCGCCGACCTCACCCACCGGCTCGTCTGCAAGCTGCTCAACCACATGTCGAGTCGCGGGTACGCCGTGGCCGAGCCGACCCCCGACGGTGACGTCCAGGAGCGGCCCCTGCTCGACCTCAGCTCGGGCTACATCCAGCGCGCACTGCCCGACCTGCCGCGCCAGGGTGACCGCGGCGTGTGGCGGGTCCGGCAGAACTACCCGGTCGACTCGGTGCTCACGCTGCGACGTGACCTGGAGAAGTCGCTGGAGTTCCGCAGGCAGTCGGAGAAGGTGACCGTCCGAGTAACCCCAGGGGTGCCTGCACCGTTGACTGCGCGTGCCCCTCAACCGTGCCCTCACCGCCGGACTCGCCGCGCTCGGCCTGGTCCCCGCCCTGCTGACCGTCAGCTCCGGCCAGGTCGCCCAGGCGGCCACACCTGCCCCGTCGCCGTACTCCGCCACCATCACGCGGACCAGCCACGGCATCCCGCACATCGTGGCCAAGGACTTCGGCTCGCTCGGCTACGGCGCCGGGTACGCCGCCGCGGGCACCTCGATCTGCACGCTCTCGGACGTCCTGCTGACGGCGCGTGGCCAGCGCTCGCGCTACCTCGGCGCGACCGGGAAGTACGACGACCAGGTCTCGATGGTCGGCACCAACCTCCAGGTCGACACGCTCGTCGGCGACCTGCACAACCGGAAGGTCGTGGAGGGGCTGCTCGCCTCCAAGGCCGGCCCCGGGCAGCAGGCCCGCGACATGGTCGCCGGGTACGCCGCCGGCGTGAACGCCTGGCTGCGCAGCGTCGGTGGTGCCAAGGGGATCACCGACCCCACCTGCAAGGGCGCTGCGTACATCGCGCCGAACGCCACCGCGAACGACGTCTGGTACGGCGTCTACCTGGCCAACCTGATCGCCTCCACCGGCCACTTCCTGCCCCAGATCACCGAGGCCACCCCGCCCAGCGCCAGCAACCCCGGGGTGCCGCAGCTGCCGGTCAGTACGATTCAGGGGCGTCCTTCCAGCAGGCGCCGAAGCAGCTGCCGTCGAAGGCGAAGCTGATGGCCGCGCTGGGCAAGGACCCGCACTCGCCGTTCGGCTCCAACGCCACCGCGATCGGCGGCGCCGACTCGACGACCGGGCGCGGCATGGTGCTGGGCAACCCGCACTTCCCGTGGCGCGGGCGCTACCGCTTCACCGAGCAGCAGCTGACCATCCCCGGCTCCTACGACGTCGCCGGCGCCAGCCTGATCGGCTCGCCGGTGGTGAACATCGGCTGGAACAAGGACGTCGCGTGGAGCCACACCGTCTCGACGGCGTACCGGTTCACGCCGTACGAGTACCAGAGCCTCGGCACGTCGCTGACCGGCGCCACGACGTACCTCACCAGCAGCGGCCCGAAGCAGCTCGACAAGCGCACCGTCAACGTCACGGTGAAGAACTCTTCCGGCGGCCTCTCCACGGTGACCAAGAACCTCTACCGCACCGACCAGGGCTACGTGCTGAACGACCCCGACACGTTGATGAACTGGACGCCGACGAGCTTCTTCGCGATCCGCGACGCCAACGGTGAGCAGCTGCGCACGGTCGACACGTTCCTGGACATGGGCAAGGCCACCGGCGTGCGCGACCTGCTCGCGCGGCAGGACAAGGGCGGCGGGATGCCGTGGGTGAACACCACCGCTGCCGACCGCAACGGTGACGTGCTGTACGCCGACCACTCGGTGGTCCCGAACGTCTCGAACGCCCTCGCCCAGAAGTGCATGACCCCGATCGGCCGGGTGCTGTTCCAGGTGGCGGGCCTGCCCGCGCTCGACGGCACGCGGGCGGAGAGCGACTGCGCCTGGGGCACCGACGCCGACGCCCAGCGGCCGGGGATCTTCGGCCCGAAGAACCTGCCGGTCGCCGTACGGCGCGACTGGGTGATGAACTCCAACGACTCGTACTGGCTGCCCAACCCGGCCCAGAAGCTCGAGGGCTACGCGCGGATCATCGGCTGCGAGAAGTGCCAGCGCACGCTGCGCACCCGGATGGTCGACCACTACGTGATCGACGCGCTCGCCAAGGGGAAGATCAGCCCGACTCAGTTCCGTGGGTTCGAGCACCAGAACCGGGTCATGGGCGCCGAGGTGATGAGCCAGGGCGGTGACCTCGTCAAGGTCTGCGAGGCAGCGGACGGCGGCGACGCGTGCCCGGTGCTGCAGAAGCTGGGACAAGACCTCGAACGTGAACAGCCGCGGCAACCAGATCTTCGAGGAGTTCGTGACCCGCCTGCCCACGGTGCCGCTGGCCGGCACCGAGAGCTACTGGCAGGTGCCGTTCGACCCGAACGACCCGGTCAACACCCCGCGGGACCTGAACGAGAACGACCCGCAGGTGATCCAGGCGATGAAGGACGCGATCGCGGCACTCCGCGCGAAGCACGTGCCGATGAACGCGACCTGGGGCTCCCTCCAGGTCGCCGGCGACACGGGTGCGCCGCCGATCCCGCTCGGCGGTGGGCTCGGCGACGAGGCCGGCAACGCCAACGCCCTCGCCTCGCGCAACCCGGTCGCCAACACCGACCACTACAAGCCGATGACCTACGGCTCCTCGCACATCCAGGCGATCTCGTTCCTGGACGGTGGTGCCGTGGACGCGAAGACGATCCTCACCTACGGCCAGTCGGAGGACCCGACCTCGCCCTGGTCGAGCGACCAGACCCGGATGTTCGGCCAGAAGCAGTGGGTCAGCTTCCCCTTCACCCCCGCCCAGGTGCAGGCCGACCGGGTGTCGTCGCTGACGGTGAGTGGGGCTCGCTAGTCACCTCACCAGTCACAAGTTTCCCAGGTTAAGAACCCAAACTTGGCGGCGTCGCCGAACTTCACACAGGTTCCTGCCTCTTCGCACAGCTTGCTTCCTGTGTGAAGAAACAGTTTGGGTTCTTAACCTGGGAAACCGACTGAGCCGCTACTCACTGACCCCCACCACCACCCGGTACCGGATGAAGGCGGGGAAGGCGACGGCGGCGATGACGGTGAACACGACGACGAGCACGCCGCCACCCGCTGCCGTCGCGGCGGTGCCGATCGCCACCGCGATCCCGCCGTGCAGGACGTCGGCGATGCGAGGGCCACCGACCACCACCACGGTGAAGACGCCCTGGAGACGACCGCGGACGTCGTCGGAGGCCGCGGTCATCACCATGCTGCTGCGGAACGCCGCCGAGGCCATGTCGGCGGCACCGCCCACCACGAGCATCAGCGTGGCCACCAGCAGGAAGAACCACTGGGCGTGACCGGCCAGGCCGACCGCCACCCCGAAGCCGACCATGGCCAGGCCCCAGACGAGCACGCACACGATCACCGCGAGCCCCTGCCGCTCCACCCGCGAGACCCAGCCGGAGAAGATGCCGCCGAGCACGGCTCCGATCGGGATGCCGGCGAACAGCAGCGCGAACGCGAGCCCGCCACCCTCGGGGCCACCGAAGCTGACGTGGGCGATCTCGGGGAACAGCGCACGCGGCATCCCGAAGACCATCGCGATGATGTCGACCAGGAAGGACATCAGCAGCACCGAGTGCCCGGCGAGGTACCGGAACCCGTCGATCACCGCGCTGATGCCGAGCGTCCCGGTGGTCCCCTCGATGGGCAGCGGCGGCAGGAAGAACACCGCACCCAGCGTGGGCAGCAGCGACACGGTGTCGATCAGGTAGAGCCAGCGGAAGCCGAACACCGGGATCAGCGCGCCCGCCACCAGCGGCCCGGCGATGGCGCCGGCCTGCATCACCGTCATGTTCAGCGAGTTGGCGGCCGGCAGCAGGTGGCTGGGCAGCAGCCGGGGGAGCACGGCGCTGCGGGTGGGCTGGTTGACCGCGAAGAACGCCTGCTGCACCGAGAACAGCCCGAGCAGCGTCCACACGTTCGCCACGCCCGACCAGGCCTGCAGCCAGAACAGCGCGCTCGTCACGATCAGGCCCACCGTGGTGACGATCAGCAGCGTGCGCCGGTCGATCACGTCGGCCAGGGCGCCGCCCCACAGCCCGAAGACGACCAGCGGCACCAGGCCGAAGACACCGGTCAGGCCGACGTACGCCGAGGAGCCGGTGAGCACGTAGATCTGCGCCGGGACCGCGACGACGGTGAGCTGGGCGCCGACGACCGTGACGATGTTGGCGGTCCACAGCCTGCGGAAGTTCTTGTCCTGCAGGGGGCGGGTGTCGGCGAGGAAGGAACCCATTGCCCGCTCACTCTAGGGAGATGGCGGGACTGTCGTAGCGTCGGCCCATGACGCCGGAGACGATGCTGCGGCACTGCCTGGCCAAGCCGGGTGCGTGGGCCGACAACCCGTGGGACCACGAGCACCCCGTGGTCAAGGTGCACGACAAGATCTTCGCCTTCATCGGTGCCGGGCAGGTCGGGGTGAAGGGCGGCGCGACCCGCGAGCTGGCCGACGAGTGGCTGGCCCGCTACCCGGAGGAGGCGCACGTGATGCGCTACATCGGGCGCTCCGGGTGGAACAACCTCGACTTCGGCGGCGCGATCGCCGACGAGGAGCTGCTCGAGGCCGTCGACGACTCCTACGCCCTGGTCGTCGGCAAGCTGGCGAAGAAGCACCGCCCGGACGGATGGGACGCGCTGACGCGCTCCTCCGCATCTGCGGAACACCTTCCGTGACAGGCGTCCGCACCTGCGACTAATGTCCGGGGCGTGACGACGTACCGGATCAAGCAGGCGGCCGAGCTCCTCGGTGTCAGCGACGACACGGTGCGCCGCTGGGCCGACACCGGACGGCTGAGCACCACCGTGGAGAACTCCCGGCAGGTGGTCGACGGTCCGCAGCTGGCCCACCTGGCCCAGGAGCTCGCCGAGAGCGGCGAGCGGCCCGAGCCGGGCCCGATCGTCTCGGCCTCGGCCCGCAACCGCTTCGTCGGCCTGGTCACCCGGGTCGTGCGCGACACGGTGATGGCGCAGGTCGAGATCCAGGCCGGGCCGTACCGGGTCGTGTCCCTGATGAGCCGCGAGGCCGCCGACGAGCTCGAGCTCGAGCCCGGCGTGATGGCCGTCGCCAGCGTGAAGTCCACCAATGTCGTCGTCGAGCTACCGGAGCGCCAGTGAAGATCGCATCCCGTCCCGCAGCAGTCGCCGTCTCGGCCGTCCTCGCCCTCGGTGCCCTCACCGGGTGCGGCAGCGACGACAGCAGCGTCGTCGTCCAAGACCACCCTGCGGGTCTTCGCCGCGGCCTCGCTGACCGAGTCGTTCACCACGCTCGGCAAGAAGTTCGAGAAGGAGCACCCGGACACCAAGGTGGTCTTCGAGTTCGGGCCGAGCTCCGGGCTGGCCGAGCAGATCGGCCAGGGCGCCCCCTCCGACGTCTTCGCCTCCGCGAGCCCCACCAACATGGACACCGTGGTGCAGGCCGGCGACGCCTCCGACCCCAAGGACTTCGT
Source organism: uncultured Actinomycetota bacterium (assembly GCA_963794725.1). Classification (GTDB taxonomy): domain Bacteria; phylum Actinomycetota; class Actinomycetes; order Propionibacteriales; family Nocardioidaceae; genus Marmoricola. The sequence continues at coordinate 33,244 of CAWCFR010000037.1, forward strand.
CACCAACTCCGCCGAGATCGCCGTGCCGCCGACCAACCCGGCGGGCATCACGCAGCTCTCCGACCTCGCCAAGCCGGGCGTCAAGGTCGTCGTCTGCCAGCCACAGGTGCCGTGCGGCAAGGTCGCGGCCGAGGTGTTCGCCAAGGCCGGGATCACCGTCAAGCCGGTCTCCGAGGAGGTCGACGTGAAGTCGACCCTGGCCAAGGTGACGCTGGGTGAGGCGGACGCCGGCATGGTCTACGTGACCGACGTCCAGGCCGCCGGCGACAAGGTCAAGGGCATCGTGATCCCGGCCGACCAGAACGCCTCGACCACCTACCCGATCGCCACGCTGACCAAGTCCAAGCACGAGAAGCAGGCCAAGGAGTTCGTCGACCTGGTGCTCTCCGACGACGGCGCGGCCGTGCTGGAGAAGGCCGGCTTCAAGACCCCGTGAGGACCCGGCGCACACCCTGGCCGCTGGGCGTCCCGGCGCTGGTGGGCGCGCTGCTGCTCGTCGTACCGCTGCTGGCGCTGGTCGTCCGTGCTCCCTGGTCACGCCTGTTCGAGATCCTCGGCACCTCGGAGGTGCTCGACGCGCTGGTCCTCTCCCTGGTCACGAGCACCAGCGCCACGGTGATCTCACTGGTGCTGGGGGTTCCCCTGGCCTGGGTGCTGGCCCGGTCGACCGCTCCCGGCATCCGCCTGCTCAGGTCGCTGGTGACGCTGCCGCTCGTGCTGCCGCCCGTCGTCGGCGGGGTCGCGCTGCTGCTGGCGTTCGGCCGCTACGGGATCATCGGCCAGTGGCTCGACGACGCCTTCGGCGTGACCATCGCCTTCACCACGGTGGCGGTGGTGCTGGCGGAGACCTTCGTGGCGATGCCCTTCCTCGTGGTCGCGGTCGAGGGTGCCCTCCGCTCGACCGACGTGGGGTACGACGAGGCGGCCGCGACCCTGGGCGCCGGGCGCTGGTTCGTCTTCCGCAAGGTGACGCTGCCCCTGATCCGTCCGTCGGTGATCGCCGGCGCCGTGCTCTGCTGGGCCAGGGCCCTGGGCGAGTTCGGGGCCACCATCACCTTCGCCGGCAGCCTGCAGGGGACGACCCGCACGATGCCCTCGGCGGTCTACCTCGCGCTGCAGACCGACATCGACTCGGCGATCGCCCTCTCGCTCCTGCTGCTGGCCGTGTCGGTGGCGGTGCTGTTCACCCTGCGCGGCCACCTCGTCGGTACCGTCGCCCAGTGATCACCACCGGCGACCCGCGCCATGACGGGGGGCCTGCGGTTCGCCGGGGCCGTACGCCGGGGCGACTTCGTGCTCGACGTCACCGTCGACGTCGCCCCCGGTGAGGTGCTCGCGGTGCTCGGCCCCAACGGTGCGGGCAAGACCACGCTGCTGCGGGCCATCGCGGGGCTGGAGGTCCTGACGAGCGGGTCGGTCGTGGTGGCCGGCACGACCTGGTATCGACGAGGGCATCGACCTGACCCCCGAGGAGCGTGCCGCCGGGGTGGTCTTCCAGGACTACCGGCTCTTCCCCCACCTCGACGTGCGCGACAACATCGCCTTCGCCGCCCGGGCCACCGGCACCGGTCGTGCTCGGGCACGGGCCCAGGCCGAGGAGTGGCTCGCGCGGCTCGACCTCGAGCCACTCGCCCGGCGCCGGCCGGCCCAGCTCTCGGGGGGCCAGGCGCAGCGGGTGGCCCTGGCCCGCGCGCTGGCGACCGATCCCCAGGTGCTCCTCCTCGACGAGCCGATGGCCGCTCTCGACGCGTCCGCCCGGATCGAGGTGCGCAGCTTCCTGCGCCGGCACCTCGCCGACTTCGCCGGTCCCGTCGTCCTGGTCACCCACGACCCCCTCGAGGCGATGGTGCTGGCCGACCGGCTGCTCGTCATCGAGGGAGGGCGGGCTGTCCAGGACGGCACCCCCCTCGACATCGCCCGCCACCCCTCCTCGCCGTACGTCGCCAGGCTGGTGGGCCTGAACCTCTGGTCCGGCACCCACCACGGGGAGGGCCATGTCGTGCTCACCGACGGCGGGGAGCTCGACGTGAGCCCGGACACGCCGCTCGGCGGGGTGCTGGTCTCGCTGCGTCCGAGCGCGATCACGGTGCACACCTCGCACCCCGAGGGCGTCAGCACGCGCAACGTCTGGCAGGGCCGCGTGGCCGCCCTGGAGCCGCTGGCCGACCGCGTCCGGCTGCAGGTCGAGGCCGCGCCGAGCGCGCTCGTCGACGTCACGCCTGCCGCCGTGGCCGAGCTGCGCCTCGATGTCGGCCACGACGTCTGGCTGGCCGCGAAGGCCACCGACACCAGCGCCTACGCCGCCCCGATCGACCCGGGTCCGGCAAACGGGACCACGTGAGGGAGATCGTTCGCGCGCCGCCTTACTATGTGAGTCCAGTCGGACTCAAGCAACGGGAACGATCTGCCCGATCCCGCGGTCCTCTGCTCCAGGAAGCACAGATGTCCACCCCGTTCCCACCCGAGTTGCTCGCGACGTTCCAGGCGATGGCCGAGGTCGTCTACACCGGGGAGTCCTACGACTCCGTCTACGAGTCCCTGTGCAACGCGGCCGTCGAGCTGGTCGACGGCTGCGACCACGCCTCGCTGATGCTGCGCCGCAACGGCCGCACCTTCACCGCCGCGGCCTCCGACCAGACCGCGATGGCCATCGACAAGCTGGAGACCGAGCTCGGCGAGGGCCCGTGTCTCGACGCGATCGACGACGACGAGCCCGACCAGCACCTCTGCGCGGACCTGACGACCGGCTGCAAGTGGCCCACCCTGGCCGACCGGATCCTGGCCGGGTCCGACGTCCAGGGCATGGCCGGCTTCCGGATCCGGCAGGAGGGCCACAAGGTCGGTGCCCTCAACGTGTTCAGCGACCGGGCGGGTGCCCTCACGGACCACTCGCTCGACCAGGCGATGATGCTGGCCGCGTTCGCCTCGGTGACCCTGGCCGCGCTCGACCGGGGCGAGGAGGCCACGACGCTGCGCCGCGGGCTGGAGAGCAACCGCGAGATCGGCAAGGCGGTCGGCCTGCTGATGGCGATGCACAAGATCGGCGACGAGCAGGCCTTCGAGATGCTGGCCAAGGTCTCCCAGGAGATGAACATCAAGGTGGCCGAGGTCGCCAACCAGGTGATCCAGCACCACCGCCGCCAGGACGAGGCCGCGGGGGCCTGAGGGCCGCCTGCCGGGTCCAGCCCGCGACGGTCCGGTGTGATTTCCCGGCTGTTCGGGGTACACAAGGGGCCGGAGGTCGAGCAAACGGCCCCGCGACAGTGCGGCGTTCGCCTGGGTCGTCTCTCGGGACTTCTCGTTGATGCTCCGGGGTTCGCCGCACGACCGATCCCCTACACGACTCAGGAGAGTGCAGCATGGGTACCGACGACAAGATCGACAACAAGGTCGAGGACCTCGGCGGCAAGGCCAAGGAAGCTGTCGGCAAGGCCACCGGTGACGACGCGCTCGAGGGTCAGGGCGACCGCGACCAGCGCAAGGCCTCGTTGAAGGACGCCGGCGAGAAGGTCAAGGACGCGTTCAAGAAGGACTGACCCCGCCCCACGTTCTCGGGCAACAGGACCTGTGTCGCGCCGACGGCCTCATTCCGCCGCGGCCGCTCGGCGCGGCACAGACTGACCCCCGCGGATGCTCCCTCGCGTGGTCGTTCTGACGACCCCGATGGACGCTTTGCCTGCGCCGCATGGTCGGATCGTGGGCATGCTCCGCACCTCCTCTCGAGCTGCCTCGGCGGGCCTGCTGGTGATGGCGGTCCTCGTCGCCGGGTGCAGCCTCCCGGGCTCCGGACCGGACGCCGGTGACGCCGCCGACACGCTGGCCGCCGGGCTGAGCAAGGGCTCGCTCGACACCGTCGCCTTCACCGGTGACGACGGCGACCGCCCGGTCGTCGTACGCCGCGATCGCCAAGGGTGTCGACGGTTCCGACGCCAAGGTGTCGGTCGCTGACGTCTCGACCAAGGACGACGACGCCACGGCCAAGCTCGCCTGGCGGTGGAAGGTCGGCGCCAGGACGTGGAGCTACGACACCTCCGCCCGGCTGCACCGGACCAAGACCTCCGACGGCACGAAATGGCTGGTGCGCTGGTCGCCCACCGTCGTGGAGCCCTCGCTCAAGTCCGGTGAGCGGCTGACCACCACCACGTTGAAGGCCCAGCGCGGCGACATCCTGGGCGCCAACGGGCGCCACGCTGGTCACCCAGCGGCCGGTGCTGCGCGTCGGCCTGGACAAGGAGAAGGTGCCTGCCGGGCAGGTGCCCGACTCCGCCCGCCGGCTCGCCCAGCTCGTCGGTGTCGACGCCGCGTCCTTCGTCAAGCAGGTCAACGGCACCGGTGCCCGTGCCTACGTGCAGGCGTTGGTCTACCGCCGCGACGACGTCCCCGACCGGGTGCTGTCGGGGCTGACGCGCCATCCCCGGTGCCCGCGCCATCTCCGACAAGCTGCCGCTCGCGCCGAGCAAGGACTTCGCCTCCGCGATCCTCGGGACGGTCGGGCCGGCCACCGCCGAGATCGTGAAGGACAGCAAGGGGCGGGTCCACGCCGGGGACGACGTGGGCCTCTCCGGCCTGCAGAAGCGGTACGACGAGCAGCTGGCCGGCACCCGCGGCGAGGAGGTCGTGGCGGTCGACGGCCAGGGTGCACGTCGCGTCCTGTTCACCGCCGACCCCACGGCCGGCAAGCCACTGAGCACGACCATCGACCCGGCGCCTGCAGACGCTGGCCCAGAAGGTGCTGGCCGGCACCGGCCCGGCCAGCGCGCTGGTCGCCGTCCGGCCCTCGACCGGTGACCTGGTCGCCGTCGCGAGCGGACCGGGCTCCAAGGGCTACAACACCGCGACCTACGGCCGGTACGCGCCGGGCTCGACCTTCAAGATCGTCAGCGCGCTCGCCCTGCTGCGGGCGGGGGAGTCGCCGTCCACGACGGTCCCGTGCACGCCGACCACGGTGGTCGACGGCAAGCAGTTCAAGAACTACTCCGACTACCCGAGCTCGGCGCTCGGCCGGATCTCGCTGGAGACGGCGCTGGCCAACTCCTGCAACACCGCCTTCGTCTCCCAGCACACCAAGCTCGGCCCGACGTCGCTGGCGTCGGCAGCAGCCGCCCTCGGCTTCGGGGTCGACCACGACACCGGCTTCCCCACCTTCTTCGGCGGGGTCGGCACACCCGGGAGCGAGACCCAGTCGGCGGCCAGCATGATCGGGCAGGGCACCGTGCTGGCCTCGCCGATGGCGATGGCCACGGTGGTCGCGTCGGTGCTCAAGGGCTCGGCCGTGCTGCCCCGGTTGCTGCCCGACGTGAAGACCGAGGCGAAGGCACCCGACAAGCCGCTGACCGCCACCGAGGCGCGCCAGCTCCGCACGATGATGCGGGCGGTCGTCGAGCGCGGCAGCGGCGTGCGGCTCTCCGGACTCCCGGGCCAGGTGATCGCCAAGACCGGCACCGCCGAGTTCGGCGACAAGCCCCCGCTGCCGACCCACGCCTGGATGGTCGCCGGCCGCGGCGACCTCGCCGTCGCCGTGTTCGTGGACCGCGGTGAGTCCGGCTCGGGGACGGCCGGGCCGATCCTGCAATCGTTCCTGCGAGAGAGGCGAAGGTGAGCGACTACCGGACCTTCGAACCCGTCGACCCGCGGGAGCGCCCGGTCCGCCGTCGCCGCACCGCGCGCGTGCTGCTCGTCGACGAGCGCGACCGGATCCTGCTCTTCCAGGACTCCGATCCAGGACTGCCGGGGCGGCACTGGTGGATCACGCCCGGCGGTGGCGTCGAGGGCGAGGAGTCCGATCTCGAGGGCGCCGTCCGCGAGCTGCGCGAGGAGACCGGCCTGGTGGCCGATCCCGCTGCGCTGGTCGGCCCGCTGGCCCGTCGTACGGTCCGGCACGGCTACACCGACGTCGTGGTCGTCCAGGACGAGGTGTTCCTCGGCCTCGTCGTACCCCCCTTCGAGATCGACGTGTCCGGTCACACCGACGAGGAGCGGCTCACCATGACCCGGCACCGCTGGTGGACCCGCGACGAGCTCGCCGGCACCTCCGAGGAGGTGTGGCCCGCCGCGTTGCTCGAGCTCTGGGAGCGCCTGGGCAGCGGAGCCCCCGAGCTCGACCTCGGCGACCAGGAGGAGTCCACCGTCCCGGTCATACTAGTCTCCTCAGGGTGCCCCGGAGATACCACTGGGCCCGTCGCAGCGAGCAGCTCGACCCGGTCCGCGACAGCCACGAGATCAGCCTGCACGTCTCGGCGTACGACTTCCCGTGGGACAACCTGCAGGCGCTGTCCTTCGCGCTCTTCCGGACGTACGCCGTGCCCTCCATCGGCCGGCTGCTCGACGAGACCGGCGAGTTCACCCAGCGGGTGCAGAAGCGGTACGACGACACCGGGATCCTCCTCGAGGAGGTGCAGAAGAACGGGCTCGGGAGCGCGCGAGGCCGGTCGGCCGTGCGCCGGATCAACCAGATGCACGGCCGCTACGACATCAGCAACGACGACTTCCGCTACGTGCTCGCGACCTTCGTGGTCGTGCCGAAGCGGTGGATGGACGACTGGGGCTTCCGCTCGATGACCCCGAACGAGGTCGCCGCGACCACGAACTACTACCTCGAGCTCGGCCGGCACATGAACATCAAGGACCTCCCGGCCGACTACGCGGGCTTCGAGCGGCTGCTCGACGACTACGAGGCCGAGCACTTCGCCTTCGACGCAGGCGGGCGGCGCGTGGCCGACTCGACGCTGCAGCTGATGACCACGTTCCCGCCGACCAGCCTGCTGCCCACGTGGCTGGCGAAGCGGTTCGCGTTCTCGCTGATGGACGAGCCGCTCCTGCGGGCCTTCCGCTACCGCGGTGTCACGGCTCCCGAGCGGGTGCTCTTCCGTGGCGGGATGAAGCTCCGTGCGTTGTTGCTGCGGCTGTTCCCCGCGCGGCGCGAGCCGAAGTGGGTCGAGCAGTTCGGCTACTTCCGGACCTACCCGGCGGGGTACGAGATCGACGACCTGGGCACCTTCGCCGACGGCGCCGGGGAGAGCCGATCCACCGGCAGTGAAGCAGTCGGCTGACACGACCGGCTCGACCCGCGACTTCCTCGCGGTCGCGGCGCTCTTCGCCGGCAACGGCCTGATGGTCGGGACCCTGGGCGGCACCCTGCCGGGACAGCAGGCGCGGCTCGACCTCGACCGCGTCGAGATCTCCGGCCTGCTCGTGACCGCGGCGCTGTTCGCGGTGCTGTCGATGAACCTGTCCGGACCGATCGCCGACCGGGTGGGTGCGCGCACGCCCACCCTCGTGGGCGGCGTGGTGATGCTCGTCGCCTCGGTGCTGATGGGTGCCGCCCCGACGTACCTCGTGCTGCTGCTGGGTGCCGCCGTCTTCGGCGTGGGCAACGGGGCCATGGACGTCTGCATGAACGCGCTCGGGGTCAGTGTCGAGTCGGCCCGGCGCCGGCCGGTGATGAGCCGGCTGCACGCCTGCTTCTCGATCGGCAACTTCGCCGGCGCCCTGGTCGTGGTCGTGGTCGGCCGGATGCTCGCCACGGGTCCGGCCACCCAGTGGTCGCTGTGGCTGGGGGCGGTGCTGCTCGTGGTGCTGCTCGCCGCGGTCCGGCCCGTGACGCCGCAGTCGCCCCCACGCCCCGCCGAGGCCGGTGGTGGCGGCGGCCGGATCCCGTCCGCCGCCTGGCTGCTGGCCGCGATGGCCGTCTGCTTCGGCCTCACCGAGGGCACCGGTGTCGACTGGTCCTCCCTGCACGTCAGCGAGGTGGGGCACGTCAGCCCGACCTCGGGCGCCTGGGGGCTGGCCTGCGTGAGCGGGTTCATGGTGGTGATCCGGCTGATGGGCGACGCGGTGGTCGAGCGCCTGGGCCGCGCCCTCGTCGTACGGGTCGGGGCCGTGGTCGCCCTGCTCGGCTACCTGCTCACGGCGTTCGCCGGTGACCTGGTGCCGATCCTGGTCGGCTGGTGCCTGGTCGGCCTCGGGGTGGGCCTGATCGCACCGCAGATCTACGGGCTGGCCGGTCACGTCGGCGGAGGTCGCGGCCTCGCGGTGGTGGTCAGCTTCGGGTACGCCGCCTTCCTGGTCGGACCTGCCATCATCGGCTTCGTGGCGTCCCAGTCCAGCCTGCAGCGGGCCATGCTGGTGCCCGTCGTGACCGCCGTCGGCCTCGTGGTGCTGTCGACCCGGATGCCCGCCGACCCGACCGATGATCGGGTGACCGCGGATGCCTAGCCTCCAGCACGCGGTGGTGAGCCGGCTGGTCGGACGCCTGCGGCCGAGCCCGTCGCTGGACGACGTCGAGGCCCTGCGGGACGCAGCTGGTGGCCGCCAACCGCTCGGTCGACGAGGGACCACCCCGCCGGGTGCGCGCCGGCCGCGAGGAGCAGATCGGCAACGAGCACGGCTTCCCGGTCGTCTCGCTCTGGCGGCCCGACGCCGACGGTGCCGCCCCGCGACGCGCGCTGTTCCACGTGCACGGCGGCTCGTTCGTGAAGCCGGTGGACCCCCGGCAGTGGAGCTTCGCCGCCCGCGTCGCCGACGCCCTGGGCGCGCGTGCCGTCATGCCGCTCTACCCGCTGGCCCCCGAGTTCACCGTGCACGACTCGCTCGATGCGCTCGCCGACGCCTTCGAGGAGGTCGCCGCCGAGTGTCCCGACGGCGTGGTGCTCGCCGGCGACTCGGCGGGTGGAGGACTCGCGCTCGCGCTGGCCCAGGAGCTGCGGGACCGGGGTCGCGCGCGCACCTGCGTCCAGCCCCGGCGGCTCGTGCTGATCGCCCCCTGGGTCGACCTGACCGGCACCACGCCCGGCACCCTCGAGGCCTCCTGCGACGACCCGTGGCTGTCCTACCCGCACCTCGCGGTCTATGCGTCCTTCTGGGCCGGCGGTGAGCGATCCCGAGCCAGCTCGCCGACCCGCGGGTGAGCCCCCTGCTCGGTGACCTGACCGGGCTGCCACCCGGCCTGATGCTCTGCGGCACCCGCGACCTGCTCAAGCCCGGCTGCGACGCCCTGTTCGAGCGGGCGGACGCCGCCGGCTGGGACCTCGAGTACGCCGTGGCGCCCGGCCTGGTGCACGTGTACCCGCTGCTGCCGATCCCCGAGGCGAAGGCAGCGGTGGAATCGATCGTCGAATTCGCGCAGTTCCACTGATTCGTCGGCGCCTCGGCCCCACTGCAACGAAATCCTCTGGCTACGGTCGGGTTTTCCGCAAACGCGCGCCCGTGGTCCATACCAAGGGATGAACCCGATGCGTGCGTTCGGGCCGTTGGGGATACTTCACGGGCCATGGACCCCACCGATCACCCCGCCGACGTGGCCGTGGTCGGGGCGGGTGTCGCCGGGCTCACCTGCGCCCGGGCGCTGGACGACGCGGGCCTCGACGTCCGGGTGCTCGAGCGGTCCTCGCGGGTCGGCGGCCGCATCGGCACCGACGTCGTCGACGGCTACCGCTGCGACCGGGGATTCATGTGGCTCGACGGTGGCCACCCCGACGTGCGCTCGGCGCTGGACGTGGCAGCGCTCAACCCCCGGCCCATCGAGCGCGGGATGGTGCTGGCCCACCCCGAGGGGTACCGGATCCTGCAGGGATCGCAGGCCTCGATGATCGCGGCGATCCGGTCCGGCCTCGGCCAGCCGCAGGACATCGCCCGGCTGATCCGCTGGAGCGACCCGCTGCGCCGAACCCCCGACCGGGTGGCCACGGGCGCGGACATGACGCTGCAGGAGTCGCTGGACCGCAACGGCATCTCCGGGCGGATCCGCGAGGAGGTGCTGCGCCCCTTCTTCCGGCTCGTGCTGGGCGACGAGGACCTGCAGACCTCCTACCAGTTCGCGATGGTCACCATGCAGCAGCTGCGGGACGGCAGCCCGGCCCTGCCCGCCCTGGGGATGCAGGCGGTGCCCAACCAGCTCGCCCTGGGTCTCGAGAAGCCGGTCGAGCACGGCATCGACGTGCTCGCCGTGCAGCGCGCCGGTGCCGAGGGCGTGCTCCTGCAGACCGAGGGCGGGACGATCGCCGCCCGGGCGGCGGTGGTGGCCACCGACCCGATGACGGCCTCCACGCTGCTGGGCATCGGTGCCCCTGCCGATGCGTGCCCAGTCGAGCTGGTGGTTCGCCACGCCGATCTCGCCGACCAGCCTGAAGACCGCCTTCGTCAACCCGCTCGGACCCGCCGGCGGCCCGATCTCGCACGCGATGGTGGCCTCCAACATCGCGCCGCGCTACGCCCCGAACTCGCAGCACCTGGTCGCGGCCTGCTCGGTCCCGGTGCCGGGCAGGGAGGCGGGCGCGGAGACCGAGGCCGAGGTGCGCACCCAGCTCGGGAACATCTTCCGCACCGACACCACGTCGTGGACGCTCGTCTCCCGGCAGGTCTCCCCGGCCTCCTGGCCGGTGGCGCGCCCGCCGATGCTCAACGGCCGCGACGTCGACCTCGGTGACGGGCTCTTCGTCGCCGGCGACCACCGCGACCGGCCGGGCATCGCGGGTGCCATCCGTTCCGGCCAGCGTGCAGCCCGGGCCGTCCGCGAGCTGCTGGGTGAGTCAGCCGAGCGCTGACGCGGGTCAGTGCACGGCGACCAGCTCCGAGCGCCCGCTCGGCCATCGGGACGGCGAGGGTGCGGTCGGCCGGCACCAGCCCGATCCGGGTACGCCGGTCCAGGAGGTCCTCCACGCAGGTGGCTCCCTCGTGGGTGACGCCGAAGACCAGCTCGGCCAGCGTGGCCGGGACGGCAGGTGAGACCGGCGCGAGCAGGACGTCCTCGGGCAGGCCGGTGACGGCCAGGGCGTCGGCGAGGACCGAGGGAGCCTCGGTCCCGAAGCGGCGCACGAGCCGGTCCGGGGCGTCGGTCGCGGCGAGCTCCTCGGCCGACCCCGCACCCAGGAGGGGCAGCGACCTGGTCCGGCACGGTCCGGCCTGCAGGTCGCGGACCGAGAGCGCGCGGTCGACGGCGTCCTGCGCCATCCGGCGGTACGTCGTCAGCTTGCCGCCGACCACGGTCACCAGACCCGACTCCGAGACCAGCACCGCGTGCTTGCGCGAGATGTCGGCCGTCGTGGTGCCGGAGTCGAGGAGGGGTCGCAGGCCGGCGTACGCCCCGACGACGTCGTCGCGGGAGAGCTGCTGCTGCAGCGCCCGGTTGATCACGTCGAGGAGGAAGGCGATGTCCTCCTCCGGCGGCTCGGGCACGTCGGGGATGGCCCCCTCGACCGGCTCGTCGGTGAGGCCCACGTAGAAGGTCAGGTCGGGCTGCGGCAGGGCGAACACGAACCGGTTCGAGGAGCCGGGCACCGGCGCCATGATGGCGCAGCGCACGCCGGGCAGGGTGTCCTTGCGGAGCACCAGGTGGGTCCCCGGCTGGGGCGCAGCCGGATGTCGGGCACCAGCTCGCCGGCCCAGACGCCGGTCGCGTTGACCACGGCGCGCGCACGGATCGTCCGCGACTCACCGGTGCGCGCGTCGGTCAGCACCGCTCCGTCGCCGGTCGGCTCGCTCACCCGCACGCGCGTGTGCACCCGGGCGCCGTGCGCCACGGCAGTCCGGGCGACGGCCAGCACCAGCCGGGCGTCGTCCTCGAGCTGGCCGTCCCAGGACAGGATCGAGCCACGCAGCCCCTCGCGTCGTACGACGGGGGCCAGGGTCAGGGTCTCGGTCACGCCGATCCGGCGCGGGCGCGGCAGGGTCTCGCGCTCGGTGCGCGCGGACAGCCGCAGGAGGTCGCCGGCCCGGATCCCGGCGCGGGCCAGGGCGGCCTGGGTGCGGCTGATCGACGGCGTCAGGGGGAGCAGCATCGGGAGCGCGCGCACGAGGTGCGGTGCCGTCGTCTGCATCAGGATCCCGCGCTCGACGGCGCTCTCGTGGGCCACGTCGAGCTGGCCCTTCGCCAGGTAGCGCAGGCCGCCGTGGACGAGCTTCGAGCTCCACCGGCTGGTGCCGTGGGCGACGTCGTGGGCGTCGACCGCCACGACGGACAGGCCGCGGCTCGCGGCGTCGAGCGCCACGCCGGCGCCGGTGATGCCGAGGCCGATCACCAGGACGTCGGTGGTCTCCGGGATGCCGTCCAGGCCACTCTGCAGCCTGCTCATGGCGCGAGGTACCTCTCGACGAGGAGGCGCAGCTCGGTGTCGAGGTGGGAGACGTCGGAGCCACGGTCGCCGTCGTCGACCATCGTGTGGGCGGAGAGCACGAAGCCGTGGGTGGCCAGCAGCAGCGAGCGGGCCATGGTGGTGGGGTCACCGCCCCGGACCGAGCCGTCGCGCTGGCCCTCCGC
>CAWCFR010000038.1:0-88894 GCA_963794725.1 uncultured Actinomycetota bacterium
ATCGGGGCGGCCGCGAGAGCGGTGCCGTCCGGCCCCTGGGCGAAGATCTCGCTGGAGAGCACCCTCTCCTTGCTCGAACGCCGTTGACCTCGCGCACCGACGTGATCAGGCGTCGCAGCCCACCGCCGGAGGCGTACTCGTTGCGCCGCTCGACGAAGATCACGCAGTCCATCCCACCGGCGATCAGCACACGTCGGCATCGGCGGGCAGCCGTTCGGCCGACTGGATCGCGTAGGTGCAGATCCTGTCGAACACCTCGAGCGAGGAGTTCGCGTGGATCGTGGACAGCGAGCCGTCGTTGCCCTGGCTCATCGCGTTGAGCATGGTGACGATCTCGTCGCCGAGCACCTCGCCGACGATCACCCGGCTGGGGTTCATCCGCAGCGAGCGGCGGACCAGCTCGGCCATGTGGATGGCGCCCTGGCCCTCGGAGTTGGGCAGCCGCTCCTCGAAGGCGACCACGTTGGGGTGCAGGTCCTCGAACTCGCCGAGCCCGAGCTCGAGAGCACGCTCGACGGTGATCAGCCGCTCCTGCGGGGGGATCTCGTTGGCCAGCGCGCGCAGCAGCGTCGTCTTCCCGGCGTTGGTCGCCCCCGCGATCATGATGTTCTTGCGCGCCGCGACCGCCGCCGACAGGAAGCCGGCGAGGTCGGGCGACATCGAGCCGTTCTCGACGAGCATGTCGAGGCTGGCCCGCTGGATCCGGGAGCGCCGGATCGACAGCGAGGGCCGCTGGCACACGCCCATCACCGCGGACAGCCGGCTGCCGTCGGGCAGCCGCAGGTCGAGCTGCGGGTTGGCGGTGTCGAAGGGGCGGCTGGTGATCGAGGAGTAGGCGCCGAGCACCTGCACGAGCTCGACCAGCTCCTCGTCGGTCTCCGCGACCGGCGGGAAGCGCTTCTCCTCGCCGTTGGCGTAGCCGACGAAGACGTGGTCGCAGCCGTTGATGTCGATGTTCTCGACCTCGGGGTCGTCGAGCAGCGGCTGCAGCCGGCCGACGCCGTAGAGCGCGGCGTGGATGCCCTCGGCGAGCTCGGCCTCCTCGGTGACGTTGGGCGGCGTGCGTCCCGCGGAGATCTCGCGTGCGGCGTGGCCCTCGAGCACGCGGGCGATGACGGCGCGGGCGAACTGGCGCTCGTCCTCGGAGCTCATCAGCGGCAGGCCGCTTGTCGGTGTCCTCGCGTCGCTGCGCGGAGAGCGCCTCGGCGACCTCCTTGCGCAGGTCCCGCAGCAGCTGCTGGTCGATGGGCACGGTCCCCTCCCTACTTGGCGTTCTGCCGGACGCGGCCGGTCTGGTGTGCAGCTGGTCGATGCGGCCGGCCAGGTCGACCAGCGAGCGCACCAGCACCGAGCGGCGTACGTTGCGCGGCGCCTCGGTGCGCAGCACGTCGGCGGCCTTGCGGTCCTCGGCGACGACGCCGAGCGCGCGCACCGGGAGCCCCGCCGAGGCGAGCAGCTGCTCGGCGTCGGTCACGGCCGCGGCTGTCGTTGGGCGAGGTGCGCATCGCGATGCCGGTCGGGGTCGCGTCGATCGAGCCGAGGTGCAGCGTGGCCTGGAGGCCGCTCAGCCGCTCGCGCAGGTGCGCGACGTCCTCGAGCTCGCCGCCGCTGAGCAGCACCACCGCGTCGGCCTGCTCGACGACCGCCATCGCCGGCGAGCCCGGCGTGAGCCGGCCGCAGTCGGCCAGCACGTCGTACCCGGGAGCACGGCGCAGCGCCAGGGCGACGTGCTGCCACGCCGGGCCGAGGCCGAGCACCTGGCTCGGGCTGGTGACGCCGACGAGGGTGCGCATCCCGCCGGCGGTGGTCTGGAGGTGGTCCTCGAGCGCGGCCTGCTGGCCCGAGCGCACGGCGGCGCCCAGCGAGAGCAGGCCGGTGGACTGGTCGAGCGGGTCACCGCTGGCGGCGCGGTAGCGCAGGCCGGTGTCGCCGCCGGCCGGGTCGAGGTCGGCGACCACGGCCGGGCGCGGCCACAGCGCGGGAGAGCCCGGCGACGGTGACGCTGACGCCTGGCGAGCCCTTCGCCGAGGCGAACGCGATCAGCGCCATGGTCCGTCAGTCCTTGCCCGGAGCCAGGGCCTCGATGTCCTCGTCACCCAGCGCGACCCCGCGGTCGACGATGACGATGCCGAGGTCGTCGGTGCCGGTGGCCCCGACGACGAGGTCGGCGACGCTCTTGGGGATCAGGATCGTGGCCACCGAGGACTTGGCGTCGCTGCCGAAGCCGCCGGACTTCGACTTGGTCACGTCGAGCACCAGGCCGGTGCCCAGCGCGGTCGACGGGTTCTGGGCGTCACCGATGCGGGTCAGCCGCACGGCGTCGCCGGAGCGCAGGTCAGGCGGGTACTTCCCCGAGGTGAGGGGTACGCCGACCTGGGCCTGGTCCGCCTCGAGCGGCGGGTCCCGGCGCAGCACGTCGGCGGTGAGGAGCTGGCCCTTGTAGAGGGTCTCCCTGGCGTAGAACTTGTCGAGGAACTGGTCGGCCTGGTCATGCGGGATGACGTTGACGCCGTCGCCGGAGACGTTGGTCGAGCGACAGCATCCCGGCGGTGATCTTCTCGCCGGCGCTGATCTGCTGGTTGACCACGAGCACCGGCTCACGCGAGTCGAGACGTAGGGCCAGCCAGCCGGCCAGCGCCGCTCCGCCGACGATCAGCAGCACCGCGAGCGCGGTCAGGGCGGGACGTCGGCGCCGAGGCGGCGAGGGGATGCCGGGCGCGGTTGCCGGGGCGCCGGTGCGCCCTCGCTTCGAGGCCGCGGACCCCGCGTTTCGCCGGCGGGCCTGATCGGTGGTCTGGGACATGTGCGTGCGCTCCGAGGGACGATCGGCAGGACTGCTGGGCACGGTGCTCCGCTCCCCGGATCAGGTCTTCCCCGTAAGAAGCGGCCCAAAACAGATCGTATCGACGTGCTTCGGTTCGGAGGCCCGAACCGTCAGGTTGGCCGTAACCTCGTCCGCATGCGCTTGCTCGTGACGGTCGAGGCGGGCGGCTCGGGCAGTGCGGGCACCGCGCACGACGTGGTGCTGACCTACGCGCCGGACACGCGCGTCGGCGACCTGACGGCCGCGCTGACCGGGCAGGTCGCCGGCTCCCGCGCGAGCCTGCCGGCCAACGTGGTCGCGCTGCCCGGCTCCTCGGCCGTCCCGGCGCTCACCGGCGAGACCGACCTCTACCTCGGGCAGCAGGTGCTCGATCCCGACCAGCCGGTGGACGCCAGCCCGGTCCGCCAGGGCGTCGTCCTGGGTCTCGGGGTGCCGTCCTCCCACGTCGACCGGGAGCCCCAGGGGCTCGTCGAGGTCCGGGTGGCGTCCGGCGCGGGAGCGGGGCGGGTGCACCGGCTGGGCATCGGTCGGGCGACCGTCGGGCCGGGCCGGCACTGCACCATCCGGGTCCCGGCACCCCGCGGCGTACCCGGTGTCGAGGCGCTCGAGGAGCTCCTCGTCCTCGACGTCGCCAGCGACGGCACCGTCACGCTGACGCCCGACCCGGCCACCGACGGCGTGTCGATGCCGGTGCCGCTGCGCCGCGAACCGGTGGTCGCGCCGATCGTGCTGGCCGCCAGCTCGATGGCCGAGGGCCGCGGTCGACGACGCCTGGGGATCGGGCGGCGACGGACCGTCACGGAGTTCGAGATCGGTGAGCACGTCGACCCGACCGAGGCCGTGCCCCTGGTCAACCTGGACCGCCGCCCGGTGACCGCCCCCACCACGTGGTCGCGGGGACAGGTGCTGGCCGTCGCCGACGTGCTGCTCGAGCAGGTCGAGGTCACCCCGCCCGATGCCTCGCTTGAGCCGCAGCGCGTCCTCGCCGGAGCTCGACTACAACCGCCCGCCTCGGCTGCACCCGGCCGCCGGCGTCACCGAGTTCAGCGTCCCGTCGGAGCCGAAGCGGCCGGACAAGCAGTCGTTCCCGATCCTGATGATGATGGTGCCGGTCGTGATGGCCGTGGCGCTGTACCTGTTCACGAGGTCCGCCTACAGCCTGGTGATGCTCGGGGCCAGTCCGCTGATGTACCTCGCCAGCACGACCGGTTCGCGGCGCGACACCCGCCGTCGCTACGCCCGCGACATGGAGGACTACCACCGCCGGCGGGTCCAGGTCGAGGAGGCCGCGGTCGACGCGCTGGTGGGCGAGCGCGGCACCCGGCGCCGTACCTTCCCCGACCCGGCCAGCGTGCTGCTCTTCGCCACCGGCCCCCGCGCCCGCCTCTGGGAACGACGGCGCTGGGACAGCGACTTCCTGCACCTGCGCCTCGGGACGGCGGACCTGCCGTCGGAGATCACCATCCGCGACCCTGCCCGCGAGGCGCACGAGGGACCGCTGCAACTGGACGGCCCCCGACGTCCCGGTCACGTTCCCGATGGCCGGCGTCGTCGGGATCGCCGGCCCGGCCGAGCAAGGCTCGTGCCGTGGCGATGTGGGCGGTCGCGCAGGTGGCCGCGATGCACAGTCCCGCCGACGTCACCCTGACGGTGCTGACCGGCGCCGACGCGTCCCCGGCGTGGGACTGGGTCAAGTGGCTGCCGCACGCCCGTGCCGCCGAGGACGACCCGCGCGCGGTGCGGCTGGCCACCGACGACGACGCCCAGGCCCTCGAGACCAGCCGCCTGCTGGCCGAGCTCGAGGCGCGCAGGCAGCTCAAGGAGCAGGAGCGGGCCGGCCTGCCCTGCCGCATCGTCGTCCTCGACGGCGCCCGCGAGATCCGGATGTCGCCGGGGATGATCTCGCTGCTCAAGCAGGGGCCCTCGTGCGGCATCTTCTTCCTCTGCCTCGACCAGACGGTGCGTGAGCTGCCCGGAGGAGTGCCGCACCGTCGCCGGCTGGGACGGCGACCAGCTCAACCTCGAGGTCACCGGCGAGCGGACCGTCGACGCGATCCGTCCGGACCTGGTCGAGGACCTGTGGCTCCAACGGATCGCCCGCGCGCTCGCGCCGATCCGCGACGTCTCCACCGAGGACCTCTCCAGCACGCTGCCCGGCGCCAGCCGGCTGCTGGAGGTCCTCCGGCTGGAGCAGCCCGACGCACGGCGGCTGCTCGAGCGCTGGGCTCGCCTCGGCCGTACGACGAAGGCGGTGATCGGGGAGTCCAACGACGGGCCCTTCGAGCTCGACATCAGGTCCGACGGACCGCACGGCCTCGTCGCGGGCACCACCGGCTCCGGCAAGTCCGAGCTCCTGCAGACGCTCATCGCCTCGCTGGCGGTGGGCAACCGGCCCGACGAGATCAACTTCGTGCTCGTCGACTACAAGGGCGGCGCGGCCTTCAAGGACTGCAACCGCCTGCCCCACACCGTCGGCATGGTCACCGACCTCGACGCCCACCTGACCACCCGCGCGCTCGCCTCGCTCGGCGCCGAGCTGCGCCGCCGTGAGCACCAGCTCGCCGCCGCCGACGCGAAGGACATCGAGGACTACCTGGCCGGACGCGGCCAACGACACGGAGTCCGACCTCGAGCCGATGCCGCGGCTGCTCATCGTGATCGACGAGTTCGCCGCGCTGGTCGCCGAGCTGCCCGACTTCGTCACCGGCCTGGTCGACGTGGCCCGCCGGGGACGGTCGCTCGGCGTCCACCTCATCCTGGCCACGCAGCGCCCGGCCGGCGTGGTCAGCGCGGAGATCAAGTCGAACACCAACCTGCGGATCGCGCTGCGCGTCACCGACGCGACCGACTCCGACGACGTGATCGAGTCCAACGCGGCCGCACAGATCCCGAAGTCGTTCCCGGGCCGCGCCTACGCCCGCCTCGGGCACTCCTCGCTGATCCCGTTCCAGAGCTCACGGGTGGGCGGACGGCCGCCCGGCAGCGGTGGCGGGTCGATCAGCGTCGACGACCTCGACTTCGAGGACCTCGCCGTCGCTCGGGCGACGGCCGGTCGCCGTCGGCGCGGACGACGACGTCAGCATCCCCACCGACCTGGCCGCGCTCGTCTCGGCGATCACCGAGGCCCGTGACGAGCTCGGGCTGCCGCCGATGCGCAAGCCCTGGCTGGAGCCCCTCCCCGAGGTGGTCACCCTCGACGACCTCGTCGAGCAGTACCCGGCGGCCACGCCCACCTCGGACCGGCTGGTGCTGCCGTTCGGCCTGGTCGACGTACCCACCGAGCAGCGGCGCGACGTGGCCACCTACGACCTCGAGAAGGGCGGCCACCTCGGCATCGTCGCCGCCCCCCGCGCCGGGCGCTCGACGGCGCTGCGGGCGCTGGCGGGTGCGATCGGCCGGTGGACCAGCCCCGCCGACGTGCACGTGTACGGCGTCGACTGCGGCAACAACGCGCTGCTGCCGCTGGTGGGTCTCCCCCACGTCGGCGCCGTCGTGAGCCGCGACCAGACCGACCGGATGGACCGGCTGGTCTCCCGGCTCCGCCAGCTGATCTCGGAGCGTC
Organism: uncultured Actinomycetota bacterium; assembly: GCA_963794725.1. Taxonomy (GTDB): domain Bacteria; phylum Actinomycetota; class Actinomycetes; order Propionibacteriales; family Nocardioidaceae; genus Marmoricola. The sequence goes on from CAWCFR010000038.1 coordinate 6,387, forward strand.
AGCAGGCCCTCGCCGTGGCCGGGTTCGCCGACGTCGCCGAGCAGCGGCGGCACACCGAGGGCACCGAACGGATGCCGTACGTCGTGGTCCTCTTCGACCGCTGGGAGGGCTTCTTCGCGGCGTACGACGCCCTGGACAGCGGGCGCCTCGTCCAGGCCTGGCAGCAGGTCATGCAGGAGGGCGCCGCGGTCGGGCATCCGGGTCGTGATGACCGGCGACCGCACCCTGCTGCTCGGCCGGATGTCGACGCTGTTCGACGACAAGCTGCTGATGCGGATGGTCGACAGCAGCGACCTGACCACGATCGGGATGACCTCGAAGCAGATCCCCAGCACGATGGCCGACGGTCGCGGGTTCCGCGCCGAGGGGATCCGCGAGACCCAGGTGGCGGTGCTCACCGAGGACGTCGGCGGCACCGCCCAGGTGGCCGCGCTGCAGGCGATCGCCCGGGACGCCGACGAGCGCTCGGCCGACGTCGCTCGGCAGGAGCGGCCGTTCCGGCTCGACGTGCTGCCCGTCCGGATCGGTCTCGGGGAGGCGCTGGACCTCCCCTCCGACGACCTGCCCGACTCGGCGCTGCCGGTCGCGGTCGGTGGCGACACCCTCGGCCTGCGCACCCTCGACGCCTACGAGCACGGGCCGGCCCTGCTGGTCACCGGGTCGCGGCGGTCGGGGCGGTCCACGACCCTGCGCACGCTGGCGACCTTCGCCCTCCAGCGCGGCTGGCAGGTCGTCGTGTTCACCCCTCGGCTCAGTCCCGCTGCGCGACCTGTGCCGCGAGGACGGACGTGCACGGGCCCTTCGACTCGTCCTCCGACGAGGGCGAGGTCACGACGCTCCTCGAGCGGCTCCGCGCCGAACCGGCGCCGGTGCTGACGCTGGTCGACGACGTCGAGCTGTTCGGCGCCGACGGCTGGGTGCCGACCCTGCTCGACCGGCACCTCGAGCAGCTGCGCGACTCCGGCTCGGTGCTGGCGGCGGCCGGGACCCCGAGCGAGATGGGGGGCATCTACCGCGGCCCGGTGGTCGCCCTCAAGCGTTCCGGCTCCGGCGTGATGCTGTCGCCGCAGACGAGCGCCGACACCGACCTGTTCGGCGCCCGGCTGGCCCGCTCGCTGATCGGCCAGTCGCTGCCGCCCGGTGGCGGGTACCTCGTCCGCAGCGGCTCCGTCGAGCGCGTCCAGGTGATCTGGCCCGAGTGAGACCCGGCTGGCCGCTCTCGGTCCGGATGGTTTGGTGCCCGCGAGAGCAGGGCATGAACCCTTTCAAGAGGTTCACGTCCGTGCGAGGGCGGGCCGAGACGAAACTCCTGGGAAGAGGGGGAAGCGACATGGCAGAAGTTGGTGGCGACCTGGAGACCTTGCGCAATCTGCACAAGGGTCTCGACGACGGTGCCGCGAAGGCCATCGAGTTCAAGAACACGCTCGACGGGCACGTGAACCAAGCGGTCTGGAAGGGCTCCAACGCCGACAAGTTCCGTCAGGCGTGGGAAGAGTTCAAGCCGCACTTCGACAAGCTGCACGGGGCGCTGAACGAGGGCCGCGACGACGTACGCAGCCAGCACAACAACATCGCGGCCGCCACGGGCGAGGCCGCCCACATCTGAGTCTCCACACCACTCGGGGGGAGCCCCAAGGGCCGGGCACTGCAGTACCCGGCCCTTGGGACCACACCCCGCTGTTCGCTGGTTGAGGTGTGAAGGCCGTCAAGGCCTGAGCCTCGAAACCCGGTGAGGATCACAGAGTCTCCGGGTACGTCGGCCGCCTCAAGTCGACGTGTACGCACGCGGGACGACAGCGCAGGTAGCTGGTCCCAGCGTCCCTCGATGAGCGCTCGACGCTTCTGGCGTGACCATCCCTGGACCTGCTTCTCGAAGGCGAACGCCTCCGCGCGCTCTCGAACTCGCTCGCTGACAGCTCGGCCAGAGGCGCGCATCGACGTCGGTGGTGCTCCCGACGTAGAAGCTGCCGTCCGAGCACTCGAGGATGTACGTCCAGGCCATGGGCAAGTCTCGGTACTCGCCGGCGCAAGCCATGATCAGGCCTGTGGACAACTGCCTTGGGCTGTCCTGTGCGCCTCACCAGTTCGAGGCCCTCGCTGGCGCTCGGGCACCTCAACCAGCTGGTGGCGGCGCAGTCCTGGCAGAGGCCGAAGATCGTGAGGTGGCCGTAGTCGGGGGCGAAGCCGCGCTGCTGGACGACGCCGCGCAGCGCCTCCTCGACCTCGGGCCGGCCGACGCTGGTCACGCTGCGGCAGTTGCGGCAGACCAGGTGGGCGTGCTCGTGGTCGGTCGCCGAGTGGTACGTCGGCGCCCGGTCGGACAGGTGCGCGTGCCGGATCAGTCCGAGCTCGTCGAGCAGCTCCAGCGTGCGGTAGACGGTGGAGAGGTTGATGGAGTCCGACTTGGTGCGCACCTGCGCGTAGACCTGGTCGGGCGTGGCGTGCTCGAGCTCCTCCACCGCGGCCAGCACGAGCTCCCGCTGCGGGGTGAGCCGGTGCCCACTCGCGCGAAGACGCTCCTGCCAGTCGGTCATGGGCTCATTGCCTCTTCAGCTGGGCATGCGTGTGCGGCTGCAGCTCCTGACCCATCGCTGCCATGTCGAAGGCGTAGAGGAGGTCGCCGTCGACGTACCCGTAGAGCCGCTTGCCGCCGACGTACTCCTTGGCGGAGGCGGTGCGTACGACGGCGTCGGTGCTGATCTCGAAGCGGGGTTGCTCGGGATGGATCTCGCCGTACCACGTCTCCACGAACCCGGTGTTGTGCGCGAGCAGCATCTCGAGGGAGCCGTCCTCCTGCGGTCGGATGAAGCCGGTCTCCTGGGCCGCCTCGCGCACGTGCTCACCCTGCTCGTCGACGATCCAGGCGCGGCTCACGTAGTGGATGAACGGGCGCCCGTCCTGCTGGAAGATCAGCTCCTGGCCGAACTGGAACGGCTCGATCGTCGGGTACTCACCGTGGCCGTTGCCGGCCCAGGTGCCGATCAGCCACGCCAGGCGGGCACAGCGCGGGTGGATGTTCTCGGGGATCTCGAACGGCACCGGCTCAGTCTAGGAGGGTGCGGCGATGCCGGGCGTCCACTCGGCCGGCTCAACCGCCGAAGGGGTAGGCCCGCTTCACCCTGCCGGTCAGCGTGGTCGCGAGGTAGCCGGACTCCTGGAAGTTGTTGGCCACGTGGATGTCGACGCGCGGGCACCGCGTCGATCCTCCGGATGAAGCGGAGGATGACGTACGTCGTGGTCGGCGTCTCCACCTTCAGGGTGGCGCGCGCTCGCGCGATGTTGCGCTCCAGCGCGTTGACGTTCAGGCGTCGGGTGTTGACGGTCGCGGAACCCGGGAACACGGCCCGGACACCACCGGCGCTGGTCCAGCCGCCCGAGCTCGGGCGGTAGATCCAGCTCTGCTGGCGTCCGCGTCCGCCGGCGACGGGCACGTCGACGACGGCGTACTCGGGGTACATGACGAGGTCCACGACGCGCGGCGTGCCGAACTTCTTCTGGTACGTCGCCAGGAAACCCCGGATCCCCGCCGCGGACAGTGAGTAGTCACCCGTCGCCTGGGAACCCTTGCTCGGGGTGGCGCCCGCGGACGGGGATGTCCCCGGGTCGGGGCCCGAGGTCTTCGCCGGAGGCAGCGCCGACGACCCGGACGAGGAATCGTGGTGGGCGATGACGGCCACGAACGCCGCGACCAGGCCGAGCACCACGACGGCCACCGCCACGATGAGGAGCACCCTGCGCGGGTTGCCGCTCACCTCGACACCGGATCCCTTGCCGGCGTCGCCCGGGTCGAAGGTGCTGTACGGCGCGGCCGGTGCGGGGGTGTCCTGCGGTGTGGGGGTGCCTGCCGGCGCGGGGGTCGGGGGCATCCGCGGCGTCGCCGTCGTGTCGGCCTTCGCGGCGGAGGCATCGAGCTGGTCGAGGTCGCGGCCCATGAGGTCCAGCTCGGCCCGGCTCTGTGCCGAGCGCACGTTGCCGAGCCGGATGTCCCGGTCGGCAGCGCTGATCCGACCCGCGTCGGCGGCAGCGCGCACGCGGGCCTCGAGCGCGGTGCGCTCGCTGTCGGAGGGCGCGTCGTTCAGGTCTGCCACGCGAGAAGAGTAGGGGGAATCAGCGAAGGCCGAGCAGGCTACGGGCTTCCTCCGGAGACATCGGCGTTCGCTGGGCTAGCCGTCCTGCCTCGACCGCCCGGGCGACGAGCTGCTCGTTGTGCTCGACCGGGACGCCGCGAGCGAGCGTCAGGACGTCCTCCATGCCGACCCTCAGGTGGCCACCCTTGGACAGCGAGGCCAGCATCACGGGCAGCGTGCTGCGGCCGATCCCGGTGGCCGACCAGCTCGTCGTCTGCTCCGGGAGCGCGGCGACCGCCGCCACCAGTGCATCGGCCGTGCCGGGCATGCCGCCGGGCACGCCCATCACCAGGTCGACGTGCACCTTGCCGCCGTACGGCAGGCCGTAGCGGTCGAGCAGGCGGTGCAGGGACGCCACGTGCCCGAGGTCGAAGAGCTCGAACTCGGGCACCACGCCACGGTCCTGGGAGAGCTGGTAGAGGTCGCACACGAAGGGCCACGGGTTCAGGAAGACGCCGTCGCCGAAGTTGGTGGTGCCCATCGTCAGGCTGCAGGAGTCGGGCGCGGCGTCGAGCACCTTGAGCCGGTCGTCGAGCGGGTCGTGCACCGAGCCACCGGTCGAGAGCTGGACGACGAGCGTCGTCTCCGACTTCAGAGCCGCCACGGTGTCGCTCAGCCGGCCGAGGTCGAGGGTGGGCTGGTGGCCGGCGTCGCGGATGTGCACGTGGACCATCGCGGCGCCCGCCGCCTCGCAGCGCTGGGCGGTCTCGACGAGCTCCTCCAGCGTCGTGGGCAGCTGGGGGCAGTCGTCCTTCGAGGTCTCCGCGCCCGTCGGCGCGACGGTGATGAGCAGGTCTCCCATGGCGCCGAACGTATCGCGACCTCTTAGTGTCAGCGCATGCGCGCCGTCCTCCAGCGAGTCACCTCCGCCTCGGTCACGGTCGACGGCGAGGTGGTCGGCCGGATCGAGGAGCCCGGCCTCGTCGTCCTGCTCGGCGTCACCCACGACGACGGTCCCGACCAGGTCGCCTGGATGGCCCGGAAGATCCGCGACCTGCGGATCATGCGCGACGAGAAGTCGGTGGCCGACCTCGGGGCGCCGGTGCTGCTGGTCAGCCAGTTCACGCTGTACGGCGAGGCCCGCAAGGGACGACGCCCGACGTGGCAGGCCGCTGCCCCCGCGGAGGTCTCCGAGCCCGTCTACGAACAGGTCCGGGACGCGCTCATCGAGGCCGGCACGCACGTCGAGACCGGGGTGTTCGGCGCCGACATGGCCGTGGAGCTCGTCAACGACGGTCCGGTCACGCTGACCCTGGAGACGTGAGGCTCAGGACGCAGCAGCGAGCTGCACCTCGCTGATCGCCGTCAGGTCGCGAGCGCCCTTGTCCACCGCCGAGGATCTGCAGGGTCACGGTGCGAGCGGCCGACTTCGGCACCCGCATCAGGCGCACTCGGCGGTCCTGGGGGTCGCCGCTCATCGACTGTTCCACCACCGTGCTGCCGATCGTCCAGCGCACCTTCGTCACCCGGTTGTCCTCGGCGTAGCGGTCGGTGCCGTCGGCGTCGTCGGTCTTGGCGTAGCCGGGGATCAGACCCACCTCCGCGACCTCGCGCTTGCGCCCCAGGTCGAGCGTGAGTCGCTGGCCGATGGCGCTTCCGTCGCAGCGCCAGGTCGTATCGGCGACACCGTCGGTGAGGTTGGCGGCGTTGTAGCTGACCCGCGTACCGCCGGCGTCCACGCCCGGGTCGGAGGTGCATCCGGTGCTGGCCCGTACGCCGGAGATCGGCACGACCTTCCCCGTCCACGCGCCGTCAGCCGCCTTCTGCTGCAGGACCGGCTGCTTCTGCTGCGAGGACCCGCCCTCGCTCATCACCACGCGCGGGGCGTCGCCGGAGCCGCCGCGTTGGGCGACGTGCCCCGCGAAGGCGCGGCCGACCACGTACGCGCTGACGACGAGCAGCAGCGCCAGCACCGCGAGAAGGGTGGGTGCCAGCCAGCCGGAGACGCGGGCACGTTCGTACGCGCTCGCGCCCTCGTCGTCGTCCGCGGGCGAAGGCTCAGCGGCGGGAGCGGGTACGGGTGGTACCCGGCGCCGCTCGGAGAGACGGTGGGTGCCGATGCGTAGCGGCCGCGTACGACGTGGCAGCCCGATCTCGTCGTCCTCGACCTCGGCGTGCTCGCCCTGACGAAGCGGCACCGACTGCGCCGCCATCGCCTGCTCGTAGGCAGCCCGGTAGGCAGCGGCGAATTCCTCGGGCACCTCCGGTGGAGGGCTGCCGGGTGCATCAGCTCCAGCCACTGCTCGAGCGTACCCAGACCCCAGCCAGGGATTCGGGCTCAGCCTGCTTCGCGCAGGTCCCCGACGTGCTGGCGGTACCACTCGACGGTGTCGGCGATCCCCTCGGCGAGGCTGATCGAGGCAGTCCACCCCGAGGCCTCGAGGGTGCTGACGTCCAGCAGCTTCTGCGGGGTCCCGTCGGGCTTGGAGGTGTCCCAGGCGGTCTCACCCGGGTAACCCACGGCGTCGGCCACGACTCCGGCGATCTCCGCGATGGTGGCGTCACTCCCGGTGCCGACGTTGACCTGGCCCGGGCCGTCATAGTGCTCGAGCAGGTGCAGGCAGGCCGCGGCCATGTCGTCGACGTGGAGGAACTCGCGGCGCGGGCGGCCGCTCCCCCAGTTGGTCACCGTCTCCGCGCCACTGGCCTTCGCCTCGTCGTAGCGGCGGATCAGGGCCGGGAGCACGTGCGAGCCCGTCGGTGAGAAGTTGTCACCCGGGCCGTAGAGGTTGGTGGGCATCGCCGAGATCCACGGTCGGCCGTACTCGCGCCGTACGGCCTGCACCTGCAGGATGCCGGCGATCTTGGCGATCGCGTAGGCGTCGTTGGTGGGCTCCAGGTGACCGGTGAGCAGGCTGTCCTCGCGGATCGGCTGGGCAGCGAGCTTGGGGTAGATGCACGACGAACCCAGGAAGAGCAGCCGGTCGACGCCGTGCTCCAGGGCGGCGTCCATGACGTTCACCTGGATCTGGAGGTTCTCCGAGAGGAACTCGACCGGGTAGGTGTCGTTGGCGAGGATGCCGCCGACCTTGGCCGCGGCGAGGACGACGTGGCGCGGGCGCATCTCGGCGAAGGCGTCGAAGACCGCGCCCCGGTCGCGCAGGTCGAGCTCGGCCGAGCTGAAGCCGATCAGGTTGTCGAACCCCTCCGACTCGAGGAGGCGCCAGATGGCACTCCCGACCAGACCCCGGTGCCCCGCGACGTAGATCGGCGCATCACGCTCGAGGGGTCCGGGACGGAAGCTGTCCTGCTCGCTCACGCCTGCCCCAGGGTCGGCCAGCCGGGCAGCGCGACCTGGTCGATCCACGGCGACCCCTCGCGCTCGAGCGCCGCGATGTCGGCGTCGACCATGATCCGGGCCAGCTGCTCGGTGTCCACGGTCGCCTTCCAGCCGAGCTTCTCGTGCGCCTTGCCCGCATCGCCGACCAGGGCGTCCACCTCGGTGGGTCGCAGGTAGCGCTCGTCGAAGCGCACGTGCTTCTCCCAGTCCAGCCCTGCGTGCTCGAAGGCGGTGACGACGAAGTCGCGCACCGTGAAGTTGCCACCGGTCGCCAGCACGAAGTCGTCGGGCTCGTCGGCCTGGAGCATCCGCCACATGCCCTCGACGTACTCCGGGGCGTAGCCCCAGTCGCGGACGGCGTCCAGGTTGCCCATGTAGACGTGCTCCTCGAGCCCGGCCTTGATGCGTGCGACGGCACGGGTGACCTTGCGGGTCACGAAGGTCTCACCGCGGCGGGGGGACTCGTGGTTGAAGAGGATCCCGTTCACCGCGAAGAGGCCGTAGCCCTCGCGGTAGTTCTTGGTGACCCAGAACGCGTAGACCTTCGCCGCGCCGTAGGGAGAGCGCGGGTAGAACGGGGTGTTCTCGTCCTGCGGCGGCGGCGAGGCGCCGAACATCTCCGAGCTCGACGCCTGGTAGTACCGGCACCGGACCCCGGCCACGCGCACCGCTTCCAGCAGGCGCATGGAGCCGATGCCGGTGGTGTCGCCCGTGTGCTCCGGCTCGTCGAAGCTGACCCGCACGTGCGACTGCGCGGCGAGGTTGTAGACCTCGTCGGGGTTGATCTGTCCCAGCAGCGTGGTCAGCCGGGCGCCGTCGGACAGGTCGCCGTAGTGCAGCGTCAGGCGGCTTCCTCCTCGTCGTGCGGGTCGCGGTAGAGGTGCTCGATCCGCGAGGTGTTGAACGTCGAGGCCCTCCGGATCAGGCCGTGCACCTCGTACCCCTTGTCGAGCAGCAGCTCGGCCAGGTACGAACCGTCCTGGCCGGTGATGCCCGTGATGAAAGCTCGCTTCACCCTCAACTCCCGCGTTTGTCGTTGCTCGTGCGCACCAGGTCCTGCAGCCAGGCCTCGTGCGCGGAGATGGCCGCACCCTCTGACAAGACGTTGCGAGCGTAGGCGAACCCCTGCTCGCCCATGCGTCTGGCCTCGTCCACGTCGGCGCCGAGCTTGATGGCGGCGCCGAGGAGCGCATCCGGGTCGCCGGTGTCCACCCGCCAGCCGGCGCCGGACGCGGTCAGCTCGGCTGCGGTGGTGCTGTCGGGCTCGCTCGCGGCCAGGACCGGGCGGACGGCGTGGAAGTACGAGGTGAGCTTGCTCGGCACGGACATCGCGCCGACGCCTGGCTTCTCGTTCACCAGCAGGATGTCGGCGGCGCCCAGGGCCGACTGGAACTCGCCGTCGGGCAGCGAGTCGACGAACTCGATGGACCGCACCCCCTGCGCCAGCCGCTCCAGCTGCGGCCGCTGGTTGCCGTCGCCCAGCATCACGAAACGCACCGACGCCTCGGTCCGGTCGGCCAGCCGCGCGGCCTCCACGACGTTCTCGAGGCCCTGCTTCACACCCATGTTGCCGGCGTGCAGCACCACGGTCTCCGTGTCACGCCACCCGAAACGTTCCCTCGTCGAGACAGCCGGCTCCTGCTCCACGGGTTGCAGGTGCGTCCAGTTCCGGATCACCCGGACCCGCTCGGGGTCCACGCCGAGGTCTTCCACCACGCGGTCACGGAAGTGGTCGTGCACGACGGCGACTCCCTGCGCGGAGCGCAGGATCGCCGACTCGAGTCGTTGCGCTCCCCCGGCCACGCGCCGGCCGCCCACCCCGGTCTCGCGGACCCCTTGGGAGTACAGGTCCTGGACCCACACGCCCACCGGTGGTCGCTGTCGTCCGTAGCGCGCCCTGAGCCCGATCACGGCCGTGCTGAGCAGGGCCGGGGTGACCGCGAGGACGACGTCCGGCCGGTGCCAACGGCTCGCCGCCGCACGCACCCCGAACGTGGTCTCCATGACGACCCGCTTCGCAGAGGTCGGCTCGGCCGGCACGTAGTGGCGCAGGTGGCTGACCGCGAGGGTGTCGTGCTTCGAGGTGGACCGCCAGGCGCCGTACCCGGGGAAGATCCGCCACGTGGGGTAGTGCGGAACCCCCGTCAGCACGTCGACCCGGTGGCCCCGCGCGGCCAGGCCCTCGGCGAGCGCGGTGGTGTACGGCGCGTTGCCGCTCGGCTCGGGGGCGTAGTGCAGGCCAACAATCGCGATGTGCAGCGGTGGCACAGCCGGACCCCCGGTGATCGTGGGTGTTTCCACTCAGGACAATGAGGGTCGAGTCTATATTTCTTCCCTCGGCTCGCGTGAGCGCTTCCCCGAGAAGTGCGATCACACCGACGTGCGGAGGACCTCAGCCGCGAGATCCTGACGCTCGTCGCCGAGGCCCGCTGAGCCGTCTGCCCAGGGCGACGAGGAGCGCGCCGACCGCGCCGCCCGCCGTGTTCGCGACGATGTCGCTCAGGCTGGCCTGCCGGTTCGGCAGCAGAAGTCCCTGGACCAGCTCGACCGTCAGCGCACCGAGGAACGCGTAGGCCGTCCAGTCCTGCCAGCGGGAGCGGGGGAACGCCAGGGAGCCGAGGAACGAGAGGGGCGCCACGATCGCCGCGTTCATGACGATCTCCATGTGCGGGTAGGACCCCCACGAGGGCGGTACGCCGAGACGGCCCAGGAAGTGCACGGCGTCGACGACCAGGCCCGACTGGACGGTGGACGTCGGCGCGAGCAGCGCGATCGCGAGCAGAACGGTGTAGACAGCCAGAAGGGGGCGGGCAACCTTGGCCACCCATGCCCCCTTCTGCGCTGGAAGTTCAGCCTCTGACAGCGACCGCCACCTCGGCGATCGACCCGACCTCCGCCGTCACCGTGGTGTCGACCGGCTCGGTGCTGGGGGCCAGCGTACGCAACGTCCAGTCACCGGCTCCGGCGAAGAAGCGGAAGTGACCCGTGGCGGACGTGGGCACCTCCGCGGTGAACTCACCGGTCCTGTCGAGCAGCCGCACGTAGGCGTTCGACACCGGCATCACCGTCGTGTGTGTGCACCTGGCCCTGGATGATCGCTTCCTTCTTCACGTCGATCCCGTCCAGCGAGAGCCCGCCCTCGGTCGCTCCGCACATCAGGCGTCGCCAGGCTCGTCGCCGAGCGCGACGGGCACGCCGACCAGCGAGCCGTACTCGGTCCAGGAACCGTCGTAGTTCTTGACGTTCTCCTGGCCCAGCAGCTCCTTGAGCACGAACCAGGTGTGGCTCGAACGCTCACCGATGCGGCAGTAGGCGATGGTGTCCTTGTCCCAGTCGACGCCGGCCTCGGAGTAGATCTCCTTGAGCTCGTCGTCGGACTTGAAGGTGCCGTCGTCGTTGGCGGCCTTGCTCCAGGGCACGCTGGCCGCGGTCGGGATGTGACCGGCACGCTGCGCCTGCTCCTGGGGAAGGTGCGCCGGGGCGAGCAGCCGGCCGGCGTACTCGTCGGGGCTGCGGACGTCGACGAGGTTCTGCGCGCCGATGGCCGCGACGACCTCGTCGCGGAACGCGCGGATGTCGTGGTCCTGCTCCTTCGCGGTGTACGACGTCTTCTCGCGGGTGGGCAGCTCGTCGGTCAGCTCGCGGCTGTCGAGCTCCCACTTCTTGCGTCCGCCGTCGAGCAGCTTCACGTCGTCGTGCCCGTAGAGCTTGAAGTACCAGTAGGCGTAGGCGGCGAACCAGTTGTTGTTGCCGCCGTAGAGCACCACCGTGTGGTCGTTGCTGACCCCGCGGTCGGAGAGCAGGGCCTCGAACTGCTGCTTGTTGACGAAGTCACGACGCACCTGGTCCTGCAGGTCGGTGGTCCAGTCGAGCTTGATCGCGTTCTTGATGTGGCCCTTGTCGTAGGAGGTGGTGTCCTCGTCGACCTCCACCAGCACGATGCTGGGGTCGTCGAGGTGCTCCTCCACCCAGTCGGCGGTGACCAGTGCGGTGTCGCGGCTCATGTCTGTTCCTTCTTCTCGGGGTCTGTGGGTAGGTGTCGAACGGCTCAGCCGACGGGCGTCGGCTTGGCCTCGTTGGTGCGGTCGGTGACGCGGCGGATCAGCAGGTACATCTCGCAGCCCAGGCAGAAGCCGAAGACCGCGTTGAGCAGGGCCGCCGCCAGGGCGAACCCGGTGGCGACCGCGCCGAGGATCGTCAGCCCGGACAGGTAGCCGACCAGGCCGACGACGGTGAAGCCGAGGCCCACGCCCTGCGCGAACCGCGGAGGCCGTGGGTCCTCGAGGTGCGTCGGCGCCGCGAGGCGGGGACGCACGAAGGTCTTGAACAGGTACGCCGCCGGGGTGCGCTGCACGCCGAAGGCGACCGCGATCGCGAACAGCACCGCCTGGCCGGCCAGCAGCACGATGCCGACGGCGTCGGGCGCCGTCAGCAGAGCGAGTGCGAGCACGACGCTGGTGAGCATCGCGTTGAACTGCGGTCCACGCGGATCGATGGGCATGAGTCTCCTGGCTCCGGCACACTTCTCAGTGGGGTACGAACAACCGGCGTACAGCGATGATTCCGGCCGTCCGGCCGACGCTCGCTGTCAGGACATTCGACAGAGGGCTGAGCGGACGCGGCAGTTGTCCACTGCGCGTCGCTTGGTCAGCCAGGTCGAGCTCATGGGACGAGAGTAGGCATCCGCCGCGCTGCCTCCGAGTCGCTGTCTCGACATGTGAACAGTGCGTTCACATCGTGGACCCCCTAGGATCCACGGGTGCGAAAGGCGCTGATCACCGGTGTGACCGGTCAGGACGGGTCCTACCTAGCCGATCTGCTGATCGGGAAGGGGTACGAGGTCCACGGTCTGGTGCGGCGCTCCTCGGTCCTCTCCCGCTCCCGGATCGACCATCTCTTCGGCCACGACCGGCTCGTGCTCCACTACGGCGACCTCGCCGACGCCGGCAGCCTGCGCCGGCTGGTGGAGACCATCCGGCCCGACGAGGTCTACAACCTCGCCGCGATGAGCCACGTGAGCGTCTCCTTCGAGATGCCGGAGTACACCTTCGACACGAATGCCGGCGGCACCCGTCGGCTGCTCCAGGCGATCGTCGACGCCCGCCTGGAGACGCGGTTCTACCAGGCCTCGAGCGGCGAGATCTTCGGTCCGGCCACGCAGCCCCACGACGAGGCCTCGCCGTACCACCCGCGCAACCCGTACGGCGACAGCAAGCTCGAGGGACACCTCGCCGTCACCAAGCTGCGCGAGACCGACGGCCTGTTCGCGGTCTGCGGGATCGCGTTCAACCACGAGTCACCGCGACGCGGCGAGAACTTCGTGACCCGCAAGATCACCAAGGCCGTCGCCGCCATCGATGCCGGGGTCTCCGACCACGTGGCGCTGGGCAACCTGAGCGCGGTGCGCGACTGGGGCTACGCCCCGGAGTACGTCGAGGCCATGTGGTCGATGCTCCAGCGCGACGAGCCCGACGACTTCGTGCTGGCGACCGGCGCGGACGTCGTCCGTGGAGGACTTCTGCGCGGCGTCGTTCGCGCACGTCGGGCTGGACTGGCGCGACCACGTGCGCTTCGACGAGTCCTTCACCCGGCCCACGGAGGTGCCCGCCCTGGTCGGCGACCCGGCGAAGGCGAACCGCGAGCTGGGCTGGGAAGCGCGCACGACGCCGCCCGAGCTCGCCCGGCTGATGGTCGACGCCGACCTGGAGGAGATCGACCGGTTCCTCGGCAGCGAGGGTGCCCGGCGTCAGCGCCGGTAGGCCGTGAACCGGTGCGTCGAGACCTGCTGCCCCGGCGGCGGCAGCGTCATGTAGTCGCCGAACATCACCCGCAGCAGCAGGTCGGTGTCCGCCGGTGCGGCCAGGTAGGTCGTGCCCTCGAAGGCGATCGGCACGGCCGGCACCAGGGCGTCGTACGGCACCTCCCAGTCGACCAGGCCGACCCGGAGACCGACGACGCGGTCGCTGCGGAGAGGGAAGCGGCGGCTGATCCGGTCCCAGCGCCGTGCCAGCGCCGAGGGGGCGACGTGGTCGAGCAGAGGCTGGGCGACGGCCAGGAGCAGTCGCTTGAGCAACGCGCGACCGGGGCGCGGCATCATCATCCGCAGGGTGTGCAGTGTCCGGACGACGTCGACCTGCATCGACTGGAGGGTCATCCGCGCCCGCGACGGCGACATCCCGTCGAGCGGGAAGACGTCGATGTTCACGCCGAAGACCGCATCATGACGGGCCTCCTCGACCACGCGGGTCCGGGTGTCGGCGATCTTCATGTAGGGGTAGGTCCAGTCGTACGCATCGGACAGGACGTGCACCTCCAGGTGCGCTGCCTGCGGGCTGCCGGGAAGCTCGGCGACGAGGCGCTCGTAGTCGGGACGCAGCATCATCAGGTCGATGTCGTCGTCCCACGGGATGTAGCCGCCGTGCCGCACGGCACCGAGCAGCGTGCCGCCGCAGAGGAAGTACGGCAGGTCTCGCTCGCGGCAGAAGGCGTCGACCGAGCCGAGGATCTGCAGCTGCTCGTGACGCAGCTCGGCGCGGGACAGGGAAGTGGGGTCGGTCATCGCAGCTGCTCCAACGCCGCGAGGACCTGCTCCCGTGCTGGGACGCCCATGGCCCGTGTCACCTCCCGTCCCGACGCATCAATGATGAGGGTGGTGGGCGTGCGCAGGATCCCGAACCGCCGTACGACGTCGAGGTGGTGCTCGGCATCGACCTCGACGTGGGCGATCCCGGACTCGGTCGCGCTGACCTGCTCGAGGACCCGGCGGGTGGTCCGGCACGGGGCGCAGAAGGCCGAGGAGAACTGGAGCAACGTGGCGCGCTCGCCGAGCTCGTCGGCCCACGGGCGTGTCGGCGAGGACCGACGCTTCTTCCTGCTGGGCAGGGGCATCCGGGTCGTCGCTGGGTGTCGACTCGGCGCCACGCACCCGGTGCGTCCCTCGGAACCTGCCGTCGGACACCGCTCGGTAGCTGCCGAAGGCGAGTGCGGCGACGACGGCCACGACCAGGACCACGGGACCGACGCTCACCCGCTCAGCCGCCAGCGAACGGCGGCAGGAACTCGACGGTGGCGCCCGGGGGCACCTGCACGGTGCCGGGATCCTCGGTGGAGACGGGTCGGTCGCCGACCATCACCGAGCAGGTCGACAGCACCTCGGAGAAGCGTGGCGAGGCCGCGTGCAGCGTCTTGACCCGGCTGACGAGCTCGGCGAGCGAGGTGAGTCCGGTCACCTCCACCGGGTCGCTGTCCACGCCCGCGGCGGCGCGCGCCGACGCCCAGTAGCGCAGCGTCACGCTTCCGGTGCGGATCGCGTCGTCAGAGGAGGTCGTCACGTTCGTCTATCCTTGTGCCTGTTGTCAGGTGCATCAGCGTAGATGAGCCGCCAAGCCGAGCAGGGACTCACCCGGGAGGTGCCATGGGCACCGTGCTGCTGCTGACGAAGTCGCTCCAGGCGTCGGCCGACGTGCTGCCTGGACTCGCCCTGCTGACCCACCAGGTGCGCATCCTCCCCGCCGAGGGAGCCGCCCTGCTGGAGGCACCCGACCACGACCTGTTGATGGTCGACGGGCGCCGCGAGCTCGCCCAGGCCCGCGACCTGTGCCGGCTGATCCGCACCACGGGCTCCGACCAGCCGGTGATCCTGATCGTCACCGAGGGGGGCCTGGCCGTCGTCGCCGCGGACTGGGCGATGGACGACGTGATCCTCGAGAGCGCCGGCCCGGCAGAGATCGACGCCCGGATCCGGGTCGCGCTCGGCAAGTTCGCCCGGCGCGACTCCGGCGACGGCGACGCGCACATCATCCGCTCCGGCGAGGTCGTGGTCGACGAGACGACGTACACCGCCAAGCTCGGTGGACGCGTGCTCGACCTGACCTTCAAGGAGTTCGAGCTGCTGAAGTACCTCGCCCAGCACCCCGGCCGGGTGTTCACGCGCGACCAGCTGCTCCAGGAGGTGTGGGGCTACGACTACTTCGGCGGCACCCGCACCGTCGACGTCCACGTGCGCCGGCTGCGCGCCAAGCTCGGCACCGACAACGAGGCGCTGATCGGCACGGTGCGCAACGTCGGCTACCGGTTCGTGCTGCCGCCCCGCGAGCACGCCCCCGACCGCGAGGGTGCTCCGGTCCGCTGAGGCCCCTGCTCCCCCGAACATGCGAATGTTGCTCGCGGGGAGGAAGAGCACCCCATCGGGCTCGTCAGTCACATTCGCATGTTCGTGCGGCGGGACCGCCCACGCTGCGACGAGCTCGGCGATCCCCCTCACCCCGAACATGCGAATGTCACTCGTGAGCCGAACGAGGCACTCACTCGCCCCACACGCGACATTCGCATGTCGGGCGGCGCTACCCTCCCGAGCATGCACATCGAGCGCATCGAGGCGGAGGAGTTCGACTGGGCGGCGGAGGACGGCCCGGCGGCCGAGGTACGCCGGATCGCCCGCGCCGCGACGGCCCACGACGGGTCGATCACGCTCAACGAGCAGGCCCTCCTGCAGCTGAAGAACCGTGGCCTGCGCGACGCCTCGCTCTGGCTCGGTGACGGCGGGTTCGCCCTGCGTCACGGCGACATCGTCGACCTCGCCGTCCACCCGGAGTCCCGCGGCCACGGCGTCGGGACCGCCATCGCGGCCGAGGTCGTCGCGGACGGGCGCAAGGTGGAGGCCTGGTCGCACGCCGACCACCCGGCCGCGGCCAAGATCGCCGAGCGCTTCGGCATCGCCCGCGAGCGCGAGCTGAAGATCATGCGCAGGTCGCTGGTCGAGCCGCTCGAGAAGGTCACCGTCCCGCCGGGCGTGCGGATCAGGGGCTTCGAGCCCGCCGACGAGGACGACTTCCTCGAGGTCAACGCCAGTGCCTTCGCCCATCACCCCGAGCAGGGGCACATGACCCACGAGGACTTCCGCGAGCGCTCGAGCGAGTCCTGGTTCGACCCCGAGGGGCTCCTCCTCGCCGTCCCCGAGGAGGGCACCGACGGTCCGCGACTCCTCGGCTTCCACTGGACCAAGGTCCACCGCGACGAGGACCCGCCGTACGGCGAGGTCTACGTCGTCGCGGTCAACCCGAAGGCCGCGGGGCGCGGGCTCGGCACGGTGCTCACCGGCGCCGGCCTCGAGCACCTGCGAGACCAGGGCCTCGACTCGGTCCTGCTCTACGTCGACGGTGACAACGACCCCGCCGTGGCCGTCTACACCAACCTCGGTTTCGAGGTCGAGCGCACCGAGGTGCAGTACCGCGGGACGCCGGTCAGCCCAGCGCAGTCCTGAGCCGGTCCGCGATCTCCCCCACTGCAGCGGGGCACTCGTGGCCGCACCCGACGACGTGCAGGAAGCCGTGCACCAGTGACGGGTAGCGCTTCCGGGTCACCGCGACGCCGGCCTTCTCCAACAGGTCGGCGTACGCCTCTCCCTCGTCGCGGAGCGGGTCGAACCCGGCCGTGACGACGTGGGCCGGCGCCAGTCCGGCGGGCAGCTCCTCCCGCAGCAGCGGGGAGGCTTCCGGGTCGCTCCAGCTGGCGCGATCGGGCAGGTAGCCCGCCTTCGCCTTCTCGATGAACTCGCGGGTGAGGACGAGTCCCTTGTCGGAGAACAGGTCCTTGCTGCGCGTCTTGCCGGTGAAGTCGCTGCCCGGATAGATCAGCAGCTGCACGGCGAGCGGGATCCCCTTCTCAGCCGCGTGCACAGCGAGGACGGCCGCGAGGTTGCCACCGGCTGAGTCGCCGGCCACCCCGATCCGGTCAGGGTCGGCGTTGACGTCGTCGGCGTGCTCGTGCAGCCAGCGAAGCGCAGCCTTGCAGTCGTCGAGCGCAGCGGGGAACGGGTGCTCGGGCGCCAGCCGGTAGTCGATCGCCAGCAGCTGTACGCCGGACCGCTCGGCCAGGAAGCGGCAGGCGGCGTCGTGGCTCGCCAGGCCGCCGTAGATCCAGCCCCCGCCGTGGATGAACAGCACGGTAGGTGCGGGAGCGCTTCCGGTGCGCTCCGTCGGGATGTAGAGACGGGCGGGGATCGGACCGGCGCCCACCGTCCACCTCGAGGTCGCGGATGGCTCCGACGTGCTGCCGGCCACCGACCCACGCGGTGTGCCGGTCCGTCTCCCGGCGCGCCTCGGCCAGGGGGAGCGAGGCGATCTCCGGGATGCGCACCACCCGCTGCCCCCGGAGCATCAGCTGCAGCTCGGGGGACAGCCGCACGCCGTCGACGACCAGCGGCCGCACCGCCAACCTCCGTTGCCACGACTGTGGAAGGTTCATGCCCGCGCGCAGCAGCGCTCCGAGCACACGTGTTCGCTGGTCCGGCACGGATGCAATCTAGGTCACCCACTGTTCACCTCGCAGTGACAGACTTCACCCATGTCCACCGACAGCTTCCAGCCTGCCGTCGGGTCGGACGCCGAGTCGGGTCCGCTGGACGCGAGCCTGCGCGTCGTCCCCGCCGACATGTTCGACGTCGACCCGCCGTACGAGCACCACGACGTCGACTTCGCCGAGGGTGAGTTCCAGGACCGGTTCCTGGATCGCGAGCTCTCGTGGCTGCGCTTCAACCAGCGGGTGCTCGAGCTCGCCGAGGACGAGTCCCTTCCCCTGCTGGAGCGGACCCGTTTCGTCGCCATCTTCGCCAACAACCTCGACGAGTTCTTCATGGTCCGCGTGGCCGGACTGAAGCGGCGGATCGCCGCCGGGGTCGCCGTGCGCGCCGCCTCGGGGATGATGCCGAAGAACGTGCTCGAGCAGATCTGGAAGGTCAGCGCCGAGCTGACCGAACGGCATGCGCAGTTCTTCCGCGACGACCTGATCCCCGCGCTCTCCAAGGAGGGCATCGAGCTGGTCCGGTGGGACGAGCTCTCCGACGACGAGCAGAAGCAGTGCAAGAGGCTCTTCAAGGACAGGGTCTTCCCGGTGCTGACCCCGCTGGCCGTCGACCCGGCCCACCCCTTCCCCTACATCTCCGGCCTGTCGCTCAACCTGGCCGTGCTGGTGCGCAACCCGAAGACCGACAAGGAGCACTTCGCGCGCGTCAAGGTGCCGCCGATCTTCAACCGGTTCGTGCCGCTGGGCAACCAACGCTTCGTGCCGCTCGAGGACGTCATCGGCGAGCACCTCAAGCGGCTCTTCCCCGGCATGGACGTGCTGCGCTGGGCCACCTTCCGGGTCACCCGCAACGAGGACCTCGAGGTGGAGGAGGACGACGCCGAGAACCTCCTCAAGGCACTGGAGAAGGAGCTGCTGCGGCGGCGCTTCGGTCCGTCGGTGCGGCTCGAGGTCGACGAGGCCATGGACTCCCACGTCCTCGAGCTGCTGACCAGCGAGCTCGGCGTCACCGAGGCCGAGGTGTCCCGGCTGCCGGCTCCGCTGGACCTGCGCGGGTTGCACGACATCGCCGACCTCGACCGCGCAGACCTGAAGTACCGCGCCTTCGTGCCCGGCACGCACACCAAGCTGGCGCCCGTCGAGTCGTCCTCTCCGGTCGACGTGTTCAAGGCGCTCGGCCGGGGCGACGTACTCCTGCACCACCCGTACGACTCCTTCAGCACCTCCGTGCAGCGCTTCATCGAGCAGGCCGCCGCGGACCCGCACGTGCTGGCGATCAAGCAGACCCTGTACCGCACCTCGGGTGACTCACCGATCATCGATGCGCTGGTCGACGCCGCCGAGGCCGGCAAGCAGGTGCTGGTGATCGTCGAGATCAAGGCCCGCTTCGACGAGCAGGCCAACATCCGGTGGGCGCGTCAGCTCGAGCACGCCGGCTGCCACGTCGTGTACGGGCTGGTCGGGCTCAAGACGCACTGCAAGCTGGCCATGGTGGTCCGCGACGAGCCCGACGGGATCAAGCGCTACACCCACATCGGCACGGGCAACTACAACCCGAAGACAGCACGGATGTACGAGGACCTCGGGCTGCTCACCACCGACGAGGCGATCGGCGAGGACGTCGCCCACCTGTTCAACAACCTGAGCGGGTACTCGCGCAAGGCGTCGTACGCCGAGCTGATGGTCGCCCCGGACTCCGTGCGCAGCGGGCTCGTCGAGCAGATCGAGCGGGAGATCGAGCACCACCGGTCCGGGGGCCAGGCACGGATCCGGATCAAGGCCAACTCACTCGTCGACGAGGCGCTCATCGACGCGCTGTACGCCGCCTCGCGCGCCGGAGTGCCGATCGAGCTGCTGATCCGGGGGATCTGCGCCGTGCGGCCGGGGGTGCCCGGGCTGTCGGAGACGATCACGGTCCGCTCGATCCTGGGCCGCTACCTCGAGCACAGCCGGATCATGTGGTTCGCCAATGGCGGGACCCCCGCGGCGTGGATCGGCTCCTCGGACCTGATGCACCGCAACCTCGACCGCCGGGTCGAGGTCCTGGTCAAGCTGCCCTCCAGCGCCGAGATCGACGAGGTGAGCCGGCTGCTCGACCTCGCCTTCGACCCCGAGACGATCGCGTGGGAGCTGGCGGAGGACGGCACCTGGACGCGCAACAAGGGCACCCGGGACCTCCAGGAGACCCTGATCCAGCAGCACCGTCGCCGCCGGCACTGAGGGGTCTGTCCCTCCGCAGCCGCCCCAGCCTCGCCCGAACATGCGAATGTTGCTCGTGGGGATGAGGATCGCTTCTCTGGCCCCGGCAACCACATTCGCATGTTCGTAGGCGAGGCGGATGCCCTCGACACGGGCATCTCCGACTGAGCCGGGTCAGCCTCTCCACCAACATGCGAATGTGACTGGAGGGCATGGTGATCGCCTCCACCGACCCACGAACCACATTCGCATGTCCGGGGGACGAGCCACCCCCAGCTACCCCTCGGGACTCTCGACGAGGTCCTCCCGGTGGTGCGACTCGGCCAGCGTGCGGAGGCGGTCGAGGTCGACGGCACCCCTGGAGGCGACGGCGACCCGGACGGGGGTCACGGCGACCACGGTCGACGTGCGGACGCCGCCCTCGAGCAGCGCCCGCTCTCCGATGACCGCGCCCGGGCCCGAGCTCCGCGAGCGCCTTGCCGTCGACGTCCACCCGGGTGATCCCGTCGAGGACGAGGTACAGCTCGTCGCCGGGCGCTCCCTGACGGGTGAGCTCGGCGCCCTCGGGCAGGTTGCGGATCTCCGGCCGCTCACCACCCCGCATGATCGAGCTGGACAGCTCGCGCTCCAGGTCGCTCTCCACTCCCACGACCAGCGCCTCGCGATCGTGGTCGGCCCACGGCGTGCGGATCCCGAACGAGTGCGCCATCCAGCCGCTCTGGTCGGCCAGCCCGCTCTTCAGCACGACCTTGCCCTCCGCGTCGTACACCCAGTGCCGCGGGAACGTGCTGGCGCCGGCGAGATCGACCTCGCTGGAGCCGTCGGGCCGCAGCGTCAGGGCGAGCGTGGTCCACACGATCGGCGCCTGCCAGCGCACGTACGGCGGGTGCGGCACCGGTCGCGGCAGCGGGACGCCGGTGCGCCCTCCCGCCGTCTGCACGAACCGCACCGAGCCGTCGGCGTGGACGGGGTCAGCCGTGAGCACCGGGAGGCCCACCGCCCGGAAGGTCGCACCGATCTTGCCGACCCGGACCGTCGTCGAGCCCATCTGCACGCCGCTGCTGCCCCGGTCGACGCCGGAGGAGACGATCTCGCCGCCCTCCACGTCCGCCCACGCACTGAGCACGTTCGCGAAGCGGAACTTGTCGTGCCGTCTGAGCTCGTCGACCTCGTGCGGCAGCTGCACCCGCTCGGGCAGCGGGTCGTCCCAGTGGGAGAGCCGCAGGTCCATGCCGGTCTTGAGGGGACCGCGCAACGAGTCGGTCGGGATCCACGAGAGTGAGACGACGCTTGCCTGGACGCGCATGCTTCCTCCACGAGCACTGACGAGACGTGGCCCGAATCTACCGCGAACGAGGGATCGGCTCGCGTCCCATCGGGCGCTGTTCTAGTTTGGCCAGCATGTCTGGGCCGTCCCCGAGCGATGACACCGTCGCCGGGTCCCACGCCGAGGACGAGATCACCTCCATCGAGAAGGCGATCACGGCCCTCGAGGGGCAGCGGTCCGCCCTGGGCGACGCGGTCGTGGAGACGGCGCTGGCTCCGCTGCGGCAGCGGCGCGAGGAGCTGGAGTCGCCCGCGTCGGAGCAGCGCCGGCTGGTCACGGTGATCTTCGCCGACCTCGTCGACTTCACGGTGCTCTCGCGCCAGCTCGACGCCGAGGACACCCGCGAGGTCGTCAACGCCTACTTCGAGCGGTGGCAGGTGGCCATCGAGGAGCACGGCGGCGTCGTGGAGAAGTTCATCGGGGACGCCGTGATGGCCGTCTTCGGCCTGCGCCGCTCCTTCGAGGACGACGCGCACCGCGCCGTACGCGCTGCCCTGCAGATCATCGACGGGCTCGACGAGCTCAACGCCGAGGTCGAGCCGCGCTACGGCGTACGCCTGCACCTGAGGGTCGGCATCGACACCGGCGAGGTCGTGGTGAGCACCCTCGGGGAGCGGGCGGGCCACGAGTTCGTCGCGGTGGGACCCACCGTCAACCGGGCCAGCCGGCTCCAGGCTGCCGCGCCGGTCGACATGGTGATGATCTCCGCCGACACCCGCCGCCAGATCCGCGGGTCCTTCGGGATGGAGGAGCGGGCGGGGCTGCAGCTCAAGGGCATCGACGACCCGGTCGACGCGTGGGTGGTGCACACGGAACGACGCCTCGGTTTCCGGGTCGAGCGGTCCGGCGGCGTCGAGGGCGTGGAGACCCTGACCGTGGGGCGCGACCTGCAGCTGCGCTTCCTCCAGGACCGGCTCTACGACGTCACGGAGGAGTCGCGCTGGCGGGTGGTGACGATGATGGGCGACGCGGGCCTGGGCAAGTCGCGGCTGCTCTTCGACTTCGACGCCTGGCTGGCCGAGCGCTCCGAGGCCGTGTGGTGGTTCCGCGGGCGGGCCTCCCCGACGACGCAGAACGCCGTCAACGCGCTGGTCCGCGACCTGCTCACCTCGCGCCTCGGCATCCAGGTCGACGACGCCCGTCGAGCGCGTGCGGGAGCTCTGGTCGCCGCCTTCCGCGACTCCCAGCCGAGGCGCTGGCGGCACGCCGAGCGGTGCACCCACCCGCGACGCCCTGCTCGTGGGTGCCTGGCTCGGCTTCGACGTCGACGACGTCAGGCATCGAGCTGCCTACCGACCCGCAGGCGCTGCGCGACCAGGGCACCCAGGCGCTCGGCCAATACTTCCGCCGCGCTCGCCGAGCGCGGGTGCCGGTGGTGATCCTGCTCGAGGACCTGCACTGGGCCGACGAGGGCACCCTGCGCTGGCTGGACGCCGTCGACCCGATCCTGCAGCGACGCGCGCGTGCTCGTGGTCGGCACCGCGCGCCCGACCCTGCTGGAGACGCGCCCGCGGTGGGGCGAGGGGCTCGTCGCATCACCTCCGGCTCGACCTGCCGGCGCTCTCGCGCCGGGAGAGCCGGGAGCTGCTCGGCCAGATCCTGCAGCGGGTCGAGTCGACGTGCCCGACGAGCTGGACGTCGATGGTGATCGAGGCCGCCGAGGGCAACCCCTTCTACATCGAGGAGCTGGTCACCTGGCTGGTCGAGGCCGGCGTCGTGGTCAAGGCCGAGCCGCACTGGCTCGTGGTCGACGAGCTGATCGACTCCGTCGCCGTACCTCCCAACGCTCCAGGGGCGTGCTGCAGTCGCGCCTGGACGCTCTGGGCGTCCACGGAGCGGCCGGCTGCTCCAGCGCGCGTCCGTGGTCGGCCGGGTGTTCTGGGACTCCGCCGTGGAGCGCCTCGACGGCGGCGTCGCGCCCTGACCACCAGACGACGCGCTCGACACGCTGCGCCGACGGAAGTCGTCCTGCAGCGCGAGGTCTCGCGCTTCGCCGCCGCGCGGGAGTACCTGTTCAAGCACGCGCTGCTGCGCGATGTCGCCTACGACGGGATCCTGCGGGCCCAGCGGGAGCGGTACCACCGCGGCGCGGCCCAGTGGCTGACCGAGACCAGCGCCGCCGTGGGCGGTCCGAGGAGTACGCCTCGGTGATCGCCGAGCACTTCGAGCGCGCGCGCGACCCGCAGGCCGCGACCTGGTACCTGCGCGCCGGGCGCCGGGCAGCCTCGGTCTTCGCGCTCACCGAGGCCGGCGAGCTCCTGGAGAAGGCGCACGCCCTGGCGCCCAGCGAGGACGCCGACCTGCGCTTCGACGTACTGGTGGAGCGCGAGGCGCTGATGGACCGCCTCGGCGAGCGGGACGGCCAGACGGCCCAGATCGAGGAGATGCGCGCGCTCGAGGACCGGATCGACCCGGCACGGCGGGTCCAGCTGCTCACGATCCGCGGGCACCGGGTGTTCGTGCAGAGCGACTACGACGAGACCAGGCGCCTCGCCGGGGAGGCCGTCCAGGCGGCCAAGGCGCTGGGGCGCGAGGACCTCAGGGCCGAGGCGCTGCTGCTGCAGGGCAAGGCGCTGACCTGGGCCGAGGACACCGACGCCGCCCGTCCCTGCCTCGACCTGGCGGTCGCCTCAGGACGGGAGGCCGGTCGGCCGCTCGTGGTCGGCGAGGGGCTCCGCTACCTCGGCATGCTCGCCGGCAACGTCGGCGACTACCCGACGTCACTGGAGATGACCGGACAGGCCCGCGAGGTGTTCGCCCGCGCCGGTGACACCGAGATGGAGAGCGCCGCGATCGCCCAGCAGGCGACCACGCTGTTCAACATGGCCCGGTACGCCGAGGCGCAGGCCGCGCTCGAGGAGACCCTGCCGATCTTCCGCCGGGCGGGCCACCGCTATCGCGAGGCGGTCGCGCTGAGCAACCTGGCCAGCATCGCGGTGGTGCGCGGACACTTCGCCACCACCGACAGCTACGCCACGCAGGCCATCGAGATCTGTCGCGAGCTCGGGGAGCTGGAGGCCATCGCCGTCTCCTCGCTCGTCCTGGCCCACAGCGCGCTGTTCACCGGCCGCTTCGACGTCGCGCGGGCGTGCGCCGAGGAGTCCATGGCGATCGCCCGCACGCGTGGGCAACCTCGCGCTCGAGTCCGACGCCCTGACCCGGCTGGTGCACATCGCGATGATCTACGACGAGATCGACGACGCCGTCGAGTACGGGCTGCTCGGGGTGGAGGTGGGCAAGCACGTGTCCTCCGACCTCGACCGGGCCTACACGCACCTCAGCGGTCGGGTACGCCCTGCGCTGGGCGCAGCGCTTCGACGAGGCGGACGAGCACTTCGCGCTGGCCAACGACCTGTTCGACGGGCTGTCCCTGGACGCCCTGACCCGCGAGTGCACCGCGGCGCGCGCCTGGGTGATCAGCTACCGCGGCGAGCACACGCGCGCGGCGGCGATGCTGGAGCCGGTGCTGGGCCACCTGGACCGCGAGGGGATGGTCGGCGCCTGCCTGCCCGCGACCATGCTGCGCGGCTGTGTCGAGGTGCTCCGGCTGGCCGGCGACGAGCGGGCCGAGGAGGTCCTCGAGAAGGCCCGGACCTATCTGCTCGAGACCGCCCGGGAGATCGGCGACCCCGACCTGGAGGCCGGCTACCTCGCCATCCCCCCGAACGCGGTCCTGCTCGCCGACGAGGGGCCGGTGCCGGCCTGAGGGCCCACCCGCCGCCCCGAACATGCGAATGTGGCGTCAGGGGCAGGAGAGCGACTCGTCCGCCCCAGTCGTGACATTCGCATGTTCGAGGGGCCCCACCCTCAGCACGTCGCGAAGATCAGCGGCCCGTCGTACAGCGCGGAGAGCACGAACCCGCTCTTCTCCCGGGGCCTCAGGTGGAGCACGACGGTCGAGCCGGACGTCTTCGACACCGTGAGCCGGAAGTTGTCGGAGAAGGCGCCGCCCCGTCCCACGGCATCTCCGACGGCCAGCTTCGCCCGCGGACGGAGGTTGCGGCGGGCCTCCTCCGACGTCTCGAACGCGGCCACGACCCGGAGGGTCCGCGAGGCCGACATCGCCATCGCCAGGCCGCTCAACGGGGTCACTCCCCCGGCCCGCTGGACGAGCTCGTCGGCCTGGGTCTGCGAGTCCTGGTCCGCCTTCGACATCGCGAGGTCCTCGCAGGCGAAGTCACCGGCCCACAGCATCGCGTCGGCCGGGCGACCCAGCGTGTCGTCGAGCCCGTCGACCTTCCCGGTCGAGGCGAGGCTCTTGCCGTCCCCCTTCGCGACGGCAGCCGCCTGGGCGGCGTACGCCGCGGTGTCGCTGGTCACCACGAGCCCCTCGTCCTCGAGCAGGACGACGTACTGCACCTCCGGGGTCAGCGTCGGGTCGATCCCCGCCACGAGGTCGACACCGCCCCGCCAGACGCCGTCCGCCTTCTTCGGCTTGTGGTAGCCGATGGTCCGCAGGTTGTCCGCCAGCACCCCGAAGTCGGTGCCCTTGGCCGGCTTCAGCACCATCGTGGCTCCCTGCGCGCCCCTGCGCGTAGGCCTCCCACTGCGCGTTCGCCGGGCTGAAGCCGTACTTGTCCTGCATCGCCACGGCCGAGTCGTCGATGCTCGACGCCGCCGAGAAGTCCGTGTCGTAGGCCTTCTGCATGAACGCCTCGATCTTGCTGTCCGAGGGCGAGGAGCCGAGGTGCGACGCCCAGCGAGCGCCGTACGACGGCCCAGTCGGTGAACCCGACGCGCAGGGAGGATGCCGGGACGCGGTGCAGCGCGTCGTCGAGGGGCGTGCGGTGCAGCCGGTGCCACACGACCGTGCCGACGACCACGACGCCCACCACCAGGACGACCGCGAGCGACGGCCGCCACGACGACGAGCACGGTCCGCCTGAGCACGGGCCGAGGGTAGCCGTTGCCGTGCAGGTCCCTACCCGGCAACACTGGTGCCATGGCTCCTGTCCCGCCGACACGCGACAGCGGTTCCTACGTCGTCTCGGCGGGCGCGGTCGTGACCCGCAAGGGGAAGGGCGACAAGCGCGAGGTGCTCCTGGTGCACCGGCCCAAGTACGACGACTGGTCCTTCCCCAAGGGCAAGCAGGACGACGGGGAGCACGTGACCGCCACGGCCGTCCGGGAGGTGCTGGAGGAGACCGGCGTCGAGATCCGGCTCGGTCGCCCGTTGCGCCCCCAGCTGTACGCCGTCAGCGGCGGTCGCCAGAAGAAGGTGCACTACTGGGTCGGGCACGTGCTCGGTGACGACGACGTGTCCGGCTACGAGGTCAACGACGAGATCGACGACGGTCGGCTGGTTCCGGCTCGCCGAGGCGAAGAAGCGGCTGACCTACCTCGACGACATCGACCTGCTCGAGCAGTACCGCGAGCGACGTCAGAGCACCACTCCGCTGCTCGTCATCCGCCACGCCAAGGCGGTCAAGCGGGGCGACTGGGACGGCCCCGATCCGAAGCGACCGCTCAACGACGTCGGTGAGGTCCAGGCGGTCGCGTTGATCCCGCTGCTGCACGCCTTCGGGGTCACCCGGCTCGTGACCTCCCACAGCACGAGGTGCAGCCAGACGCTGGCGCCGTACGCCGCCGAGCAGGTACTGCCCCTGCAGGAGCTCGCCGAGCTCTCCGAGGAGGAGTACGACGAGTCGAGCGCCAAGCAGCTGCTCGCCGGTCTGTTCGCAGTCCCGGAGGCGACCGCGATGTGCAGCCACCGGCCCGTCCTGCCGGGGCTGTTCGCGCTCCTGGGGATCTCCGAGGAGCCGCTGTCACCGGGTGAGCTGGTGGTCGTGCACCACCGGGGTGACACGCTCGTCGCCACCGAGCGGCACTCCGTGCGCTGAATCTCGCAACCCGCTCTGACCTGCACAAACGGGACGAACAACGACCGCTGTTCATGTGACCGCCGTCTCCCTCGGCGGCCGGTGTCGCCAACTGGGAAGCCACCGTTCACCCGACGTTCACCGACACCGAAGCACTCGGACACCTGTGCTCCTTACGTTCGGGCCGTCCAACACCCTTGAACTCAGGAGAACGAAGTGAATCGCACTTCCCTTCGCCGTATCGCCGCCCCCAGCGTCGCGGTGCTTGCCCTCGGCTTCGCCGTCTCCGCCTGCGGCGCCGAGCAACGAGTCCGACAGCGGCTCCGGCAGCGGCCTGTCCGGCAAGCTCGACGGCTCCGGCTCCAGCGCGCAGGAGTCCGCCATGGACGCCTGGCGCGCCGGCTTCCAGAAGGCCAACTCCGGCGTGACCATCAACTACGACCCGGCCGGCTCCGGTGCCGGTGTGGAGAAGTTCAACGGTGGCGGCGTCGACTTCGCCGGCTCCGACGCGGCCCTCGACCCGACGAAGGGTGAGGTCGACGCGGCCAAGAAGCGCTGCGGCGCCGACGCCATCGAGGTCCCGAACTACGTGAGCCCGATCGCGGCCGTCTACAACCTCGAGGGCGTCGACAAGCTCCAGCTGTCGCCCAAGGTGCTCGCGGGGATCTTCTCCGGGACCATCAAGAAGTGGGACGACGCGGCCATCAAGGCCGACAACCCCGACGCCAAGCTGCCGAGCACGGCCATCGCGCCGGTGCACCGCTCCGACGAGTCCGGCACCACGAAGAACTTCACCGAGTACCTCGAGAAGGCCAGCGGGGGCGCGTGGAAGTTCCCCGCTGACAAGGTGTGGCCGATCAAGTCCGGTGAGGGCGCCAACCAGACCTCCGGCATGGTCGCCGCGGTCAAGGGCGGCAAGGGCACCATCGGGTACGCCGACCTGAGCCAGGTGGGCGACCTCAAGTCGGCCTCCATCAAGGTCGGCGACGCCTGGGTCGAGCCCTCGGCCGAGGGCGCCTCCAAGGCCGTCGAGGCCTCGCCGCTGGACGACACCCGTCCGAAGGGCGACATGGCGGTCAAGATCGACCGGACCACGACCGAGGCCGGCGCGTACCCGCTGATGCTGACCTCCTACCTGATCGCCTGCCCGACGTACGACAGCAAGGCGAAGGCCGACCTGGTCAAGGGCTTCCTGTCCTACGTGGTCAGCGACGAGGGCCAGCAGGCCGCCGCCGCCAACGCCGGCTCCGCCCCGATCCCCGCCTCGTTCGCGAAGCAGGCGCAGTCGATCGTCGACTCGATCAGCAGCAAGTGAGCTAGGTCCACGGACATGCGAATGTTGCTCGAGGGAGATACGAGGCGTACATGAGCCACCCCAGTGACATTCGCATGTCCGTGGAGGAGCCCCAGCCCGGATCACCCAAGCGTCGCTTGGGTGATCTGGTCTTCGCCAGCCTGACCCGCAGCGCCGGCATCCTCATCCTGGTCGCGCTGGCCGGCGTGGCCCTGTTCCTGACGATCGAGGGCATCCCCGCCGCCAAGGCAGGTCCGAGCGACCTGAGCGGGGCGCCGAACTTCACGGCCTACGTGTGGCCGCTGATCTTCGGCACCCTGCTGGCCGCTATGCTCGCCCTGCTCATCGCGACCCCGCTCGCCATCGGGGTCGCACTGAGCGTCTCCCACTACGCCAACCGGCGGGTCGCCGTGTTCATCGGCTACATGATCGACCTGCTGGCCGCCGTACCCAGCGTCATCTACGGCCTCTGGGGCGGCCTCTTCCTCGGCCCGCGGCTCGTCCCGCTGTACGAGTGGCTGGCCGAGCACCTGTCCTGGATCCCGTTCTTCGCGGGACCGGCGTCGACGACGGGGCGCACGATCCTGACCGCCTCGATCGTGCTGGCCATCATGGTGCTGCCCATCATCACCGCGATCTCGCGCGAGATCTTCGCCCAGACGCCGCGGCTCAACGAGGAGGCCGCGCTCGCCCTCGGGGCGACCCGCTGGGAGATGATCCGGCTCTCCGTCTTCCCCTACGCACGCTCCGGGATCGTCTCGGCGGCCATGCTCGGCCTGGGACGAGCCCTCGGCGAGACGATGGCCGTCGCGATGGTCCTCTCGGCCAGCGGCGTGATCACGATCAACCTGATCAGCTCCACGAACCCCTCGACCATCGCCGCGAACATCGCACTGACCTTCGCCGACGCAACCGGGCTCCAGGTCAACGCGCTCGTCGCCAGCGGCCTGGTCCTGTTCGTGATCACCTTCGCGGTCAACTTCCTGGCGCGCTGGATCGTCTCGCGCAGCGAGGTGACGATATGAGCCTGACCACCGAACGACCCGACGTGGTCGAGTACGCCCCCCTGACTCGCGCACGCCTGCCGCGATGGGCGCCCCTGTTGGTCGCCCTGCTCTCCCTGGCGGCCTCGGTGCTGCTCGCCCTCACGTTGGACTGGGGTCCCACCGGCACGGCGATCGTGGCGGTGCTGCTCTACCTGGTCGCGCTGCCCGCCTGGTCGGCCGCCGTGGAGAACAGGCGTGCGGCCGTGGACCGGCTGGTGACCACGCTGGTCTGGGTGGCGCTGGCCCTGGCCTTCGTGCCCCTGGTCTCCCTGTTGTGGACCGTGCTCCGCGAGGGCGTCTCGGCCCTCGACGCCCGCTTCTTCACCTACTCGATGCGCAACATCATCGGTGGCGAGAAGGGTGGCATCTACCACGCGATCATCGGCACCGTCCTGATCACCATCGCCACGGCGATCATCTCGATCCCGGTGGGACTGCTGACCGCGATCTACCTGGTGGAGTACGGCGCCCGCTCGCGGCTCGCCTCGGCGATCCGCTTCCTCGTCGACGTGATGACCGGGATCCCCTCGATCGTGGCCGGTCTGTTCGCCTACGCCCTGTTCGCGGTCTTCTTCGGAGCGGGGGTCCACATGGGCTTCGGCGGCGCGATCGCCCTCTCCCTGTTGATGGTCCCGATCGTGGTGCGCTCCTCCGAGGAGATGCTCAAGCTGGTGCCGTCCGAGCTGCGCGAGGCGGCGTACGCCCTGGGCGTGCCGAAGTGGAAGACGGTCGTGAAGATCGTGCTGCCGACTGCGCTGGCCGGCATCATCACGGGCATCACGCTGGCCATCGCTCGCGTCATCGGCGAGACCGCGCCACTCTTGATCATCGCGGGGTCGACGGACTCGACGAACTTCAACCTGTTCAAGGACCAGATGATGACGCTGCCGGTCTTCATCTACTACAGCTACACGCAGCCCGGGAACCACCCCGAGGTGGCGCGGCCGATGGCGTGGGGGGCGGCGCTCGTGCTGATCCTCCTCGTGCTGGCGCTGAACTTCCTCGCCCGCCTGCTCGGCAGAATCTTCGCGCCCAAGAAGGGACACTGAACGACGATGGCCAAGAGCATCGACATCTCGAACCTGAACATCTACTACGGCGACTTCCTCGCCGTGGAGGACGTCAACCTGACCATCCCCGCTCGCTCGGTGACGGCATTCATCGGACCGTCGGGCTGCGGCAAGTCGACCTTCCTGCGCTCGCTGAACCGGATGCACGAGGTGATCCCCGGCGCACGCGTCGAGGGCAAGGTCGTGGTGGACGGGCAGTCGCTGTACGACGGAGCGGTGGACCCGGTCGAGGTACGCCGGATGATCGGCATGGTCTTCCAGCGACCCAACCCGTTCCCGACGATGTCCATCTACGAGAACGTGCTCGCCGGGCTGCGTCTGAACAGCAAGAAGCTGAAGAAGTCGCACGCGGACGACGTCGTGGAGAAGTCGCTGCGTGGCGCGAACCTGTGGAACGAGGTGCAACGACCGTCTCGGCAAGCCCGGGATGGGCCTGTCCGGTGGCCAGCAGCAGCGCCTGTGCATCGCACGCGCCATCGCGGTCGAGCCGCAGGTGCTGCTGATGGACGAGCCGTGCTCGGCCCTGGACCCGATCTCCACCTCGGCCATCGAGGACCTGATCCACGAGCTGCGCACCGAGTACACGATCGTGATCGTCACCCACAACATGCAGCAGGCCGCCCGGGTCTCGGAGGACACCGCGTTCTTCAACATCGCGGGCGCCGGCAAGCCCGGCAAGCTGATCGAGATGAACCCCACCAAGAAGATCTTCAGCGTCCCCGACGAGGCCGCGACGGAGGCCTACATCTCGGGCCGCTTCGGCTGAGCCCGGGGCTCGGTCTGGCTGGACCTCGTCGCCCCGCCGGCCCCCGGACATGCGAATGTGGCCAACGTGGCCGGAGAAGTGGTCGTGGGTCGCTCCAGCAACATTCGCATGTTCGAGCCGATGAGCTGAGCTCCTGGCGTGACCGGTTCGCGTCCACAGGCACCCGCTGCGCGACGCGTGATCCACAGGCCCAACGCCGGTGCAAGCAGGATCGCTGCGCCGCGGCGACCGTTCCGGCATGGACCTGATCAGCCAGGTGACCCTCATGGGTGGAGTCACCGACCGAGCAAGCATCGTCAGACTTCGTGGCGCGCCGCGAGGTCGACCGAGCGCTGCGCGCCGGCATGCTCCTGCGAGATGCCCGCGGCCGCTACGCCTTACCGGCCGCGCGAGACGGAATCCGTACGGCGAGCTCGGTCGCGGGTGTTCTCTCACATCGCAGTGCGGCCGCCTACTGGGGTTGGGCCCAGAAGAAGCCGGACGGACTTCCCGAGGTGACGGTCCCGCGGAACAGGCGCGTCGATCGAGCACTCCGGCGCAGGCTGATCCCGCACTGGTCGGACCTCCCGCCCGAGCACGTCGTCAAAGGATGCGTGACGTCTCCGCTGCGCACTCTGGTCGACTGCATGCGCAACCTTCCGTGGGACGAGGCCCTCGCCATCGTCGACAGCGCACTACGCGCCGGGGACATCACCAAGGAGCAACTGCGCGAGCTGGCCACCAGCACCCGAGGCCGTGGGCGGACCCGGATCATCGCGGTCGCCGACTCCGCGACGGCGAAGTCCGCCAACGTCCTCGAGTCCCTGGTCCGAGCGTTCGCCGAGCTGGTGCCGGGGCTCGACGTGAAGGCGCAGCTCTCCGTGCAGGTCGACGAGACCCTCACCCTGCATCCGGACCTCGCCGACCCGGGGCAAGACCTGATCGTCGAGGCCGAGGGCTTCGAGTGGCACGGCAAATCGGCTCAGCTGACCCGCGACTGCCGGCGCTACAACGCGTTCGTCCTGCTCGGCTGGAGCGTCATCCGGCTCAGCTGGGTACTGGTGATGTTCGACCCGGCGTACGTCCAGAGCCTCCTCGTCAAGGCCGTTGCCCTGCTGCGGTGGCCCCACCAACATGCGAATGTGGCGTGAGGGACATGAGACCGGCATTCGACTCCCACGAGTCACATTCGCATGTTCGGACGGGGCCCCGCCCCTACGGCATCTGGAAGACGTACCTCAGGACCAGGTACACCGTGCCGGAAGCGAGACCGGCGGCAGGGAAGGTGAGCACCCACGCCACCAGGATCGACCGGGCCACACCCCAGCGCACGGCAGAGACCCGCTTCGTGGCGCCGGCACCCATGATCGCCGAGGTGATGATGTGCGTCGTGGAGACCGGCGCGTGCCAGATGAACGCGGTCGTGTAGAGCACGGTCGCGCCGACCGACTCCGCGGAGAATCCTCGTGCCGGGTCGAGGTGGATGATGCGACGGCCGAGGGTGCGCATGATCCGCCAGCCACCGGAGTACGTCCCCAGGGAGATGGCGCTCGCGGCCGTCACCACCACCCACAGCGGCAGGTCCTCACCCTGCGTGGCGTAGCCGCCCGCGACCAGGGCCAGGAAGATCACGCCCATCGTCTTCTGCGCGTCCTGGAGGCCGTGGCCCAGCGCCAGGGCCGCGGCGGAGACGGTCTGGCTGAGCCGGAATCCACGCTGGACCTTGTTGGGTGAGCGCTTCCGGAAGATCCACATGATCGAGAGCATCACGCCGAACGCCAGGATGAAGCCGACGATCGGTGAGGCCACCATCGGGATGAGGACCTTGTCCACGATGGTCGACCAGTGCACCACCGCCCCGCCCGCGATGGCCGCACCGACCAGGCCTCCGATGAGCGCGTGGGAGGAGGACGACGGCAGTCCGAAGTACCACGTGGTGAGGTTCCAGATGATCGCGCCGAGCAGCCCCGCGAGGACGATGACCAGGCCGGAGTTCCCGGGCGGGACGGAGATGACCTCGCTGACGGTGTGCGCGACCTCCTGACCCAGCAGGGCGCCGACGAAGTTCATGACTGCGGCGAGGGTGAGCGCGATCCGTGGGGTCAGCGCCCGGGTGGAGATCGACGTTGCGATGGCATTGGCGGCGTCGTGGAAGCCGTTCGTGTAGTCGAACACGAGGGCGACGAGGACCACCGCGACGACGATCCAATCCAAGTCAGGACTCCTTGGCGTGGATCTGTTCGATGATGTTGGCGACCTTCTCGAAGGCGTCGACGGCGTGCTCGAGCGAGTCGACGATGTCCTTGAGCTTCAGCACCTCCAACGCCTTGTACTGCCCGCTGAACAGCTTCGCCAGGATCCGGCGGTAGGTCTTGTCGCCAGCGTTCTCGAGCCGGTTGATCTCGATCCAGTACTCCTCGAGACCCTTCATCGACTGCAGCTGGGGCATCGCCTCGGCGGTGAGCTCCGCGCAGCGCTGGAGTACGTCGACCTGCTCGGCGAGCTCCACCGGCAAGGAGGTCACCTCGTAGAGCACGGTGAGGTCGACCGCTTCCTCCATGAAGTCCATGACGTCGTCGAGGCCCGAGGCGAGCGCGTAGATGTCCTCGCGGTCGAACGGGGTCACGAAGGTGGCGTTGACGCGCTTGGCGATCTCGTGGGTGATCTCGTCGGCCTGGTGCTCGGCGTCGCGCATCCGGTCCGCGACCTCGCTGCGGTCGACGTGCTCGCCGAGCATCTCGGCCAGAATCCCGGTACCGAGGACGAGCTGACCCGCGGACTGGCTGAGCAGCGCGTAGAACACATTGTCGACGGGCTTGAAACGCAAGGCCACGATCACTCCTGACGAGCCGAATGGCAAACGATCCACATGCTAGGACCTGTCAGGTTCACGGACACAACTCACGCCGCGCGCCGGAGCCGCGGATGTGGCGGGCACACGGACATGCGAATGTCGCGGGAGGGACGCGAGAGCGCTCCTCGAACCGCGCCAGTCACATTCGCATGTTCGGCGGCGGCGGGGCCACGCGTCCGGCTCGGAACCCGGCGAATCGGCTCACTCGCCGTCGCGGGGAGCGGGAAGGACAATGCCGAGGATCTGGTCGATCTCGGCCGCCGTCATGTGCTCGACGGACTGGTTCGCGGCCACGATGAGGTTCGCGGTCAGCTCGACCTCGTCGAGCAGCTCCGTGTCCTCGAGGCGCACGTCAAACGGGTCCACGCAACCAAGTCCCTTTCCCTAGATCCCCCTTGGAAGGCGTCCTTGACTCCTACCCGAGTCAGGGCGCGCGGAAACCATCACCGTAGACCGGTGCTGGTTCAACGCACGAAGGCCCCGGCCGTTACGGCCGGGGCCTTCGCATTGAGGTTCGTCGTCAGAGAGGACGAACGTTCTCCGCCTGCGGGCCCTTGGGACCCTGCGTGACGTCGAACTCGACCTTCTGGTTCTCGTCGAGGGACTTGTAGCCCTGCGACTGGATGGCCGAGTAGTGAACGAAGACGTCATCGCCGCCGTTCTCCTGGGCGATGAAGCCGAAGCCCTTCTCGGCGTTGAACCACTTGACGGTGCCCTGAGCCATGCTGTTTTTCTCCTTGTTTCCAGGCTGGAGACCACCACTTCAGTGGCCTCCGCAGGGCGCGTGATACGCCGTCCCGCCTCGCAAGCCTTGAGCCACAAGAAGAAACGCCGTTGGATCACAAACTCCAACTGGCGTTGATGTAACCGCTGGAACTGCACCCTGTCGGGTGAAGCCTACCAACCCAAACGCCGTCCGCGCGCCTGCCTCCGCGTCTGACTCGAAAATCCCGGGCGTGCCTTGATGCTCGGCGTGTCGTTGTACCTGTGACAGACGCCGAGCCAGACCCGCGCGAGCTCACACATCGCGCCCGATTCTCCTTCGCGTGGTGGACTCCACAGTCGACCCCGTGGCCGTGTTGAGGCAGGCTTGGCGCGCAGAAGAGACCCAGGAGGCGGGTACGACGGACACGACCGATCCCGAGCAGGGCACTTCCCGCATGCGCGGGTGGTTC
Organism: uncultured Actinomycetota bacterium; assembly: GCA_963794725.1. Classification (GTDB taxonomy): domain Bacteria; phylum Actinomycetota; class Actinomycetes; order Propionibacteriales; family Nocardioidaceae; genus Marmoricola. The sequence goes on from CAWCFR010000038.1 coordinate 41,625, forward strand.
TCGCGCCGTGCCCGCGAAGGCAATTCCGCGCCTCCCACCGAGGCTGCTGACGCGGCGCCGCCAGCGCCCGAATCGCGGTGCAGTGGACTGGTCGCGACCCGCCGATGACGCCCCTGCCCGCCGATCCAGGTTGGGTGATGCACGACGAGGCAGAGGGCTACAGCGGCTGGCTCTACCACTTCGCTGACGGCGTCACGGTCACCGAAGAGGGCCAACCCGTCGAGCTCGCGCCCGCCCAGCCCACGGCGGCGTTCGAGGAAGCACCAACCGACTCCGCCGTCGCGGTGGAGCCAGAGGACCAGCGCGAACCCGAAGCAGAAGCCGAGCCGGAGCCCGAACCGGAGCCCGAGCCCGAGGCAGAAGCCGAGCCCGAGCCAGAGCCCGAGCCGGAGGCAGAAGCCGAGCCCGAGCCCGAGGCAGAAGCAGAGCCGGAGCCCGAGCCGGAACCCGAAGCCGAAGCCGAGCCCGAGCCCGAGGCAGAGGCCGAAGCCGAGGCCGAGCCCGAAGCCAGAGCAGAGCCCGAACCCGAGGCGGAGCCCGAGCCCGAGGCAGAAGCCAGAGCCCGAACCCGAGGCGGAGCCCGAGCCCGAAGCCAGAGCCCGAGCCGGAGGCCGAGGCGGAGCCCGAGCCCGAGCCGGAGCCAGAGCCCGAGCCCGAAGCCGAGCCGGAGCCCGAGCCCGAGCCCGAGCCGGAACCCGAGGCCGAAGCCGAGCCGGAGCCCGAGGCAGAGGCCGAACCCGAGGCCGAACCCGAGCCGCGAGCCCGAGCCCGAACCAGAGCCCGAGGCCGAAGCCGAGCCCGAGCCCGAACCAGAGCCCGAGGCCGAAGCCGAGCCCGAGCCCGAACCAGAGCCCGAGGCCGAAGCCCGAGCCCGAGCCCGAACCAGAGCCCGAGCCCGAAGCCAGAGCCCGAGGCCGAAGCCGAGCCCGAGCCAGAGCCCGAGCCCGAGCCAGAGGCCGAGCCGGAGCCCGAGACAGGAGCCCGAGCCCGAGTCGTCGGACGAGGCCGACTTCCCGAGCTTCGTCGAGTACAGCCCGTCCAGCCTGCGGCTCTACGTGCTCGGAGGGGTGTTCGTCGGGGCCTCGGTGATCTCGGTGCTGATGATCTTCCTGGCGGTCCAGGACGGAACGACCAACAGCCTGCTGCGGGCGGGCGCCTTGCTCGTCATCGCCCTGGCAGCGGCGTGGCTGATGCTCGGCTGGGAGCCGACCGTGGTCTCGGTACGCGACGGCGTGCTGGAGATCAGCCGAGGGTCTCGCGGGCAGCAGGCCGATCTGCGCGACCCGAGCGTCACCGCGGAGTCCTCCGGGAAGCCCGGGTCACCGGCGTGGAAGCTGACGGTGAAGCGACCCGACGACAAGCCGATCGTGGTCCGCGGCAATCAGGTCCGGCGTCGCCAGTTCGCCCGGATCGTCGCCTGGAACCAGGCGCACCCGCGCTCCGACGACGACGCCTGAGGGTGCCGCACGCGCCGAACATGCGAATGTGACAGCAGGGGTTCCTGACCGCATCGCCGGAACCACCAGTCACATTCGCATGTCTGGGGCTGCGTGACCCTCCAGGTACGCCGCGACGAGGGGGCCGAGGGTGGGCAGGTGGTAGCCGCCCTCCTGGACCACCACGGCGGGGAGGCCGCTCTCGCCGATCAGCGAGCCCGCCGAGCGGTACCCGTCAGCCGTCACCAGCAGCGGGCTCTCCGGGTCGTCGGCGGCCGCGTCGACGCCCAGGGAGACGACCAGCGCCTCGCACCCGGCCTCGACCGCCCAGGCCACCAGGTCACGCACGGCAGCGAGCCACGGCTCGTCGTCCGAGCCCGGCGCGAGCGGCAGGTTGCGGGTGGCACCGAGACCCGCGCCCACTCCGGTCTCGTCGGCGTACCCGACGACGTGCGGGAACCAGCCGGCCCCGGGGTCCACGTGCACCGAGCCGTACAGCACGTCGTCCCGGTCGTAGAAGATCGCCGCCGTCCCGTTCCCGTGGTGGGCGTCCAGGTCCAGGATCGCGACCTTCGCGACTCCCCGAGTCGCGGAGGACGGTCGCGGCGACCGCGGCGTTGTTCAGGTAGCAGGAGCCGCCGTACCCAGCCGGCGTCGCGTGGTGTCCCGGCGGCCGGCAGAGCGCGTAGGCCAGCGGGGCGCCGTCCGCCACCAGCCTGGCGGCACCGATCGCGCAGTCGACCGCCGCCCGGGCCGCCTCCCAGGTCCCCGGCCCGACCAGGGTCATCGTGTCGTAGGCGAACCGGCCGGCCTCCGCGTGCACGCTCACCGCCGGCCGGGCGGGCAGCCCGGCGGTCATCGCCGGGGTCGGGAAGAGGTACGGCACCACCCGGTCCTGGCCGACCAGTGACTCGTACGGCCCCTCCGCCCACCGGGCCGCCGCCGTACGCAGGAACTCCACCAGCTCCGGGGAGTGGACGGCGAGGAGCGCGTCGTCCGGCTGGCCGGTGACCTCGGTCAGCGCGTGCCCGGCCTCCTCGAGGGACGCCAGGATCGCGTCGACCCGGTCGGCCGTCTCGGTCCCGATGGTGGGTACGCCGACCCACACCTCGCCGCGCGGATCGTGCAGACGGGTGGCCGGCGACCACAGCACCGGCACGGCGTACTGACTCATGGCTCAGTATCCCCATACCCGCGCGACAGGGCAGGATGAGCGCATGCCCCGGGCCCGCGACATCGGCATCCGCATCGGCGCGATGCCGACAGGTCCCACCAACTCGGTGCTCGACGTCACCGGGGTCGGGCTGGGGCACACGACCCTGTTCCGCGACGAGCCGGCACCGCCGGCGGGCCGTGGCGTCGCGCGTACGGGCGTGACGGCCCTGCTGCTGGCCGAGGACGCCTACCTCCGACCGCTCTCCGTGGGCGGGGCCGTCCTCAACGGGGCCGGCGAGTGCACCGGGTTCCTCACCGCCGGCGAGTGGGGCCTGGTCGAGACGCCGGTGTACCTCACCTCGACGATGCAGCTGGGCCGGGTGTACGACGCCGCCTGCGAGATCGAGCTCGAACGGCGCCCGCAGGTGGCCGACGAGGTCGTCATCCCCGTCGTGGCCGAGTGCGACGACTCCTTCCTCAACGACTGCCGCCGGATGCAGGTGAGCCGGCGACGACGTCCGGGCGGCGTACGACGCCGCGCTCGCCTCGCGTGGCCAGCCCGACCCACCGCTGGAGGGAGCGGTCGGGTCCGGCACCGGGATGTCGTGCCTGGGGTTCAAGGGCGGCATCGGCACCTCGTCACGGGTGACGCCCGCGGGTCACGTGGTCGCCGTGCTGCTGATGACCAACTTCGGCCAACGCGACCGCCTGACCGTCGCCGGCGTACCCGTCGGCCGGCTCGTCGGCCCTGCACCGGAGCCCAGCGCCCCGCCGGCTGGTTCCTGCATCGGCGTGGTGGTCACGGACGCGCCGGTGGGCTCGGCCGACTGCGCCCGGCTGGCCCGGCGGATCGGGCTGGGTCTCGCGCGGACGGGGTCCACCGCGCACCACGGCAGCGGCGAGATCTTCCTCGCCGCCAGCACGACTGCACGGGCCGATCGGGACGGTCGACCCGAGCCCGGGGAACGGCTGGGCGGCCGTCAGCTCGACGAGCTCTTCGAGGCCGTCGTCGACGCCGCCGAGGAGTCGGTGCTGAACTCGCTCCTGGGTGCCCCCACGACGGTGGGGCGCGACGGGAACACCAGCGAGGGCCTGGACCCGGCCACGGTCCGACGAGCTGCTGGAGGCGCGCGGTGCCGGGCACTGAGCAGTCGGTGCGGATCGCGATGGCCGACGGCGTCGAGCTCGCGGCCACGCTTGTTCCTGCCCGAGGTCGCCATCGCCGGAGAGCCGCAACCCTGCCTGCTCGAGGCGCTCCCCTACCGCAAGGGCGACCTGACCTCGTCGTACGCCGAGCAGTACCGCAGCCTGCGTGACGACCACCAGTACGCGGTGTGCCGGCTCGACCTGCGCGGCACCGGTTCGTCGGGAGGCGACGCGACCGACGAGTACCCGGCCGTCGAGCGCTCCGACCTCGGCACGGTCATCGCGTGGCTCGCGGACCAGGTCTGGTGCGACGGCAACGTGGGGATGTTCGGTACGTCGTACTCGGGCTTCAACGCGCTGCAGCTGGCGTGCGAGCGCCCTCCCGCGCTGAAGGCGATCTGCGCGATCTACGCGAGCGACGACCGCTGGAGCGACGACGTGCACTGGCGCGGGCACGCGCTGAAGCTGCTCGACCTGGTCGACTACAACCACTACATGACCGCGATGAACCTGCTGCCGCCGGTGCCGGCGGAGTGGGGATCGGGTGGGCCGGACGGGCCGGACTGGCGGGCCGAGTGGCGCCGCCGGCTCGACACGAACGAGCCGTGGGTGCTGACCTGGCTGCGCGAGCACCGTGACGGGCCGTACTGGCGTGGGGGGTCGGTGCGGCAGTCGTTCCCCGACGACCCGGGCTGGGAGCGGATCGAGTGTCCGACGATGCTCGTGGCCGGCTGGGCCGACGGTTACCGCAACATCGCCTTCCGCGGCGTCGAGGCGCTCCGTGCCGCCGGCGTACCCCATCGACTGCTCGCCGGGCCGTGGGCGCACGCAGATCCGGCGACGGCGATCCCCGGGCCGCGGATCGACCTCGACCGGGAGATGGTCGCGTGGTGGGACCTGTGGCTGCGCGGCAAGGGCGAGCACGTCGACCGCACCGACCTGTTCGTGCGTACGTCGACCCGGCCGGAGCCGGACCTGGATCTGCACGAGGGGTACTGGCTGAGCCCCGGACATGCGAATGTGACTGGCGGTGCTGCGGAGGCGGACTCAGGCACCCTCAGCAACATTCGCATGTTCGAGGGGCCACGCACCCTGGACGTCGACCCGGACGTGGGCACGTCGGCCTGGATCGACTGCGCGGGCCACCTCCCCTGGGGTCTGTCCGGCGACCAGCGCGACGACGACGCCCGGTCGCTGACCTGGGACTACGAGGCGCCGGACGAGGCGATCGTGGGCCAACCGGCGGTCCGGCTCCGGGTCAGCGCCTCGGCGCCCGCCGCCTCGCTCTCGGTGAAGCTGTGCGACGTCTTCGACGACGGGACGTCGGCCCTGATCACCCGCGGGACGATCGACCTCGCCTTCCGCGACGGGTCGACGCCGGTCCCGCTGGTGCCGGGTGAGGTGTACGACGTCGCGCTGTCACTGGATGCCTGCGCCTACCGACTCGATCCGGGCCAACGCCTCCGGCTGTCGATCGCCGGCTCGGACTGGCCCAACACCATCGCTCCCCCGGCGCCCGTGACGCTCACGGTGCACGGCGGCACCCTCGAGCTGCCTGGGTGGTCCGGGCCGACCGAGACGCCGCCGGTCTTCGCGCCGGGTGCCGACTCGTCCGGCGAGGACGCCGGCGACACGACCTGGACGGTCTCCAGGGACGTGCTGCGCCGTACGACGACCTGCGCGGTGCGTCACGGGAGCACCTACGAGGTACCGCACGGGGGCACCGCGTCCGAGGAGTACGCCGGCGAGGTGGTCGTGGACCGTCGCACCTTCGCCCAGCACGCCTCCGCCGAGTGCAGCTACCGGCTGCGCTGGCCCGAGGCGGACGTCCGGGTCACCTCGACGATGCGGGTGGACGTCGGATGCGGACGGCTACGACGTGGTCATCACCGCCGCGGCCGTCGAGGGCGTGCAGCCGGTGGCCCACCGCGTGTGGACCGAGCACTTCCCCCGCTGAGCGGAGGGGCGACCGTCACGGAGCCGGCAGCCCCACCCGCACGCCGCTCCCGCCGACCCGGCCGGAGAGCACCGCCCGGGCGTGGGCGCGGCTGGTGTCCCAGTGGCCGTGGAGGCGGCCGTGCGGACCGGCGCCGGAGAGCCGGAGGTGCACGGTCATCCGGTGGTGGGTGCGGTCCCAGCGGGCGCGGCCGGAGACCGAGACGCCGGGCACCAGCGCGATCCGGTGCAGCCGGAAGCTCACCGTCTCGTCGCCCGAGTAGCTCCATCTCCCTCCGTGCAGGCCGACACCGGTGCCGGTGTAGTTGTTCCACCAGCGGTCCTCGACGTCGGCGACGGTCAGGGCGGCGGCTCGCGCAGCCCGGCGTGCTCGCACCGGTCCGTGACCACGGGCGGGCGTGACGGCCGCGAGCGACGAGGGGAAGTTCCCCATCGCGCGCACCGGGTGCACCGATGCGGCGCAGGCCCGCAACCGTGGCGGGACCGCGAACGACCGCACGAAGGTGCGCACCAGTCGCTGAGCGCAGTTGTCCGCGTCGTCCACCGCGGTCACGTGGAAGCTGTTGCGCACCACCACCTGCCGGGCCCGGGGGAACTGCCGAGCGACGATGGCGCCCTCGGCCGGCGTGGTGATCGAGTCCAGCTCGCCGCTGAGCACGAGCACCGGCACTGCCGGGTAGCGACCGCCGGGAGGTCGCGGCGGTCCGGCCGGGTTGTCCGCCGGCGCGACCGGCCACCGGGTGCACCAGTCGAGCTCCTGCCAGTCGGAGGCGGCGTACTCGTGCACCGTGAACGGGCCGTAGGGACCCGGCTCCGCCGCGGTCAGTGCGGCGGCGTACTGGCTCTCGCGCGGGGCCCCCGGCGGCGCCGTCATGTCGTAGAGCTGGGGGTAGTCGTGGCAGGCGACGGCGGCGTCGAGCCCCTCGCTGTAGTCGCGCGGGGCGCCGGCGTCCGTGCCGCCACCGGTCGCCTCGGCCACCAGCCGCAGCAGCGGCGCGTGGTCGCCGGCCAGCCCCGCCCTCAGCGCGGCAGTGGTCTCGCGGTACCAGGCCGGGCCGTACGTCGCACCGAAGGCCAGCGTGACGAGTCCGGGACCGTCGACCGTGACCCGCATCCGGCGGCCGTCGGCGTCGTAGGCGACTCCCCGCCACGGGTGGGTGCGCACGATCGAGAGCACCCGCTGCAACGAGGTGAGGAACGACGGGCCGCCGTCGCGGCAGGCCGCCCACCGTCGGCAGACCACGTCGAACGACTGCCGCATGGCCGGCCCCTGGGTGGGGTACAGCGCGTCCTCGCCGTACGTCGGGTAGGCGCCGTCCAGGACGATGCTGCGCACCATCGTGGGGTGCCGGCCGGCGAAGACCTGGCTGAAGAACGTGCCGTAGGAGTCGCCGTAGAGGTCGACCTTGCCGAGCCGGAGCGCGGCGATCACCGCGGCGACGTCGTCGGCCGACCGCGCGGAGGTGTAGTCGTCGGCGCGTGCGCCGAGCTGGCGGGCGCACTGGGCGGCGGCGATCCGGTAGGCGATGCGGAGGTCCTGCAGGGCGGCGCAGCTGATCGGCTGGGAGCGACCAGTCCCGCGCTGGTCGACGAGCAGGAGGTTGTGCCGGCGCAGGAGCGACCCGTACATGGCGGCGTACGAGCCGGCCGTGCCGGTCGTGCTGTAGCCCGGGCCGCCCTCGTGGGGGACCAGCGTGCCGAGCACCCGGCGGTGCCGGTTGCGCGCCGGGACGAAGGCGAACCCCACCCGGACCGATCCGGCGGCGGGTCGGTTCGGTTCCCAGGGTCGCGCGATCGAGCCGCACAGCGCATGGGGCAGGACACCGCACCGGTGCAGGCGCAGCGCACCCACCCGCACGCGCGCCGACGCGGGTGCATCCGGAGTGGTCGACGGGGTCGCCGGCCGGAGCCGGTGCGGGGGTGGCGGGAGCGGGGCGGCGTGGGCGGCACCGACGCCCGGGAGGGCGAGGAGGAGCGACATCGCCACGAGCGCCCCCGCCCAACATGCGAATGTTGCCCAGGGGGCTCCTGAGCGCTCCGGCAGTACCTCTCGCCACATTCGCATGTTCGGCGGTGCTCCCCTCAGACGATCTCCAGTGACCCGGTCCGGTAGGCACGACCCAGGGTCGCGACGAGCTGGGCCACCGCATCCTCTCGCGGCGCGAAGGGGCCGGGGGCGAAGTGCGGGCTGGCCAGCCCCCGCTGCACCGACTCGCACGCCGCCCAGTCCTGCCGGTTGGTGATGTCCCAGAACTCCACGGCACCCGCGGCCGACGGGACCGAGCCGTCCGGCGAGGGCAGCACCAGCCACGAGCACTCCACCCAGGTCCGCTCCGGCGACAGCGGCAGCATCCGGTGGGTCATCACGTAGTCGGGGTGCGCGCTGACCAGGAGGTTGGGCAGCACGTGGAGGTACTCGACGACCCGCGGGTTCGCGTCGGGCAGCCGGACCGCCGCGAGCTCCCCGCTCAGCGACATCGTGTCGGTGCCCTCGCGGAGGTCCATCGACCCGCCGATCCACGCACCGGCCATCTTGTAGTTCTCCCCCGAGTCCGGCGGCGTGACCTCGCACAGCTCCGGGTGGATCAGCGGGCAGTGGTAGCACTCGTGGTAGTTCTCGGCGATCACCTTCCAGTTCGCCGCGACCTCGTAGGAGTGCCGGTCGGCGAGCACCAGCGATCCCGCGTCGTACGGCGCCAGCAGACCGGCGATCTCGCCGAGGTGCTGCTCGAACGACGGGACCGACGGGCTCCCGACCGGGTGCAGCGCGTGCGCGAACACCCACCCGTGCCAGACCCGCACCGGCAGCTCGACCAGCCCGTGGTCGGCCGGCACGAAGGTGGGGTCCTCGCGGAACCCGGGTGCGCCGAGCACGGCACCGCCGAGGTCGTAGGTCCACGCGTGGTACGGGCACTGGATGCTCCGCCGCTGCGACGACTCCCCGTCGGGGAGCAGCTCGTGGCCACGGTGCCGGCAGGTGTTCGCGAACATCCGCACCTCGGCGCCGTCGCGCACCAGCAGGCAGGCGATGTCACCGACCATCACCGCGCGCTGGGTGACCGGCTTGGTGCCCGAGGTCGGCAGGAGGTCCTCGGGCCTGCCCAGGCAGGTCCAGCTGCCCGCGAACAGGTGCCGCATCTCCCAGGCCAGCACCTCGGGCGAGGTGTAGGCCTCCGCCGGGAGCATCCGCACCGGCTCGCCGTCGACGGGAGACCCGCGCCGGACGACCTCCAGCGGGTCGTCGCGTACGTCTGTCATCGCTGGGCCTCTCCTGTCTCTATGCTGCGCCACATGGGTGGGCAGCGGTGACGCGCCGGGCGCGACGCACCGTCGAGGTGCGGCGCGACGAGATCCTCGCGACCACCGTCGGGCTGCTCGACCGGATCGGTCTCGCCAACACCCGCGTGGCCGACGTGGCGGCCGAGATGGGCGTCAGCCCGTCGCTGATCTTCTACCACTTCGGCACCAAGGACGACCTCGTCGCGGAGGCCTTCGGGTACGCCGTCGAGAGCGACCTCGCGCGGCTCGAGCGGGCCGCCGAGGTGGCCGACCCCGTCGAGCGCGTCCGCCGGGTGCTGCGGCTCTACGGCCCGACCGGCAAGGCCGTCGGCTGGCGGCTCTGGATCGACGCCTGGGCGCTGGCCCAGCGCGAGCCCCACATCCGGAAGGTCCTGCGCACCATGGACCGTCGCTGGACCGGCCTGCTCCGCCAGGTGGTCGACGACGGCGTGACCGAGGGCGCCTTCACCTGCGCCGACCCCGAGGCCTCCGCCGCCCGCCTGCGCGGACTGCTCGACGGCCTTTCGGTGGCGACCCTCGTGCACCGCAGCATCACCCGGCAGCAGCTGCGGCAGTGGGTGGCGGAGCAGGTGGCGACCGAGCTCGGGCTCGATGTCGCGACGCTCGTCTGAGGTCATCTCACACCAGCCAGTGCGGCGCGTAGGCCGGGTCGGTGAGGGCCGGGCGGTCGAGCCGGTACGGCGTCAGGTCGGTCGCGGTGGTCCCCACGGTCGCGAGGTCGGCGAGCAACCGGCCGAGAGTGGGCGCGAACTTGAAGCCCTGGGCAGCGCCCAGCCCGACGACGACGCGCTCGTGGCCGGGCACCGGCGAGACGACCAGGTCGCGGTCGGGGGTCAGCGTGTACTGGCAGCGCACCGAGCGCACCGGTCGCCCGCTGGCGGGGAGCATCCGCGCCATGTGCTCCGACAAGAGCCCCTGCATCCCCGGGTCGGTCTCAGCTCGGTGCGGTCGTCCGGATCGACCGTCGGCCCGCCGCAGTCCTGGGCGGCCTTGACCGTCGGCTCGCCGTAGCAGGGGAAGCCGTAGAACGAGGGATCGTCCATCCAGATCCACAGCGGCAGGTCGGCGAAGTCCGCCGGATGCTCCGGCTCGAAGTAGGTGACCTGCTCGAGCGTCACCTCGAGCGGGATCTCGAGGTCCAGGTCGCCGAGCACGTCGTTGGTCCAGGCGTCCGCCGTCACCACTACGGAGCTGCTCACAACTGTGCGGTCCTCCGTAGGACTCCCGAATCGTCACCTCCACCGAGTCGCCGAGGTCGCGCACCGAGAGCACCCGCACCTGGTCGCGCAGGTCCGCACCGTGCCGGCGTGCCTGCTCCTGCATCACCCGCGTCCCGCGCGCTGCCGGGACGATCGCCGCATCGGCCTGGTGCAGCACGAGCGTGCCGTCCGGCAGCCGGAACTGCGGCCAGCGCGCATGGACCGCGGCGGCGTCGAGCACGTCGTAGGCGATGCCGACCTCGTCGAGCGACTCGGTGTAGTCGACCGGGCTGATCGCCGGCTGTTCACCATCGGCGGGGGAGGGAACAGGTCGAGCCCGCCGACCGTGGTCACCAGCTCCTCGCCCGAGTCCTGCTCGAGCCGCGCCCAGTCGACGTACGCCTCCTGGGTGAGCCGGACGTACGACGGCGTGTGGTAGCTGTGCCGCAGGATCCGGCTGGTGTCGTGGCTCGCGCCGCGGGAGTGGCCGAGCTCGAAGCGCTCCAGACCCGAGGACCGAGCTGACCCGCGGCGGGCGAGGTCCCACGCGGTCGCGCTGCCGAGGGCACCGAGGCCGACGACGATGGTGTCGAACCGCTCCGTCACGTCTGCTCCTCACGTGGTCTCGACTCCGCTCGACCACCTGGTGGTCGAGCGGATCGAGCCCTCGAGCGACCCCAGCCTCGGCAGCAGCCAGCGCCGGATGTCGAGGCTGTCGTCCTCCATCGGCGCGAACCAGCCGTGGCGGTAGGCGCGCGAGGACATCCCCCGCTGCACCGACTCGCACACTCCCCAGTCCTGCCGGTTCACCACGTCCCACAGCTCGGCGGCGTCACTCGGGTCGAAGTCGCCGCGAGCGGCCTCCCCGCGGTCGAAGAGCAGCAGGCAGGTGACGCTGGTGCGGTCGACGGCGCGCGGCTCGAGGACGAAGGCGGCCACGTGGTCGGCGGAGCCGGAGAGCATCAGGTTCGGGTAGACCAGGTCGCCCTTGTGGCGGGTGCGCTCGTGCTCGTCCAGGCCGGGCAGGCACTGCCGCGTCGTGGTGCCCGTCGTGGTGAAGGTCCACGCACCCTCGCGGTGGGGGATGCCGTTGTCCCAGTCGAGCCCCGCACCGCCGCCCGCGAACGCAGGCACCAGCCGGGAGAGCTCCGGGTGCACCGGCCCGCAGTGGTAGCACTCGTTGTAGTTCTCCAGCAGCACCTTGTAGTTGGCGGCCACGTCGTAGGTCATCGTGCAGCCCGTGACCAGGTCGGCGAGGCCGTAGTTGCCGAGCGTGCCACCGGCCCGGTCCACCTGGTCGGCGAGCGGCTCTGCCTGCTCCGGCGTCAGGTGCACGAACACGAAGCCGCCCCACGTCTCGACGCCCACCGGGTGCAGCGCGAACTCCGCGGGGTCGCCGACCTCCGCGTGCGGCGCCTTCAGCAGGCGTCCGTCGAGGGCGTAGGTCCACGAGTGGTACGGGCAGCGCAGCGCGGCGGCGTCGCAGGCCGCCTGCGTGGGCGGCCTCAGCTGCGATCCGCGGTGGCGGCAGACGTTGTACGCCGCGTGCAGCCGGCCGTCCTCGTCACTGGTGACGAGCACGGACTCCCCGGCCACGTCGACGGCGAGCACCCGCCCAGACGCGGCGAGGCCGAGGTCGTCGGTGCGCCCGAGGCAGTACCACTCGCCGAACAGCACCGCCTCGCGCTCGGCCGACCAGGCCTGCGGGTCGACGTACAGCTCGCGCGGCAGTGCTGCCTGCAACCCGTCACCCATCAGACCTCCTTACTGACTCGCCAGTCAGTAAGAGAATGGTGTCACACCGCGTTGGCTGCGTCGAGGTGGCAGGCGACCCGGTGCTCACCGGTGGGCGGCAGCACCTCGAGCGGCGTGCCGTAGCACTCGTCGAGGATCCCGGCGCGCTCGGCGGTGCCGTCGGCAACCTTCGGGCACCGGGGGTGGAAGCGGCAGCCCGCGGGGATCCGGGTCGGGTCCGGGATCTCGCCGGTGAGCACCACCGGCTCGAGCTCCTCCATCTCGGGCACGACCGACAGCAACGCCTGGGTGTAGGGATGCCGGGGCGCGCCGAGGACCTCCTCGGTGGAGCCGCACTCGACGACGCGGCCGAGGTACATGACGGCGATCCGGTCGGCGATGTTCCACGCCAGGCCGAGGTCGTGGGTCACCACGACGACGCCCATCCCGAGGTCGGCGCGCAGCTTGAGCAGCAGCGCCAGGATCTCGCCGCGGATCGAGGCGTCCAGGGAGGAGACCGGCTCGTCGGCGATCATCAGCTCGGGCCGCAGCGCCAGCGCGCCGGCGATCAGCACCCGCTGCTTCTGCCCACCGGAGAGCTCGTGCGGGTAGCGCAGGAACAGCCGCTCCGGCGGCCGCAGGCCCGCCTCGGCCATGGCCGCGGAGACCAGCTCGGTCTCGTTGCGTCCACCCTCGTCGGCGGCCGTACGCCGGTGCAGCCGGATGCCCTCGGCCACGGACTCGTACACCGTCTGCCGGGGGTTGAGCGACCCCGCCGCGTCCTGGAGGACCAGCTGCACCTGCCGGCGGAACTTCTTCAGGCCGCGGATCGAGTAGTCGAGCGGGACGCCGTCGACCAGCACCTCGCCGGTCGTGGGTCGCTGCAGGCCCATCAGCGCGCGGGCCAGGGTGGTCTTCCCGGAGCCGGACTCCCCCACGATCGCCAGGATCTCGCCGCGGCCCACCACGAGGTCGACGTCGTCGAGCGCGCGGGCGGCGTGCCCGCTGCGGGTGACGAACTCGACCTGGACGCTCCGCGCCTCGAGCAGCGGTGTGCGGTCGTCCGGGCCGCTCATGCGTCCACCCTGATGCAGGCGACCATGCGCCCGGGACGCACCTCGAGCAGCGGAGGTTCCGCGTCGGCGCACGCATCCACGGCCCTCGGGCAGCGCGGGGCGAACGGGCAGCCCGGCGGCAGGTCGCGGGGATCGGGCGGATCGCCCGCCAACCCCGCCGGGGCATAGCGGGCGAGCGGGTCGCCGATCCGCGGGAACGCGTCGGAGAGCGCGTGCGCGTAGGGGTGCAGCGGGTCGGAGAAGACCTGCTCGGCCGTGCCGCTCTCGACCACCCGGCCGGCGTACATCACCAGCACGCGGTCGCACACGTCGGCGAGCACCGACAGGTCGTGGCTGATGATCATCAGGCCGACGCCGAGCTCACGGACGAGGTCGCGGAGCAGGTCGAGGATCTGGGCCTGCACCATCACGTCGAGGGCGGTCGTCGGCTCGTCGGCGATGATCAGCTGCGGACGGCAGGCCAGCGCCATGGCGATCATCACGCGCTGTCGCTGGCCACCGGAGAGCTGGTGCGGGTAGGCGCGGCGGCGTTCGCGGGCCATCCCCACCTGCTCCAGCAGCCCCTCGACCCGCTCGATGCGAGCCGAGTCCGACAGGCCCGGCTCGTGCACCGCGATGGCCTCACCGATCTGCGACCCGACCCGCACCACCGGGTTGAGCGAGTGCAGCGCGCCCTGGAAGACGATCGAGGCCCCCGCCCAGCGCAGCGCCCGCAGGTCGCCCCACTTCATCGTGAGCACGTCGTCACCGAGCACCTCGACCTCGCCGGTCACCTGGGCGTGCTGCGGCTGCAGGCGCAGCACCGTGCTGGCCAGCGTCGACTTCCCACACCCTGACTCGCCGGCGACGCCGACCACCTCACCGGCGCGGACGACCACGTCGACACCGCGCACGGCGGGCAGGGGCCCTTCCGACGTCCGGTAGGAGACCGACACGTCGCGCATGGCGAGCAGCTCGCGCATCAGTGGCGCCGGAGCCGTGGGTTGAGGACCTCTTCGAGCGCCTGGCCGACCAGGGTGAAGGCGAGCACGACCAGGACGACGCAGACGCCCGGCGGCACGATGTACCACCAGGCACCGGTCGTCATCGCGCCCACCTGGAACGCGTCGTCGAGCATCGAGCCCCAGGAGATGCGGGTCGGGTCGCCGAGGCCGAGGAAGCTCAGTGTCGTCTCGGTCAGGATCGCGACAGCCACCGTCAGTGTCGTGTTCGCGAACACCATCGGCATCACGTTCGGCAGCACGTGCCGACTGATCTGCTGGCGCCGGTTGGCACCCAGCACGCGGGCGCGCTCGAGGTACGGGCGCTCCTTGATCGACAGGGTCTGGCTTCGGATGAGCAGCGCTGTCGCCGGCCAGCTGGTGATGCCGATGACAATCGAGATGTTGATCAACGACCGGCCCAGGATGGTGGCCAGGATCAGGGCCAGGGGCAGGAACGGGATCACCAGGAACCACTCGGTGAAGCGGAAGAGGAGGGCGCCGGGCCACCCTTCGAAGAACCCCGACGCCAGCCCGATGGACGTGCCGAGCACCATCGAGATGAGGGTGGCGAACAGGCCGACGAACAGTGAGATCCGCGAGCCCCAGATCAGCAGGGTCAGGATCGAGCGGCCGTTCTCGTCGGTGCCCAGGGGGTAGCCGCGGCTCGGCGGAGCCAGGATCGGGCCGGTGGCCTTGGTGACCTCGAGACCGACCGGGTCGGCCAGCACCGGCGCCAGCAGGGCGATCGCGATGAAGACGAGCAGCAGCACCAGCCCGGCCATGCCGGAGCGACTCTTGCGGAACAGGGCGGCGTTCTTGCGCAGGGCAGCCATCCGGCGCCGCCGCGCCAGCTGCGAGGCGGTGATCCGGGGTGTGTCCGCGACCTGAGTCATGTCCGGACCCGGGGGTCGAGCACGCCGTAGAACAGGTTGACGACCAGGTTCGCCAGGATCACGCCGGCGGCTGCGACCAGGAAGCAGCCCTGCAGCACCCAGTAGTCCGGGATGTCGAGGGCTTCCTGGGTCAGCAGGCCCAGGCCGGGGATGGAGAACACCGTCTCGATCGTGATCGCGCCGGACACCACGAAGCCGATGTTGATCGCCGAGACCGTGGTGGTGGGCAGCAGCGCGTTGCGTACGCCGTGACGGCGACGCACCTCGACGTCACGCAGCCCCTTGGCCCGTGCGGTGGTGAGGTAGTCCTCCCCGAGCTCGTCGAGCAGGGACGAGCGCATGATCAGGGAGTACTCCGCCAGGTAGGCGAGAGTGAGCGTGAGCACCGGCAGGAAGAGATGTCGCGCGGTGTCGAGCCAGCCCTCCAGGCTGGAGGGATCCACCCCGGTCGAGTGCAGGCCGCCGGTGGGGAACAGCCCCGGGAACGGACCGAACCCGACACCGAACGCGGCGATCAGCAGCAGCCCCAGCCACCACTCCGGCATCGAGTAGAGCGTGAGCGTCGAACCGGTGGAGTAGCGGTCGAAGGCGCCGCCGCGGTTCCAGGCACCGATCGTCCCGATCCAGATGCCGAGCACCATGGCGAGGATCGTGGAGGTGCCGACCAGCAACATGGTGGGCCAGAACCGCTCGACGATCAGGTCGCTCACCGGCACGCGGTAGCGCAGCGAGACGCCCAGGTGCCCGGTGAAGGTGTTCCCGAGGTAGGTCAGGAACTGCTGGCCCAGGGGCTGGTCGAGCCCGTACTCGTGGCGGAAGGCGGCCAGCTGCGCAGCAGTGCGGAAGTGCCCCCGGCTCAGCGTCCTGGCCGGGTCGCCCGGCAGCACCCGGAAGAGGAAGAAGTTGACGACCAGGACGAAGCACAGGCTGCCGAAGGCGCCGAGGATCTTGGCCCCGACGTAGCGCCAGTAGCTGCGCGGGCGCGCCACCGGCTGCGTCGGTGCACTGGCGACGACCGTGGTCACGACGTCACTCCCGCTCGGCCGCCGTTCCTCGTCGCCGCACCAGGAGCACCCCGCCGCCGGCGAGCAGGACCACCAGCACGACACCACCGATGATGGCGCCGGTGTTGCTGCCCCCGCTGTCGCTCGCACCCGAGGAGACCGACTTGGCAGCGCCTGCGGCGCTCGGGATCCCGTCGCAGTTCCCGGCATCCTTCGCCGGCCTCAGCTGGGTGTAGTTCTTGGTGCCGTACTGGACGAGCCAGACGCCGCCGGGAGTCGGCTGGGGCTGGAAGCAGGCGAACCGGTCGGAGCGGAACGCCTCACCGGTCGTCGGGTAGGCGGTGACGATGTAGGGCGTCTGCTCGTAGAGCTGCTGCACCATCTTCTTCACGATGGCCTCGCGCGCGGAGAGGTCGGTCTCCTGGTTCTGCTGGGCGTACATCGCGTCGTAGGCCTTGTTGCAGTACTGGGAGTCGTTGAGCGCGCCGACCTGGGCGCAGGTGAAGTCGGCCAGGATGCCGTCGGGATCCGGCTCCACGAACCAGTCCCACTGGAAGATGTCGTAGTTGCCGTCGACGATGTCGTCGCCCAGCTTGCTCTCGTCCACGGCCGTGACCTTGGCGTCGATGTCGAGGTCGCCGAGCCACTCCTGGAAGAAGTTCATCGTGTCGATCGACTCGGGCGAGGTGCTCCGGGCGTAGAGCCGCAGGCTGCCGATCGGCTTGCCGTTGGGCAGGGTCCGCTTGCCGTCGGCCCCCTTCTTGTAGCCCGCCTCGTCCAGCATCTGTGCCGCCTTGGTCAGGTCGAACGTGAACTCCTCGTCCTTCGGCGGGGTCCACACCCAGCGCTTGTACGCCGGGTGGATGATCGTCGAACCCGGCAGGGCCGCCCCCTGGTAGGCACTCTTGACGATCCGGTCGCGGTCGACGGCGTACCCGAGCGCACGGCGGAACTTGGGGTCGAGGACGGCCGGGTTCGCATCGCCGATGGGTTTCTTGGTCTTCGGGTCGAACGCCCCGGTGTTGAAGCCGATCTCCTCGAACGCGGGCGAGATGCCGTTCTGGGCGGTGATGCCCTCCTTCCCCTTCAGCGCGCGCACCTGCAGGGCCGAGATGTCGTTGACGTAGTCGACCTCACCCTTGATCAGTGCCTGCACCGCGGGGTCCTTGGCCTTGTAGACCTTGAACTCGAGTGCGTCGACGTGAGGCTTGCCGCCCCAGTAGTCCTTGTTGGCGGTCATCGAGTACGACGAGCCGCCCTCGGTGCCCTGCACCATGTTGAAGGGGCCGGAGCCGACGATCGCCTTACCGCCCTTGGGGGTGTTGGCGAAGCTCTTGATCGCCTTCTCGCTGATGTTCTTCCACACGTGCTCCGGGACGATCGGGATCGGCAGCAGCGGCAGCACGGCGTTGGGCTTCTTCAGCGAGAGCACGACGGTCGTGGCGTCGGGCGCGGTCACCGTCGAGACGTTGTTGAGGTAGTTGCCCCAGTTGCCGGCCTCGGTGGTCCCGTGCAGCACCCGGTTGTAGGTGTAGGCGATGTCTGCCGCCGTCAGGGGAACGCCGTCGTTCCACTTCACGCCGTCGCGGATGTGGAAGGTCCACGTCTTGCCGTCCGACGAGGTGTCCCACTTGGTGGCCAGGGCGGGCACCGGGGACAGGTCCTTCATCGAGTAGCCGACCATGTAGTCGTACATCAGGTCCCACAGCTCGTACGACGCCGCGTTGTAGCCGACGAACGGGTTGAGCGAGTCGACCGGGTCGGTGAAGGCGACGGTGAACGTCACCTTGTCGGCGCCCGTGGCGGCCGGGGCAGCGAACAGCGACGGGGCGAGTGAGCCGACCACGACGGCGAGGGTCGCGACGAGCGCGGCCGTGCGGCGGCGCGGAGTACGGTGCCGGTCGTGACGTCTCCCCCGCGGGCCCCCCGTGAGCCTCACGAGCACACCCTTCACGGCGTGCACCGCCCGGATCCCTACCACTGGATGCGCGACCGCGACTCTCCCGCGCTCCTCGCCCACCTCGTCGCCGAGCGGGGCTGGTACGACGCTGCCACGAGACATCTGGGCTCCTTCGTGGAGAAGCTTCGGTCGGAGATGACCGACAGGGTCCCGGCTACTGACTCGTCGGTCAGTTGGCGACACCATGGCTTTTCCTACTACACGCTGCTCCCGGCGGGAAGGGAGTACGCCCAGTTGTTGCGGGAAATCAACACTGCGGACCAGTCCGCGCCGCCGGAATCTGCTGGGGAGGGGGCGTCTGACAACAGAATCCGTGGCGATTCGTCGGTCGAGCGCAGTCGAGACCTGCTCCTGGACGTCAACGACCTGGTCGACGAGTCCGGGTACCTCGAGCTCGGACTGACCCGCGTCAGCCCGGACGACCGGCTGCTCGCGTGGTCCGTGGACCGGACCGGCGACGAGGTCTACGAGCTGCACTTCCGTGACCTGGCCACGGGGTCGGAGCTCGAGGACTGCATCCCGCGCAGCTACTACGGCGGGGCCTGGAGCGCCGACTCGACGACGTTCTTCTACACCGTGCACGACGACGCCTACCGACCGTTCCAGGTCTGGCGGCACGTGATCGGCACGGACGCAGGCGAGGACGTGCTGGTGCTCGAGGACCCCGACGAGCAGTTCGAGGTCAACGTGCGCGCGACGCGCTCCGGCGACCTGGTGGTGATCTGGTCGGAGAACCGCGACACCAGCGAGGTGTGGGTGCTCGACGCGCACGAGCCAGGGTCGCCGCCGCGCTCGGTGGGTGGGCGGCGCCGTGGCGTCCAGTACCAGGCGGAGCACGCCGTGCTGCCCGACGGGAGCGACACGTTGCTGCTCGTCACCAACGACGGTGCGACCGAGTTCCGGCTCGTGCGCTGCCCGGTCCCCCGTGCGGCCGACCAGGACTCGACGTCGTGGTCGGAGGTGCGGCCCGAGGACCCGGCCGAGCGGCTGGAGCAGGCCGACGCGTTCGCCGGCCACGTGGTGCTGTCGTTCCGCGGCGAAGGCGCACCGCGGCTCCGGATCCTGTCCACCGACGACCTTGCCGGTGAGGGGCTCGTCGTGGCCTCGCAGTTCACCCCCGGCTCGATCATGTTGACCACGAACGCCGAGTTCGCGACCGACCGGGTCACCGTCGAGGAGGAGTCCTACGTCGAGCCGTCTGCGTGGTCGGACCTCTCGCTGCTCGACGGCAGCCGGCACCCCCGGCTCCGCCGGGAGGCACCCGGCCACGACCCGGCCCACTACGTCGCCGAGACGAGGACCTTCCCTGCCCCGGACGGCACGCCCGTCCCCGCGACCGTCGTACGGCACCGGGAGACGCCGCTGGACGGGACGGCACCGTGCCTGCTCTACGGGTACGGCGCCTACGAGGCGATCGACGAGCCCGAGTGGGACCCGGCCCTGCCGAGCCTGCTCGATCGCGGCGTCGTCTTCGTGCACACGCACATCCGCGGCGGCGGGGAGGGCGGGCGTCGCTGGTGGCTGGACGGGCGGCTCGAGCACAAGCAGCACACCTTCTCCGACCACATCGCGGTCGCGGACGGGCTGGCGGCCGAGGGCCTCGTCGACGGAAGTCGGATCGCGACACGTGGCCTCAGCGCCGGCGGTCTGCTGCAGGGCGCGGTGTTCTCGCAGCGCCCCGACCGCTGGCGCGCGGTCGTGGCCGAGGTGCCCTTCGTCGACGTCGTCACCACGATGCTCGACCCGGACGTCCCCCTGACCGCGAACGAGTGGGACGAGTGGGGCGATCCTCGGCGGAGCGAGGACTTCGCCTGGATGCTGGCCTACTCGCCGTACGACAACCAGCCGGCAGCAGGCGGGCGCCCCGACCTGCTCGCGACCGGGGCCCTGCACGACCCGCGCGTGATGGTCTACGAGCCCGCCAAGTGGGTGGCCGCGCTGCGCGAGAGCGATCCCGAGTGGTCGCCCCGTTGCCTGTTCCGCGCGGAGACCGGCGCCGGGGCCCACATCGGCCCCTCCGGCCGCTTCACCCACCTCGCCTACGAGGCCGAGGTCTACGCCTGGATCCTCGACAAGCTCCAGTAGGCGGGCGAACGGTGCTCCAGGTGGTCGAGCGAAGTCGAGACCACAGGTAGGTGGTCGAGCGAAGTCGAGACCACAGGTAGGTGGTCGAGCGAAGTCGAGACCACAGGTAGGTGGTCGAGCGAGTCGAGACCACAGGTAGGTGGTCGAGCTAGGTGGTCGAGCGAAGTCGAGACCACAGGTAGGTGGTCGAGCGAAGTCGAGACCACTTGTCCACAGACCGCACGACGTCCGTCGCGCCGAGCGCCTCAGACCATGATCATCGCCGCATGGCCTGGGTCTACATGCTGCGGTGCTCCGATGGCTCCTTCTACGTCGGGTCCGCCAGACACCTTGAGCAACGGATGGAGCAACACGCGAGCGGCACTGGATCGGCGTACACCAGCTGCCGCTTGCCGGTGGAGCTTGTCTGGGCACACGAGTGCGAGCACGTCGGGGAGGCATACGCCTTGGAGAAGCAGATCCAGAACTGGTCGAGGTCGAAGCGCATCGCGCTCATGGAAGGACGCTTCAAGGACCTGCCCGGGCTCGCACGCGGGCGTACCGGGTGGAGCAAGCGTGGGGTCAACTGGAATGGCTGACTAGCGTGCGGAGTGGTCTCGACTCCGCTCGACCACCGTAACCCGAGTGGTCTCGACTCCGCTCGACCACCGAACAAGTGGTCTCGACTCCGCTCGACCACCAACGAGTGGTCTCGACTCCGCTCGACCACCAACGAGTGGTCTCGACTCCGCTCGACCACCAGACCTGCGGCTCGATCACCAGACCCCACGCCCTACCGCAGAACCGCCGCCCTACTACTGACTTGCCAGTCAGTAAGCATTACCGTGGGGGCACCATGATCAGGACCACGCCGTTCCATCCGCGGCTGAGCGAGCTCAACGACCAGGGGCTGTACACCCACTGGCAGGGCACCCTCTCGCCGCTGCGCTACACGCACGCGCCGAAGCACGAGTACTTCGCCGTCCGCAACTCCGTCGGGGTGTTCGACACCTCGCCGCTGTTCAAGTACCGCGTCACCGGAGCGGACGCCGAGCGGCTGCTGGCGCGCGCGCTGGTGCGTGACATCCGGCAGTGCCGGCCCGGGCAGGCGCAGTACACCGCGTGGTGCGACGAGCGCGGGTTCGTGATGGAGGACGGCGTCGTCTTCCGGCACTCGGCGACCGACTTCCTGCTCACCTCCGCCCGCCCCGCGCTCGGCTGGTTCGCCGACCTCGGCTCCCGGATGCGCGTCGAGCTCGAGGACGTCTCGGACGACCACGGGATGCTCGCCGTCCAGGGGCCGCGCTCGCGCGCCGTGCTGGCGTCACTGATGCCCGAGGCCGAGAAGCTCGCCTTCTTCGACCACGTCCCCGCGAAGGTCGCCGGAGCAGCGGTCACGCTCTCGCGCACGGGCTACACCGGCGACCTCGGCTACGAGATCACCGTCGGCAGCGACGACGCCGTCGCCGTGCTGGACGCCGTGCTCGAGGCTGGAGACGGTCACGGGATGCGGCCGTTCGGCGAGGAGGCGCTGATGACCCTGCGCATCGAGGCCGGCCTCGCCCTCGTCGACGTCGAGTGGACCAACAGCCGCCTCGCCTTCAGCGACGCCCAGCGGGTGACGCCCAAGGAGCTCGGCCTGGGCTGGATGCTGCGCGGGGTCCGCGACGGCGACCGCACCTTCCTCGGCAGCGAGTCGATCCGTCGTGAGCTGCTCGAGGGCACCTCCCGGTGGGCGACCACCGGCATCGTCGTCGACTGGGCCGAGTGGGACTCCCTGCACCGCGACGCCGGGCTGCTCCCGCCGAAGTCCGAGCACACGCTCCCCTACGCCTCGATGCTGTACGACGACCAGAAGAACGAGATCGGCTACTGCACGAGCTTCGTCTACTCGCCCGTGCTGCAACGCCACATCGGCCTTGCCCGAGTACGCCCGGACCTGGCGAAGGCCGGCAGCCCCCTGCGGCTCGAGATCGCGCTGCTGCACCACAACACCACGGTCGGCGTACACACGACGAAGCTGCCCTTCTTCAACCCGGAACGGAAGACGTCATGAACGTGGTCTCGACCTCGCTCGACCACCAGGGCCGCAACGAGTACGACGCGATCGTCGTCGGCGGCGGCCACAACGGGCTGACCCACGCGGCGTACCTCGCCAAGGCCGGTCTCCGCACGCTGGTGCTGGAGAAGAACGACATGGTCGGTGGCGCCGCGATCACCGAGGAGCTGATGCCCGGCTTCTCGTTCACCACCTTCTCCTACGCGCTGAGCCTGCTGCGGCCGGAGATCATCCACGAGCTCGACCTGGTGCAGCACGGCTTCATGCCGCTGATGATGCCGTCGTCGTTCCACCCCACCGGCGACGGCGACTACCTGCGCTTCGGCGACGACCACGCGCAGAACGTGCAGGAGATCCGGCGCCACTCCCCGCACGACGCGGACGCCTACGACCGCTACCACCACGACCTCGACCGCGTCTGCCAGGCGATCCGGCCGCTGTTCGACAACGCGCCGCCGAACGTGTTCAGCAAGGACCCCGAGGACCAGGCCGACACGAAGTGGCTGCTCGACCACCTCGGCGGCGTCGAGCGCAAGGTGATGCACGACGTCGTGCGCCTGCTCACCGGCAGCGCCGCCGACTGGCTCGACGACTACTTCGAGCACGAGGCGGTCAAGGGCTACCACGCCAGCTCCAGCATCATCGGCTCGAAGGTCGGGCCGATGTCGCCCGGATCCGGGCTCGTCCTGCTCTTCCACAAGATGGGTGAGCACGACGGCCACCTCGGCTCGTGGGCGTTCCACAAGGGCGGCAACGGCGGCTTCACCCAGGTGCTCGCCCGTGCCGCGACGGCCTTCGGCGCCGAGATCCGCCTCGCCGCCCCGGTCACCGCGGTGCTCACCAAGGACGGCCGCAGCTGCGGGGTGGTGCTCGAGGACGGCACCGAGCTCCGTGCCCCCGTGGTCGTCTCGGCCCTCGACCCGCGGCGCACCTTCCTCGAGCTGGTCGAGCCCGACGAGCTGCCCGGCGAGCTGGTCGACAGCGTCGAGCGGATGAGGTTCCGCGGCGTCTCGGCCAAGGTGAACTTCGCCCTCGACGGTCTGCCGGTCTTCCCGGCGCTCCCCGACACGGTCGACCACTACGGCGGCTTCATGAACATCGGGCCGACCATCGAGTACGTCGAGAAGGCGTTCGACGCCGCCAAGTACGGCTGGTACTCGGAGCGCCCCTTCATCGACGCGGCGATCCAGTCGGTCGTCGATCCCGACATGGCCCCGCCCGGCAAGCACGTGATGTCGTGCTTCGTGCAGTACGCGCCGTACGAGCTGCGCGGGAGCGACTGGGAGACCGAGCGGGAGAGCTTCGGCGACAAGGCGCAGGCGGTGCTCGAGTCGCACTTCCCCGGCTTCGGCGACCTCGTGCTGCACCGCGAGGTGGTCACGCCCGTGGACATCGAGGCGCGCACCGGCCTGACCGAGGGCAACATCTTCGCCGGCGAGTTCCTGGCGCCGCAGATGTACTTCTTCCGGCCGGCACCCGGCTGGAGCCAGTACTCCACCCCCATCGGCGGCTACTACCAGTGCGGCTCCGGCACCCACCCCGGCGGCTGCGTGATCGGCTCCCCCGGCCGGCTGGCGGCGCAGCGGGTGCTGGGCGACCTCGGCCGCTGACTGCGGGGAGGTCCCTCGACTGACCCGGCCCGCACTGGGTACCGCGGGTCATGCGCACCTTCGCCGCGATCTCATCGCCCGCACGGCCCACCCGACAGGTCCACGGATGAGCCGCCCCTCTGGCGGCTCTCACGACATCGCGTCCCCTGAGGGATCGCGGGACGAACCCGAGCTGGAGGAGACCTACGAGCGGCTGCTCTCCGAGGGGCACGAACGACTGGACCGGCCGCTGCTGCCCCTGATCTCCACCGGGTTGCTCGGCGGGGTCGACGTGGCAGTCGGCGTGCTGCTGTACCTCGTCATCAAGGCCGAGACCGACAACTCCCTGCTCGCCTCGATGGGCTTCACGGTCGGCTTCGTGGCGCTCCTCCTGGCCAACAGCGAGCTCTTCACCGAGAACTTCCTGGTGCCGGTCATCTCGGTGGCGGCGAAGAACGGCACCCTGGTCCAGCTGATCCGGCTCTGGGCGGTCACCCTCGGTGCCAACCTCGTCGCCGGATTCGCGATGGCCGGGATGATCGTCGTCGCGCTTCCACAGGTGCGCGAGGTCGCGGTCACGACGGGTTCGCACTACGCGCACCTCGGCATCTCGTGGCGCTCGTTCTTCCTCGCCGTACTCGCCGGAGCAGTCATCACGCTGCTCACCCGGATGCAGCACGCGACGGAGAACCTGGGGGTGCAGCTGGTGCCTGCGGTGATGATGTCCTTCGTCCTCGTCGGCGCGCAGCTGTTCCACTCCGTGCTCGACTCGATCCTGATGTTCGCGGGGCTGCTCACCGGAAAGGCCGACTACACCTACCTCGACTGGCTGGGGGCCCTCGGGTGGTCTGCGTCCGGCAACCTCGTCGGTGGCCTGGTGCTCGTCACCGGCGTACGCCTGCTGCGCGTCCCCCACCGCGTCGCCGAGAGTCGGGCACAGGGGCAGACGGGCTGAGGCGCCGGCCGTGACGGCTGACGTCAACGGCGGGCTGCGCCCCAGGGGCTCGGGCACTTCTGCGAGGATGTGCCCGGGTCATCGGAGACAGGTTTCCGGCGGTAGTCGGGACGCGGACAACCCGATGCCGCGGGCCTCTAGCTCAATTGGCAGAGCAGCGGACTTTTAATCCGCGGGTTCCGGGTTCGATCCCCGGGGGGCCCACCACCAGCGGGTGAGGTCGTAGGCTCCGAGGACCACTCGAGCCCAGGGCGGGGACCCATGACGAAGCTGTCCATGCACGAGCAGCTCCCCTTCGACGAGGCCGGGACGCCGCCGCGAGTGTCGACCGGGGACCTGCCGGAGCCCGACGACGTCGTGCGCCTGATCACCGAGGCGTACGAGCTCTACCGGGTGATCGACGACGGCGTCGTCGCGGACTACATCCCGGCCCTGGCCGCTGCGTCGCCGGACCTCTTCGGCATCTCCGTGGTCGGCGCCCGCGGCAGGTCCTTCGAGGTCGGCGACGTCGACACGCAGTTCTCGATCCAGAGCGTCTCCAAGCCGTTCGTCTTCGCCCTCGTGGTCGAGGCGCTCGGGTACGACGCCGCTCGCCACCAGCTCGGCGTCAACAGCACCGGCTTCCCGTTCAACTCGTTGATGGCCGTCGAGCTGAACGACGACCGCACGATGAACCCGTTGGTCAACGCCGGCGCGATCGCGACGACGAGCCTGATCCCCGGCAGCACCGCCGAGGAGAAGTTCGAGCGGGTCCGCGACGGGCTCTCGCGGTTCGCGGGCCGCGAGCTGACGGTGAACCAGGACGTCTACGCGTCGGAGACCGCGACGAACCTGCGCAACCAGGGCATCGCGCACCTGCTGCAGAGCTACGGCCGGCTGTACTTCGATCCCGACGAGGCGACCGACATCTACACCCGCCAGTGCTCGCTCGACGTGACGGTCCACGACCTCGCGGCGATGGCGGCGACGCTCGCCGACGGCGGGGTCAACCCGGAGACCGGCGACCGGGTCATCGTGCCGGGCGTGTGCCGTCGCGTGCTGGCCGTGATGGCGACGGCCGGTCTGTACGAGCTGTCCGGTGACTGGCTCTACGAGATCGGTGTGCCCGGCAAGAGCGGAGTCAGCGGAGGCATCGTGACGGTGTCGCCGGGCAAGGGTGGGCTGGCGACCTTCTCCCCGCCGCTGGATCCCGCCGGCAACAGCGTGCGCGGGCAGCTGGTCACCAAGTACCTCTCCGAGCGGCTCGGGCTCAACCTCTTCGCCTCCGAGCCGTTGCGCCGTGAGCAGTGATCACGATCGACCATGTTCAAACCGCCCCGTCGGGGGCACCATTGGTACACACTTGTGCACGGGTGTGCGGTGTGTTGCGGAGGTGTGATGGATCGGGCATGGAGCAAGGACGCGGTCACTGACCAGCGGTCCGTGCGGGATCGGATGCGGGCGCGCGCGCGTGAGCAGACAGGTGGCGAGCGCGGCCCCTACCTCACGCCGGAGTGGCTGGACCACTCGTTCGTGCTGCCTGCGAAGGCAGAGCCCGGCACGGTCGCCCTGCCCTCCCCTCGCGGGGAGACGCCGGTCGCGGCACGCGCCGGTCGAGCCGGCCGGAGCCCGTCTTCGAGCGCCCCCCGACGCCCGAGATCGACTTCGTGGCCGTCGTACGTCGCGCCGACCTCGGCCGTCGGGCCCGGATCGTCACCGGCGTCGCGCTGGTGGTGGCCCTCGTCGCCGTGGTCCTCTTCCAGGTCACGGCTCAGCCGGTCGCTGGGGTCTGCGCCCTGATCGCCTCGGTGGTCACCGTCGCCGCGGCGGCCTCGCGCATCGTGCTGAACCGGGCTCCCGTGCCCTACCGCCAAGGCTGAGCCACCTCGCGAAGGCTGGTCCGCCCAACACGGCGGCCGATCCTCCGAACGTGACGCCTGCGCGACGGCTGCTGCACGCGCACGCGATACGGTCGCGGGAACCCACAGGGGGCAGCCCCGATGCTCAACCGTCCGGTACGACGCGTCGCATGGTGCTCCCTCGCCCTCGTCCTGCTCAACGGTTGCGGAGGAGGCGGCGGGGAGAGCGGGGAGCCGCGGCCCTCGCCGACGAGCTCGGTGGACCTGCCCTCACCCACCAGGACGGCGGAGAAGCCGTCCCCCACCCGGACCGTGGAGAAGCCGTCCCCCACCCGGACCGTCGAGGAGCCTTCCCCGACCCGGACCGCCGAGGAGCCTTCCCCGACCCGGACTCCAGCGCCCACCCAGAGTGCCGAGCCTTCGCCCAGCCGCACCCAGGAGACGAACGACACGGCCGAGCCTGCGGAGCCCACCGGCCCGAGCGAGGGGAGCCAGACCGGGCAGCAGGGAGCAGCGCAGCCCACCGAACCGACCGCGCAAGCCTCCACCGCCGGCGACCAGGGCGACCAGGCCGACCAGGGCGACGAGGTCTCCCCGTGGGTGTGGTGGCTGCTGGCGGTGATCCTCCTGGCCGCTCTGGCCGCTGTGACCGCCGCGGTGATCCGCGCGCGTCGCCGGCGCCGGTGGCTGGCGGAGCTCGGCGGGGCCGAGGACGAGCTCGGGTGGTTCGCCCGCGTGCTTCTCCCCGAGCTTCGGCGTTCCACCTCGTTGGAGCAGGTCGTCGGCGGATGGACGGTCGGCGCACCGCGCGTGGCCGATGCCGAGGACCGGCTGACCGTGCTGGAGGACTCGGCACCCAGCGATGCTGATCGGGAGCGGGCCCGCACGTTGCGGGACGCCGCTCGGCAGGCACGACAACGACTGGACGCCCTGACGCTGGACACGCCGCACGAGACCTGGGCCCTGGACCTCGACGAGGTGACCGCCGACCTCGAGGTGGCGCTCGGTCCCGTGTCGACACCTGCAGCCGACCCCGACGCCGAACGCTGAGCCGCGGCACCCGTCACCGTCTCGCGGCGGTCGCCCGCCAGGGACCTGCCCTAGTCTCCTCCCGTGAGCACGCCCATCTACCGCGTCGTCGAGATGACCGAGGACGAGGTCGAGACCGAGCGGACCGTGCTCGGCGGCCTGGCACAGAGCATCCGCGCGCTGAACGACGCCTCGCTGCGCACCACGGTCGCGCCCGAGGAGGTCACCGCGATCCGCGAGGAGATCGACCAGCTCACCGAGCGGCTGCGCGAGCAGCAGATCCCGGGCGCGTTCGGGGTCAGCTTCACGCCCGGCGGCACCGTGCGCGGGCACGGCAACGCGGTCGTGGGGCTGCGCAACCCGATCGCCGTACCGCTGGACATCCGCAAGGACGGCCACGGCCACGCGGAGGCGGAGTTCCACCTCGGCGCGCTGTACGAGGGCCCTCCCGGCTGCGTCCACGGCGGCGTGCTCGCGCTGCTGCTCGACCAGGTGCTCGGCGAGTGCGCGGCCGACGGCGGCTCACCCGGGATGACCGGCACGCTGACCCTGCGCTACGTCCGCCCGACCCCGCTGGGCGACTGCTCGATCGAGGCCTGGGTCGAGCGCGTCGACGGGCATCAAGACGATCGTCAAGGGCGAGTTCCGCCGCGACGACGGGCGCACCACCGTCGAGGTGGAGGGGATCTTCATCCTGCCCAAGTGGGCCCGCGAGGCAGCTGGCGAAGGAAGAGCACCGCCCACCACGCTTCGAGTGACGCTCAGGCGACCGGTCGGCCGCGCTCGCGGGAGTCGGTGAGCCGGGCCTCCTCGGCCGCCCGGGCCTCGAGCTCGGCGCGGCGGTCCTCCGCCGACGTCGGCGCGCTGACCAGCTGCGCCGTGCCGCCGGGCAGCTTCTTGATCGCCTGGCGGGCGAAGATCTGCTGCTCGGTCGCCGTGCGTTCCGAGCGGTCGTTGGACAGGAACGTCACCGCCCAGTGCAGCAGCGCGGTCACCTGGTTCTTGAAGCCGGTCAGGTAGAAGAGGTGGATGAACAGCCAGACCAGCCAGGCGAGGAACCCGGTCATCTGGATCTTGCCCGCCTTCAGCACGGCGTCGAAGCGGGAGATCGCGGCCAGGTCGCCCTTGTTGAAGTACTTGAACGGCTTCTGCGGCGCCTTGCCGGCCTGACGACGCTTGATCTCGCGCGCGGCGTACTTCGAGGTCTGGATGGCGACCTGCGCGACGCCCGGCAGGTGGTTCAGCGAGATCATGTCGCCGACCACGAACACCTCGGGGTAGCCGGGCAGGGTGAGGTCGGGGTTGACCTCGATCCGGCCGGCCCGGTCGAGCGCGGCGCCGGACTGCTCGGAGAGCTGCTTGCCCAGCGGGCTGGCCTGCACCCCGGCGGCCCAGATCTTGGTGACGGCCTCGATGCGACGCTCGGTGCCGTCCTTGTCCTGCACCATGAGGCCGCGCTCGTCGACGTCGGTGACCATGGCGCCGAGCTGCACCTCGACGCCGAGCTTCTCGAGGTCGCGCTTGGTCTTCTCGCCGAGCTTCTTGCCGAACGGCGGCAGCACCTGCGGGGCGGCGTCGAGCAGGATCACCCGCGCGTGCCGCGAGTTGATGGCCCGGAAGTCCCGCTTCAGGGTGAGCTTGGAGAGCTCGGCGATCTGGCCGGCCATCTCCACGCCGGTCGGGCCCGCCCCGACGACGACGAAGGTGAGCAGGTGGTCGACGTCCTGCCCCTGCGCGGCGAGGTTCTCGGCCAGCTCGAAGGCACCGAAGATGCGGCCACGCAGCTCGAGGGCGTCGTCGATGCTCTTCATGCCCGGCGCGAACTCGGCGAACTGGTCGTTGCCGAAGTAGGACTGGCCGCTGCCGGCCGCCACGATCAGCGAGTCGTACGGCGTGACGGCCTCGCGCCCCAGCACGTGGTGGGTGACCGTGCGCTGCTCGAGGTCGATGTCGGTGACCTCGCCGAGGAGGACGCGTGCGTTCTTCTGGCGGGCCAGCACCTCACGCGTGGCGGGGGCGACCTCGCCCTCGGAGAGGATGCCGGTCGCGACCTGGTAGAGCAGCGGCTGGAAGAGGTGGTGCGTGGTCTTGGCGATCATCGTCACCTCGACGTCGGCCCCGCGCAGCGTCTTGGTGCCGAACAGGCCGCCGAAGCCCGAGCCGACCACGACGACGCGGTGCGGCTTCCCGGCACGGTCCGCCTGCTGGTCCGTGGGGAGCTGCTCCTGCGGCGTGGGGGTCACGGCTTCAGTGTGGAGGGTCGTCGTTGCATTCACATCAGCCATAACGCGCAGGGTTCCCCAAACCGTCCGTTCTGCACCTCTCAGCGGAGGTCTGCTCCGTCACATCACGGTCCGGCGGACGCTGGTCGGGCACGATGACACCGTGACCCACTACGACCTCGCCCTGATCGGCACGGGCTCGGGCAACTCCATCGTCGACCGCCGCTTCAAGGACTGGAAGGTCGCCATCATCGAGGAGAACCTCTTCGGCGGGACCTGCCTCAACGTGGGCTGCATCCCCACCAAGATGTTCGTCTACCCCGCCGACCTGGCGCACCAGTCCCGGCACGGCAGCGAGCTCGGCCTCCGGACGTCGTACGACGGGGCGAGCTGGCCGGAGATCCGCGACCGCATCTTCGGCCGCATCGACCCGATCGAGGAGTCGGGCCGGAGCTACCGTCACGGCCAGGAGAACGTCGACGTCTACGAGGCGCACTGCTCGTTCCTCGACGACCACACCCTGCGGATCGACGGCCTCGACGAGCCCATCACCGCGGACCAGATCGTGATCGCCGCCGGCAGCCGGGTGGACGTGGCGCCGATCCCGGGGCTCGACGCGGTCGAGTACCACACCAGCGACACCGTGATGCGTCTCGACGAGCTGCCGAAGCGGATGACGATCATCGGCGGCGGCTTCGTCGCCGCCGAGTTCGCGCACGTCTTCTCCGCGCTCGGCTCCGCGGTCACCGTGGTGCACCGGGGCGACGCCCTGCTGAAGAAGGAGGACGAGGAGGTCGCCGCGGCGTTCACGCGACTGGCCTCCGCGCAGTGGGACGTCAGGCTGTCCACCACCGTGACGGGTGTCGCTCCCGGCGAGCGCGGGGAGGTGGTGGCCACCCTCTCCGACGGCAGCACCCTGGACGCCGACGTCCTCCTGCTCGCGACCGGCCGCGTGCCGAACGCCGACCGGCTCGGCCTGGAGAACACCGACGTCAAGGTGTCGGACGGCATCGTCGTGGTCGACGAGTACCAGCGCACGACCGTCGACGGCATCTGGGCCCTCGGCGACGTCGCCAACACCTGGGACCTCAAGCACGTCGCCAACGCCGAGGCCCGCGTGGTGCGGCACAACCTGCTGTTCCCCGAGGAGCTCGTCGCGGCCGACCACCGCTACGTCCCGAGCGCCGTGTTCACCTCCCCGCAGGTGGCCAAGGTCGGGCTCACCTCGCAGGAGGCCAGGGACGCCGGGATCGAGCACCGCAGCGTGGTCCAGGACTACGCCGACGTCGCCTACGGCTGGGCGATGGAGTCGTTCCCGGGTGACTCCTTCGTCAAGCTGATCGGCACGCCGGACGGCCAGCACCTGCTCGGCGCCCACATCATCGGGCCCCAGGCCAGCAACCTGATCCAGCCGCTCATCCAGGGGATGAGCCTGGGTGCGACGGTCGCGGAGATGGCGCACGGCCAGTACTGGATCCATCCGGCGCTGGCGGAAGTCGTCGAAAACGGGTTGTTGAAATTGATCCGGTAATCGCCGCCGACAACGCCTCTACTGCCCTAGGGTTTGTCAAGGCGGACGACGATTGTGTTCACGCGCCCGCTCATGTGAGTTCATCCGGAGTGAGGGACGGTGACTCTGACCAAGCGAAGTTTGGTCCTGCCCGCGAGCCCGCCCTCGGTGAAGCTCGCGCGATCGTGGGTATCCAAAGTCCTCGAGGAGATCGGCCGGGAAGACCTGGTCGACTCCGCGCAGCTCGGCGTCTCCGAGCTGGTCACGAACGCGCTCATCCACTCGCGCCCGCCCCTGTCGGTGCGGGTGCGCGGCACCGTCGACCACCCGCGCATCGAGGTCGTGGACTCCTCGCCGGTGCCCCCGCAGCGGGTGCCCGTCGCCCCCGAGATCGACGACGTCGACGACGTCAACCTGACCACGTTCGGCCGCGGTCTCGACCTCGTCGCGATGATGTCCAACCG
This sequence comes from uncultured Actinomycetota bacterium, assembly GCA_963794725.1. Taxonomy (GTDB): domain Bacteria; phylum Actinomycetota; class Actinomycetes; order Propionibacteriales; family Nocardioidaceae; genus Marmoricola. The sequence continues at coordinate 73,197 of CAWCFR010000038.1, forward strand.
GTGGGGCTCCGACCTCGCGCACGACGGCCGCAGCAAGTCGGTCTGGTTCGAGCCGAGCGGCGACCTGCAGGCCGAGGCCCACCACGAGGGCGAGATCTTCGCCTTCGACCCCCAGTTCGGCGACTCGGACGTCACCGCCGAGGGCGAGCGGATGACGCTGCACCTGCTCGGCGTGCCCGCCCGCCTGTTCGGCGAGCTGCGGCGCTACCACTTCGAGGTCCGGCGCGAGATGCGGCTGCTCGCCCTGACCGACCCCGAGTCCTACCCGCTGGCCACCGAGCTGACCGACATCTTCGTCAGCGCCGACCGCGACCGCCGATCCACCAACGGCATCTCGCTGCTCGACCAGGCCATCGCCGACGGCGCCGACTCGGTCGACCTCGAGTACTCCATCCCGGTCTCGGCGCCGCCGACGATGACCCGCATCCGCGACCTGCTCGTGGAGGTCTACGACCTGTTCTCCTCCGAGCACCTGCTGGCCATGCAGCCGCCGCAGGTGCTGATGGACCTGCAGGACTGGTACTTCAGCGAGTTCGGGCGCCAGGCGCGGGGCGAGGAGCCCATCCGCTGGGCGGGTCCCACCTCGATGCCGTCGGCCTGAGCTTGGCCGACACCCGCGTGCCGCTCGGGACCGGCATCCTGCTCACCGCGATCGGCGGCGCGGCCGGAGCACTGGCCCGCTGGGCGCTCGAGGACGTCTTCCCCGCCACGGCACCGCGTTCCCCTGGACGACGTTCGCGATCAACGTGGTCGGCTCCGGGTTGCTGGCGCTGATCGGGGCGATGCCCGCCGTACGTCGACGCCCGGCGCTGCCGGTGCTGCCTGGGCACGGGCGTGCTCGGCGGCTTCACGACGATGTCGGCCGCGTCCGTGGACACCGTCCGCCTGCTCGACGGCGGCGCCACGCTCACCGCGGCTGGCCTACGCCCTCGGCACGCTGGCTGCTGCCCTGGTGCTCACCGGCTCCGTCGCCAGGCTGGACCCGATCGGCGAGGCCGAGTTCGAGGCCGAGGAGGGCGACCGGTGACCCCGCTCCTCGTCGCGCTCGGCGCGGCCGTCGGCGCGCCGATCCGGTTCGTGCTCGGTCGGCTGCTCGACGGGCGGGTGCACTGGGGCACGCTGGCCGTGAACCTGGCGGGCTCGTTCGTGCTCGGCGTGCTCACCAGCGCCGGCGTCTCCGCGTCGGCGATGGCGCTGCTGGGCACGGGATTCTGCGGCGGGTTGACGACCTACTCGTCGTTCTCGGTGCAGACCGTGGAGTCGGGCCCGCGCCGCGGCGCGGCGTACGTCGTGATGACGATCGGTGGCTGCCTGGCGACCGCGGCCCTCGGTTGGCGTCATCGGCGGGGCCCTGTCCTAGCCTCGGGACATGTCCGGCTTCCTCCTGCGCGACGCGCGCCTCGTGCCGCTGGAGCCGGGTCTGGCAGCCGGCGAACCGGTCGACGTGCTCGTGGCCGACGGCCGCGTGGTCGAGGTCGGGCACGGCCTGCAGCGCCCCTGCCGGGGTCGAGGAGCACGACGCCGCCGGGCGCTGGCTGATGCCCGGGCTGTGGGACCAGCACGTGCACCTGGGTCAGTGGACCCTCGCCTCGCAGCGGCTGGACCTGCGCGGCACGCCGTCGAAGCACGCGGCGCTCGCCCTGCTGGCCGAGCGGCTCGACCTGCTGCCCGAGGTACCCGTCGTCGGCTGGGGCCACCGCCCCGCCACCTGGTCGGAGCAGCCGACCGTGGCGGAGCTGGACCGGCTGGCCGGCGCGCGGCCGGTGGTGCTGATCAGCGGCGACGGCCACCACGCCTGGTGCAGCTCCGTGGCGATGCGGGCCCTCGGCCTGCCGGAGCGGGAGGGGATGGTCAGCGAGGCCGAGTGGTTCGCGGCGTACCCGCGGCTCTTCCGCCTCGTCGGCACCGACGGCACCTCGCCCGAGGCCTACCTGAGCACGATGCGCCTGGCGGCGGCCCGCGGCGTCGTCGGACTGGTCGACCTCGAGTTCGACCAGGCCGTCGAGGAGTGGCCGGACCGCTCGGCCGCCGGCGCCGAGCTGCTCCGCGTCCGGGTCGGGGCGTACGTCGACACGCTGGACGCCTTCCTCGCAGCCGGCCTGCGCACCGGCCAGCGGATGCCGGGCTGCAGCGAGCTGGTCACGATGGGACCGCTCAAGGTCATCTCCGACGGTTCGCTGAACACCCTCACGGCGTGGTGCAGCTCGCCGTACCTCGACGGCAGCAGCGGCGCGGCCAACATCACCGGCGACGGGCTGCGTGCGGTGATGGACGCCGCCAACCGCCACCGCCTCACCGTGGCGATCCACGCCATCGGCGACGCCGCGGTGGACCAGGCGCTGACCGCCTTCGAGCGCACCGGGGCGACCGGGTCGATCGAGCACGCCCAGCTGATCCAGCGCGTGGACGCCAAGCGGATGGCGGCCGCCGGGATCCGCGCCAGCGTGCAGCCGGCGCACCTGGTCGACGACCGCGACCTCACCGAGAAGCTGTGGCCGGACAAGTGCGACCGCTGCTTCGCGCTGCGCTGGCTCGCCGACGAGGGGGTCGAGCTGGCCCTGGGCTCGGACGCCCCGGTGGCTCCCCTCGACCCGTGGCTCGCCGTCGCCGCCGCCGTGCACCGCTCCGGCGACGAGCGCGCGCCCTGGCACCCCGAGCAGTCGCTGACCCCGCGCGAGGCGCTCGCGGCCAGCACCGACGGGCTCGGCACGGTCGCCGTCGGCCACCCCGCCGACCTCGCCCTCCTCGACGCCGACCCGCTGGCCGCTCCCGTCGAGGCCCTCCGCGAGATGCCCGTCGCCGCCACCTGGGTGGCCGGTGGGCTCGTGCACGCGGACTGGTGAGTCGTTCCGAGAGCTCACATGTAACGCGGAGTTATCGACGCTGAACAAGTGGTACTCCGCGTGCAGAGCGTCAACAACACCGCGTTACATGGCGCGCGGAGGTGCCGGTACGCCGAGCGCGATGGTCAGCTCGAGGATCGTGTCCGGGTCCTCGAGGCGATCCCCGAAGACCTCGCGGAGCTGGCCCATGCGGTAGCGGACGGTCTGGGGGTGCACGAACAGCTCCGCGGCGACGGCCTCGCGGCGGCCGTGGTGCAGCAGCCAGGAGCGCAGCGTCTCGGTGAGCTTCGCCGCCGCCGTGTCGCCGAGCTCGTCGAGGGGAGCGAGCACCCGCTCACGGAGGTCGGCGAGCGCAGCAGGATCGGCGCTGAGCACCAGGTCGACGAGGTGCTGCTCGCTGTCCGGCCCGAGCCCGAGGCGCCGTACCCGCGCCGCCCGGTCGAGCGACTCCGCCGCCCGCTGCCACGGACGAGCCGGCCCGGCCACGGCGCCGCGGTCGGCGAGCGCACGCACGAGGCCGACACGCCCTCGGCCGTGCACGTTGGGGACGAGGAGCGCCACCTCCCCCTCGGTGTCCGCGAGCTGCGGCGCCTCGGCCGTCTGGAGGGTCTCGCCGGAGAGGCTGGCGAGCACGGGCCGCACCTGCGAGCCGGGTACGACGACCGCGGTCAGCGTCTTCGGCGCCCGCCACTCCGCGCGCTCGGCGGCCTGCGCGACGGCGTCGGCGGGGGAGCCGTCGAGGAGCCGCACGGCCAGGCGCTCGAGCAGGCGCTGCCGGACGCGGCCGGTGTTCTCGAGCTCGTCGGTGTGACCGGCCAGGCTGGCGGCCGAGAGCTGCTCGATGTAGGCGAAGACCAGGGCAGCGAACCGGCCGAGGGTGTCGGCGTCGACCCCGGTGCGCACCGCGGCGGCCGAGAGCTCGCGCCACGAGACCCGCGCGCCGATCCGGTACGCCGACAGGAGGGCGTCGACCGTGCGCCCGCTGCGCGCCTCGCCCCGCCCGAGCTGGTAGGCGCCGTCGAGCGCCTCGGCCGGAGGGGTCTCGCCGCTGGACCGGGAGGCGAGCTGGACGAAGCCGCCGAGGGCGGTCTCGACGGCCATCCGGATGGTCTCCCCCATCGCCCCGGTGAGCGCGTCGGAGTAGCTCGGGCACCGCGTCGATGATCGCCGCGACGGTGCGCTCGGCCATGCCCGGGCAGCACCTGACGGAGCTCGGCAACGGTCTCGGGGGTGAGACTGAGGGCCGGTTCCGTGGTGGAGGTCACTGGATTTGTCTCCTGCGAACAAAAGAGCGGGGTGCTGTTCACGCCGCTTGGTCAGGATATTAGCCGGGATCTTCATCAGACTGAACTCATGGCCCTGACCTCTGTGCTGCGCACCTCCCCGGCGGCGAACCGCCCGTGGAGCCGTGCCCTGCGCGACGGCGCCCGCCGGGTCGCCGAGCTGGCGGCCACGCCCCTCGTCCCGGCCGACTACCTCGACGTGTTCAACCCCCTGCGCAAGGGCGCCGAGCTGCGCGGACGCGTCGAGGAGGTCCACGCCGAGACCGCCGACGCGGCCACCCTCGTGATCCGTCCCGGCGCCGACTGGGCCGGGCACGTCCCCGGGCAGTACGTCCGGGTCGGCATCGACGTCGACGGCGTCCGCCTCTGGCGCGCCTACTCCCTGACCCACGGACCGCGCGCCGACGGCCGGATCTCGATCACCGTCAAGGCGGTGCCCGACGGCAAGGTCAGCAACCACATCGTCCGCGACACCCGCCCCGGCACGCTGGTCCACCTCGAGCAGGCGGCCGGCGAGTTCGTGCTGCCCGCCCGACGGTGGCCCGCTCCTGTTCGTGACGGCCGGCTCCGGCATCACGCCGGTGATCGGGATGCTGCGCAACCTGTTCCCCGTCGCCGACAGCGGCGTCGTCCGGCTGGCCCGCAGTGCGTCGTACGACATCGTCGTGGTGCACGTCGCCCCCAGCGAGCCCGACTCGATCTTCATCGACAACCTGCGCTCGCTCGACGAGGCCGGGATGATCCGCCTGGTCGCGCGGTACGACGACCAGCACGGCCTGCTCGACGTCGACCAGCTCAGCGACCTGGTCCCCGACCTGCACGAGCGCACCACGTTCGCCTGCGGCCCGGCCGGTCTGCTCGACGCGCTCGAGCGTCACCACGACCAGCACGGCCTGCCCCTGATGACCGAGCAGTTCCGGGTCGCCAACCTCGTCACCGGCGAGGGCGGCACCGTCACCTTCACCGAGTCCGGCACCACCCTCGAGGCCACCGGCGACCGGCCGATCCTCGAGCAGGCGGAGGAGGCCGGCGTGCTCATGCCGAGCGGGTGCCGGATGGGCATCTGCTACAGCTGCGTGCTGCCGCTCCGCGAGGGCACCGTGCGCGACCTGCGCAGCGGCGACCTCACCAGCGCCGTCGAGGGCGACGGCGTGCGCGTCCAGACCTGCATCAACGCTGCCGCCGGCAGCTGCACCTTCGACCACTGATCTTCAACCACAGGAGGAACGGCCATGACCGTCCTGCAGAAGAAGTCCGAGAACCCCATCGAGCACCTCTCCCCCAGCGACATCGAGGAGATCGGCCGTGAGCTCGACGCCATCCGCGCCGAGTACATCGAGAAGCGCGGCGCCTCCGACGCGGCGTACATCCGCAAGGTGATCGACACCCAGCGCAAGCTCGAGATCGGCTCGCGCGCCGTCCTGCTCTTCTCGCTGTTCCCGCCGGCCTGGTTCGTCGGTACGGCGGGCCTCTCCGTCGCCAAGATCCTGGAGAACATGGAGATCGGCCACAACGTCATGCACGGCCAGTGGGACTGGATGCGTGACCCCAAGATCCACTCGACCACCTGGGAGTGGGACAACGCCTCCCCGGCCGAGCAGTGGAAGCACTCGCACAACGAGGTGCACCACAACTTCACCAACGTCGTCGGCAAGGACAACGACCTCGGCTACGGCATCATGCGCGTCGACGAGGACCAGCGCTGGCACCCGATCTACCTCGCCCAGCCGCTGTGGAACTTCATCAACGCGTGCTTCTTCGAGTACGGCATCGCGGCGTACGACCTCGAGCTCGGCAAGGCGATCAAGCGCAAGACGACCAAGACGCCGGAGTTCAAGGGCAAGCTGAGCGCGACGTGGCGCAAGATCAAGCGCCAGGCCACCAAGGACTACGTCGTGCACCCGCTGGTCTCGGGCCCGTCGTTCTTCCACACGCTGAGCGCCAACTTCGTGGCCAACCTCGTCCGCAACTGGTGGACGCACTCGGTGATCATGTGCGGCCACTTCCCCGAGGGCGTCGCGACCTTCGAGAAGCACTCGATCGACGGTGAGACGAAGGCCGAGTGGTACGTGCGCCAGATGCTCGGCGCCGCCAACATCTCCGGCTCCAACGCGATGCACATGATGACCGGCAACCTGTCCTTCCAGATCGAGCACCACCTCTTCCCCGACCTCCCGAGCAACCGCTACAAGGAGATCGCCCCGAAGGTGCAGGCGCTGTTCGAGAAGTACGACCTGCCCTACGTCACCGGCTCGCTGCCCCGCCAGGTCGCCTCCGCGTGGCACAAGGTGATCCGCCTGTCGCTGCCCAACGACTTCATGGGCGTCAACACCAACCCGACCCCGCTCCCCCGGCGCGAGGAGCACCCGGTCGCCGCCTGACCGCACCCCGAATTCCGGATAGTCCGAGGCTGAAAGCACCTTTACTGGCCAGTAGCTGGCGCTTCTGACCTCGGACTATCTGTCTACGCTCGCGGCATGGAGGTCGGGGCGGCGGAGTTCGAGGAGCTGGTCTCCGTCGCGCTCGACGGGATCCCGGCCGAGCTCGCGTCGCTGATGGACAACGTCGTCGTGCTCGTCGAGGACGAGCCGCCGGCCGACGAGCCCGACCTGCTCGGCCTGTACGACGGCGTGCCGCTGACCGAGCGCGACACGGCGTACACCTTCACTCCACCGGACCGGATCTTCGTCTTCCGCGGACCGCTCACCCGGATGTGCGAGACCTCCGACGAGCTCGTCGAGGAGGTCCGGATCACCGTGGTGCACGAGATCGCCCACCACTTCGGCATCGACGACGACCACCTGCACGACCTCGGCTACGCCTGACCAGACGGTCCCCTAGAATCTCCGAGTCGCCAGCGCAGGCTGCGTGACGAGGGCCCCCATCGTCTAGCGGCCCAGGACCCCGCCCTTTCACGGCGGTAGCAGGGTTCGAATCCCGTTGGGGGTACGAAGGTCTGCGACGAGGACCCCGGCTCAGCTCACGGCGGTAGCACGGGTTCGAATCCCGTTGGGGGTACGAGTCTGCACGAGGACCCCGGCTCAGCTCACGGCGGTAGCACGGGTTCGAATCCCGTTGGGGGTACAGCCGCAGCCGATTTCAGGGCGACCCCCCTCGACTGTTAGCATTTCGTGGCTCCGGGCGCAGGTCCGAGTTGCACCATCCAGGCCCCGTAGCGCAGTTGGTTAGCGCGCCGCCCTGTCACGGCGGAGGCCGCGGGTTCGAGTCCCGTCGGGGTCGCTGAGGAAGTCACCTTCCTCAGGGGCAGGTAGCTCAGTTGGTACGAGCGTCCGCCTGAAAAGTGGAAGGTCGGCGGTTCGACCCCGCCCCTGCCCACCCACGCAACACGAACGCCGGGGCCCTGCGGTTCCGGCTTCGTGCTGTCCCTACCTGCCTCAGGCGTGCGCCCACTCCCGGCCGAACCAGCGCCGCACCCGGTCGGCGCCGAAGGCCACCTTCTTCGCCGCGATCTGGGCCGACGGCGGCTCGAAGGCACCGAACGGCGCCTGGCCCGGGAGGAACGTCACGTCGGCCGTCGCCACCAGGTCGTCGCCGAAGCCGATGTAGCAGATCCCGTTGCCGCCGTACTCCGCCGTGGGCTCGCGCCCGGCGAGCCGGTCGACGATGCGGTCGACCACGACGGCGGCGTGCCCCTCGGCGAAGATGCCGGCCTTCGGGGTGCCGGCGCTGGTCATGTCGCCGACCGCGTAGACGTCGGGCACCTGCGTCTCCAGGGTCCGGGGGTCGACCGGGACCCAGCCGTCGACGGTGAGGCCGGAGTCGACGACGACCTGGGGCGCACGGTGGCGCGGCACCCCGAGGAAGAGGTCGAAGGCGAACTCCTCGCCGTTCGCCGCGACGGCGACCCGTCGCTCGGGGTCGAGGCTGACCACCGGGGTACCCGGGTGGAAGGCGATGCCGCGCTCGTCGAAGGCCTCGAGGATCGCCTTCGACGCGTCCGGGGCCGGTGGCACCGGCGAGGGCATCGGGGTCACCAGCGTGATCGTCGAGCGCTCCCGCAGCCCGCGCTTCCGGAGGTGGTCGTCGACCAGCAGCGCCGCCTCGCTGGGCGCCGGAGGGCACTTGTACGGCGTGCCGGTGACCCCCACGACCACGTGCCCGCCCTCGAACCCGGCCAGGACGTCGCGCACCGCGAAGGCACCCCGGTTGGAGTAGAACTCGTGACCCGCCTCGACCAGGCCGGGTGTCGCCGCCGGGTCGACCTCCGCCCCCAGCGCGATCACGAGCGCGTCGCCCTCGAGGACCTCGTCGTCGGTGCGGACGGTCTTCGCGTGCACGTCGATCTCGCGGATCTCCGAGCGCACGAAGCGCAGGCCGGGCCGGGCGAGGTCCGCGTACGGGTGGAACACCTGCTCCTCGAGCCGGTGACCGAACATCACGTCCAGCTTGGAGTAGCCGAAGACGAAGCCGTCGGCGCGGTCGACCACCACGACCTCCACGGCATCGCCCAACCGCTCGGCCAGCAGCGTGGCCGCCTCGAGGCCACCGAACCCGGCTCCCAGCACCAGCACCCGCGTGCTGCCTGGTCCCTCACCCATGACGACTCCCCTCGTCCCGGCGTGTACGTCGCGCGGGTCCGAGGGTTCGCGCGGTCGAGCCGCAACCTAGCACCGCCGCCCGGCCGGGCCGAGTGACGATTACCCACCAAGCCATCCGAACTGGGTAAGTTTTCATCCTTTTCTCCGATTCTCCTGCAAAACGGACATAGCGGAGAGCACCATGAAAGTGGAAGAAGAGAAGACGGGGGCCAGCGCGAGAGGGCGTCATGGACATCACCTCAACTTCTCGGGAGCAGCACCGGGACGTGTTCGTCCTGTCAGGCGGAGCCGCGCGCGGCGCGGTGCAGGTCGGCATGATGGAGGTCCTGCTCGAGCGGGGCATCGTGCCCGACGCCCTGGTCGGCACCTCCGTCGGCGCGCTCAACGCCGCGTTCATGGGCGCCCGCCCCGACCTCGAGCGGGTGCGCGAGCTCCGCCGTCGGTGGATGGCCCTGACCACCCGCGACATCTTCCCCGGCGGCACGCTGACCCGGGTGGGCCACCTGCTGCGCCAGCGCCCCTACCTCTTCTCCCACGACGCCCTGCAGCGACTCATCGATGCCTGGGTCCCGGTCCGCAAGCTCGAGGACCTGCCCACCCCGGTCCGCGTGGTCACCACGCCCCTCGCGGGCGACGGTGCGGTCTACCACCGGCACGGCAACCTGACCCAGCTGCTCCTGGCCTCGGCCGCCGTGCCCGGCGTCTTCTCCCCGGTCACGCTGCCGGCCAGCTGTGGCTTCGCCGGCCCGCACGTCGACGGCGGCGTGGCCGACCTGGTGCCCGTGCGCGGCGCCGCGGACCTCGCCCCGACCCGGGTCTTCGTGCTGGACGCCAGCGTCCCGGCCCGGCTGCCCCGCGGCCGTACGCCGATCGACATCCTGGTCGCCAGCTTCGGGGTCGCCATGCGCGTCAACCCGGCGCCGGACCTGGGCGCGGTGGAGGTGCACCACCTGCGCACCGAGGACCGCGGCAACGGGATGACCGACTTCTCCAACACCTGGCAGCACATCGAGGACGGCCGCAAGGCCGCCCAGGAGATCGTCAGCCTTCTCGGTGACCCGCAGCCGACGATCGCCTCGGTCGCCTAACGCGCCACCCGGCGGAGCACCAGCACCACCACGACGACGGCCGCCACCATCGTGGCGAACCCCACGGCGTGCGGGTCCTGGTCGGCCTCGCTCTCCAGCACCCCTCCGCGCGAGGCGTGCGACAGCAACGAGCCGTGGCTGAGGTGGGAGAGCACCGAGGCCATGCTCATCGAGGACCCCACCGAGAAGGCCGAGCCGAACGAGCCCAGGCTCCCGATGGAGGCAGCCGAGCCGACGCTCCCGATCGAGAGCACCGACTGGTGCGAGGCGATGCTCAGCAGCGAGTCGGTCGACCGCCAGGAGAGCGTCGATCCGTGGTCGTCGGCCAGGGAGGTCATGGCGCTCAGTCTGGTGCACGACCGGCCGTGTTCCTACGGTGAACCCATGACCACCTCGATGACTGTCCGCGTCGACCGGGACGGGCCGGTCACGATCGTCACCCTCGACCGGCCCGAGGCCCGCAACGCCGTCGACGGGCCCACGGCACACGCCCTCGCCGAGGCCTTCCGGGCCTTCGAGGCCGACGAGTCCGCCGCGGTGGCCGTCCTCACCGGTGCCGGTGGCCACTTCTGCGCCGGCGCCGACCTCAAGGCGGTGGGGACGCCGACGGGCAACCGGGTCGAGGCCCTGGGCGACGGGCCGATGGGGCCCACCCGGATGCGGCTCACCAAGCCGGTGATCGCGGCGATCGAGGGCTACGCGGTGGCCGGCGGGCTGGAGCTGGCCCTGTGGGCCGACCTGCGGGTGGCTTCCACCGAGGCCGTCCTCGGGGTCTTCTGCCGTCGCTGGGGAGTGCCGCTGATCGACGGCGGGACCGTGCGGCTACCCCGGTTGATCGGCCAGGCACGAGCCATGGACCTGGTCCTGACGGGTCGGCCGGTGCCCGCCGACTGAGGCCCTCGCCATGGGCCTGGTCACCCGGCTCAGCGAACCCGGTCGGGCGCTCGAGGAGGCTCGCGAGCTGGCCCTCACCCTGGCGGCCCTCCCGCAGACGTGCCTGCGTCAGGACCGGCTCTCGGTGCTCGAGCAGTGGGGACTCGAGGAGGACGCCGCGCTCGCGGCGGAGCTGGCCCACGGCCTGGTCTCGCTGCAGGCCGACGCCCTGGACGGGGCCTCCCGGTTCGCGGCCGGCGACGGCCGCCACGGGAGCTGAGCCTGCAGAAAAGACACACGGGCTCTCCGCCGCATGGCGAAGAGCCCGGGAGCCGTTCCGTCGCGAGGGGGTCGACGGTGCGGCAGTTGTGTCTTGTGAAGCTGTGTCAGTCCTGCGCGCTGCGCTGGGCAGGGATCACGTCGCCCAGGAGCTCCTTGACCTCGGACTCGCGGTAGCGGCGGTGGCCGCCCAGCGTCCGGATGGCGGACAGCTTGCCGGCCTTGGCCCAGCGCGTCACCGTCTTCGGGTCCACGCGGAACATGGCTGCTACCTCAGCGGGCGTGAGGAGGGATTCAGTTTCGGTCGGTCGCGTTACCACGGCGCTCCCCTTTGATGCTTGGTTCTCGAGCTCCTTGCTCTGACTGGAAGTGTGCCACCAGAGCCGGGTCGATGAAACCTGAAATGTCCGGATCTGAGATATCGGTGGAAAACCGGACGATGTAGTCTAGACCAGCAAAGGCCCACCCTTGCCTTTGTCACAAAAACGTGTAATCACCCACAAAGCGCGACATTTCAGAAAGGTCACTACCGTGACCCTAGCCGAGGCGGTCGACCTGTTCGATCAGTTCAGCGGCCACGAGCAGGTGGTCGCCTGTGAGGACCGTCACTCCGGGCTCCGCGCGATCATCGCGATCCACTCCACGGCGCTCGGGCCGGCCCTCGGCGGCACCCGGTTCCACCCCTACCCCGACGACGGCGCAGCACTGCGCGACGCCCTCAACCTCGCCCGCGGGATGTCCTACAAGGCGGCGCTCGCCGGGCTCGGTCTCGGCGGCGGCAAGGCCGTCATCCTCGGCGACCCGCACACGGAGAAGACACCCGGACCTCCTGCGCGCCTACGGCCGCTTCGTGCAGTCGCTCAACGGTCGCTACTACACCGCCTGCGACGTCGGCACCTACAGCGAGGACATGGACGTCATCGCCGAGACCTCCCGGTTCGTGACCGGTCGGACGGTCTCGCGCGGCGGGGCGGGCGACAGCTCGGTGCTCACGGCGTACGGCGTCTTCCAGGGCATGCGCGCCGCCGCGGAGGCGGTCTGGGGCGCGCCCTCGCTGGGCGGTCGTCGCGTCGGCGTGGCCGGGGTCGGCAAGGTCGGCCGCCACCTCGTCGACCACCTCCTGCAGGACGGCGCCTCGGTGGTGGTCACCGACCCGCACGCCCCGACGCTGCAGCAGGTCACCGACGCGCATCCGGAGGTGCAGGTGGTCGCGAGCGCGGAGGACCTCGTGGCGGCCGACCTCGACGTCTACTCGCCGTGCGCCCTCGGCGACGCCCTGACCGACGACGTCGTGGCCGCGCTGAGCGCCCAGGTGGTCTGCGGGGCCGCCAACAACCAGCTCGCCCACGCGGGCGTCGAGAAGCAGCTGGCCGATCGAGGGATCCTCTACGCGCCCGACTACGTCGTCAACGCGGGCGGGCTGATCCAGGTCGCCGACGAGCTGCACGGCTTCGACTTCGACCGTGCCCGCGAGCGGGCGAGCCGCATCTTCGAGACCACGCTGGAGGTGTTCGAGGCGGCGCGGCTCGACGACGTACCGCCTGCCGTGGCCGCCGACCGGATCGCCGAACGCCGGATGGCCGAGGCCCCCGGTGCTCGCCACATCTGGCTGCCCTGAGGATCAGCGCCGAGACTCAGCGCAGGACCAGGCAGCGCAGGACCAGGACGGGATCAGTCGCGACGGGAGTCGGTGTAGTCCGACCACTTGGCGTACTCGTCAGGATCCGGCTCCGGCTCGTCGATCTTCTCGACGTCCTCCGGCTCGTCACCATGCAGCTCCTTGGCCAGCGCGCTCAAGTCCGTCTCGTGAGAGCGGTACTTCAGGTCGCGGGCAACCTTGGTCTGCTTCGCCTTCGCACGGCCGCGCCCCATATGGGTCGACCCCCTCGCACATGTAGCCGGCGGGCCTACTGGCACGTGCCGGTCTCAGATCAACAGTTCGTGGGGCAAGCCTAACCGGCCGAGGGTGATTCCCGCACGTCGGCCCGCCCATTGACCACAGCCGGTCGGCACGGCCGCTCCGGCCGCCGTCCGGGAGCACGACGCTGCTAGCGGTGGGCGCCGTGCAGGAGCGCCCGGCCACCCTCCTCGGCCCCGGCCAGGGAGACCGTGCCGGCCACCCAGGCGTCGATGCCGTGGCGCGCGAGCAGGGCCACGGCGTCGTCGGCGTCGTCGGGGGCGGTCAGCGAGACCATGCCGACGCCACAGTTCAGGGTCCGCTCCAGGTCGGCCTGGGCCACGCCGCCCGCCTCGGCCACCAGTGAGAACACGGGCGGCAACGCCCAGGTCGCGCGGTCGATGGTGGCCACGAGCTCGACCGGGAGCACCCGCTCGAGGTTGGCGGCGAGGCCGCCACCGGTGATGTGGGACATCGCGTGGGTCTCGGTGTCGCGCGCCAGGTCCAGGCAGGCACGCGCGTAGATCCGGGTGGGCTCGAGGAGCTCCTCGCCGAGCGTGCGGCCGAGCTCGTCGACGTGGGACTCCAGCCCGAAGGCGGCCGTTCCCGACTCTCCCGGGGAGAGCAGCGCGTGCCGCACGAGCGAGTAGCCGTTGGAGTGCAGGCCGCTCGAGGCCATCGCGATCACCACGTCGTCGGGCCGGACGCGCCCCGGTCCGAGCAGCTGGGAGGCCTCGACGACGCCCGTGGTCGAGCCGGCCACGTCGTACTCGTCCGGCCCGAGGAGGCCCGGGTGCTCCGCGGTCTCCCCGCCGACGAGGGCGCAGCCGGCGGTGATGCAGGCCTCGGCGATGCCCTTGACGATGGCCGCGATGCGCTCCGGCACGACCCGGCCGGTCGCGATGTAGTCGGTGAGGAACAGGGGCTCCGCGCCGCACACGACGAGGTCGTCGACGAGCATGCCGACGAGGTCGAAGCCGATGGTGTCGTGGATGTCGAGCGCCTGGGCGATCGCGACCTTCGTGCCCACGCCGTCGGCCGAGCTGGCCAGGAGGGGGCGGTCCATGCCCTTGAGGGCACTGGCGTCGAAGAGACCGGCGAACCCACCGATGCTGCCGATCATCTCGGGTCGGCGGGCCTTCTCGACCCACACCTTCATCAGCTCGACGGCCTTGTCGCCGGCCTCGATGGAGACCCCGGCGGCCTCGTACGTACTCATGCGCGTACTCCCCCGGTGAATGAGCAGAGGGCTCCGTGCGCGCACGAGACACACGCGGTCGCTGTGCCGAATTGTTCGCTCGCTTCGCTCGCTCACGGGCGACCCAGGGCGTCGGCCGCGCCCGCTCCTGCGGTCGAGGTGACGAGGCCCTCGGCGTCGAGCAGGGGGGCCATCTCGAGCAGGTGCTTGCCGAGGTTCTCGGGCTCGGGGAGCTTGACCGGGTAGACGCCGTCGAAGCAGGCGCGGCACAGGTCGTCGGCCGGCACCGAGGTGGCCTCGACGAGCTCCTCGAGCGAGATGTAGGCCAGCGAGTCGGCACCGATCGACTCGCAGATCTCGTCGCTGGAGAGGCCGTTGGCGATCAGCTCGGCGCGGGTCGCGAAGTCGATGCCGTAGAAGCACGGCCACTTCACCGGCGGGCTGGAGATCCGCACGTGCACCTCGCGGGCGCCCGCCTCGCGGAGCATCCGGACCAGCGCTCGCTGGGTGTTGCCGCGCACGATGGAGTCGTCGACGACGACGAGCCGCTTGCCCTCGATCACGTCGCGCAGCGGGTTCAGCTTCAGCCGGATGCCGAGCTGGCGGATGGTCTGGCTGGGCTGGATGAAGGTGCGCCCCACGTAGGAGTTCTTGACCAGCCCCATGCCGTAGGGGATGCCGCTCGCCTCGGCGTAGCCGATCGCGGCGGGGGTGCCGGACTCCGGCACCGGGATGACCAGGTCGGCGTCGGCGGGGAACGAGCGCGCCAGCTTGCGACCGATCTCGACCCGCACGCTGTGGATGCGCTGGCCGGAGATGCGGGTGTCCGGGCGGGCGAGGTAGACGAACTCGAAGAGGCAGCCCTTGGGCACCGCCGGCGCGAACCGCCTGGTCCGCAGGCCGTGCTCGTCGACGGCGACCATCTCGCCCGGCTCGATCTCACGGACGTACGACGCACCCACGATGTCGAGCGCCGCGGTCTCGCTCGCGACCACCCATCCGCGCTCGAGCCGCCCGAGCACCAGCGGACGGATGCCCTGGGGGTCGCGGGCGGCGTACAGGGTCGACTCGTCCATCCAGACGAAGGAGTAGGCACCCTGGAGCTCGGGCAGCAGCTCCGCGGCGCGCTCCTCGAGCGAGGTGTCGGGGTGGTGCGCGAGCAGCGCCGTCACCAGCGAGGTGTCGTTGGTGCTGGTCTCGAGCTTGCGCTTGCCGAAGTCGAGCTCTCCCTCGCGCGGCAGCTCGGCGACCATCTTCTGCAGGTCGCGGGTGTTGGTCAGGTTGCCGTTGTGACCGAGCGCGATCGAGCCGTCGGCCGTGGGCCGGAAGGTCGGCTGGGCGTTGTGCCAGGTGCTGGCGCCGGTGGTGGAGTAGCGGGAGTGACCCACCGCGACGTGGCCCTTGAGCGCCTCGAGGGTGGCCTCGTCGAAGACCTGGCTGACCAGGCCCATGTCCTTGTAGACGAGGATCTGGCGGCCGTTGCTCACCGCGATGCCGGCCGACTCCTGGCCCCGGTGCTGCAGGGCGTACAGGCCGAAGTAGGTGAGCTTGGCGACGTCCTCACCGGGTGCCCAGACGCCGAAGACGCCACAGGCGTCCTGGGGGCCGCGTTCGCTGGGATCGAGATCGTGCGTCAGGCGGCCGTCTCCGCGACGGCCTCTGTTGCTGGCCACGGGCA
>CAWCFR010000039.1:0-48701 GCA_963794725.1 uncultured Actinomycetota bacterium
GACAACTATTTCCGGTGCCTCCCATTGCGGCTGCAGCTCGACGTCGTGGCGACCCGCGAGAGCGCGCAGGGATTCCGCCGGTGTGTCGACGGTTATTTCCTCGCCGACGGCGTCGGAGACCAGGTCGAGGATGGAGGCCTGCCGCCACTCGCCCTCGAGGTCGATCTCGGTGCCGTCGCGGCCGGTGACCACGGTGCGGCCGACGGCACGGGCCGCATTGACCACCAGCGCCTTGGTCAGCTCCATCATCGTGAACTGGTCGCCGTAGGCCTCGTACGCCTCGAGCATCGAGAACTCGGCCGCGTGGGTGGAGTCGAGGCCCTCGTTGCGGAAGGTGCGGCCGATCTCGTAGACCTTCTCGACGCCACCGATCATGGCCCGCTTGAGGTCGAGCTCGAGGGCGATCCGGAGCAGCATGTCCTGGTCGAGGGCGTTCAGGTGGGTCCGGAACGGGCGGGCGGCGGCACCGCCGTTGGTCAGCTGGAGGATCGGCGTCTCGACCTCGGTGTAGCCCTGGTCGTGCAGCGTCTCGCGCAGGCTGCGCAGCACGGTGGCCTTGGTGCGCACCATCTCGCGGGCCTCGGGGCGCACCATCATGTCGACGTAGCGCAGCCGGATCCGGGCCTCGTCGGAGAGCGGCCGGTGCTCGTTGGGCAGCGGCCGCAGGGTCTTGGCGGCCAGCTCCCACTCGTCGGCAGCGACGCTGAGCTCCCCGCGGCGGCTGGTCACCACCTCGCCCCGGACGGCGAGCAGGTCGCCGATGTCGACGAGCGCCTTGAACTCGGCCAGGGAGTCCTCGCCGACCTCGGCCAGGCTCAGCATCACCTGGATCTCCGACCCGTCGCCCTCGCGGAGCCGGGCGAAGCAGAGCTTCCCGGTGTTGCGCTGGAAGATCACCCGGCCGGTGATCGCCACGCGTTGCCCGGTGTGGGTGTCCGGCTCGAGGTCCTGCCCGTCGTACTCCTCGCGGATCTGCTTGATCGTGTGCGTGCGCTCGACGCCGATCGGGTAGGCCTGGCGCCCGGAGTCGAGGAGCTGCTGTCGCTTCTCGCGACGTACGCGTTCCTGCTCGGAGAGGTCGTCGGCGGACTCGGGCATGCGGCTCAGGCTACTGATCTGGGCTACCGTCACCCGGCATGAGGGCCGTGGTGTGTGAGCAGACCGAGCTGTCCGTGCGTGAGGTGCCCGATCCGGTGCCCGGTCCCGGGCAGGTGCTGCTCGAGGTCGTCCGGTGCGGCATCTGCGGCTCCGACCTGCACGCCCGCCACCACGGGGACGACGTGGCCGACGCCGCGGCGGCGATCGGCTTCCCCGACATCATGCGTCGCGACCAGGCCGTCGTGATGGGCCACGAGTTCAGTGGCCGGGTGCTCGACTACGGTCCCGGCACCAAGCGCGCCTGGAGCTCCGGGACGCCGGTGGTCGCGCTGCCGATGCTCCGGCAGGGCCAGGCCGTGCAGATGACCGGGCTCTCGGCGAAGGCCGACGGCGGGTACGCCGAGCGGGTGCTCGCCGAGGAGTCGCTCACGATCCCCGTCGACAACGGCTACTCCCCCGAGCTCGCCGCCATGACCGAGCCGATGGCGGTGGCCTGGCACGCCGTGCGCAAGTCCTCGATCGGCAAGCGCGAGACCGCCGTCGTCGTCGGGTGCGGGCCGATCGGCCTCGCGGTGATCCTGATGCTCAAGGCGCGCGGGGTCCGCCACGTCGTGGCCAGCGACTACTCCGCCGCTCGCCGCGCACTGGCCGAGCGCTGCGGCGCCGACGTCGTCGTCGACCCGGGTGCCGAGTCGCCGTGGTCGTCCTTCGAGGACAGCCGCTACTACACGACGGCGCCGCCGTTGCTCGACCTCGCGCTCGGGACGGTGACCAAGCTGCGGCAGGTGCCGTACCTGCCCTGGGCCAGGGTGCTCCGCGCGGCCGAGGCGGCCGGCCAGATGCCCCAGGGACCGGTCGTCTTCGAGTGCGTCGGCGTCCCCGGGATCATCGACCACGTCATCCACAGCGCCCCGCTCTACTCCCGGGTGATCGTCGTCGGCGTGTGCATGGAGCCCGACCGGATCAGCCCGGCGATGGCGATCAACAAGGAGATCTCGCTGCAGTTCGTCTTCGCCTACGACCCCGGCGAGTTCCACGACACCCTGCGGATGATGACCTCGGGCAAGGTCGACCCGTCTCCCCTGCACACGGGCACGGTCGGCCTCGCCGGCGTACCCCAGGCCTTCGACGACCTCGCCACCGCCGAGCGGCACGCCAAGGTGCTGATCGACCCACGGCCTGAGAAAACCGGTGGCCCGCGGGCACCGGGTCGGACGAGGATCCCGCGGGTGAGCGTCAACCACTTCGACGAGCCGGTGGCGGCTGGGTACGACGCCTCGACCGCGTCCATGTCGGCGGCCGAGGGGGTAGGCGTCAGCCGACTCAGCCCGCAATTCCGGGTAGTCCGAGGCTGAAAGCAGGTCTACTCGCCGGTAACTGGTGCTTCTGACCTCGGACTATCGAAATTCGGGGTGGGGTCAGGAGTTGCGGAGGTGCACGAGCTCGAGGCCGAGGAGGGTCAGCCAGGGCTCGTGGGCGGTGATCGAGCGGCACTCGTCGACGACCACGGGGGCCAGGCCGCCCGTGGCGATCACCTGCACGTCGTCGACCGGTACGTCGAGCTCGGTGATCATCCGCTCGACGATGCCGTCGACCTGGCTGGCGAAGCCGAAGACCATCCCCGACTGGAGCGCCTCGACGGTGTTCTTGGCGATCACGGTGCGCGGGCGGAGCAGCTCGACCTTGCGGAGCTGGGCACCGCGCCGGCCCAGCGCCTCGAGGGAGATGTCGATGCCGGGGGCGATCGCGCCGCCGATGTACTCCCCGCGGGCGCTGACCACGTCGAAGGTGGTGGCCGTGCCGAAGTCGACGACGATCGCCGGGCCGGCGTAGAGGGTGGCGGCGGCGAGGGCGTTGACGACGCGGTCGGCGCCGACCTCGCGCGGGTTGTCCATCAGCACGGGTACGCCGGTGCGCACACCCGCCTCGACGACGACGTTGTGCATGGTCCCGAAGTGGCGCACCAGCATGTCGCGCCACTCGTGCAGCACGCTCGGCACGGTCGAGCACAGCGCCACTCCGGCCACCTCGTCGCCGACCACGCTGTCGCGCAGCAGTCCCCGGACCAGCACCGCCCACTCGTCCGCGGTACGGCGTTCCTCGGTCGCCACCCGCCAGTGGTCGAGCACGGTCCCGTCGTCGATGACTCCCAGCGTGGTGTGGGAGTTGCCGATGTCGGCGCAGAGGAGGCGGGTCATACGGTGACGTCGCCCCGTACGAGTCCACTGCCGGGATCCCTTCGAGACGGGCCCTGACGGCCCTCCTCAGGGACCGGCGAGGCGGGGTCGGAGCCGGTGCCGACGATCCGGTTGTCGGCGTCGACGAAGACCACGTGCGGCCGGAGCTCGCGGGCCTCGGCGGTCTCCATCTGCCCGTAGGCGATCAGGATCACGACGTCGCCGGGGTGCACCAGCCGCGCGGCGGCACCGTTGATGCCGAGCACGCCCGACCCCCGCTGGCCCGCGATCGTGTAGGTCTCGAGCCGGGCGCCGTTGGTGACGTCGACGATGTGCACGAGCTCGCCGGGCAGGATGTCGGCGGCGTCGAGCAGGTCCTCGTCGACGGTGACCGACCCGACGTAGTGCAGGTCGGCCTGGGTCACCGTCGCGCGGTGGATCTTGCTCGTCATCATGGTGCGCAGCATCGGGTTCTCCCTGGGTTTCTCAGGCCAGCTCGAGGGCCACGTTGTCGATCAGGCGGGTGGGTCCGACGCGGGCCGCGACGAGGAGCCGGGCGGGGCCGGAGTCGGGGGCCGGGCCGAGGTCGGGTGCGGTCAGCTCGAGGTAGTCGAGGTCGACGCCGTGGGCGTCGCGCATCTCGGCACGGGCGCCGGCGAGGGCCGCCTCGGCCCCCAGGTGGGCGTCGTCGCGGCCCCGGAACAGCGCCCGGGACAGGGCGAGGGCCTGGCGCCGCTGCTCGGGGTCGAGGAACCGGTTGCGGCTGGACAGGGCCAACCCGTCGGACTCGCGCACGGTCTCGGCGCCGACCACGTCGACGTCCAGGCACAGGTCGGTGACCATCCGGCGGATCAGCGCCAGCTGCTGGTAGTCCTTCTCCCCGAAGACGGCCACGTCGGGCCGCACCAGCCCGAACAGCTTGGCCACGACGGTGAGCACGCCGGCGAAGTGGGTCGGCCGCGACTTCCCCTCGAGCACCGCGGCCATCGGACCGGGGTCGATCGTGACCTGCGGGTCGCCACCGGGGTAGACCTCGTCGACCGCCGGCGCGAACACGACGTCGACACCCTGCTCGGTGCAGACCTCGAGGTCGGCGTCGAGCGTGCGCGGGTAGCGGTCGAGGTCCTCGCCCGGGGCGAACTGGAGCGGGTTGACGAAGACCGAGGCCACCAGCGCCGCCTCGGGGCCGATCTCCTGCCGCGCGCGGGCCATCAGGGCGGCGTGTCCCCGGTGCAGGGCCCCCATGGTGGGGACGAGGGCGACGCGTGGTCTCGACTCCGCTCGACCACCAGAGGACTCCCGCTCGACCACCTGATGACTCCGCTCGACCACCAGCGGCGTCCAGCGCCAGCCGCAGCTCCCCGCGCGTGCTCGCGAGGACCGGCTTGGGGTTCATCTCCGTGAGCTGCGCGTCCGGCGAGCCGGACCGGCCTCACCCACGCGCACCAGCGCGTCGTCGAGCAGGGCCACGATGCGGCCGGCGCGGATCGGGAGGAGGCGTCCGTCGAGCACGGCGCGGTCGGCGGTGGCCTTGCCCAGGGCGACGTACGACGGGACGGTCGCCGGGGCGTTCTCGATGATGTCGCGCAGGTGGGCCTGCACGGTGTTGACGTCGCCGCGCACGATCGGGCCGGTCAGGGCGGCGTCGCCGTGGGACAGCGCGTTGTCGAGCGCCGCGCCGAGCAGCGGGCGCAGCGTGGCGGCAGGGTCCTCGGCGCCGGAGGCGGCGAGCAGCTCCATCGCCTGGGTGACCAGGGTGACCAGGTGGTTGGCGCCGTGGGCGAGCCCTGCGTGGTAGAGCGTGCGCTTGTCCTCGGGCACGAACATCGGCACGCCACCGAGGTCGGCGACCAGCGACTCGGCGTACTCCCGCTCCTCGTCACCGGCGGTGATGCCGAAGACGCAGCCGGACAGGCGCTCGAGGTCGATCTCCGTGCCGCTGAACGTCATCGCCGGGTGCATCGCGATCGGACGGGCACCGACAGCCGTGGCGATGTCCAGCACCGCGAGGCCGTGGCGACCGGAGGTGTGGCAGACGACCTGGCCGGAGCGGATCGCCCCGGCGCCGACGAGCTGGGTGATGACGTTCTCGAGCATGTCGTCAGGAACGGTGAGCAGCAGGAGGTCGCACGCACGGGCGACGTCGGTCGGCTTGGCGCCGGGCACTCCCGGCAGCAGCGTCGCGATGCGCTCGCGCGAGGCAGTGGACTCCCCGGCGGCCGCCACGATCTCGTGACCAGCGCGCCGCAGAGCGGCGGACATGACGGCACCGACACGACCGGCACCCACAACCCCTATACGGGCCATTCGACGTCATCCCTTTCGTTCCAGTCCCGAGGTGGGTACCGGACTACTCACAGACACCGTGCACAACGAGGATAGGCCGCCGAGGTCCCGGCCCGGAACCGGATCCGGGTGTTTGTTGGCTCACACTCCCGGCGGTCCCCCGGCGGGGCCTCGTCGGTGCATATGCTCCCCTGACATGGACTCCCCTCCCGCCGCCTCCGGGCCGTTGTTCACGGTCGTCACGGCCGTCTACAACGTGGAGCGCTACCTGCCCGAGTTCATCGCGGCGATCGAGGCACAGGACTTCGACCTCGGCCGGGTCGAGGTGGTCGCGGTCGACGACGGGTCCTCGGACGGGTCACTGGCGCAGCTCAAGGAGTGGGCCAACCGCAGGCCCGAGCTCGTGCGGGTCACCTCGCAGCCCAACGCCGGGCAGGGCGCGGCCCGCAACGCCGGCCTCGAGCTCGCACGCGGCACCTGGGTCACCTTCCCCGACCCCGACGACGTCGTGGACCCCAACTACCTCTCCACCGTGGCGGCCTTCATCGAGGCCAACCCCACCGCCGACATGGTCGCCACCAACCGCTGGCTCTGGTACGACGAGCAGGACGAGCTGGTCAACCTGCACCCGCTGGAGACGTTCTTCCGCTACGACCGCCTCGTCGACCTCGAGGACTCCGACGGCCGCTTCCACGGCGGGGCACCCGCGTCCTTCATGCGTCTCGACCGGATCCGCGAGCACGGCCTGGCCTACGACGTCCGGATCCGGCCGAACTTCGAGGACGGCCACTTCTGCTCGCTCTACCTGCTCCACCACGAGCGCCCCCAGGTGGGCTTCCTCCAGTCCACCCGCTACCACTACCGCAAGCGCTCGGACAACAGCTCCTCGCTCGGCTCGAGCATGACCCACCCCGGTCGCTACACCGACGTCTTCACCTACGGCTACCTCGCCATCCTGCGCGACGCCGTCCGGCTGCGGGGAGCGGTGCCCGCCTGGCTCAAGCAGTTCATCTGCTACGAGATCGCCGGGTACTTCGGGGCCGCGCAGAACAACTCGGTGGCGGTGCGGACCGACGGCCCGCTCGTCCAGGAGTTCCACGAGAACGTGCGGGCGGTGCTGGCCCAGGTCGAGCCGGAGAAGACCCTGTCGCACCACGAGTACCGGATCCCCGGTCACGCCCGCCTGGTCACGATGCACGGCTACAGCGACGAACCGTGGCGCGACCAGGCGGTCTTCCTCGACAAGCTCGACACCGGCCAGCAGCTGGTCCGCGCGCGCTACCGCTACACCGGCCCCGCACCCAGCGAGGAGATCAACAACGGCGACGCCCCGAGCCGCCCGCGTCACGCCAAGACCCGCGACATCAACTACTTCGGCCGCGCGCTGATGCACGAGCGGATCCTCTGGCTGCGGTACCGCCCCGACCTGCGGATCCGCCTCGACGGCGTCTGGCAGAAGCTCGTCTTCGACCAGCCCGAGCCGGCTCCGCCGACCAAGGCGACACCGACCATGGTCCGCCGCTACATGGTCGAGAAGCGGCGCTCGTCGTTCAACCCGATGAAGTACGTGCCGACCACGCGACCGGACAAGATCTACCGACGGCTCGCGCTCTCGCCGCCGGTGCGCAAGAAGTACGCGCGCAGCTGGGTGCTGATGGACCGCATCCACAACGCCGGCGACAGCGGCGAGATCCTGTTCAAGCACATCCGCGCCCACCACCCCGAGATCAACGCGTGGTTCGTGCTGTCCAAGGACGCCGTCGAGTACGAGCGCCTGCGCAAGGAGGGGTACGGCGACCGGCTGGTCGCCCACGGGACGCGGCAGTGGCGCCTGCTGATGGCCAACTGCGAGCACCTGCTCGCCTCGCACGCCGACGAGCCGGTCGTGAAGCCGCCGCAGATCGTGGAGTTCATCGAGCCGCAGTGGCGCTTCACCTTCCTCCAGCACGGCGTCATCAAGGACGACCTGTCCCGCTGGCTCAACTACAAGAGCATCGACCTCTTCGTCACCAGCACCGTGCCGGAGTACAACTCGATCGCCGGTGACCACACCGCCTACCCGTTCACCACCAAGGAGACGATCCTCACCGGCCTGCCGCGGTTCGACCGGCTGCGCGAGATCGGCGAGCGGTACCCCGCCGGCCAGCGCGACCTGGTGCTGCTCACCCCGACGTGGCGGCAGTGGCTGGTGCGCAGCCTCGCGATCGGCTCGCAGGAGCGTCATCTCGGCGGCGGGGTGCTGGAGTCGCAGTTCGTCAAGGAGTGGGTCGGGCTGCTCCACGACCCCGAGCTGGCCCGGGCCTGCGAGCGGGCAGGCGTGCAGCTGGCCTTCCTGCCGCACCCCAACCTCGAGAAGCTGCTCCCCGAGCTCGACGTGCCTCCGCACGTGCTGACGCTCTCCTACGACGGTGTCGACGTGCAGGAGCTGTTCGCGCGGGCGCGGGTGCTCGTGACGGACTACTCCTCGATCGCCTTCAACGCCGCCTACCTCGAGCGGCCCGTCGTCTACTTCCAGTTCGACGCGGCCGAGGTGCTCGCCGGTGCACACGTCGGCCAGCACGGCTACTTCGAGTACGAGCGCGACGGGTTCGGTCCCGTGGTGGACGAGCGCGGTGCCGCGGTCAGCGCGATCGCGGAGGCGCTGGAGGCGGGCGGGGCGCCGCTCCCCGTGTACGCCGAGCGCATCGAGGCGACCTTCCCGCACCGCGACGGCGGCTGCTCCGAGCGGGTCGTCCAGGCGGTGCTGGCCTCGACGAAGCGCGACCGCGACACCGAGTCCGTGCCGACCCCGGTGTCCGAGGTCGCCCGGGAAGGCAGCCGTGAGCGAGGTCGTGGCCGTCGCGGGCAGCTGCGTGACCCGCGACAACTTCAACTCGACGTTCAACCCGGGCTACAAGAAGTGGTTCCAGGTGTCGCTGAGCGCCAACCAGACCTCGATGATCGCGCTGATGTCACCGCCGATCGACGTGACCTGGCAGCCGCTTCGGGAGATGAGCGACTACGACCGCTGGAACATCACCGACGACCTCACCCGTCAGTTCCTTCCCGGCGTGGCCGAGCTGCAGCCGCGCTACCTGATCCTCGACTGGTTCGGCGACGTCCACTTCGGGGTGGCGCGGCTTCCCGACGGGCGGTACTTCACCGACAACCGCTGGAAGGTCCAGACGACCGACTTCTACCGCGACCGGGCCGAGGCCGGCGAGCTCACCCGGCTCTCCTGGCTCGACGACCCCGACGGCTACTTCGCGCTGTGGGCCGAGGCGCTGGACCGCTTTGCGCGCGCAGATGGCCGAAACCTGCCCCGATTCGACGATCGTGGTGCACCGTGGCTGGAACACCGACCGGGTGCTGGTGCCGGGTCGGGCCCGCCCGATCCCGCTGCGCAAGCACAAGAAGGTGTTCCCGATGGACGTCGCGAAGGCCAACGCCTTCTGGGCACGGCTCGACGACCACGCCGTCTCGACGTACGGCTGGGACCAGATCGACCTGCGCGACCTCGAGGCACCGACGTTCGCCGAGCACCCGTGGGGTGCCTTCTACGTGCACTACACGCCGGACTACTACCACCGGTTCCTGGCCGAGCTGCTCAAGCTCTCGCTCTCCTCGCGGCTCGACCTCGACACCCTGGAGCAGATCGTGCGGATCGAGACGGCCGCCGCCGAGCCGGGGGCGCGCCGGCTCGAGGTGGAGGAGGCCGCGAACCGCCTCCAGAAGGGTCGCCTCGAGGAGAGCCAGGACCGCGTGCGCGAGCTCGAGTCGTTCGGTGTCACGCGGAGCCTGAAGTTCGCCCTCGGGCAGCGCCGGCGCGCCCGCGCGCAGAGGAAGGCGACATGAGCAGCCCCAACGTCGCCGTCGTGCTGGCGGGCGGCGTCGGCACGCGGGTCGGGCTGGACATCCCCAAGCAGCTGCTCAAGATCGCCGGCCACACCATCCTCGAGCACACCCTGAAGGCCGTCGACGCGCACCCGGACGTCGACCAGGTCGTGGTGATGATGGCCCCGGGGCACCTCGACGCCGTGCGCGCCATCGTCCGCGACGGCGGCTACGACAAGGTGCAGCACATCCTCGAGGGCGCGGACACCCGCAACGGCACGACCAGCCGGGCCCTCGAGGTGGTCGGCGACGACGACGCCAAGGTGCTCTTCCACGACGCGGTCCGGCCACTGGTCGGCGCCCGGATCATCCGCGAGTGCTTCGCCGCCCTCGACCGGTACGACGCCGTGGACGTGGCCATCCCGTCGGCGGACACGATCATCGAGGTCGACCAGGACAACGTCATCCGCGACATCCCGCCGCGGGCCAACCTGCGCCGCGGGCAGACCCCGCAGGCCTTCCGCGCCGGCACCATCCGGGCGGCGTACGCCATCGCCGACGCCGATCCCGACTTCGCCGCCACCGACGACTGCAGCGTGGTGCTGCGCTACCTGCCGGACACCCCGATCTGGGTGGTCGCCGGCGACGAGCGCAACATGAAGGTGACCGAGCCGATCGACGTCTACATCGCCGACAAGCTGTTCCAGCTGAGCTCGGACTACCTCGCGCCGGAGCGCTCCCCCGAGGAGTACCGCGAGGCCCTGACCGGCCGGACCATGGTCGTCTTCGGCGGCAGCTACGGCATCGGGGCCGACATCGCCGCGCTCGCCGAGCAGTACGGCGCCACGGTGTTCAGCTTCAGCCGCTCGACCACGCGGACCCACGTCGAGCGACGCGCGTGACGTGCGCGCGGCCATGGAGCAGGTGCTCGCCGCGACCGGCCAGGTCGACTTCGTGGTCAACGCGGCGGCCGTGCTGCCGCGCGGCGACCTCGTCGACACCACCGAGGAGACCGTCTACAACGTCACCGAGGTCAACTACCTGGCGCCGGTGCAGATCGCCCAGGAGTTCTTCCCGCACCTGAAGCGCACCCGCGGCAGCATGCTCAACTTCACCTCGAGCTCCTACACGCGCGGGCGGCGCGGCTACAGCCTGTACTCCTCCACGAAGGCCGCGGTCGTCAACCTCACCCAGGCGCTCGCCGACGAGTGGTCGGACGACGGCGTGCGGGTCAACGTGGTCAACCCCGAGCGCACCGGCACCCCGATGCGCACGCGCGCCTTCGGGCAGGAGCCGCCCGGCACCCTGCTCGACTCGGAGGAGGTGGCCCGGCGCTCGCTGGACGTGCTGGTCAGCGGCGAGACCGGCATGGTCGATCGACATCCGCAAGGACGACCCGCTGTGAATCCCCCACGACCTCACGGCGATGAACCTCCGACAGGCCGTCGCGGCGGGCGCGGCGGGCGACCCCTCGCGTCGTACCGCCGTCGGCGCCAGCGGCCGGTGCTCAGCGTGGTGATGCCCGTGCACAACGTCGCGGAGTACCTCCCCGCCGCGCTCGACAGCGCGCTCTCGCAGACCTTCAAGGAGCTCGAGGTGATCGCGGTCGACGACGGCTCGACCGACGCCTGCCCCGAGATCCTGCGCGACTACGCGCGCCGCGACTACCGGGTGCGCGTGCTGCGCCAGGACAACGCCGGGCAGGGCATCGCCCGCAACGTCGGGGTGCAGCACGCACGCGGTGAGTTCCTCACCTTCCTCGACTCCGACGACGTCGTGCCGCTCGACGCCTACGCGGCGATGGTCGAGGGGCTGCGCGCGAGCGGGTCGGACTTCAGCGTGGGCAACCTGCGCCGGCTCCGGCACGGCGAGCTGCAGCGGATGATCTGGTCGCGCACCGTGCACCGGCAGGACCGGATCGGCACCACCATCGAGGAGTTCCCCGCGGCGATGCAGGACATCATCGCCTGCAACCGGATGTTCCGGACCGCCTTCTGGCGCGACCGGGTGGGCGACTTCCAGGGCGGCATCGCCTACGAGGACCACGTGCCGATGCTGACGGCGTACGTCCGGGCGCGGAAGCTTCGACGTGCTGCAGCGGGTCACCTACCACTGGCGGATCCGCGAGGACCTCACCTCCACCGGCCAGCAGAAGGCCCGCATCGGCAACCTGCGCGACCGGATCGCGGTGAAGGAGGAGGCCCGGCAGCTGCTCCAGGAGGAGGCGTCGGAGGCGGTGTACGCCGCGTGGGTGGGTCGCGCCCTGGAGGTCGACTTCCCGCCGTTCCTGCCGTTCGCGCTCACCGGCGACGAGGAGTACCGCTCGTTGCTGGCGCAGACGTACCGGACCTTCCTGGACCGCGTCACGCCGGCGGCGCTGGAGCACGTCCGGGTCGCGATGCGCGTGCGCGCCCACCTGGCCGCCCAGGAGCGCTGGGACGACCTCTTCGAGGCCGACGACTGGCTGCGCCAGGTCCAGAACATGCCGCCCACCACCGTCGTCGACGGCCGGCTGGTCGCCGCGTTCCCGGACTCGTGCTCGCTGGGCCGACGCGCTGCCGCCCGACGAGCGCTGGATGGCCCCGCTCGAGTGCCACGTCGAGGCTGCGGTGGAGCACCTCGTCTGGTCGCCGGACGAGCTGACGGTCACCGGGTGGGTCTGGCTGCGCGGGCTGGACATGCGCTCGCCCGACCGTCACCGCGTGGCTGGCCGACGGCGAGGAGCGGCTTCCGCTGCCGGTCCGGCAGGTGCGCCTGCCCGAGGCGGACGTGTGGAGCCCGCTGTCGTTCGCCTCGCCCGCCGAGGGCGGCTTCGAGGTCACCGTCGACCTCGCGGCGCTGCGGCAGCACGGCCCCCGCTCCTGGGCGCTGGTCGTGCGGGTGGAGCAGGACGGGCTGCGCCGCCGAGGGCGGCGTGCACCACCGGGTCGCCCGCTCGGCCGCGGCCGGGCCGTCGTCCGGCGACGGGCGTGGCCGCGCGCTGGGACGCCACCACGGGCCTCGACCTCGACGTGCGCAGCGACGCCGCGGCGGCTCCCGCGACGGCATCCGCGAGGTGCGCGCTGGAGGGCTCGACCCTCGTCGTGACGATCGGCGGCGACGGTCGGCGGCTGCCGAGCTGTCCACCGCCGGGACGGCGCTGCCGGCGCGGGTCGTCGGCCCTCCCGGCGGCGTCTCCCGGCTGGAGATCGACCTGGACGTCGCCGGCCTGGCCGCACCGAGCGGGACCTATGCGCTGGTCGTGGGCGGCAGCCCGGTCTCGCTCGGCAGTGCGTACGCCGGCTCCGCCCCGCACCGGCTCGCACGGCGACGTCGGTGCACGTCGAGGTGGGCCAGCGGCCCGACGGCCGGGCCGTGTTCGTGCTGGCTCCGCCGCTGCGCGACGACGAGGTCGGCCAGGTGAACCGCCGCCGGCAGGTGCAGCGCTACCGCGAGGCGGTCGTGCCGGTCACCGAGACGGTCCTGCTCGGCAGCGCCGGCGGCCGCAACGCGTCCGGCGACCAGCTCGCCATCGACCGCTGGCTCGCCGAGCACCGGCCCGACGTACGCCGGGTGTGGGGGGTGGCCGACTGCTCCGTCGCGGTCCCGGAGGGCGCCTCGGCGGTGCTGCGCGGCAGCCGGGAGTGGTACGACGCCCTGGCCGGCGCGCGGCTCGCCTGCCACGACGAGGACCTCGGCCCCTGGGTCTCCCGGCGCGACGGGCCAGCGGCTGCTCCGGACCTTCGCGACCCACCCGTTCGAGCCGGTCGGGGTCGGGCTCTGGCGGCGCGAGGGGATGATCGAGCACCTCGTCGACCGCGAGGTGCACCACCGTCACCGGGAGTGGGACGTCGTGCTCGCCCCCGACGCGGAGTCGGCCGAGTTCCTGCGCGAGTCGTTCCGGTGGCAGGGCGAGGTGCTCGTCGCGGGCAGCCCGCGCACCGACCACCTCGTCGACGGCGACCGCTCCGCCGCCCGGGAACGCGTGCTGCGGCGGCTCGGCCTGGCCGACACCACGCTCGTCCTGCACGCCCCGGCCGCGCGCGACGCCCACGACGTCGCGCGCGAGGAGGGCCGGGTCGACCTCGACGTGGCGGCGCTGGCGCGCGAGCTCGGCCCGTCGTACACCGTGCTGCGCCGTACCGACCCGGACGACCGGCGGCCCGCGCCCGGACCTGACCGGCGTGGTCGACGTCAGCCGCTACCCCGACCTCGACCGACCTGCTCGCTGGCCTGCGACGTGGCGGTCCTCGACTACGCCGGCCTGCGCTTCGACTGGGCGCTCACCGGGCGACCCGCGATCTTCCACGTGCCCGACCTCGAGGCGTGGTCCCGCGGCCGCACGACCGCCTTCGCGTGGAAGGGCTCCGCGCCCGGCCCGCGGGTGCAGACGCTGGCCGGGGTCGCCGCCTGCGTGCGCGACCGCGAAGCCGCTCGAGGCGGCCTACGCCGACGAGGTGGCCGCCTTCAACGCCCGGTTCAACGCCCTCAACGACGGCCGCGCCACCGCCCGGGTGGTCGCTGCGCTGCTCGGGTAGCGGGTGCGCGGTTTCCCATGCGGTAGAAGGGAAACTGCCTCACGCGCACAGGAAACTTCCTGTGCGTCGGAGGCAGAAAAGGTTCATCGCATGGGAAACCGGCGGCGCCAGGCCCGAGCCGCGCGGCGGTGCGGCGCCCGGTCGTGCTGCGCCTGCTCGGCCTCCTGCCGGCCCTCCTCCTGGCCGAGGCGTCGCTGGGCGCGGCCGTGGGCGGTGGCGGCGTCGACCGCGATCGTCTGCGACTGGCGGTAGAGCGCGGCGTAGCGCGTCGGCGAGGTCGTCCAGGGCGGCCTCGGCGCCGGGGTCGTGGCCGTGCGCGTCGGCCAGCGCCCGAGCTGGGCGTGCACGTCGTCGGCGATCTCGACGAGCGCCGCGGGCAGGTCGAGGCCGTCCCAGGTCCCCTGGTGGCGGTTCAGGGCGGGCTCGATGAACGCGTCGACCTCGGGGTGCGGCTCGTCGGTGAGCGGGTGGTTGAGCCGCAGGTCCAGGTCGTCGCGCAGCACCCGCATGGCACGGCGCGCCAGTCGTCGCGCAGGTCGTCGTACCGCACGAACGCGCGGCTCTGGTCACGCGTCTGCCGCTCGAGGACGAGGTTGGCGTTGACCCAGCCGGCGAGGTTCATCACCGCGAACGCCTGGTCGTCCATGTAGGGGCGGTTCTGGTGGTAGTGCGACTCGCGGCTGCGGACCACCTCGGCCGGCGCGCGCAGCATGGTCACGAAGCTGGTCCGCGCATCGACGCGCCGCGGCCTGCTCGGACCACAGCCGCGGCACCCACGCCGCCCGCGGGTCCTTGACCATCACGTCCGGCGCCTGGTCGAACTGCTTGGCCAGCCAGGCCTGCAGCTCGGCTCGAGCCGCGTCGTCGACCTGGTCGGCCACGAGGTCGGCGGCCACCGGACGACCGTCGGTCTGCTCGATCAGGGCCCGATCCATCAGCCGGCGGTGGAAGCGCACCGGCCACCGCGACTCGAAGAAGCCCTTCGGGTTGGACTCGTTGGCCTGCAGCACCGGCCGGGGCAGGTGGAAGCCGAGCATGTGCAGGGCGCCCGCCGCGGTGCTGGTGCCGCTGCGTCCCGCCCCGGTCACGAGCACGAGATGACGCTGCGTCATGTGGCCTCCAGGAGGGGGGCGAAGAACTCGGCGACGACCCGGTCGGCGGCGTGCCCGTCGGCCAGCGGGTTGTACGTCGCGTTGAAGTCGGCGATCCGGTCGGCCCACTCGCGCTCGAGGGCCGGCAGGTCGCGCAGGGCCTCGACGACCTCGGCGGTGGTCTCGAGGAGGGGCCCCGGCGCGGAGTCGGTGAAGGGGTAGAGGAAGCCGCGGGTCTGCTCGGTGTACTCGCGCAGGTCGGGCACCAGGAAGACCATCGGGCGGCCGGTGAGCGCGACGTCGAAGCGCAGCGAGGAGTAGTCGAGCACCGCGGCGTCGGCCGCGAGCAGCAGGTCGTTGATCTCCGGGTACGACGTCACGTCGAGCACCTGCGCGCCTCCTGTCACGGGCTCGTGGAAGCGGTGGCCGCGCAGCAGGACGACGTGGTCGGGCCCGAGGTCGCGAGCCGCCTGCGCGACGTCGAGGTGCAGCACCGCCTGCGCCCTGCGGAAGTTGGTGGCGAGGTCGTCGCGCCAGGTGGGCGCGTAGAGGATCGCGGTCTGGTGCACAGCGATCCCGAGCCGCTCGCGGGTCAGCTCGCCCGGCGTGCCTCGTGCGCTCTCGTCGACCAGGGCGTCCTGGCGCGGGTAGCCCCGGCTGATGATCCGGCCGTCGAAGGCGTAGTTGTCGCGGTAGTACGCGGTCCATCTCCGGGATCGGGGTGAGCAGGTTGTTCCACGCGCCGGAGGTACGGCGCAGCATCTGGTCGACGTGCGTCGGGGTCAGGTCGCGCGCCCGCCACTGGGAGAGGCCCATCGCCTTCGACGGGATAGCCGTGGTAGGTCTCCAGCACCTGCTGGCCCTCGCGGCGGCGGAACCACGGCTCGAGCTCGACGTTGGTCACGATCCAGGCCGCACGCGCCATCGCGTCGTACCAGTCGCGGCTGCGGAGCAGCACCGGCTCGGCGCCGTAGGGCACCGGGACGGAGCCGTCGGCGACGCCCCAGAGCATCCGCACGCCGTCGGGGCGCACCGCCTGGAGCGCCTCCTGGATCGCGCCGGGGTGGTCGGTGGGCGCCTGGCCGAGGAAGGACTGGAAGTAGACCGACCGTGGGTCGAGGGGCTCGGTGACCTCGGGGTAGGCGACCTGGAGCCGGTGCTGCCGGTAGGGACCGGCCTCGTCGTCGATGAGCGGCGCTGCGAGGCGCAGGGCAGCAGCCCGGCGCCGACCGTCACGAGGGCGATGGAGTGCCCGTTGTCGTTCGACATGCTCGGAGCGGAACCTGGTGAGCTCTGGGCCGAGCCCGACCGGTGCTCCTGCCGGCTCGCGCACCGGCGGGACTCACCGGAGGGGTGGCGAGGTTCCGAGACCCGACGGGTCGGCGAGCAGGTCGAAGATCCAGGTCGTGCCCTCCCTGCGAGGGGCCAGCCGCAGGTCGCCTGGACCTACGAGCGTGAGCTCCTCCCCCGGTGGCAGGTCGAGGGTGAACGCGACCTGCGTCGGCGAGAGCTCGACCGCGCTCACCTTCGGGCCGGCGACCTCCCGCTCAGCGTCGTCGGGAAGCCTCAGCTCGCCCACGAGCCCCGACGGTGCACTCCCCGGTCGGTCATCTCCGCCTCGAGGCGGTGCACCGCGACAGTCGGCGCCGGGAGGCGCACCGTGACGACCCGTGGTCGTGGCACTGGAACGGCTCCCCCATCCAGCGGGTGACGGCGGGATCGGCGCTCGATCGACACGTCGACCTCGCCGGCGACCACCGACGGTGACCGAGACCTGCGGGTCGCTCCTCGTCGAGCCGCGCGATGCCCGCCCAAGACAGCACGACCTCGCCGCCGACAACCTGCGTCGACCCGGACGCGCAGGGGCGACTCGGCCTCGGTCACGGCGAGCACCTCGTCCGGGACGTCCGTGACGCTCGAGCACGGCCCGGAGGAGCCCGTCGCGCACCTCGGTCGGGAACTGTCCGCGGCTGAAGCGGCGCGACGCGACGTAGGCGACGAGGTCGTCGCGCCGGTCCTCGCAGGCGAGCCAGGCGAGCACGCGGTCCTCGACGGGTACGTCGGCCAGCGCGGCACCTGCCGTCCGGACGAGCTCGGCGGTGTGCGCCTGCAGGCGCGCCCACTGGTCGTCGTCACAGCGCTCGACGGCCTCGAGGAAGGGCGGGAGGTCGCGGGCCAGCAGACCCGGCTGCGCACTGGGAGCGGTGCCTCGGGCGAGGTCGAGCATGGCGCGGTCGGCGGAGAGACGCGAGTCGAGCCCCGGGATCGGGTCGACCGGTGCCTCGAACGGCCTGGGCCGCACCGGGCCGAGGTCGCCGAGGGTGGCCTCGTCCGACGGCGATGTGTGGGCCGGGACGAGCAGCGCGAGGGCCGCCACCTGCCCGTCCGGCTCGCCGTCGTCGTCGGTCTCCGACCACGCGCTCACGAGGCACGAGCATCCGTCCGAGCAGCGGCGACGCCAGCTCCTCGCTGGTCCCGAAGACCTGCCCACGACGGCGGAGCGAGCGTCCTCGCGGGCGGCGAGCAGCGTCGGCAGCGCGCCCGGGAGCAGCTGCTGGCGCGAGCTCAGGAACAGCAGGTAGGGGCTCTTCGCGTGCTCGGCACCGAGGCGTCGTACGGCGGCCGGGTCGGCGCCGGGCGCCTCGACGACGCGCACCCGCCAGTCGCCGCGGGCCGCGTCCTCGGCCAACGGCCGGAGCACCGCGTCGACGAGGACCAGCAGGATCTCGAGGCGTGGCTCGGACTGGTTGCGCACCGAGTCGATCGCCGCGCGGGCGGCCGGCTCCGCGCCCCGCACGTCGACGACGACCGTGACCAGGGTCGAGCCGGCTCGCGCCCGGCGCGCGAGCCGACCGATCCGTCTCCTCGCGCGGTCAGGCAGCGAGGGACTCATGGGTCCGCATCATGCCGCACCCGGCCGGGCCCCAGAGGCGGGGCGGTCCGGCCGGGTGCGGCACAGGTGCGGGTCAGCCCTTGTTCGCCAGGTCGGCGATCGTCTTGAGCTTGAACTTGTCAGCGGTCGCCTTGGTGACCACCACGGCGTCCTTGTCCTCGGCCGAGGACTTGTCCAGCGCGATCAGGTTGGACGGGAGCGCCTTGCCGAGCGCGGCGTAGACGTCGTCGGGGCTGGTCGCCGTGGCGCCCTTGTCGACGAACTGGAGCGTGACGCCGGTGTACTCCGGGAACAGGTCGAGCGTGCCCGCCTTGAGCGCCGGGAAGTACTTCTCGCGGCTACCGATGTTCAGCTTGCGGTTGATCGTCGCCCCCTGGTTCTCCAGGGCGCCGGCGTAGATCTCGGCCAGGATGACGTTCTCCGGGAAGTTGGCCGAGCCGACGGTCAGCGACTCGCCCTTGGCGTTGGCGCCGGTCGAGTCGAAGCCGTTGTCGTCGAGCCACTTCGTCGCGACGTCCTTGGGGTCCTCCTTGTCGTTCTGGACCTTGCCGACGAGCTCGCCGAGACCCTCGGTGGTGAGCTTGGCCTGGACCTGGTTCAGGGCGTCCTTCACGCCCGCGCTCGCCTTGGCCTTGTTGATGATCGGCACGACGTTCTGGGCGGCGAAGTTGGACTTCGGGTCCTCGAGGATGACGAAGTCGTTGGCCTCGATCGACGGGTCGGTGGTGAACAGGTCGGCGGCCTGCACCTGCCCGCGCTTCAGCGCGTTGACGGTCACCGGGCCGCCGGTGTCGGTCACGGTGTACTTGCCGAACTTCGAGGCCGTAGTTCTTCTCGAGGCCGGGGATGCCGTCGGGACGGGTCTTGAACTCGGCCGGGCCACCGAACGTCATCTGCGAGGCGATCGTGCCGCCGCTGCTGCCGCTGTCGCTGGACGAGCCCGAGTCGGAGCCGCAGCCGGCGAGGCCGAGGCTCAGGGCGGTGGTGAGCGCCACGAGCGGGGCGGTCACGCGGAAGGTGCTCAACATGTAAATCTCCTTGGGGGGTGGAACAGGTCTATCGGTGCGGTCTGACAGGTGGGCGTGGACCTGGGCTCAGCTCGAGGTCGAGGCGAGCTCTTCGGTGACGATGGCGGTGCGTGAGTCGGCTCCCTTCTGTCGACCCCGGCGGCCGGAACCGCGCACGGTGCGTCCGGTGATGCCCGGCGAGACGGTGTAGCGCTGGACGACGGCGATCAGCAGGTCCGCCGCCAGCGCCAGCGCCGCGACCAGGAGGCCGCCGCTGATCATCTGGGGGTAGTCCTGCTGGGCGAGCCCGTCGTAGATGAACCGGCCCAGCCCGCCGAGGGTGACGTACGCCGCGATGGTCGCCGTCGCGATCACCTGCAGGGTGGCCGAGCGGAAGCCGGAGAAGATCAGCGGCATCGCGTTGGGCAGCTCGACGCGGAACAGCACCTGCGGCCCGGTCATCCCCATGCCGTACGCCGCGTCGCGGACCGCGGGCGAGACGTTCTGCACCCCGGCGAAGGTGTTCGACAGGATCGGTGGCACCGCCAGCAGCACCAGGACGATCTCGGTCGGGATCAGGTAGCCCTTGTTGGTCGCGCCGTAGAAGTGCGGCGCGATGATCACCACGAGCAGCACCAGCACCCCGACGGTCGGCAGCGCGCGCAGCGCGTTGGCGGCGTTGACCGACCAGGTCCAGCGGCCGCTGTGACCGATCCACAGCCCGAGCGGGCAGCGCGATCAGCAGGCCGATGGCCAGCGCGAGCGCGCTGAAGAAGATGTGGGCGAGGAGCTGGTCCCAGATCCCGGTGTCGAAGTTGGTGCTGCGCCAGTGGGCCGGGTCGGTGATCCAGTCGAAGATGTCGCCGATCATGCCTTCACCGCCCGGCGCCAGGGTGTCAGCATCCGGCTGATCACCTGCACGAGCACGTCGAGGACGAGCGCCAGGAGCACGCACAGCAGGATGCCGAGCACGATCGGCGGGTAGTACGGGGTGTCCGTCGAGAGCTTGAACCCGGTGTCGAAGAGGCGGCCGAGGTTGTCCTGCCCGATCGTTCCGGCCACCGCGACCAGGCTGACGTTGGCGACGATCGCCACCCGCAGTCCGGCACTGATCACCGGCACCGCGATGGGCAGCTCGACGCGGAAGAACCGCCCCGCCGGGCGGTAGCCGATCGCGGTGGCCGCCTGCACCGTCTCGGTCGGTACGGCGCCCAGGCCGTCGGCGACCACGCGCACGAGCAGCGCCGTGGAGTAGAAGGTCAGGGCGATCGGCACCTGCAGCGGGTTCAGCGGGTCCTTGAAGCCGAACAGCGGCGGGATCAGCACGAACAGCGCGATGGAGGGGACGGTGTAGAGCAGCCCGGTGATCGACATCATCGGCGGGTAGATCCACCCGTAGCGGCGCGACAGCCAGCCGAGCGGGAGGGCCAGCAGGAGCCCGACCACGACCGGCACCACGGAGAGCCAGGTGTGGTCCCACAGCCAGCCGAGGTCCTCCTGGCGGTGGTCCATGAAGTAGCCCCAGAAGTGCCAGGGCGACGAGCTGGCGCTGTTCAGCGGCAGGACGAGCAGGCTCATGGCGCCGCCCTGTCGTGGCGCGGCCCGCTGCTCGATCAGGTCGAGCACCTCGGCTCGCGGTCACCGAGCCGAGCAGCCTGCCGTCGCCGTCGACGACCACGCCGCGGCCGGACGGGGAGGAGAGGCAGGCATCGAGGGCGGCGCGCAGGGTGCCTCCCTGGGTGGCCAGGGTGCCGCCACGCAGGAGGTGCTCCTCGGACACGGTGCCCCCCGAGGCCCCGTTGCTCCCGCGCACCCAGCCCTGGGGCTCTCCGCCCTCGTTGACCACGAGCACCGGCTCGTCGCCGTCGGGTGCCGGGCCACCGAGCTGCACCGTCGGCTCGTCGTGGGTCGGCAGCGTGGAGACCTCGGCGAAGCCGAGCGCGCGGTAGCCGCGGTCGCGTCCCACGAACCCGGCGACGAACGCGTCGCCCGGACGGGCCAGCAGGTCGGCCGGCGACGCGAGCTGGGCCAGGGTGCCGCCGACGCGGAGCACGGCCACCTGGTCGCCGAGCTTGATCGCCTCGTCGATGTCGTGGGTGACGAACACGATCGTCTTGCCGAGCTCGTCCTGCAGGCGCAGGAACTCGTCCTGGAGCTGGTCGCGCACGACCGGGTCGACGGCGGAGAACGGCTCGTCCATCAACATCACGGGCGGGTCGGCCGCGAGCGCGCGGGCCACGCCGACACGCTGCTGCTGGCCGCCGGAGAGCTGGGCGGGATAGCGCTTGGCGAAGGCAGGGTCGAGGCCGACGCGCTCGATCAGCTCCATCGCCCGCGCCCGGGCCTTCGCCTTGTCGGTCCCGAGGAGGTACGGCACCGTCGCGATGTTGTCGACGATGGTGCGGTGCGGGAACAGGCCGGCGTGCTGGATGACGTAGCCGATCTGCCGGCGCAGCTCGTGGGCGGGCATGCTCGCCGTGTCGGTGTCGTCGAGCCAGATCTTGCCCTCGGTGGGCTCGATCATCCGGTTGATCATCCGCAGCGACGTGGTCTTGCCGCAGCCCGACGGGCCGACCAGGACGGTGATCTGGCCGGTCGGCGCCTCGAGGACGAGGTCGTCGACGGCCACCGTGCCGTCGGGGTAGCGCTTGGTCGCGTGGTCGAAACGGATCATGATTCCGGCTCCCCGTCCGCGGGCTGGGCACCGAGGAGCTCGCTCAGCCCCGCTGCCTCTCCCGCCACCACCCGTCCGTAGTCGTGCATGGTCTTCTCGTCGATCCGGTACGTCGGTCCGATGACGCTCACCGCCGCAGCCACGCCGCCGGCGTACCGCACCGGAGCGACGATCGCGGTCACGTCGGGCTCGTCGAGGTCACGACCGGCGACGTACCCATCCCCCGGGACCTCACCCCCGAGCACCTGGCCCACCGCGAGACCGCGCATCGGCACGGCCCGGCCCACCCAGCTGGTGTGGCGCACGGGATGGGTCCCCTCGACCACGGCGATGTAGACGGCCGTCTCGTTGACGCCCCGGATGGAGAGGTACGCCGACTCGCTCGTCCGGGCGACGATCCGGTCGAGTGCGGGTGCGGCCAGCCGGGCGAGCTCGTGGCGGCCGATCGCCTTGGCGCCGAGCTGGATCATCGTGGGGCCGGCGCGGAAGCTGCCGGCGTCGTCGCGCGTCACGAAGCCGGCCGACTCGAGGGTCCGCAGCAGGCGCAGCGCGGTGCTGGCCGGCAGGCCGGTGTGCCGGGCGCACGCCGTCAGCCCGACCGCCTCGCCGGAGCAGACCTCCGAGAGCAGCGCCAGGGCGCGCTCCACGGTCCGGGTCGAGCTGACCCGGCGCGACGAGACCAGCGCTGGGCGCGCTCCCTCGTGCAGCTGCGATGCCATCGACGACACCCCCTCGGCGTCAACTCTGGGCCGTCTGCCACTGGGCAGCAGCGGGATTCCGCAGGTTGAGACTCTATGACACCCGGTGGCCCGATCGGCGAGGGCGTGCCCCGCGCGTGGCGCGGCCGGCGCGAGAGGATGCAGGGGTGCCGATCATCGACGGGAGCCACCTCACCCTCGACGACATCGTCGCGTCCTCGCGCCGGGCCGAGCCGGTGCAGGTGGCGGCCGAGGCGCGCGACCGGGTCGCCGACTCGAGACGCTTCGCCGACGAGGTCGCCACGGAGCGCTGGATCTACGGACGGTCCACCGGAGTCGGCTCCAACCGCGACCAGTTCGTCGTCGAGCCGGACTCCCAGGCGCTCGAGCTGCTGCGCTCCCACGCCACCAGCTCCGGCGAGCTCCGCTCCGCCGAACGGGTGCGGGCGATGCTGGTCATCCGCCTGAACCAGCTCGCCGCCGACGGCAACGGCCTGGACCCCGTGGTGCTCGACGCGCTGGCCGAGATGATCGTCGACGACGCGCTGCCGCCCGTGCGCGAGGGCGGCAGCGTCGGCACGGCGGACCTGGCCGCCCTGGCCACCACCGCGCTGGTGCTGTGCGGCGAGCGCTCCAGCGAGCCGCCGGTGCGCCGTACCGCGGAGTTCGGCGCCGGCGACGCGCTCACCTTCATGTCGAGCAACGCGGCGGTGCTGGCCGACGCCGCCCTGGCGATCGCCGACATCGACCAGCTGGCCCGCAGCACCATGGTGGTCGCCGCGATGGCCTTCGCCGCCGTGCGTGGCAACGCCGAGGCGTTCAGCGAGGCGGTGGAGGTGGCGACGCCCTTCCCGGGGGCGCAGCGGGTGAGCCGGTCGATGCGCCAGATGATCGACCCGGACGTCGCGCCGGCCCGGATCCAGGACCCGTTCGGGCTGCGCACCTTCCCCCAGGTGCACGGCGCGCTGATGGACCGGCTCGGGTTCGCCGAGGAGGTCGTCACCTCGATGGCCAACTCCCCCTCGGAGAACCCGATCGTCTCGGCCCGCCTCGGGGTGGCCCACCACGGCGCCTTCCACGCGGCGTACCTCGTGCAGTCGCTGGACGCCCTCGTGCTCGCCCTGGCGCAGTCCGCCCAGCTGAGCCTGGCCCGGCTGACGATGCTGGCCGAGCCGGCGTACACCGGGATGCACCCGTTCCTCGGCGACGGCACCCCGGCGGCGTCCGGCGTGATGATCGTGGAGTACAGCGCCGCCTCCGCCCTCGCGGAGCTGCGGGCGCTCGCGACCCCGGCCGGGATCCAGGTGGTCACGCTCTCGCGCGGGGTCGAGGAGGACGCCTCGTTCGCCACCCTCGCCGCCCAGCAGGCGCTCGGCGCCGGCTCCCGCTTCCGCGCGGTGCTCGCTGCCGAGCTCGTGGCGGCGCTGCGCTGCCTGCGGATGCAGGGCTCACGCCCGCCGGTGCTCGAGGCCGTGCTCCACTGGCTCGACGAGCGCGACGGCGGCGTCCCCGACATGCACGACCGCGACCTCACCTACGACCTGGTGATGTCCGAGGAGAGCGTCGTCGGCCTCGCCGACCACGTGGCGGCGGTCCGACGTCCCGGATAGTCCATGACGATTCGTGGTGCGCAGGCCTCCGGGACCACGGATCCGACCTGGACTATCGGGACTTCAGGTGAGCCCCTTCGGCTCGCAGGTAGGCGCGGGCGACGGTGCGGGCGGACTCGTGGCCGGTGTTGACGTGGGCGGTCATCGTGCGCAGGTCGTCGGTGGTGAGTACGCCGGCGAGGCGGTCCAGGGCGCTCCGGGCGCGCTCGTGCCCCTTCGAGCCACCGGGTGTTCACGAGCGGCACGAGGTTCTCGGCGTTGAGCATGTGCTTGTCGTCGTCGAGCAGCACGAGATCGGTGCCGATCTGCGCGTCGGTGGTGGCGACCTGGGCCAGCTGCGCCTGCCCGCTCATCAGCGCGGCCTTCGTGTCGGCGGTGCCGGACCCCAGCGGCTCGACCTTCGCGAGCTTGATGCCGTAGACGTTCTCGAGGCCCTCGGCGCAGTCGGCGCGCTCGGCGCAGTCGGGGCTGGCGGCCAGGGTGACCGGCTTCCCGAGCCGGCCGAGGTCGCTGAGCGTCTTCAGGCCGAGACGGGTGGCGCAGGTCCCGGGTGACCGCGAAGCCGGACTTCAGCTCGGCCCGGGCCGGCCGCAGCGGGGTGAGGCCGGCGTCCTCGCCGAGCTTCGCCAGCTGGTCGAGCGTCACCGCGACGTCGGGGGAGGACACCGACACGGCGTCGTCGCCGTGGGCGCGGTTGTTCAACGCGTCGGTCGTCGCCGACAGCGAGTCCCCGGCGACCTGGACCGTGCCCTTCTCCAGCGGGCCGAGGTAGAGGTCGCGCCCGCCGAGCGGCTTGATCGTCGCCGTGAAGCCCGCCTGGTCCAGCAGTGCCCGGTACAGCTCGCTGAGCACGTCCGCCTCGGTGAAGTTCTGCCCGACGATCGTCACGCGCGGCCCGGCCGACGTCCGGTCAGGTGCGCCCGACGAGCACGCCGTGACCCCGAGCAGGGCCACGCACAGGAGGAGCAGGAGTCGGGCGCGCATCGCCCCAGACCCTAGGTGCTCAGGCTTCCTTGACGAGCCGGGGGCGCCGGGTGCGAGACGGGGCCGACGGCTCCCAGCTGGCCAGCGCGTCGGCGTCCTCGGCCTCGCGCACCGCGAGGAGCACCTCGAGCTCCTGGACACGCTGGTGTGCCTCGCCCAGCGCCTGCTCACCCGCGACGAGCTGGGCCGCTGCCTCCTCGGCACGGAGCTGCTGCTGGGCGAGCCGTCCCTCGAGGTCGCGGCGCGAGAGGTGCGCCTCGGCGAGCCGCTCGGTCATCGCGGAGGTGAACTCGGCGTGCTCGGCCGCCCGCGTCGTGAAGAGGGTGCGGTAGGCGGTGGCGGCCGCGGCGCGGTCGGCGAGGTTCTCGCGGCGCGACTGCAGCACCTCGGTCCACATCATCCGCAGGGCCGCCCAGGCGAGCGCCATCGCCGTGACCGAGGCGAGCCCGAGCCACAGCGCCGACCTCGTCGGCAGGGCCGCCAGCACGAGCACGGTGGCCAGCTGCGAGCACGGAGACCGCGACGGTGACGCGCACGCTGCGCTGCCTGCGCCGGCGTCGGGTGCGAGGGCCGGGGCCCGCTGCTGCCATGTCCGAAAGCGTAGGTTCCTAGTCGTCCGCGGGCGGGACACGACACGCGAGCTCCAGCAGGAGCGCGGCCCCGCAGATCGCGAGGCCGCCGATGCCGGCGACCAGCGAGCGCCACATCCGCGCGTCCGCGGCGGGCTCGTCGACGCCGAGCTGGGCGAGGGCGTACCCGAGGTAGCCGCCCGCCACCAGGGCCCCGACCAGGGCGCACGCCTTGCCGAGCACGAGCCGGTTCACCGCTGCGTGGTGCGCCAGCGAGGCCCGGTCCCGGCGTACGACGCGACGGGTGAGGTACGCCGAGCCGCCGACCAGGGCAGCCACGAAGAAGAGCGCCCCGATCGCGGCGATCGGCACCGAGGGCTCGAGGTAGCCGAAGTGCAGCGAGAGCGGCCGCACCGCCCAGCCGCCCACGAGACCGACCACGCCGAAGCCCACGAGGGGACCGGGGCCGGTGACCCGGACGGAGCCGTCGGGTTCCTTCTGCCCTGGTTCGTCGTCGGGATCCGGGCTGCTCACGAGCTCAGAGCTCGAGCTCGATGTCCTCGCGCAGGCGGACGCCCTCTCGCCCCGTCTTCTCGACGAGCTCGGCCACCGGTCCGGCGTCGAGGAGCTCCGCCTCGGGCTCGAGGTCGAGCCACGGCACCAGCACGAAGGCCCGCTCGTGGGCGCGCGGGTGCGGCAGCTGGAGGTCCTCCTCGTCGGCGCGGCGGTCGCCCACCACGATCAGGTCGACGTCGAGGGTCCGGGGCGCGTTGGTCTCCTCGTCGCGCTCGCGGCCGTAGGCGGCCTCGATGGCGTGCCCGCGCTCCAGCAGGGTGCGGGCCGAGAGCGTCGTGTCGAGCAGCA
Organism: uncultured Actinomycetota bacterium; assembly: GCA_963794725.1. GTDB lineage: Bacteria > Actinomycetota > Actinomycetes > Propionibacteriales > Nocardioidaceae > Marmoricola. The sequence goes on from CAWCFR010000039.1 coordinate 26,282, forward strand.
CCACGGCGTTGAGGTAGTCGCGCGAGCCGTCCGGCGCGTCGACCGGGTCGGTCTCGTAGACCGGCGAGACCGAGGTGACCCACACCTCGGGGGTGTCCGAGAGCGCGTCGACCGCGCCCTGCAGGTTGGTCCGGCGCTCGCCGAGGTTGGACCCGATCGAGATCACCGCGCGGCGGATGGGGTGCATCTCGCCGGTGATCGTGTCGGTGTCGATGATGTTGGGGTTCGGGGTCTCGGTCATGGTCGGCTCCGCTGGATGGTCAGGGCGACGTCGTGGAACGGCGCCTCGATCGGGGCGTGGGGCTTGTGCACGGTCACCTCCACGTCAGCACCTTCGCGTGGGCGAGGCAGACGTCCGCGAGGCGCTGGGCGAGGGTCTCGATCAGGTCGACGGGGTCAGTCTCGACGGCCTGCCTGATCTGGTCCACGAGCGTCCCGTAGTCGACCGTGTCGCGCAAATCGTCGGTCTCGGCCGCGGTCGCCGAGTCGATCCCGAGCACGAGGTCGACGACGAACTCCTGGCCGTCGCGGCGCTCGAAGTCGAAGACGCCGTGGTGGCCGCGGAAGCTGAGGCCGCGCAGGGCCAGGCGGTCCGGGGCGTCGGTGGCACGGAGCGTCATGGTGCGTCGACACTACCGGCTCGGCGGAATCGGCCAGGTTATCGGCGGCGTCCAGCCAGCTGGAGACCACTTGATCGCATCCACGCTCCCGCGCACCCCGTGGACGCGGACGCCCCAGACCCGCTGCATCGCCGCGATCGTGGTCAGGGCCACACCGGCGTCCTCGCGGTCCCACACCGGGCGCGGCGAGCCGTCCGGCCCGGCCAGCAGCGCGCCCGAGGAACGACTTGCGGCTCGACCCCACCAGCACCGGCACCCCCAGGGTGCCCAGCTCGGGCAGCCGCCCGAGGAGGTCCCAGTTGTGCGCGGCGGTCTTCGCGAACCCGAGCCCCGGGTCGACCACGATCCGGTCCTCCGGCACCCCCCGCGCGACGGCCTCCTCCACGCGCTGGGCCAGCTCGGCGCGCACGTCGGCCACCACGTCGTCGTACGACGCGTGCTGCTGCATCACCTCGGAGTGCGCCCGCCAGTGCATCGCGACGTAGGAGGCACCCCGGTCGGCCACCACGTCGAGGACACGCGGGTCGGCCAGCCCGCCCGAGACGTCGTTGACCAGCACCGCGCCGGCGTCGAGGGCCGCCTCGGCGACCTCGTGCCGCATGGTGTCGACCGAGACCGGCACGCCCTCGGACGCGAGCACCCTGATCACCGGCACCACCCGGCCGAGCTCCTCGGCGACCAGCGGCCGGGTCGCGCCCGGGCGGGTGGACTCCCCGCCGATGTCGAGGATGTCGGCGCCCTCCTCGCGCAGCGACACGGCGTGCGCGATGGCGCTGTCGGTGGTCTCGTAGCGGCCGCCGTCGGAGAACGAGTCCGGGGTCACGTTGACCACGCCCATCACCAGCGGGCGCGCGCGCCGTGCGGCAGCCCGGCACTCCCAGGCAGCCCGGTCCACCGGCCCCTCGGTCACCGGCCCTCCAGCACGGGCCTAGCGGGCCGCGTTGATCAGGGACATCGCCTCGGCCCGGGTCGGGCGCGCGGTGCATGATCCCGCGGACCGCGGAGGTGATCGTGCGGGCGCCGGCCTTGCGCACCCCGCGCATGGTCATGCACAGGTGCTCGGCCTCGATCACCACGATGACGCCGCGCGCCTCGAGGAGGTCGACCAGGGCGTCGGCGATCTGCGTGGTCAGCCGCTCCTGGACCTGCGGGCGCTTGGCGTAGACGTCGACGAGCCGGGCCAGCTTGGACAGGCCGGTGATCCGGCCGTTCTCGGCGGGGATGTAGCCGACGTGCGCCACCCCGGTGAACGGCACCAGGTGGTGCTCGCACATCGACCACAGCTCGATGTCGCGCACCAGCACCATCTCGTCGTGGCCGATGTCGAAGACGGTGGTGAGCACCTCCTCGGGCTTCTGGTGCAGGCCCGCGGTCATCTCGGCGTACGCCCGGGCCACCCGCGCCGGGGTGTCGCGCAGACCCTCGCGCTCGGGGTCCTCCCCGATCGCGATGAGCAGCTCGCGGACCGCCGCCTCGGCGCGGTCGTGGTCGAACGGGGCGACGGCCCCGAGGGTCTCGCCGCTCCCGGCTCACCCGGTTCAGGCTCATCAGGACCGGGTCGGCGGAACGGGCGCGCTGGGACCGGCATCGGCGCCGCCGTGGAGGTCACCGCCAGCGCCCGGGGGCGTGATCACGACCGCGCCCTCGTCCTCGTCGGGGCGGGCGCCGTTGGCGGCGGCCGCGCGCACCTTCTCGGGGATCTCGACGGGCGGGACGTCGGAGGGCGAGCGGTCGGGAGAGCCGGTCCACGCCGGACGCACCGGGCGCCGCTGCAGCGGCTTGAAGACCTCGGCGACCTGCTCCTTGTCGAGGGTCTCCTTCTCCATCAGGGCCAGCACGAGCGAGTCCAGCACCTCGCGGTTCAGGTCCAGCACGTCGTGGGCCTCCTGCTGGGCGGAGGCGATGAGGTTCTTGATCTCCTCGTCGATGACGCCGGCGACCTCCTCGGAGTAGTTGCGCTGGTGGCCCATGTCGCGGCCGAGGAACGGCTCGGCGTTGTTCTCGCCCAGCTTGATGGCGCCGACCTTCTCGGCTCATGCCGAACTGGGTGACCATCGCCCGGGCCAGGTGGGTGGCCTTCTCGATGTCGTTGCCGGCGCCGGAGGTGACGTCGTGGAAGATCAGCTCCTCGGCCGCCATCCCGCCCATCATGTAGGCGAGCTTGTCGAGCATCTCCGAGCGGGTCTGGGAGTACTTGTCCTCGTCGGGCAGCACCATCGTGTAGCCCAGCGCCCGGCCGCGCGGCAGGATCGTGACCTTGTGCACCGGGTCGCTGCCGGGCATCGCCGCGGCGACCAGCGCGTGGCCGCCCTCGTGGTAGGCGGTGAGCAGCTTCTCCTTCTCGCTCATCAGGCGGGTGCGCTTCTGCGGGCCCGCGATGACGCGGTCGATCGCCTCGTCGAGGGCGTAGTTGTCGATCAGCTTCTTGTTCTCGCGGGCGGTCAGCAGCGCCGCCTCGTTGAGCACGTTGGCCAGGTCGGCACCGGTGAAGCCCGGCGTACGACGGGCGACCGAGACGAGGTCGACGTCGGGCGCCATCGGCTTGCCGCGCGCGTGGACGTTGAGGATCTGCTCGCGGCCGTCGAGGTCGGGGGCGTCGACGGAGATCTGGCGGTCGAAGCGGCCCGGGCGCAGCAGCGCCGGGTCGAGGATGTCGGGACGGTTGGTCGCCGCGATCAGGATGACGCCGCCGCGGACGTCGAAGCCGTCCATCTCCACCAGCAGCTGGTTCAGGGTCTGCTCGCGCTCGTCGTGGCCGCCGCCCATGCCGGCGCCGCGGTGCCGCCCGACGGCGTCGATCTCGTCGATGAAGACGATCGCCGGGGCGTTCTCCTTGGCCTGCTCGAACAGGTCGCGCACCCGGCTGGCGCCGACGCCGACGAACATCTCGACGAAGTCGGAGCCGGAGATCGAGTAGAACGGCACGCCGGCCTCGCCGGCGACGGCGCGGGCGAGCAGGGTCTTGCCGGTGCCGGGCTGGCCGTAGAGCAGCACGCCCTTGGGGATCTTGGCGCCGACGGCCTGGAACTTCGCCGGCTCCTGGAGGAACTCCTTGATCTCGCCGAGCTCCTCGATGGCCTCCTCGCAGCCGGCGACGTCGGCGAACGTCGTCTTCGGCATGTCCTTGCTGATCAGCTTGGCCTTGGACTTGGCGAACTGCATCACCCGGCCGCCGCCGCCCTGCACCTGGTTCATCAGGAACAGGAACAGCACCGACGATCAGCACGAACGGGAGCAGCGTCGCCAGGATCGAGCCGAGGATGCTCGGCTTGGGGTTCTGGACGTTGTACTTCTCGATCGTGCCCTTGTCGTCCTGCGTCCTGCGACCTCGCCTGACCAGGGCGCGCTGCTGGCCGGTCGACCCAGGTGGCGATGACCTTGTCGCCGTTGTCCAGGGTGGCCAGGATCTGCTGGTTGCCGCCGTCCATGAAGGTGATCTCCTTGACGCTCGCCGTCGTTGATGTCCTTGACCATCGTGGAGGTCTTGACCTCCTTGTAGCCGCCGTTGGGCACGAGGAACTGCAGGGCGATGAGACGCCGACAGCGGCGACGACGATCCAGAACCAGGGACTGCGGAGGAACTTGCTTCACGCGCGTCATACTCTCAGGTCGCTCCACGAGTCGACCGGCGACGAGCCGTCACTCGCGCGACGTCACGCCGACTCGCCGGTCCTCAGGAGTAGACGTGCGGCGCGAGCGTGCCGATGTCGCGCAGGTTGCGGTAGCGCTCGTTGTAGTCGAGGCCGTAGCCGACGACGAACTCGTTCGGGATGTCCCAGCCGACGTACTTCACGTCGACCTGCATCTGCAGCGCCTCGGGCTTGCGCAGCAGGGTGCAGATCTCGACCGAGGCGGCGTTGCGCGAGGCGAGGTTGGCGGTCAGCCAGCTCAGCGTCAGGCCGGTGTCGATGATCTCGTCGACGATCAGCACGTGCCGGCCGGTGATGTCGGTGTCGAGGTCCTTGAGGATGCGCACGACGCCGGAGCTCTTGGTGCCCGAGCCGTACGACGAGACCGCCATCCAGTCCATCTCGACGTGCCGGTTGAACGCGCGCGCGATGTCGGCCATCACCATCACCGCGCCGCGGAGGACGCCGACGATGAGCAGGTCCTGGCCCTCGTAGTCGGCCTCGATCTGCTGGGCCAGCTCGCCGAGCCGCTCCTGGATCTGCTCCTCGGTGAACAGGATGTTGACCAGGTCGCCCTCGACGTCGGCTGCGTCCATGGGCGTCAGCGTGCCACACGGGAAGCAGACGCTCGAGATCCGGGCGTTGTCCCGGCATGCGCCTCTCCGTCCTCGACCTCGTGCCCGTGCGCTCCGACCAGACCACCGGCGACGCCCTCGCGGCGACCCGCCGGCTCGCGCAGGTGGCCGACGAGCCTCGGCTTCGAGCGGTACTGGCTGGCCGAGCACCACAACATGCCGGCCGTGGCCGCGACCAACCCGCCGGTGCTGATCGCGATGGTCGCCGCCGCGACCGAGCGGATCCGCGTCGGCTCGGGCGGCGTGATGCTGCCCAACCACGCGCCCGCTGGTGGTCGCCGAGCAGTTCGCGCTGCTCGAGGCGGCCTACCCCGGCCGGATCGACCTCGGCATCGGCCGCGCCCCGGGCACCGACCCGGTGACGTCGTGGGCGCTGCGCCACGGGGCGGGCGGCGTCTCGGACGAGGCGGTCGCGCAGTTCCCGTCGTACGTCGACAACGTGATCTCGATGATGAGCCCCGGCGGCGTCGGCCTCCAGGTCAACGGCCGGCTGCACCCGCTGAACGCCACCCCGCACGCGATCGCGCCGCCGCCGGTGTGGCTGCTCGGCTCCTCGGACTACTCGGCGCAGCTCGCGGCCGACCGCGGGCTGCCCTACGTCTTCGCGCACCACTTCTCCGGCCACGGCACCGCCGAGGCGCTCGCGCTCTACCGCTCGCAGTTCCAGCCCTCGGAGCACCTCGCCGAGCCGCGGACGTTCCTGACCGTCAACGTGGTGGTCGCGCCGACCCAGGAGGAGGCCGACCGGCTGGTGCTGCCCAACCTGACCTCGATGGTCGCGCTGCGCACCGGCGGCAAGCTGCCGGCCCAGCGGCTGGTCGAGGAGGCACTGGCCGCGCCGATCCCGGACGCGCACCGGGCGCTCGCCGAGTCGATGCTCACCCGCTGGGTGGTCGGCACGCCGGCCTCGGCCGCCAAGCAGCTGCACGACCTGGCCTCGACGTACGACGTGGACGAGGTGATGCTCCACCCGGTCGCCGGCGCCGTCGCGGGCACCCCGCGCCGACGCCGCCCCCGCCCGCGAGGAGACCCTCGAGCTGCTCGCCGCCGCCATCTGACTCGGAGCACGGATAGTCCAGGACGTTCGGGCCTCCGGACGGCGACCTCGAAGGGCTCGACGTCCTGGACTAGCGCCGGAATTGGTGCGGGCGGAAGCGGAGCACGCGCCGTCGGCGTACGCGGTGACGTGGCCGGGGAGCTGGACGGCTTCTGCGCCGTGGGTGCCGAGCAGGCCGAGCGACCGCGAGCACGTGGTCGAGGGAGAGCTCGGAGGCGATCGCGCCGGCGTCGAGCGCGGCGCGGCGGACGCACGCGGCTCCGGATCGCCGCGGCCGGCGTCGTCGAGCGCGGTCCAGGTCGAGGCCGTCCGGCAGCGCGGGCGCGCTCGTAGCGCCGCAGCTCGGCCGCTCGAGGAGGTCCATGTCCTCGCGCAGCTGCTCCGCCGGTCCGGGCGAGGGCCGCGGCGACGCCCGGGCCCAGCTCGCGCTCGAGCACCGGCAGCACCGTGTGCCGGACGCGGGACGCGGGGAAGCGCGGGTCGTCGTTGTGCGGGTCGGTCCACCACTCGATGCCGTCGGCGCGGCAGGCGGCCTCGGTCTGCGTCGCGGGTCAGGTCGAGGAAGGGCCGGAGAACAGTACCACCGACCGAGACGTGCGCCGCATCCCCTGCAGCGAGCGGCCGCCCGAGCCGCGGGCCAGGCCGAGCAGCACGGTCTCGGCCTGGTCGTCGAGGGTGTGCCCGAGCAGCACGACCGCGAGCCCGAAGTGGTCGGCGAGCTGCGCCAGCGCGGCGTACCGGGCCTCCCGCGCCGCGGCCTCGATCCCGGCCGGCCCCGGGTCGACGGTGACCCGCTGGTGACGCGGTCTCGTCGACGCCGAGCGCCGCCATCTGCGCCACCACCCGCGCGGTGTGCTCGGCCGAGCCCTCCTGGAGCCCGTGGTCGACCACGGCGCCGACCACCCGCACGCCGGCCTTGTGACCCTCGAAGACGGCGGCTGCCAGCAGCGCCAGCGAGTCGGCGCCGCCCGAGCAGGCGACCAGCACCGGTCGCCCCAGTCCGGCCCGAAGCACGGCCGTACGGCGAGCCGGGTCGCCGCGCCGGGCAGGATCGAGCGCCATGTCAGAGCTCAGCCGTGGACGCGGGCGATCCAGAGCGACGGGTCGAGGATCTCCTTCTTGGTCGGGCAGGTTCTCCGGCGGCGGCCCAGACGGCGTTGAAGCCCTCCATGCCGACCTTGTCGACGGCGGCGCGGACGAACACGGCGCCGTCGCGGTACTGCGCCATCTTCTGGTCCAGCCCCAGCAGCCTGCGCAGCAGCCGGTCGAGGCCGCCGACGCCCTTGCGGCGCTGGGTGAACTTGCGGCGGATCTCGGCGACGCTCGGGATCACCTCGGGCCCGACGCCGTCCATCACCACGTCGGCGTGGCCCTCGAGCAGGCTCATCACCCCGGTGACCCGCTCGATGATCTCCTTCTGCTCCGGGCGTGCCGAACAGGTCGAGCAGGCTGCCGTCGGTCTTGCCGGAGACGCAGGTCGCCGATCTTCTGAGCCGAGGTCGCGGACGAGCTCGCGCGGGGTCGGTCTGGACGCTGCCGATGATCGAGTCCATCTCCGAGCGCAGGTGGTCGGTCATCCACGGCACCGCGGTGAACTGCACCCGGTGGGTCTCCTCGTGCAGGCACACCCAGAGCCGGAAGTCGTGCGGGTCGACGCCGAGCTCGCGCTCGACGTGCACGATGTTGGGCGCCACCAGCAGCAGCCGGCCCTGCTCGCCGGGGCGGTCGTGGAACGGGTCGAACTGGCCGAGCACCTTCGAGCCGAGGAAGCCCAGCATCGCGCCCAGCTCGGCACCGGTGATCCGGGAGCCGATGGCCTCGGTCGAACGAGCCCGGCGCGCCCTGCGACGCCGTCAGCTTCTCGATCAGCGGCGCCGAGATGGCGCGAACCCGTCGGTGTTGGCCTGGATCCAGCCGGGACGGTCGACCACCAGCACCGGCGCCGTCCGCTCGGTGGCGACCAGGCCGGTGTACTCCCGCACCAGCGGGGTGGAGCGGTCGGCGCCCTCGCGCAGCTCCTCGACGACCGCGACGGCCTCGGCCCGGGACACGTGCGGACCCTCACCGACGAGACGGGACCCCACCCTGACGGCGAGGTCCCAGTCGACCATGGGGGGTCTGGGTTGACTCATGGCGTCGAACCTACCCCGCACCTGCACGCGCCCAGGGCGCCGGCGATGCGGTCGATCAGCGTCTGCGCCTCGAGGTTCTTGAGCAGCCGGACCCGGTCGGCGACGACCACGAAGACCATCCGGGCGCCGGTCGCGTCGTCGGCCAGCCCGGCCAGCGCGTGCACGCCGGTGAGCGTGCCGGTCTTGGCCCGGACCCGCCCCTTGGCCTCGACCGGGCCCTTGTCGAAGCGGTAGGTCAGCGACCCGGTGAAGCCGGCCACGGGCAGCCCGGTCATCACCGAGCGCAGCTCCGGGTGCTCGCGGCTGGTGGCCAGCCGGACGACGTGGTCCAGCGTGTCGGTGGTGAGCCGGTCGAGGCGGGACAGGCCGCTGCCGTCGTAGAGCTTGTCGCCGGAGACGTCCACGCCGAGGCGGTGCAGCACCTCGAGGACGCTCTGCGGTGCCGGCCGCGAACGAGCCCTCCTGCTTCTCGGCGAGACCGACGTGGCGGGCGAGCACCTCGGCGGCCTGGTTGTCGCTGACCTCGAGGGTGCGCTCGACGATCTGGCCGAGCGGGGCGCTGGAGACCGACGCGACCTCGACGGCGCCCGGTCCGGCCGCTGCCCCGGACGGCCTTCGGCGGCCGACCTCGCACGCCGGCGCGCGCGCAGGGCGTCCCCGAAGACCCGCGCGGCCTCGGCGGCGGGGTCGGCCACGAAGCCCTCGCCGCCCGGCGCGTGGCCCTCGTCGACCCACAGCGCGCTGATCGGGGACACGACGCTCTCGGGGAGGTAGGTGGCGGGCCAGGTGGGGTTGACCGCCGGGCCGGAGAAGGAGGAGTCGTCGTAGGCCAGCGACACCCGCCGTACGTGCATCGCGCGCAGCCGGCGGGCCGCCGCCTGCGCCAGGGTGGCGACGTCGGCCTTGTGCGGGTAGCGCGGTCCGGCACCCGCGCGCGGGCTGCTCGCCAGGAACGGGTCGCCGCCACCGACCAGGACGAGCCGCCGGTGCGCGGCGTCCCAGCGCACCGTCGTGCGGAACCGGGCCATCGGGCCGAGCGACTCCAGCGCGGCGGTGCTGGTGAGCAGCTTGGTGGTGCTGGCCGGGGTGATCGTCGAGGCGCCCGAGCGGAACAGCGCCCGACCCGACGCGAGGTCGGTGACGAGCACGCCGACGTGCCGGCCCAGGACGCCGCGGCGCGGCAGCATCGGGCGGATGGCGGCCGCCACCCGCGCAGGATCGGCCGGGCGTACGGCGGGCGGCGTGCTGACCGGCCCGGCGGCCGCTTCCTGCGGCAGCCGCAGCCCTTCGGGCGGCGCGACGGCGGCGGGCTCGGTCTTCGGGTCGGGGCCCCAGCCGAACCAGCGATCGCCCAGGTCGAAGCGCGCGGCCGCGACTCCGAAGGCCAGGAGCACGAGGACGAGGATCTCCGCGAGCCAGCGCACTGGCCAGGGGGCTCGACGTTCCACGTGCTGCTGTCCTCCTCTCGACGTGCGCGTACCGGGGGTTGTGCGCGAGACTAGCGACGCAGAGCGCAGGACGACGGGAAGGCAGTGCAGTGGAGTTCGACGTACTCGTGGAGATCCCGAAGGGTCAGCGCAACAAGTACGAGGTCGACCACGAGTCCGGGACGGATCCGGCTCGACCGCACGCTGTTCACCTCGACGCAGTACCCGGCCGACTACGGGTTCATCGAGAACACCCTCGGCCTCGACGGCGACCCGCTCGACGCGCTCGTGCTGCTCCAGGAGCCGACCTTCCCGGGCTGCCTGATCAAGTGCCGCGCGATCGGCATGTTCCGGATGACCGACGAGGCCGGCGGCGACGACAAGGTGCTGTGCGTGCCGGAGACCGACCCGCGCCTGGAGCACCTGCGCGACATCAACCACGTCTCCAAGTTCGACCGCCTGGAGATCCAGCACTTCTTCGAGGTCTACAAGGACCTCGAGCCCGGCAAGTCCGTCGACGGCGCCAACTGGGTCGGCCGCGCCGAGGCCGAGGCCGAGGTGCGTGCCTCCTTCAAGCGCGCCGAGGAGCACGAAGGATCACTGAGCCGGTGCGGCATCCTCGGACCATGGACGACCACGGGACGACGACGGACCTCGGTGCGCTGCTGCACGGCGCCCTCGAGCTGGAGACGACGGACCGCGGCGTCCTCCCGCACCGGCTGCCGGCCTGGGCCCGCCGGTACGCCGACCCCCAGCTCGCCATGGCCGAGGGCCAGCCCTCCGGCGTGCGCCTGGCCTTCCGCACCCGTGCGACCACCGTCGAGGTGGACGCCGTCGGGACCAAGCGCGTGTACGCCGGCACGCCGCCGCGGCCGGACGGCCACTACGACCTGGTCGTCGACGGGCGGCTGGTCGCCCAGGCCGTCGTCGCCGGCGGCGACACGCTGGTCATCGACATGATGAGCGGCTCGATGGAGCTGACCCGCGGCCCCGCGGGGACGGTGCGGTTCACGGGCCTGTCCGACGAGCCGAAGGACGTCGAGATCTGGCTGCCCCACGACGAGACCACCGAGCTGGTCGCCCTCCGCGACCGATGCACCCGTCGAGCCGCTCATCCCCGGCGGCCCCCGGTGGCTGCACCACGGCAGCTCGATCAGCCAGGGATCCAACGCCACCCACCCCACCGGCACCTGGCCGGCGGTGGCGGCCCGGCGCGCGGGCCTGGACCTGCTCAACCTCGGGTACGCCGGGAGCGCCATGCTCGACCCGTTCGTGGCGCGGGTCATCCGGGACACCCCGGCCGACCTGATCAGCCTCGAGCTGGGCATCAACATCGTCAACGGCGACGTGATGCGGCTGCGTGCGTTCGTCCCGGCCGTGCACGGCTTCCTCGACACGATCCGCGAGGGTCACCCGGACACGCCCCTGCTCGTGGTGTCCCCGTTCTACGGCGAGACGCACGAGGCCACTCCAGGTCCCTCGCTCCCGGACATGTCGACCGGTGAGCTGCGGTTCGTCGCCAGCGGCGACCCGGCCGAGGTGGCTGCCGGCAAGCTCACCCTCGAGGTCGTCCGCGCCGAGCTCGCCAGGGTCGTCGCGCAGCGCTCGCCGGCCGACTCACGGCTGCACCTGGTGGACGGGCTCTCCCTCTACGGCGAGGCGGACGCCGCCACCACCCCGCTCCCCGACGGGCTGCACCCGGACGGCGACTCCCACCAGCTCATCGGCGAGCGGTTCGGCGACCTGGTGGGCGGGACTACGGCTTCACGCCGCGGAAGTAGGCCATCGCGCCGGAGCTCTCGACGGTGACCTCGGTGAGCCCCGAGGCGCCCAGCCAGCGGCGTACGTCGTCGCCGGTGACGCCCGGGCCCAGCAGGCCGGCGAACCGGCCGACGGCACGCATCGGCAGGTACCGCACCCCCGCGTCGTTGAGCAGGGTGCTGCCCGTCAGGGCCCCGCCCGGGTGCAGGACGCGGATCATCTCGCGCACGGCCTGGTGCGGGTCGGGGAAGCAGTGCAGGCCGGTGAAGGACACCACGAGGTCGAACTCGCCGTCGCCGAACGGGAGCCTGCCGACGTCGGCGATGACCGGCTCGACCTGGCCGGCCACCCCACGCTCCCGGGCGGCGTCCATCGTCCGGTCCAGCATCGCCTGGGAGATGTCGGCGGCCACGTAGCGCACGCCCTGGCCGCGACGCAGCCCGCGCAGGGCCACCCCGCCACCCACGGGCACGTCGAGCACCGAGGAGCCGGCCGGTTGACGACCGATCTCCGCCGCCGCGGCGTACAGCAGCGAGAGCTCGCTGCCGATGCCGAGCCGCCAGAGCGTCCCGCCGGGCTGGGGGTGCTCGACGGTCCAGTCGTAGATGCGTCCCCAGAGCGGGTCCTCGCCCCAGCCGCCGAGGCCGGGGATCCGCAGGCGGTCGAGCACCACGTCAGGCACTGCGACGGCCTTCGCTGGCGCGGGCGTCCTGGAGCATCTCGGCGTCGAGCATCTCCGGGGGTACGCCGAAGGCGTCGACGAGGTCCTCCGCGATCGGGCGCAGCGTGCGGCACAGCTCGCCGACCTCGCGGGTGATCGCCTTGGAGCGCTGGCTGGAGAGGCGGCCGTGCTCCATCCACCACCCGCGGTCGGCCTCGATCGTGGACAGCGCGAACAGGTCGCAGACCAGCTCGAGCACCCGCTTGTTCTCGCTGTCGGCCATCGGCTCCAGCTTGTCGACGAACGCCTCGAGCACCAGGCGCTCGACGTGGGCGCTGCCCAGGGCGATGACGTGGTCCTGCACCTGGCTGAACACCGCGACCGGGTCCATGCCGCGGTCCATGCCGCGCTTGAGCCGCCGGGCCACGCTGCCGAGGATGTGCTCCTCGCGCCAGCGCAGCATCGCGAGGTGGTACTGCCGGTCGAGGATCCCCGACTCGCTGTCCCACTCGTCGTCGCCGCCCGGCAGCACGTCCTTGAGCCGCTCGAGCAGCTTGTGCACGGCGGTGCGTTCGACGACGGTGTCGACGGCCAGCCCGGCGACGAAGCGGACCATGCCATCTGGTCGAGGTCGCTGAAGCTGGAGGAGAAGTCGGTGAGCAGGCCTTGGCGACGAGCTGCAGCAGCAGTGGTTGTCGCCCTCGAACGTGGTGAACACGTCGATGTCGGCGCGCATCGAGCCGAGCCGGTTGGCCATCAGGTAGCCGGCCCGCCGCACGCCTCGCGGCACTCCTGGATGGTGCGCTGCCGTGCCAGGTGCCGAGTGCCTTGGTGCCCGCGGCCCGCGACTCGAGCGCGCGCCGCTTCGCTGCCGATGCCGAACCGCCAGAGCGTCCCACCGGGCTGGGGGTGCTCGACGGTCCAGTCGTAGATGCGTCCCCAGAGGGGGTCCTCGCCCCAGCCGCCGAGGCCGGGGATCCGCAGGCGGTCGAGCATGCAGGTCTCGACTCAGCTCGACCGGCGAGAGGACTCGCTGGCACGGGCGTCCTGCAGCATCTCGGCGTCGAGCATCTCCGGGGGTACGCCGAAGCCGTCGACGAGGTCCTCCGCGATCGGACGCAGCGTGCGGCAGAGCTCGCCCACCTCGCGGGTGATCGCCTTGGAGCGCTGGCTGGAGAGCCGGCCGTGCTCCATCCACCAGCCGCGGTCCGCCTCGATCGTGGACAGCGCGAACAGGTCGCAGACCAGCTCGAGCGTCCGCTTGTTCTCGCTGTCGGCCATCGGCTCGAGCTTGTCGACGAACGCCTCGAGGACCAGGCGCTCGATGTGGGCGCTGCCCAGGGCGATGACGTGGTCCTGCACCTGGCTGAACACCGCGACCGGGTCCATGCCGCGGTCCATCCCACGCTTGAGCCGCCGGGCCACGCTGCCCAGGATGTGCTCCTCGCGCCAGCGCAGCATCGCGAGGTGGTACTGCCGGTCGAGGATCCCCGACTCGCTGTCCCACTCGTCGTCGTCGCCGCCCGGCAGCACGTCCTTGATCCGCTCGAGCAGCTTGTGCACGGCGGTCCGCTCGACGACGGTGTCGACGGCCAGCCCCGCGACGAAGCGGACCATGCCCATCTGGTCGAGGTCGCTGAAGCTGGAGGAGAAGTCGGTGAGCAGGCCCTTGGCCACCAGCTGCAGGAGCACGTGGTTGTCGCCCTCGAACGTGGTGAACACGTCGATGTCGGCGCGCATCGAGCCGAGCCGGTTGGCCATCAGGTAGCCGGCCCCGCCGCACGCCTCGCGGCACTCCTGGACGGTGCGGCTGCCGTGCCAGGTGCCGAGCGCCTTGGTGCCCGCGGCCCGCGACTCGAGCGCGCGCCGCTGCCGCTCCGGGGCGTCGGTGGTCGAGAGCACGTTGTGCAGCTCGGTGAGCAGGATCTCCTGGGCGAAGTGCAGCGCGTAGGTGCGGGCCAGCAGCGGCAGCAGCCGGCGCTGGTGCATGCCGTAGTCGAGCAGCAGCTCCTCGTCGTCGGTGTCCGGCGAGCCGAACTGCCGCCGCACGTTGGCGTACTTGATCGCGAGCGCGAGCGCGGTCTTGCTGGCCGTGATCCCGGCACCGCCCACGCACACCCGCCCCTGGATCAGCGTGCCGAGCATGGTGAAGAAGCGGCGGTCGGGGTTCTCGATCGGCGAGTGGTAGGCGCCGCCCTCGTCGACGTCGGCGTAGCGGTTGAGCAGGTTGGTGCGCGGCACCCGCACGTGGTCGAACCAGAGCCGGCCGTTGTCCACGCCGTTGAGCCCGATCTTCGGGCCGTCGTCCTCGACGCGCACGCCGTCGAGCACCTTGAGCTTCTTGTCCCGGATGGGGACGACGAAGGCGTGCACGCCGTGGCCGGTGCCGTCGATCTCGAGCTGGGCGAAGACCACGGCGGCATGGGCGTGCGCGGCGGCGTTGCCGATGTAGTCCTTGCGCGAGTAGTCGTCGGGCGTCGTGATCACGAACTCGTCGGTCCCGGCGTCGTACGTCGCGACGGTGCCGAGCGACTGCACGTTGGAGCCGTGACCCGTCTCGGTCATCGCGAAGCAGCCCATCAGCTCGCCGCTGACCAGGTCGGCGAGGTAGGCGTCGTGGTGGTGCTCGGAGCCGAGCTGCAGGATCGCCCCACCGAAGAGGCCGAACTGCACGCCGACCTTGACCAGCACGGAGAGGTCACCGAACCCCAGCGTCTCGAACGCCGCGATGGAGGCGCCGATGTCGCCGCCCCCGCCGTACTTCGTGGGGAAGCCGAGACCGGACGACCCGGTGGCGGCCATCTCCTTGACGAGCTCGAGCACCCGCTCGCGGAACTCGTCGCGGGGCAGGTCGATCGCGTCGTCGAGGATCCCGGCGTGCTGCGCGAGCTCCTTGCGGACCATCTGGCGGATCTCGCCGTAGTGCCCGTCGAGCAGGGCAGTCAGGGAGGGGACGTCGACGACAGGCGGATCGCTCTTGGGCATGGGCACATCGTGCCGGAAGCCGTCAGGGTCGCGCGACGAAGTCCGGGTACCAGTTGTAGATCGAGTTGTAGCGGACGTTCGCGCCGGTGTGCGGAGCCTCGATGAACTGGCCGCCGCCGAGGTACAGCGCGACGTGGTGGATGCCGCTGGGGCTGCCGTTGCTGCTCCAGAACAGGAGGTCGCCCGCCTTGGCGTCGACCATGCTGATCCGGGTGCTCTGCTGGAACTGCGCGACCGAGTAGTGCGGCAGCCGGATGCCTCCGCGGGCCCAGGCCTGCATGGTCAGGCCCGAGCAGTCGAAGGTCGCGGGACCGGCGGCGGCCCACTGGTAGGGACGGCCGAGCTGGGCCTTGGCGTAGGCGATGGTGCGCTGGATGGCCACGGCCTGGTTCGGGGCCGGGTTGACCACCGGCGGGGGTGCTGAGGTCAACGGCGGGAGGGACGGTGCCGCCGCTGCCGTCGCCGCCGTCGGAGGAGTCCTTCGGCTGGTGCTTCTTGGAGTCGGCCGCCTTCTTCTGGGCTTCCTTCGCCTTCTTCAGCAGCTCGGCCTGGAGAGCCTCCTCCTTGGCCTTGCGCGCCTCGGCGGCCTTCTGACGGGCGATCGCCTCCAGCGCCTTGGTGCGCTTGCCGGCGAGCTCGACGGAGATGTTCTGCGCCTTGGCCAGGGCCTGCACGAGCTGCTGCCTCTGGTCCGCGATCTGGCTGGTCACCGCACCGGCGTTGGCTGCCGCCTGGCCCGCGGAAGCGGCGAGCTGCTTGGCCTCGACGGCCAGGGACTGCTGGTGCTTCTCGGCCTTCGCGGCCCGCGCGGCGTAGGTCTTCGCCTTCGCGGAGGCCACCTTGAAGCGGTCGTAGGCGGCCTGCATCGAGTCGCCGGCGCTCTGCACGACGCCGTAGCGGTTCATCAGGCCGGCCGGGCCCTCGTCGCTCATCAGCGCCGTCGCGGTGGTGAGGTCGGTGCCGTTCTGGTAGCTCTCGGTGACGAGCTGGACGATCCCGCCGCGCTCGGCCACCACGTCCCCGGCCGCCTTCTTCGAGGCCGCCTGGGCTCGCCGGGTCTGCAGGCGCGCCTGCTGGAGCTCCCAGCGCGCGCCGTTGTACTTCTCGAAGGCGATCTCGGCGGCCTGCGAGGCGGCCTCCATCTCGGCCTGTGCCGAGGCGAGCCGGTCCTCGATCTGCTGGACGCTCAGCTTCTTGTCGGCGACGTCCTTCTTCGCCTTGTCCACCTGGGCCTGGCTCGGCATCGCGGGTGAGGTCGGGTTGGCCGGGTGCGGCGCGGGGGCGGCGACCGCCGGCCCGATCAGGGGTCCGGCAACCGGAAGGGTCACGGCGATGGTCGTGGCGAAGGCCAGGGCCAGCCGGACGGCGGGTCGCACGGTGAATCGCACCTCTCGGTCGACAGTCCGGCACCGCTCCACTCGGTACGAGACATATAGGACGTTAGGCGTCACCAGTCACACATGGAACACGAATACGCGAATTACACCGGCGTAATCTGCGTGTCGGCTTGACAATCACATCGATGTGATTATGAAACTCCTGCTCAGGAGCCGACCGTCTCCCGCTCGTCGACCGGGACGTCCTTGGTGGTCGTCGTCGGGTGCGAGTGCCGCCCGTGGGCGTCGAACTTCTGCCCGGAGGCGATGCCACCGAGGTAGAAGGCGATGAACGCGATCATCGCGCCGGCGATGTCGTCGGCGATGTAGTGCCAGCCGAAGTACGTCGTGGAGAGCACCGTGAGGCCCATGTAGACCCAGAGGATGATCTTGAAGGCCCGGTGGCGCAGGGTGTACTGCCCGATCAGCGCCATCAGCAGGGTGATCGCCACGTGCAGCGAGGCGAACCCGGCCACCGACTGCACGCCGTTGGCGAACGGATCTCGCAGCACGCTCTGCCGGCCCCACCACAGGGACTCGACCAGTGCTCCCGCCCCGGTGTCGTTGACCGCCTTGTAGATCCACTCGAACGCGAAGTTCGGACCCATCGTCGGGATCATGTAGTAGCTCGCCGTACCCAACGTCCACGCGATGCACTGCGCGGTCACGAACCAGTAGCCGAAGCTCACGTTGCGCGACCAGACCAGCCACACCGTGACCGAGATCGGCACCATCGGCAGGAAGAACAGGTAGACCACGCTGAGGACCTGGGCCGAGATCGACGTGCCCAGCAGGTCGTGCAGCAGGATGCCCGGGTCGTGGCCGAAGAGCAGCCAGCGGTCGAGCTTGTGCAGCGCCAGGTCGCCCCGGTGGGTCTGGCGACCGCGCACGAAGACCAGGAAGTTCTTCAGGTTCCGGTAGCTGACGTAGGTGACGTAGAAGCAGATCAGGCCCAGCACCACGAGGGTGATCCGCTCGCGGGTCCAGTGCTCGCGGATCAGCAGGCGGCCCTCGGCGCGGAAGCGCCGGACGCGGCCGCGGGCCCGCCACAGCGTGCGCGGGATGATGTCGATGGCGAAGGCGCCGAGGAGCAGGAGCGGCAGCCGCACCCAGGCCGGGCCGAGGAAGCCGTCGGGGTCGCGCAGCGGGTAGCCGACCACCTTGCCGGTGACGATCGCGAGGACACCCATGAACACGGCGATGGTCACCATGGGTGCATAAGCCTTGCGCGTCACACCCGGATTCTAGGAGACCCGCGAAACTCGATTTTCCCGCCGGCGCTACGCGGACAGGGCGGCGAGCCGGGAGCGGTCGAGCGACAGTCGCACCAGCGCACCGACTTCCACGCCGCTGCCGCGGTCGGCCACGCCGGACATCGGCCCGATGCCGTCCACCTCGAGCTCGAGGCGCACCTGCTCCGGGGTCACCCGCGCCTCGGTCACGGTGGCCGTCAGCGGCCCGGCCGGGTCGACGCGCAGGGCCGAGCGGCGCAGCGCCACGGACGTCCAGCGCTCCTCCGGCGCCGCCACCTCGCGGAGACGCGACGGCGGGCTGCGCCGTCGAGCACGCGCGAATAGCCCAGGAACCGGGCGGTCCAGGCGTCCGCGGGGTGGCTCCAGACCTCCTCGAGCGAGCCGTGCTGGACGATCCGGCCTTCGCGCATCACCGCCATCCGGTCGGCGACGGCGAAGGCCTCCTCGTGGTCGTGGGTGACCAGCATCGCCGTGACACCGGCGGCGGCGAGGATCTCGCGCAGCTCGGTCGCCAGCCGCTCGCGCAGCCCACGGTCGAGGGCGCTGAGCGGCTCGTCGAGGAGCAGCATCCGGGGCTCGACGGCCAGGGCCCGCGCCAGCGCGACCCGCTGGCGCTCGCCTCCCGAGAGGGTGGTGACCTCCCGGTCGTCGTACCCCTCCAGCCCGACGAGGTCGAGCAGCTCGGCGACGCGACCCCCTCGCTCGTCGCGGGGCACGTGCCGCAGCCGCAGCGGGTAGGCGACGTTGGCGGCCACGTCGAGGTGGGGGAAGAGCTGGCCGTCCTGGAACATCAGGGCGAACCCGCGGCGGTGCACCGGCGTGCGGGCGAGGTCGTGCCCGTCGTACGACGTGGTGCCGGCCGTGGGGCGCTCCAGGCCCGCGACCGCTCGGAGCAGGGTGGACTTGCCGCAGCCGGAGGGCCCGAGGACGGCGAGCACCGTGCCAGCCGGGACGGCGAGATCGACGTCGTCGACGGCCACGGTGTCGCCGAAGCGCACCGTCATGCCGGAGACCTCGAGCCCTGCGCTCACAGGGACCCCACCGACCCGACCCGCAGCCGCTGCACGGCGAGCATGACCAGCGTGGTCGCGGCCGCGAGCACGACGGAGGCGGCCATGGCCATCCCGAAGTTCGCCGCGCCCGGGTGCGAGACCAGGCGGTAGATCACCACGGGGAGGGTCGGCCGGTCCTCACGGGCCAGGAAGCTCGTGGCCCCGAACTCCCCCAGGGAGACGGCCAGCGCGAAGCCGGCAGCGGCGAGCAGGGAGCGCCAGGCGACCGGCAGGTCGACCGCCAGGAGCACGCGCCAGGGTCCGGCGCCCAGTGAGGCGGCAGCCTGGCGCTGACGGTCGTCGACCGACCGGAGCACCGGGACGACGGTGCGGACCACCAGCGGCAGGGCGACCATGGCCTGCGCGATCGGGACCAGCAGCAGCGAGCCGCGCAGGTCGAGGGGTGCGCGGTCGAGGGTGATCAGGAAGCCGAAGCCGACCGTCACGGCGGAGACGCCGAGCGGCAGCATGAAGACCCCGTCGAGGACCCCGGTCCAGCGCCCCGTCCCGCGGGTCAGGACGAACGCCACGATCGTGCCGAGCAGCATCGCGATCGCGGCCGCGACGACGGCGAACTCGAGCGAGTTGAGCAGCCCCTCCACGGCGGGGACGAGCAGCGCGTTGCGTTGGCCGGTCGTGCCGAGCGCGCGGTAGTTGCGCAGCCCCCACCCGCTGCCCTCCCGCAAGGAGGCCAGCCACCAGCGAGACCAGCGGCGCCATCAGGAAGGCGACCACCCCTGCGGTCCACAGCAGCACCGGGAGGTGCCGCCGACCCGGCCGCGGCAGCGGGCGAGCCGCGCGGTCGAGCGGTACGGCGCCACGGCGGGTGCGCGCGGCGAGGGCGAGCAGCACCGTGATCACGAGCAGCTGCAGGAGGGACAGCGCGGCCGCCGCACTGAGGTCGAGCTCCTGGGTGGTCAGCAGGTAGATCTCGGTCTCGATGTTGGAGTAGCGCAGTCCTCCCATGGTCAGGACGACTCCGAACGCGGTGGCGCAGAACAGGAACACCACGCTGGCCGCTGACACGACCCCGGGGAGCAGGGCGGGGAGGGTGACCGTGCGCAGGACCTGCCACGGGCTGGCTCCCAGCGCCGCCGCGGCCTCCTCGCGCCGGGGGTCGAGCGACTCCCAGAAGGAGCCCACGGTGCGCACCACCACGCTGACGTTGAAGAAGACCAGGGCCGCCACGATCGCCGCGGCGGTGCCGTCGAGCCGCATCCCGCCGAGGGGGCCACCCGGCGCGATCAGCTGGCGGAAGGCGACCCCGACGACCACGGTCGGCAGCACGAACGGCACCACCACCAGGGCGCGCAGCAGGTCGCGGCCGGGGAAGCGCAGGCGATGGAGCACGAACGCGACGGGCAGACCCAGCACGACCGAGACCAGCGTGGCCAGCGTCGCCGACCAGAGGGTGAACCACAGCACCCGGTGCACCCGCGGCCGCGCCAGCACCTCCAGGACGGCTGCGGGGTCGAAGGTGCCGTCGGGCCAGAACCCGCGAGCGAGCATCCCGGCCACCGGGTAGACGAAGAAGACGAGCAGCGCGACGAGCGGGATCGCGGTCAGCCCGGCCCTCGTCAGCGCCAGCCCCCTTGCCGGTCGAGCGGAGTCGAGACCCCTCATCGGCTGGTCAGGTCGCGCCACTCCCGCAGCCAGGTGCTGCGGTTCTTGGTCACCTCGGCGGGGTCGACGACGTACGGCTTCGGCGACACCGGGGCGTACTGCTTCCAGTCGGCCGGCAGCGCGACGGCCTTGTCGGCCGGGTAGACGTACATCTGCTCCGGCAGGGCGGCCTGGAACTCCTTGCCCCTCATGAAGGCGATGAACTTCCGCATGCTCGCTGCCTGCTTCGAGCCGGTGAGGACGCCGGCGTACTCGACCTGGCGGAAGCACGTGTCGAGCAGCGCGCTGGTCGTCGGCGCGGTCCCGCCCTTGGGCACGGTGTCCGGCGGCGACGAGGAGTACGAGAGCACGATCGGCCGCGTGCCGTGGCCGCCCCCGGCGGTGTAGTCGACGTCCCAGGCGTCCGACCAGCCGGCGTCGATCTTGGTGCCGTTGGCCATCAACGCCTTCCAGTAGGACTGCCAGCCGTCGCCCTTCGCGGCGATCGTGGTGAGCAGGAAGGCGAGGCCGGGCGAGGACGTCGTCGCGCCCGGCGTGACGAAGAGGTTCTTGTACGCAGGCTCGGTGAGGTCGTCCAACGTCTTCGGTGGGGTGAGCCTCCGCTTCGCGAACCAGCTGTCGTCGACGTTGACGCACACGTCGCTGTAGTCGATCGGCGTCAGGGCGTCCTTCGCCACGATGCCGGCGCCCACCGCCCGGCTGGAGAAGGTGTTGTCGATGCCGTAGAAGCCGTCGGCGGTCGGGGTGTCCTTGGTCAGCACGAGCCGGTTGGTGAGCTCGCCCGCATCGCCCTGCGGCTGCACCTTGACGGTGATGCCGGTCTGCTTGGTGAACTCGGCCATCACCGGCTTCGACATCGCCCAGCTGTCGTGGGTGGCGACCACGAGGGTCTTCGAGTCGCCACCGGATCCGCTGCCGCAACCGACCAGCGTGAGCAGGAGAAGGGCAGCGAGCACCCCACGCAGCACGACCATTTCGACTCCCTTCGCCGGTGCTAACCGGAGCAGGTTCAAGGGTCTGCGCAGCTGCGCACTCTCAGCACCTCGGTAGGTGCTCCCCTGTCGGACCCGGCCACCCTAGCCGGTCAGGCCAGGGCCTCGGCGATCGCCGTCACGTGCTCGATGTCGGTGCCGCAGCAGCCGCCGACGACGCGCAGCTGCGGCAGTCTCCGCTGCAGGTCGCCGTAGTGGCCCGCCAGGCCGGCCACGTCACCACGGTCGAGCTCCTCGGCCACGTCGAGCTCGGCGTGGCTCATCGTCGAGGAGTTGGCGCGGATCCCCTGCACGCGGGACACCCACGGCTCGTCGGGGTCGAGCAGGGTCGCGAAGTGGGTGGGGTGCGCGCAGTTGACCATGAAGTACGCCGCCGCAGCGCCGGTGCGCTCGTCGACGTCATGGATGGCCGCACCGAGGTCCAGCCCGGACGGCAGTCGTCCGTCGGTCTCGACCGTGAAGGAGACGACGACGGGAAGGTCGACGCCCGCGGCAGCCTCCACGACCCCGACCGCCTCGTCGGGGTAGGTCATCGTCACCGCCGTCATCATCTGCGCTCCCGCGGACGCGAACGCCAGCGCCTGCAGGGCGTGGTAGCTCCCCGCCTGGTCGGCGCTCATCGTCTCCCCCACGACGTAGCCGTCCCCTCGCGGACCGACCACCCCGTTGACGACGGTGGGCACCTGCGGGTGGGTCTCGGCGAGGCGGTGGGCGTGGTCGACGGCGCGCCTGTTGGCCTCGGCGAGCGCCTCGGCGTCGTACCCGAGCCGGAGGCCCCAGTCGGGGTTGGCCCGCCACGTGGCGGTGTCGAGCACGAAGCCGGTCCCGCGGCGCTCGGCGAGGTCGAGGTAGGGCAGGAAGTACCGGTCGACGTACGTCCTGGCCCCGTCGTCGTCGAGCAGCGGGAAGGACGCGAAGTCGGGGAGGTCGAGGCCGTCGAGGAAGACCAGGGTGGTCTCGAGCCCCCCGTCGGTCAGGGTGACCGCGTCGGTCTCGGGCAGTGGGGCGGTGCGAGCAGGCATGTCAGCTCCTGGGGTCAGCTCCTGGGTCAGCTCCCGAGCGGCGCGAACTCCACCGTCTCACCACCGGTGCGCTGGACGTCACCCCTGAGCCCGAGCAATTCGAGGTGGGCGAGCGTCTCGAAGCACGCCAGCACGGCGTCGAAGGCGTGCAGCTCCTCGAAGCTCCGCTCGCGACGCGTCCACGGCAGCTCGCGG
>CAWCFR010000040.1:0-149698 GCA_963794725.1 uncultured Actinomycetota bacterium
TAGTGCCTCGGCGGCGTGCGTCTGACCACGATCTCGTGCGAAAGGCGCGAGGTGATTCTAGACGAGGGGCGAAGCGTTTCCGTCCGCCACCGGCCGGCGGATGTCGGGCTCGATGTAGATCACCCGCGCGACGGGCTCCGCCGCGCGCGTCGCGGACTCCGCGGCATCGATCGCCCGGGCCACGTCCGCGGCCGAGTCGCCGGCCACGACGGCCACCTTCACGGCCACGAGGAGCTCGTCGGGACCGAGGTGCAGCGTGCGCATGTGGATGATGCTCTCGATGCCGTCGGTGCCGGTGATGGCGTCGCGGATCCGTTGCTGGGCAGCAGGGTCGGCCGCCTCGCCGAGCAGCAGGCTCTTCGTCTCGAGCGCGAGGACGATGGCGACGGTCACCAGCAGCAGGCCGATCAGCGTGGTGCCGATCACGTCGAAGACGGGGTTGCGCGTGATCAGGGTGAGCCCGACGCCGAGCATGGCGAACGCCAGCCCGGTCAACGCCGCGAAGTCCTCGAGGAGGATCACCGGCAGCTCGGGGGCCTTGGCACGACGTATGTACTGCACCATCGAGGCTCGGCCCCGGTCGCGGTTCGCCTCGTGGATCGCGGTGCGGAAGCTCAGGGACTCCATCACGATCGCGGCCAGCAGCACCACGATCGGGACCCACCACCAGCGACCGTCGAGCTGACCGAGGTCGTGCGGGTGCTCCCTCACCTCCTGGCCCTTGTGGTAGGCCTCGTAGAGCGCGAACAGCCCCCCGACGCTGAAGAGCACGACCGCCACGATGAACGAGTAGATGTAGCGCTCGCGGCCGTAGCCGAACGGGTGCTCGGCCGTCGCCTCTCGACGGGAGCGCCGGCCGCCGAGGAGCAGCAGGAGCTGGTTGCCCGAGTCGGCCACCGAGTGGATCGCCTCGGCCAGCATCGACGACGAGCCCGTGAGCGCGAAGGCGAGGAACTTCGTCAGGGCGATCCCGGTGTTCGCCAGCAGGGCAGCGACGACTGCCCTGGTGCCACCTTCGGTCGACATGGGCGAAGGCTATCGGCGAGGCGAGTCGTCGAGTCCCACGCGCAGGTACGCCGCCGCGTAGTTGCCGGTCAGGAGCATGGCGGCGTAGCGGGCGACGTCGCTGGACGCGTCGGAGGCGATCCGCTCCTCGCGCACCCCGGCGTCTCGCGCGGTCCGGACGAGCCGGTCGCGGGTCTCGATCACGGTCGGGTCCGTGGACTCGTCGTCGAGCACGACCAGGGCCGGACGACGCGCCTGCCCCTCGTCGGCGAAGGGGTCGGCGAACACGTCGGCCGGTGCCGTCTGCTCGAGCACCGGCAGCAGGTGCTCGGCGTCGGCGGCCAGGGCGGCCCGGCCGGTCGCCCGGCGGATCGACTCGGCGATCCGCCTCGCCGCCCGCGCGGCGAGGACGGTGCCGCCCCACAGCAGGGGGTTGGCGTCCGCGATGCCGATGGCGAGGATCTTGGCCGGGTTGACGGCGAGGTCCTTGAGCGGGCTGCAGGTGACGGCGACCTCGTCGAGGGCGTCGGCCACGACGCTCGGGTCGGTCTGCGGACCGAGGTGCAGGCGGTCCAGCAGGTCGAGCACCACGACCGCGATCGCGAGCTGGTCGCCGGTCTGGGTCGGCAGCATCGTGGTGTAGCGCCCCTCGGCGTGCCCGGCGACCAGGGAGCCCTCCGGCGTGGACACCACCAGCTGGCAGCCGCGCCGTACCGCTTCGGACACGGCACCGGCGGTCGCCTGGTCGCGTCCCTCGGGCGCGAGCACCACGACGAGGTCGAGGCTGCCGGCCCAGCCGGGGAGCCCGGGTCCGGGCCAGGCGACGAAGGGCACCGGGCAGACCGGCTCGAGCACGGCCCGCAGCAGCCGCGAGTCCGGCCCGGCGGCCACCACGGCCCGCGGCCGGACCTCGGAGATCCGCTGGACGGACTCGGCCAGGGCCTCGGCGGCGGCGACCGCCTCGCGCCGTACCCGCGCACCGGACTCGGCCAGGGTCCGCAGGCGTACGTCGGCGCGGGCCAGGGCGACCTCGTCGTCGAGGAGACCGTCGTCGAACGTCATGGCTAGGCGGGCTTTCGCGCCTCGTCCACGAGCAGCACCGGGATGTCGTCGGTCACCGGGTAGGCGTAGCGACACCCGGAGCACACCAGCTCCCCCGCGGCGTCGTCGACCACGAGTGAGGAGCGGCAGTTGGGGCAGACCACCAGGTCGAGCAGGTGACTGTCGAGGTTCATCGAAGGTCTCCTGATCACGGCAAGCACCTCGTCGCGGACGGTCGTCATGATGTCACGGTCGCGGCCCTCGACGTTGAGCCGGAGCAGGGGCTCGGTGTTGGACGCCCGGACGTTGAAGAAGCCCCCGGGGAAGTCCACGGTCATGCCGTCCAGGAAGTCGATCTCGGTGTCCCGGTCGGCCCAGAGGCTCTCGAGCTCCGCCAGGACGGCGTCCTTGTCGTCGACCTCGGAGTTGATCTCGCCACTCATCACGTAGCGGGAGTACGGCGCCAGCACCTCCGACAGCGGCTGGTCGGTCTCGGCGAGGGCGGCGAGGGCGTGCAGCGCGGCGAGCATGCCGGAGTCGGCACGCCAGAAGTCGCGGAAGTAGAAGTGCCCGGAGTGCTCGCCGCCGAAGATCGCCCCCGTCTCGGCCATCTGCGCCTTGATGAACGAGTGGCCGACGCGCGTGCGCACGGCCGTCCCGCCGTGCTCGGCGATGATCTCGGGCACTCCCCGGGAGGTGATCAGGTTGTGGATGACCACGGAGCCGGGTTCCTTGGCGAGCTCGCGGGCGGCGATCAGGCCGGTCAGCGTGCTGGGGCTGACCAGCTCGCCGCGCTCGTCGACGAGGAAGCACCGGTCGGCGTCGCCGTCGAAGGCCAGCCCGATGTCGGCGCCGGTCTCGATGACCTTGGCCTGCAGGTCGGCGAGGTTGGCCGCCTCGATCGGGTTCGCCTCGTGGTTCGGGAAGGTGCCGTCGAGCTCGAAGTAGAGGTCGACCACCTCGGCGTCGACCCGGCCCAGGACCACCGGCGCGGTCAGCCCGGCCATCCCGTTGCCGGCGTCGACGACCACCTTCAGCCTCCGCCCGCTGACCGGGGCCAGCGAGAGGAGGTGGTCGGCGTAGTCCTCGAGCACGTCCTGCTCGGAGATGGTGCCGGGCACCTCGGCCCGCGTCTCCTCACCCGCACCGACGAGGTCACGGACCTCCGCCAGGCCGGTCTCCATGCCCACCGGGGCCGCCGCGGCACGGCACAGCTTGATGCCGTTGTAGCGGGCCGGGTTGTGGCTGGCGGTGAACATCGCGCCGGGTCGGTCGAGCCGGCCGGAGGCGAAGTAGAGCTGGTCGGTGCTGGCCAGGCCGATCAGGGTGACGTCGGCGCCCGCCGCGGCCGCACCCTCGGCGAAGGCCCGCGACATCCCCGGCGAGGACGGTCGCATGTCGTGACCCACGACCACGCTGTCCGCCTCGGTCACCGCCACGAAGGCGTTGCCCACCCGGCGCGCGAGGTCCTCGTCGATCTGGTCCGGAACCGTGCCGCGCACGTCGTAGGCCTTGAACGTGGCGGCCAGGTTGCCCGGGTCGTTGGTCGGCATAGCCAGCGACCCTATAGATCAGGCGACCCCGGCCGAGGCGACGGGTGACGCAACGGTCACTCCTCGGGGCGCAGCACCCGCAGGTGCCCGCGGCGGGCACCCTCCAGGGGGCGGACCGGGGCGATCACGTCGCCCTCGGCCGGGCGGGGCTGGGCGGCCTCGCGCACGGCGTCGGCCAGGGCGAGCAGGTCGTCGGAGGACGGTCCGGACGGGTCGTCGGCGATCAGCCGGAGCACCTCCCAGCCGCGCGGGGCGGAGAGGCGCTGGCTGTGGGCGTCGCACAGGTCGTAGGCGTGCGGCTCGGCGTAGGTCGCGAGCGGGCCGACGACGGCGGTCTGGTCGGCGTAGACATAGGTCAGCGTGGTCGTGGCGGGACGCCCGCACGCGGTGCGCGAGCAGCGACGGAGGAGACCCACGCCGTGACGCTACGGCGCAGGCGGGACCGGGGCGCCGTAGGCTCGCCGTCGTGGAAGGCGTACGTCGGGACCGGCGCGGCCGCGGGATGCGCGGCCCGGAGTTCGGCCCCGGCGCGCCCCGGGGGCCGGTGCCGGCGCAGCGGACCAGGCGCGACCGCTTCGAGCAGGTCGCCATCGACGTGATGAGCGACGTGGAGTCCCGCTGGACCGAGGAGCTCGACGTGGTCGAGCTCGCCGTCGAGGACATCCCGCTGCTCCCGCGCAGCTGGAGCGCCCACCGGGTGCCGCTGGCCTCGTTCGTCGGACCGACGAACGTGACGCCGCCCCGGCTGGTGCTCTACCGCCGGCCGATCGAGCACCGGGCGGAGACCCGGGCCGACCTCGACGCGCTGGTCCTCACCGTGGTCGTCGAGCAGCTCGCCGACTACCTCGGAGTCCCTGCGGAGGACGTGCACCCGGACTACGAGCCCTAGCGGGTCACCGACCCGCTGGCCCCTGGACCGGGAGCACGGCCTCCGTCGGAGAAGTCAGACCGCGCGCTTCTTGAGCTTGCGGCGCTCGCGCTCGGAGAGCCCACCCCAGATCCCGAAGCGCTCGTCGTTGGCCAGGGCGTACTCCAGGCACTCCTGGCGCACGTCGCAGGTCAGGCACACCTTCTTGGCCTCGCGGGTGGACCCGCCCTTCTCCGGGAAGAACGCCTCGGGATCGGTCTGGGCGCACAGACCGCGGTCCTGCCACCCGCCGTCCTCGTGGCCGTCTCCCTCGAGGAGGTAGAGCTCCCGCGCCACGTCCGTGGCAGCCTCAATATGGTTGGTAGTCACGTGTTTGCCCCTCTTCGACCCTTCGATCCTGACGGACCGAGTTGCTAACAACACTGGTGTGATTACATGCCTGTCGTACCCGCTTCGTCAAGCGAAAGTCTGGTATTGGGGAGCACTGGTACACACTGTGGTCCATGTCGAACCGGTCCCCTGGTGAGTTCTCCGGCGCCCCTTCGCGACCTCTGGTAGAGCCGCCTCGGCGCGTCACGGTGCTCTCCGGGGGTGTCGGCGGGGCGCGGTTCATCCAGGGGCTGCTGCGGCTGGTCGAGCGCACCGGGACGCAGACGACGGTGACCGTCGTGGCCAACACCGCCGACGACCTGTGGGTGCACGGCCTCAAGGTCTGCCCCGACCTCGACACCGTCATGTACACCCTCGGCGGCGGCATCGACGTCGACCGCGGCTGGGGCAGGGTCGAGGAGACCTGGCACGCCAAGGAGGAGCTCGCGGCGTACGGCGTCGAGCCGACCTGGTTCGGCCTCGGCGACCGCGACCTCGCCACCCACCTGGTGCGCACCCAGATGCTCGACGCGGGCTACCCGCTCAGCGCGGTCACGGCGGCGCTGTGCCAGCGGTGGCTGGCACCTGTCTTCGGCGGCGGGGTCGAGCTGCTGCCGATGACCGACGACCGCGTCGAGACCCACGTCGTCGTCGACGACCCCGAGACCGGCGAACGCCGCGCGGTGCACTTCCAGGAGTACTGGGTGCGCCACCAGGCCGCCATCCCCGCTCACGGCGTGGTGCCGATCGGCCTCGAGGACGCCAAGCCCGGCCCGGGGGTCCTCGAGGCGATCACCGAGACCGACCTGGTCCTGGTGCCCCCGTCCAACCCGGTGGTCTCGGTCGGCACCATCCTGGGCGTGCCGGGCGTGCGCGACGCGCTGGTGTCCACGAGCGCCCCCGTCGTCGGCGTCTCCGGGATCATCGGCCACGACCACGTGCGCGGCATGGCCCGCCAGCTCCTCGAGGTCATCGGGGTCGAGGTCTCGGCGGCGGGCGTGGCCGAGCACTACGGCGCCCGCAGCAACGGCGGCATCCTGGACGGCTGGCTGGTCGACACCACCGACGAGCACGTCGTCGAGCGCGTGGAGGCCGCGGGCATCCGCTGCCGCGCCGTACCGCTGTGGATGAGCGACCACGACGCCACCGCGGACATGGTCGTGGCGGCCCTCGCCCTGGTGTCGTGACGAGCCTGGAGCCCGGGCTGACCGCGTGGCCGGTCGCCGGCATCGGCGAAGTGACCGCGGGCACCGACCTCGGCGCCCTGCTCGCTGCCCTGGACCTCGCCGACGGCGACGTCGTCCTGGTCACGAGCAAGGTCGTCAGCAAGGCGGAGGGGCGCACGCGGGAGCTCGACCGGGACGAGGCGATCCGCGGGGAGACCGTGCGGGTGGTGGCCCGCCGCGGGCCCACCTCGATCGTCGAGAACCACCTCGGCCTGGTGATGGCCGCGGCCGGCGTCGACGCCTCGAACGTGGCCGCGGGGACGGTCGTCCTGCTGCCCGAGGACCCCGACGCCACGGCGCGTGCCCTGCGTGAGCGGGTCCGGGAGGAGACCGGTCACAACGTGGCGGTGCTGGTCACCGACACCGCCGGCCGCGCCTGGCGGACCGGCCAGACGGACCTCGCGATCGGGGCGGCGGGTCTCGAGCCCCTGGACGACCACGCCGGCCGGGTGGACGGCTACGGCAACCCGTTGGCGGTGACGGCGCCGGCCGTGGTCGACGAGCTGGCCTCGCTCGCCGAGCTGGTGACCGGCAAGCTGTCGGGTCGCCCGGTCTGCGTCGTACGCGGTCTCGGCCCCCGGGTGCTGCCCGCGGGCACCCACGGCCCGGGAGCAGCGAGCCTGGTCCGGCCGCGCTCGCGAGGACATGTTCGCCCTCGGCGCGCGCGAGGCCGTCGTGGCCGCCGTGCGCGGGATCGACGCCGACTGCTTCGGCGCGCCGGCGCCCGTGGCCGACGTCGTGGCCGCTCTCGTGTCCTGCGGACTGGCGGCCGAGGCCACCGGCGCCTCGGTCCGGGTGGCGCTGCCGGCCGACAGCCGCGACCAGGTGGCGGCCGTGGAGCGCGTGCGGCTGGTCGCCCACGCCCACGGCTGGCGGCCGCAGAGCGACGTCCTCGGGGAGTCGGTCACCGTGTCCCCACCGGCTCCGTAGACTCCACCCGCAACGCACCCAGCAGACGACCACAGGCGAAGGCGGACAGGTGGCCAAGAAGAGTGCCCGCGAGACCGAGCGGCGAGAGCGCGTCGAGCAGCTGCGGCGCGAGCAGGCGCGCAAGGAGCGCACTCGCAGCCTCGCCATCCTCGGCGGGTGCGTCGTCCTGGTCGTCGGGCTGCTGGCCGCCGCCCTGATCCCGTACATCAAGGACCAGCGCGAGAAGTCCCGCATCGAGGGCACGCCGGTGAGCAAGCTCGGGGTGTCGGAGTCGGCAGCGGCGTGCACGCCGGCGACCACCAAGGACGCCAACGGCAGCGGCAAGCACCTGACGATCGGCGTGCCGATCCCCTACACGGACGCGCCGCCGGCCTTCGGACCGCACTGGGGCAACTACCTGCAGGGCTCGGAGATCCGCACCTTCTACACCCCGGAGGACCGGCCGCAGCTCGAGAGGCTCGTGCACAGCCTCGAGCACGGCCACACGATCCTCTGGTACGACGACACCATCAAGGCCGGCACCGAGGAGTACAAGCAGGTCCAGGCGATCGCCGACAAGCTCGGCCTCGACTCCTACTTCATCGCCGCGCCCTGGACCTCCAAGGACGAGAGCGGCAAGTCGTTCCCCAGCGGCAAGCACATCGCCCTGACCCACTGGACCGGCCCGGACAAGCAGCAGGGCGTCACGCAGTACTGCGGGAAGCCGAGCGGCAAGGTCATCGACGACTTCGTCACGAAGTACCCCAAGGAGAACGCGCCGGAGCCGGGCGCCGCCTGACGCGGTCAGGTGAGCTCGGTGCGGTCCGAGCTCTTGAGCAGGTCGACCACCGACTTGACCTCCTGGGCGCGGGCGAGCGTGGTGACCAGGAGCGCGTCGCCGGTGTCGACGACGACGACGTCCTCGAGCCCGACGACCGCCACCGTGCGTCCGCTCGCGGGTACGACGAGTCCGGTGCTGTCGACGCCGACGACGAGGCCGCTGTCGCCGAGGACCTTCAGCCCCTCCCCCGCCTCCACCAGCGGAGCCAGGGAGGCGAAGTCGCCGACGTCCTCCCAGGCGAACCTCCCGGGCACCGTCGCCACCCGGCCGGCCGCTGCTGCGGGCTCGGCGACGGCGTGGTCGATCGCGATCTTGGTCAGCGCCGGCCAGCGCTCCTCCAGCGACGAGGGGTCCGCGGCGATCGCGCGGAGTCCCGCCGCGAGGTCGGGGTGCTGCTCGGCGAGGAGGTCGAGGAGCACGGTGGCGCGGGCGACGAACATGCCGGCGTTCCAGCGGTAGTCACCGGCAGCGACGTAGGCGCGCGCCCGCTCGGCGTCCGGCTTCTCCACGAACTCCAGCACGGCGCAGGCGGTCGGGAACCCCTCGAGCGCCTCGCCGGCCCGGACGTAGCCGAAGCCGGTGGCGGGATGGGTGGGCTCGATGCCGATGGTGACCAGCCAGCCCTGGTCCGCGACGGCGGCCGCCTCGGTCACGGCGGCCAGGAACTGTTCCGGCCCCGAGATGACGTGGTCGGCGGCGAACGAGGCGACGAGGGCGTCGGGAGCCTCGCGCTCGAGCATGGCCGCGGCGAGGCCGATCGCGGCCATCGAGTCGCGGGGCGAGGGCTCGGCGACGACGCGCTCGACCTCGGGGAGCTGCGCGCGCACGGCGGCCTCGTGGGCCCGGCCGGTGACGACGACGACCCGGTCGGCCACCGCCGGGCGCCAACCGGTCGACCGTCGCCTGGATCAGGGTGCGGCCCTGCCCGGCGAGGTCCAGCAGGAACTTGGGCGACGACGACCGCGACAACGGCCACAGGCGGGTGCCCGCGCCGCCGGCCGGGACGATCGCCCAGAGCCGGTCGAGTGCGGAGCCGGCGTCCGGGGAACCTGAGGTAGACATGGGCGGCATCCTGCCATCGCTACCGTGACGGTGATGACCGAAGCCCGCACCTTCCCCGACCTCCTCGCCCAGCGGCTCCGCGCCGACCCCGGCCGCCCACTCGCTCACGGCGTACGACGACTCGAGCGGTGAGCGCACCGAGCTGTCGGCGGTCACCTTCGCGAACTGGGTGAGCAAGACCGCCAACCTGCTCACCGACGAGCTCGGGCTCGACGAGGGCGACACCGTCCTGCTCGACCTGCCCTCGCACTGGCTGGTGCCGGTGTTCCTCGGCGCCGCGTGGAGCGGCGGCCTGCGCGTGACGACCGATCCCGCCGCGAGCCACGACCTCGTGGTCTGCGGACCAGGCGGGTGGACCGGCGAGGGTGACGTGCTGGCGTGCTCGCTGCGGCCGTTCGCGGTGCGCTTCGCCGAGCCGCTGCCCGCCGGCGTGCTCGACTACGGGCTGGCGTGGCCGGGGCAGAGCGACGTGTTCGTGCCCGTCGTACCGCCAGGGCCGGAGACGGCGGCGTGGAGCGCACCGGAGCGCACCCACGGCGACCTGCTCGCCGCCGCGTCATCCATCGACCACGCGCCCGGCGCACGGCTGCTCACCGACCTGCACCCGGCGACCGCGCAGGGGGTGCCGGCCTTCCTCGCACCGCTGCTGCACGGTGGATCGGTGGTGCTGGTCTCGCACCCGGACGAAGAGACGTGGCCCGCTCGTCTCAGGGACGAGCGGGCCACCGTCGAGCTGCGCGCTGCTGATCAACCTCCGAGCGTGTAGCCCGCGAAGCCTTCCCCGATCAGGCGTCGTTGCGCGTAGCCCGACTCGGTCCCGGGCAACAGCCACAGGTTCCCCGCCGAGTCGCGTGCGACCAGGTCGGGTCTGCCGTCGCCGTCGACGTCGCCGGGACCGAAGACCCAGGAGTACCCCCGGACGGTTCCCGCCCCGGTGCCCCGGAACGGGACGAACGAGCCGTTGGGGCCGAGGTAGGTCGAGGTGGAGAACTGCTGCGGCTTCCAGTAGCCGGTGCCGATCTGGTTGAAGGTCCGCAGGTAGTTCGCCGCGGTGACCGGCACCCGGAAGCCGGAGCGCCCGTCACCCGGGAAGATCTCCGTCACGCCCGAGCTGCCGCGACCCACGAGGTCGGGGTGCCCGTCACCGGTGACGTCGCCGACCGCGGCGAGGCTCGTGAACGACTTCCAGCCGTAGTGCATCCCGATGGGGGCGGCGAACGTGCCGTTGCCGAGGCCAGGACGCAGGTAGAGGGCGTTCCCGCCGCTCTGGCGCGTGATGATGTCGCCGCGACCGTCACCGTTCCAGTCACCGACGTCGAGCACCTGCACGATGTCGGTGGCCCTGACGTTGCTGGGCAGTGCCGCGTGCAGGTTGGTCAGCCCGTTGTGCGGGACGACGACCAGCCGCTTCCCGTCGGGACTGACGCCGACGAGGTCGGCCGCACCGCTGCCGGTCATCTGCGCCGAGCTCAGCCGGGCGAGCGCGGGCACGCCGGTGAACGGGCCGTACGGACGCGCCGAACCAGGCCCAGCTCTTGCCGGGGAGGATCGCCAGCTGCCCCGTGCGGGCACTGCGGACGACCACGTCGCCGCGGCCGTCACCGGTCTGGTCGGTCACGCCCCCGAGCAGGGCGGTGTACGACGAGCCGACGTGGCTGCGTCGCGAGCAGCTTGCCCAGACGGCCCTTGCGGGTGGCGCGGTCCAGGTAGAGGTAGCCGTTGCGGTGCAGGGCCACGATGTCGGGCCGTCGGTCCCCGGTCACGTCGCTGACCACCGTGACCCGGCTGAAGCCCCGGAAGGACTTGCTCAGCAGCGTGTTGCCGCCGAAGCGTCCGCGGCCGGCGCCCTTCACCAGCCAGAGGTAGCCGGTGCGGTGGTCGCGCATGATCACGTCGGCGTGACCGTCGCGGTTCCAGTCGCCCGGCAGGAATGACGAGGTCGGCGTAGCGGAAGCGCTGGCGTCAGCCCCACCAGGGGCCCGCGCACGTGGCCGTAGCCGTCGCCGGAGTAGATCCCGCTCACGCCGTTGCGCGCCCGGACCAGCACGTCGCCGCGACCGTCGCCGGTCACGTCGCCGACCGCCGTCACCAGCGTGAAGGCCTTCCAGTTGCCCGGGGTCGACACCGGTGCCCGGTAGCCGACCTGGCCACCGGTCGGGACGACCGAGACGGTGCCGTCGGCCCGCTTGAGGACCAGGTCCGGTGCGGAGTCGCCCGCCAGGTTGAGCGAACGCGGGAAGCGCATGCCCTGCGGCTGCGCGGCCGCCGGCTTCGGCGCCTGGGTCGGCGTCGTCATCGCGTTCGGGTCCGGCGGCTTCGGGGTGGTCACCGGAGCGCCGCTCTGGGCGGCGTTCTGGATCTTCTGCGCCATCGCCCGGATGGTCGGGATCTTGGCGTACAGGTACCGGCCCGGGCAGGCCGTCTGGCCGACGTCGCGGTGGCCGTTGATCGCGTTGACGTAGCGGTCCTTGAGCCAGATGTGCGTCGCGTCGGCGCGGATGTTGTACAGCGAGAGCTTCCAGGCGAACAGCCGGGCGTAGGCGTCGAGGATGGCCTGCGGCGGCTGGGCGATGTCGTAGTTGCCGATGGCCGACATCGCGAAGGAGACCTCGTTGTAGCCCAGGGTGTGCGCCCCGACCACGGCCTTGTCGACGCCGCCGTAGCGCCCCTCCCAGATCCGGCCGAAGCGGTCGACGAGGAAGTTGTAGCCGATGTCGCGCCACCCGCGGGACTGGGTGTGGTACGCGTAGATGCCGCGCAGGAGCGCGGGCACCTGCGCCGCGCTGTAGTTGTTGGCATTGACCGTGTGGTGGATGAAACCGGCCTTGACGGTGCCGTAGTTCGGCAGGCCCTGCTCGCGCATCTTCTCGTTCGCGCCCCACTGGGCCCGCGAGTAGATGTAGGGCTTCGGGGCCCTGCGCATGGCGCTCAGCGACACCGTGTCGGAGGTGCCGTCGTCGGTGGTCACCGACTGGCCGGCCGACGCCGTCGTCGGCCGACGCGAGCGTCGCCGTGTCGATCGCGGGATGCTGGGCGACCATCTTCCCGGTGCCCGGGTCGATCACCGCGAGCTGGAGGTCGGGGATGGGCGGCCGGTCGCGTTCTCGGCGCGCATCTGCACCTGGTCGACGTCGCCGATGACCAGGGCGTCGGTGCCGGGCCGGGCGTGCGCGGTCAGCTCGCCGGCGTCACCGTCGGGGCCGTGGTCGTCGTGGTACTGGACGGGCGTCCAGCCCGACCAGTGCCCGGCCTTCGCGGTGCGGACCTGGATGCCGACCTGGTCCTCGGCGAGGTTCGACGCCGTGGCGCCAGGTGACGCCCACGGTCGCGTAGCCGCTCACCTGCTGCGGCGTGGACAGGGCCACCAGGGGCTTGTGGTCCACGAGCTGGGGCGTGGTCCGCTGCTGCGCGTCCGGCGTCGGGGTGGCCTGCGCCTGGGGGCCTGCGTCTTGGGGAGCCTGGGGCGCCGCGCGTGGGGGCCAGCGCCTGGGTCGCGGGGGCCACCTTGACCTCGCGCACCTTGGGCGTCACCGGTGCCGCGTCGACCTCGGTCGGCGCCGGCGGGGGTGTGGCGTTCTTCTCCGCGACGGCGCCCGGTACGACGCCGGCGGTACCGGTCGTCCCGCGAGCGTCGGTGAGCGGAGCGGGTGCGGGGACGATGTCGAGGGTCCTGACCCCGGCGGCCGACACACCCACCACGAGCACCGTCGCTGTGACCAGTGATTGCTGGCACAACGTGACGTAGCGGGCACGGCTGAATCGCATCTAAGGGTCTCCATGTGAGGGGAAGGTATTCACACGAGTACCAAGTTTCACACCAGTCACAGGGCATTCCGCAACCTAAATGCCCGAATTACAAATGTGTATTTAACGAAAAACACCGTTGTATTTCTTGTGAAATACAACGGTGTTATTTCTGTGTTTAGCGGGTCAAAGGCGCGCGGTCAGACGTCGGCGCCGAGCTCCTCGTCGTAGTCCTCCGACTGGTGCTCCTCGTCCTCGTCGTCGTAGTGCAGGTAGCGGATCCCGCCGTCGACGCTGCCGCCCTCGACGACCTTCGAGTCGTAGTTGAGGTGGCCCGACTCCAGCACCAGCACGCGGTCGCACATCGCCTTGACGGAGGCGGCGGCGTGGCTCACGTAGAAGATCGTGGTGCCTTCCTGGCGGATCTGCTGCATCCGCTCCATGCACTTCTTCTTGAACGGCCGGTCCCCCACCGCGAGCACCTCGTCGGCCAGGAAGATGTCGGCGTCGACGTGCACCGCGATCGAGAAGCCGAGGCGGGCGTACATGCCCGAGGAGTAGTGCGAGACCGGGGTGTCGAGGAACTTGCCGAGCCCGGCGAAGTCGACGATCTGGTCGAACTTGCGCCGCGTCTCGGCCTGGCTCATCCCCAGGATCGCGCCGTTGAGGAAGAGGTTCTCGCGGCCGGTCAGCTGGGGCTGGAAACCCGCACCGGTGGCGATCAGGCCGGCGATCCGGCCCCGGGTGAGCACGTGCCCCTTGTCGGGTCGCATGACGCCGTTGAGCACCTTGAGCAGGGTGCTCTTGCCCGAGCCGTTCAGGCCCATCAGCCCGACCGACTCGCCCTGCTCGACGGTGAAGGAGACGTCGTTGACGGCGAGGAACTTCTCCTGCAGCGGCAACCGCTTCACCGAGGCCACGGCCATCTGCTTGAGGGTGCGGTGGTACTGCATCGTGAACTGCTTGGTCACGTGCTCCACCTCGATGGAGATGCTCATGCACGTACTCGCTTCGCTCCGTGCGCGCATGAGGCACGTGACGGACGGCGCTGGATGATTCCCTCGCTGCGCTCGGTCATGTCACAACCGCTCCGGGAAGCTGCCCTCGGCGCGGGCGAAGAACTTCTGGCCGAACCACAGGAACAGCAGGCACAGCACGAGGGTGATCAGGCCGCGCTCGAACAGGTCGGGCGGGAAGGCACGCCCGCCGATGGTGCTCTTGTCGTCGATCAGCGGGTACCAGAACAACCGCTGGAGCAGCAGCACCGCCTGGGCGACGGGGTTGGCGAGGTAGAGCTGGTAGAGCACCGGGTGCGTGTCGTGCTCGGCGTACACGCGGGCGAACGGGTACATCATCGGCACCAGGAAGTGCATGAACTGCAGGATCGTCTGCACGATGTTCTGGAAGTCGCGGTAGAAGGCGTTCAGGGCCGAGAAGAACAGCGCCATCGCCATCGAGAACGAGATCAGGATGGCGACGCCCAGCAGGCCGGCCGCGATCGCGGTCATGCTGAGGTGCCACCCGGCGATGATGCAGATCGCCACGAGCAGGATCAGCTGCGGCATGGTGTGGTACGCCGCCACCAGCGCCGAGGCGACCGGGAAGATCTCGCGCGGCATTCGCATCTTCTGGATGAGGTTCTTGTTCTGCCAGATCGAGCGGGTGCCGCCGTTCCAGGTCTCCCCGAAGTAGTGGACCACCACCATGCCGGTGAACAGGTGCATCGCGAAGAAGGGCGCCCCCGCGTGCAGGTTGAGGATCAGGCCCATCACGAGGTAGTAGACGAGGAAGCGCAGGGCCGGCTGGATGTAGGACCACGCCAGGCCGAGCGCCGAGGCGGCGTACATCGCGGCGAGCTGGCGGTTGACGATCAGCCGCAGCAGGTAGCGGTTCTGGAAGACCTCGACGAGACCACCGCGCGGCGAGGGCGAGATCAGCTCGGCCTCGACGACGCGCGCCTTCCGCGGACCCGCGGCCTCGACCACGGGCATCGCCTCGGCCTGCTTGGCCGCCAGCCGCCGGGCACGCCGCGCAGCGTTGGCCCGCCGACCCGACTCGTCGACGTTGGCCGCGTTGTCGCGCTTGTTGGCTGCCCTCACGGTGTCTCCGCTGTCGAGATCGTCTTCTCCCAGCGCTGCGGCGAGGTGATCTCCCCGAGCTGGTCGCGGTAGAGCGCGGCCAGCCGCGGCCACTCGCGGTACAGGCGCTGGTGCATCTCGACCGTACGCCGCATCAGGTCGACGAACTGGTCACGGTCGCGGCGGTAGAACGCCGAGGAGTTGCCGTCGGGCATGCTCACGATCGCCGAGTCGTAGGTGGCGAGGCGGTACCAGTTCGCGTCGATCGCCGGCAGCGTCCCCTCCGGGAACTCCTTGGCCATGGCCCGCGGCCGGGTCACCTGCCGCAGCGTGCCGATGCCGGCGGAGATCACCCGCGAGGCCAGCGACGGGACGACGACGGTGTCGCTCTTCTTGCGGGGCTTGGCCCGTCGCGGAGGCGGGAAGGCGTCGGGGTCGGACTCCAGCTGGGCGTCGGGGAACGCCTTCACGAACTGGCGCACCTCCGGGAGCTTGGACGCGAGGTCCTCGTGCAGCTGCTCGGGTCCGGCGAAGACGTCCTCGAGGGCCTGCAGGCGCAGCTCGGCGGTGGAGTACTGCATCGAGATCAGGTGCTTGACCTGGACGTTGAAGCTCTCCTGGATCATCTTGCCGCCGTGCTCGAACTGCGAGTGCAGCAGCGCCGCGACGAAGCGGTTGCGCTGGTGGAAGTAGGCCTGCCAGTCCAGCGCGTCGTTCTTGTCGGTCCACGGGATGTGCCACACGGCCGCGCCGGGGAGGCTCACCGTCGGGTAGCCGGCGGCCTTGGCGCGCAGGCCGTACTCGGAGTCGTCCCACTTGATGAACAGCGGCAGCGACAGCCCGATCTCGGCGAGCACCTGGGTCGGGATCAGGCACATGAACCAGCCGTTGTAGTCGCTGTCGACGCGCATGTGCAGCCAGCGCGTGGAGCGCAGGTTGCGCGCGGCGAAGTCCCAGTCCTGGAAGACGCCGGGGGCCGAGCGCCACCAGAAGCGCCACGGCATCACGATCTCGCCGAGGCTGTAGAGGCGTGCGCGCGAGTAGAGGCTGAACATGTGGCCGCCGACGATGGTCGGGCGCCGCGCGAGGTCGCCGAAGGTGACCGCGCGGATGATGCCCTCGGGCTCGCAGACGACGTCGTCGTCCATGCACATGAAGTACGTCGCCGTGCCGCGCCGGACCGTCTCCATCTGGCCGCGGGCGTAGCCGCCGGAGCCACCGAGGTTGGCCTGCTCGATCACCTCGAGCTGGTCGCCCAGGAGCTGCTGGGCCTCCGGGAAGACCTCGGAGCTGGTGACCTTCTGGTCCGGGCTGCCCTGGTCGACGACGAGCACCTGGTCGAGGTAGGGCCGGAGGTCGTCGTCCTCACCGATCTGGCGGATCAGCTTGGCGCAGAAGTCGGGCCGGTTCATCGTGGTGATGCCGATGGTGGTGGTGCCGTGGTCGGCCTTCTCGTCAGGCACCTCGGCGCTCCACTCGGCGGAGTGGACCACGAGGTCGGTGTCGCCGGCGATGACGTCGTACCAGTACCAGCCGCCGTCGGTGAACGGCTTGAGCGGCAGGGCGAACTCGAAGGTGGCCTCCGAGCGGTCACCGCTCTCGTCGGTGCTGCGCGACTCGACCCGCTGGGAGCGGCCGTTGGCCATCGAGCGGTAGACCGTCACGGTCGCGCCGCGGCCGCTGACCTTGACGGTCAGGGTGACGTCGGTGACCACGGTCCAGCGCCGCCAGTAGCTGGCCGGGAACGCGTTGAAGTAGGTGCCGAACGACAGCCGCTCCCCCAGCGGGATGCGCAGCTGGTGGCGACCCTCGATCTGGTCGACGCTGATCCCGGCGCCGGTCGCGGTGGACTGGCGCAGCGCCGCCGCGTTGAGCGCCTTGGCGCCGCGGTTGCCACCGACGTCGTACTTGTCGGCGTCGAGGACGGCGGCCTCGGGGTCGACGTACAGGCTGAGCACGTCGAGGTCGCGGTCCTTGGGCAGGATCTGCCGTTGCAGCAGTCGCGTCGTGGTCATTCGTCCACCCCTCCGGACGTGAGCTCGGCGCCCTCGGAGAAGTGCGGCCTGCAGCTTGTTCTCGTACATGGAGAGCGCGGACCCGATGGCCATGTGCATGTCGAGGTACTTGTAGGTGCCGAGCCGACCGCCGAAGAGCACCATCGGCTCGGCCTTGGCGAGCTCGCGGTACTTCAGCAGCTTCTCGCGGTCCTCGGCGGTGTTGATCGGGTAGTAGGGCTCGTCGCCCTCCTGCGCGAAGCGGGAGTACTCGTGCACGATCACGGTCTTGCCCGGCAGGTACGTCTTCACCCGCTCGGGGTGGAAGTGCTTGAACTCGATGATGCGGGTGAACGGGACCTCGTGGTCGTTGTAGTTCACGACGCCCGTGCCCTGGAAGTCGTCGACGTCCTCGACCGACTCCTCGAGGTCGACGGTGCGCCAGGACAGCCGTCCCTCGCAGTTGCCGAAGTACTCGTCGACCGGTCCGGTGTAGACGATCGGGACCTTGCCCTTGAACTCGTCGGCGACCGTGAAGTAGTCGGTCTCCAGCCGGACCTCGATGTTCGGGTGCTCGGCCATCCGGGTCAGCCACGCGGTGTAGCCGTCGGTGGGGAGCCCCTCGTGGGTGTCGCTGAACCAGCCGTTCTCGAAGGTGTAGCGCACCGGGAGGCGGGTGATGATGTCCGCGCTCAGCTGGGTCGGGTCGGTCTGCCACTGCTTGGCGGTGTAGCCCTTGATGAACGCCTCGTAGAGCGGGCGGCCGATCAGGCTGATCGCCTTCTCCTCGAGGTTCGAGGCGTCCTCCGTGGAGATCTCGCTGGCCTGGCTCGCGATCAGCTCACGCGCCTCCTGCGGGGTGTGGCTCTTGCCGAAGAACTGGTTGATCAGCCCCAGGTTCATCGGCAGCGAGTAGACCTGGCCCTGGTACTTGCCGAAGACCCGGTGCTTGTAGTCGGTGAAGGTCGTGAACCGGTTGACGTACTCCCACACCTTCTCGTTGGAGGTGTGGAACAGGTGGGCGCCGTACTTGTGCACCTCGATGCCGGTCTCCGGCTCGGCCTCGCTGTAGGCGTTGCCCCCGATGTGGTGCCGGCGGTCGATCACGAGCACCTTCAGCCCCAGCTCGGCGGCGCAGCGTTCGGCGATGGTGAGCCCGAAGAAGCCTGCTCCGACGACGACGAGGTCGTGGGGGGTCTCGGCGGTCAACGTCTGGCTCTCCTCCGGGCGGGTGCGCTGGCTCTGTTCTCAGGTGGGGGGCGCGGCTCGTGCCACGCTCCGGGCACGGGCGTCTCAGCCCGCGCCAGTCTAGCGGCGGGGCGCGCCGGTTCGGTTCGCCAACAGGCGGCGGTACGCGACCTTTCTCACACCCTCGGGAACGAGGCGGTAGCCCCCGCGAACGGCGACGTTGCGGAGGTACTGGCGACGCGTGGTCAGCCCGAGCGCGCGGAACTGCCGTTGCAGCGCCAGCTCCGAGCGCAGCAGGCCCATCCCGCCCCGGCGGGCGTAGGCACCGTCGCCCACGCGGTAGTACACGAGCGGCTCGGCCAGGTTGGCCGGCCGGGCACCGCCGGCCACCATCCGGGTGAACAGCAGGTAGTCCTCCATCAGCCGCAGGTCGGCGTAGCCGCCGGCGGCCAGCACCGCGCTGCGCCGGTAGACCACCGTGGGGTGGTTGAACGGGTCGCGGAAGCGGACGACGCGGCGGATCTCGTCGGGCGTCCGTCGGCGGCGTACGGCGCCCCACCACGTCGCCGGTCGAGGCGCCGAACTCCAGCAGTCCCGAGCCCACGATGTCCGCGCCGGACTCGACGACGGGCAGCTGCTTCTCGAAGCGGTCGGGCCGGCTCACGTCGTCGGCGTCCATCCGGGCCACGACCTCGTGGTCGCTGGCCCGCAGGCCGGCGTCGAGGGCCGGGCCGAGGCCGCGGTTCTCGGGCATCACCACGTGGGTCACGCCCACCGGGCTCTCCGCCTTGAGCCGCTCGATCTCGGCGCCGAGCTCCTCGCCCACCGGGCCGTCCTGCACGAGCACGACCTGCGCCGGCGGCCGGGTCTGCTCCACGACGGTGGAGACGAACGCCTCCCGCAGGAACTCGGGCCGGTCGCCGGCGTACGTGCTCATCAGCAGCGAGAACGGCTGTCCGGGGACGAGCGTGTGGCCGGCGCCGGTCCAGCCGGCCTCCTCGAGGACCACGGCGTTGGCGCGCGGGCCGCGTCGCAGCCCGGCGCGGAGGCCGCGGAATCCCGCCCGGCGCAGGGTGCGTCGGTCGCCGGAGTGGGCGACGGTGCGTGCCCAGCGGCGGATCGTGGAGCCGCCGTACAGCGCCTTCTCGCCCGGCCGAGAGGCTCCGCGAGCGCGAGAAGAGCCAGACCTTGTTGCGCACCTCGAAGAAGAACCGCTCCCCCGGGTCGACGTCGGTCGCCCCGAACTTCGCCGTCTTGTGCGTCACGACGCTGGCCGGGACGTGCAGGCCGACCCGGTCGCGGATCAGCCGCGTCGAGTACTCGAAGTCGTCGTTCCACAGGAAGTAGTCGGCCACCGGGAGCCCTCGCTCACGCACCGCCGCGGCGTCGCACATGATCGAGACGAAGCTCGCCGACCGCACCGGCACCGCCCCCACCCGCTCGGCGGCGCGCACCTCCGCCCGGCGCGCGCCCGGCTTGCGGCGCGGGGTGTTCATCGGGTGCTCGCGCCCGTCGGTCCACACCACCTTGCTGGCCAGGACGCTCGGCTTCTGCCGGTCGAGCGGAGTCGAGACCCGTCGTACGTGCTCCACGCCTGCACCAGCGCGGCGGCCGCCTCCGGTCCGGGGACGGTGTCGTCGTCGAGCAGCCAGAGCAGGTCGGGCTCGTGGGTGAGCGCCTTCTCGATGCCGACGGCGAACCCGCCCGCTCCCCCGGTGTTCTGCTCCAGGCGTACGACGTCGAGGCCGTCCTGCCCGGCGAGGAACTCCTCCGTGGCGTCGGTGGAGGCGTTGTCGACCACGACGATCGCCGCCGGCCGGTGGGTCTGCCCGCGCACGGCCTCGAGCGACTCCTCGAGCAGGTCGCGCCTGTTCCAGGTGACCACGACCGCGACCACACGCGGCGTCACGTCGGGCTCGGTCACGCGGGGCAGGCTACTCGGGCGAGTGGTGGGGTGGTTTCGACAAGCTCAACCAGCGTGGGTCGCCTGTCCCCCACGACCTCAGCAGACCGAGCTGAGGTCCTCGGCCTGGTTGGCGGCGTAGCCCTGGCGGAGGTTGC
Source organism: uncultured Actinomycetota bacterium (assembly GCA_963794725.1). Lineage (GTDB taxonomy): Bacteria > Actinomycetota > Actinomycetes > Propionibacteriales > Nocardioidaceae > Marmoricola. Next base: position 19,940 of record CAWCFR010000040.1, read on the forward strand.
CGATCGAGCCGCCGCCGTTGGTCGTGGTGGAGACCGGGGTCGTCGTCTTCGCCTTGGCCTTCTTCTTGGCCTTCTTGCCCTCGGAGGAGTTGATCGCCTTCTTGACGGCGCCGTGGATCTTGGCGATGTCGGGGTTGCCGGTGGAGATCAGGGGCGGGACGAACGAGACCGTGCGCACCGGCGTGGAGCGGGCCTTGAGCGCGAGCTGCATGAACGTGTCGACCTCGCTCTGCGGCAGGTCGGTGGTGATCAGCGCCTGGCTGGCCTTCGCGATGTCGTCGAACTTCAGCACGACGGTCTTCGGGCTCAGCTGGTGCAGCATCGCGTTCATCACGCACTTCTGGCGCGCCATCCGCGAGTAGTCGTCGGCAGCCACGCGCGAGCGGGCGAACCAGAGGGTCTCGAAGCCGTTGAGCTTGCGGTAGCCGGGCTTGATGTGGCCGGTGACGGCGTGACCGATGCCGCCGATCGGGATCGGGTCCCGCACGTGCAGCTTCACGCCGCCGACCGCGTCGACCAGCTTCTCGAAGCCCTGCAGGTTCACCATCGCGTAGTAGTTGATGGACAGCCCGGTGATGCCCTCGACGGCCTCCTTGGTGGCCTCCACCCCCGGGTTGGCCACCCCCTTGAACAGCGGCTTGTGGTCGGCGGCCCAGGTGGCCAGGGAGTTCAGCTCGCACTGCGAGCCGCAGTCGAACCCGTCGGGGAACTGCTCGGCCATGATCGAGCCCTTGGCGAACGGGAAGTTCAGCATGTTGCGAGGCAGCCCGAAGATCACGCTCTTGCCGGTCTCGGCGTCGATGCTCGCGACCGAGATGCTGTCGGGCCGCAGTCCCCACCGGTCGGCGCCGGAGTCGCCGCCGAGGAGCAGCACGTTGTAGCGGCCGGCGTGGGCGCTGGTGACCGTGCCGCTGCCGAACATCGAGCTCAGGAAGTCCTTCTGCACGCCCGACGACGTGGCTGGCGAACAGGAGCGAGCCGGTCACCGCGAAGCAGAGCACCCCGTTGATCCCGACCATCGCCAGCCGCTGCTTCTGCCGCATCGCCAGGGGGTCGGCGATGCGCCACGCGTCGATGAAGAGGTAGGCCCAGCCGACGGCCATCACCATCAGCACGATGCGCACCAGGCCGAGCACGAAGGTGTTGCTGAGGAACCAGAACACGAAGGAGCTGAACACCAGGCCGATCACGAACAGCAGGGCCACGGTGGCGATCAGGCCGAACCAGATCCGCAGCGCGATCCAGCCGGTCTGCTTGCGCCCGGCGACCACCTGCGCCGAGCCCGGGAGCACCAGCGTCATCAGCATGAGCATCACGCCGCGCCGGAACGGAGAGCCGTCCGGCTCGATCCGTCCTGTGACGGGGGCCGGCGGCGAGACGCGCGGGGGCTCAGTCAGGACTGGCATGCCGGCCAGTATCACCAGTCACACCAGCCCCACGAGTGACGGCGCGCCGCGTGGTCTGCCCACGATCTCCGGCCCGGGCGGGGGACCCTGCGGCAACGGGTACCGTCTGCCCATGCCAGATCAGCGAGGGACCGGCGAGGACGGCCCGGAGTACGGCTGGCTCTACGGCGGTTCCACGCCGGAGCACGGGTGGCCCGGCGCGGCGCGGAGGACCCCGAGCCCACCCGGGTGATGCCCGCGATCTCGCGCACCCCCGAGCGCAGCCCCCAGCGCGGCCAGACGCCCAGCGCCGCGAAGACGGACGCGCCGCGTCGCCCGGTGCAGCCCGCCCAGCCCGTCGCGCCACCGCGCTCCACCGGCGGGAGCGGCGGCCGGCAGATCCCGTGGAAGAAGGTGGTCGTGATCGCGCTCGTCGCGTGGATCGTCTTCCTGATCGTCGTGCCGATCTGGGCCTGGAGCCAGATCCCCAAGGTCGACGCCTCGCCGGCCGGTGCCCGGCCGGCCGAGCAACCCGGTACGACGTACCTGCTGGTCGGCTCCGACAGCCGCCGCGGACTCAGCGCCGTCGGAGAAGAAGAAGCTGAGCGCCGGCGGGGTCGAGGACTCCGGCCAGCGCACCGACACGATCATGCTGCTGCACACCGGGTCGGGGCCGAACCTGCTGCTCTCGGTGCCGCGCGACTCGATCGTGCCGATCCCCGGCCACGGCACCACCAAGATCAACGCGGCCTTCGCGCTCGGTGGACCCAAGCTGCTGGTGCGCACCCTCGAGCAGAACACCGGCATCCGGATCGACAACTACGTCGAGATCGGCTTCGGCGGCTTCGTCAACACCGTGGACGCCGTGGGCGGCATCACCATCTGCCCCTCGCACAACCTCAACGACCGGCGCAGCGGGTTGCACATCAAGAAGGGGTGCCAGGAGGTCGACGGCATCACGGCACTGGCGTTCTCCCGCGACCGGCACTCGTTCAAGGCCCTCGGCGACGTGCAGCGTGCGGCCAACCAGCGCAAGGTGGTCGGCGCGATCGGGCACAAGGTGAAGTCGCCGTGGACGTTCCTGAACCCGGTGCGCTACTTCAACCTCAACAAGGCGGCCACGACCTCGATCCGGATCAGCAAGGGCACCGGGCCGATCGAGCTGGCGAGGTTCGCGATGGCGATGAGCGCGGGCGGGAAGAACTGCACCGTGCCGCTGCGCGACCTCTCGGTGCACTGGGACAGCACCCGGGCCAAGCAGCTGTTCGACCGGATCCAGGCCGACAAGACCGACGGCCTGCCCCGGCGGCTCTGCAGCCCCAGCGGGCTCCAGCGATGACCCCGCGCGAGTGGGAGACGCTGCGCTGCGAGGTCGACGACGACGGCGTCGCCACCCTGACCCTGGACCGGCCCGAGGCGCTGAACTCCTTCACGGTGACGATGGCGCGCGAGCTCGAGGAGTTCTTCCGCACCGACGCCACCGACGACGCGGTCCGGGCGGTCGTGGTGACCGGCGCCGGCCGGGCGTTCTGCGCGGGCATGGACCTCAGCGCCGACGGCAACGTGTTCGGGCTCGACGAGTCGCTGGACCCCACGCCGGACGACCTGCGCGACCACCTCACCGAGGAGCCGTTCGAGTCGGGCGTGCGTGACACCGGCGGCAAGGTGACGCTGGCGATCCACGAGCTGCCCAAGCCGGTGATCGCGGCGATCAACGGTGCCGCCGTCGGGATCGGCGCCACGATGACGCTCGCCATGGACATCCGGCTCGCCTCGACCAAGGCGCGGATCGGCTTCGTCTTCGGCCGTCTCGGCATCGTCCCGGAGGCCGCGTCCAGCTGGTTCCTGCCGCGCATCGTCGGGCTCCAGCAGGCGCTGGAGTGGGTGTACGCCGCCGACATCCTCACCGCGGAGCAGGCCCTCGAGGGACGCCTCGTCCGCTCGCTGCACGAGCCCGACGAGCTCCTCGGCGCCGCGCAGGACCTCGCCCGCTCCTTCGTCGTACGACGCTCGCCGGTGGCGCTCGGTCTCGCCAAGCGGCTGCTCTACCGCAACGCGGCCGTCGACCACCCGATCGAGGCACACCGGGCCGACAGCCTCGCGATGTGGCACGCCAGCCAGCTCGACGGCAAGGAGGGAGTCGCGGCCTTCCTGGAGAAGCGCGACCCGGACTTCCGCGGAACGACCGGCGACATCCCCGACGTCTTCTGACCCCCGAGGGCCGCGAGAGCCCGCCCCGGCCACGTCTCGCCATGTGAACGCTTTCACGGCACGATGTATCAGTCGGCTGGCGAGAGGCTCCCGGGAGGCGTGTCGCTCATGTCTGAGGTCCAACCCCACGCACGTTCGCCGTGGGCCAGCGCCGCCACCCTGTTCGGGGAGTGGCGGGCCGGCGACGACGGCGCCTTCGACGAGCTCGTCCGCCTGCTCAGCCCGGTGCTCTGGCAGGTCGTCCGGGCGACCGGGCTCGACCGGGCCGCGGCCGAGGACGTCGTGCAGACCACCTGGCTGACCTTCGTGCGCTCCAGCGACACGATCTCCGAGCCCCGCGCCGTGGCCGGATGGCTGTGCACCGCGGCACGACGTGAGGCCTGGCGCGTCTCGCGGCAGTCGACGCGCCTGCGCCCGACCGACGACGAGGTGATCGCGCGCCGGCTGCCCGACGAGCCGGCGCCCGAGGGCCAGGTCGTGCTCGACGACGACAACGCCCGGCTGTGGGCCTGCCTCAAGCGGCTGCCCGAGCGCTGCCAGAAGCTGCTGCGCATCGTCGCCGCGGAGGCCCGCCCCGACTACTCGGTGGTCTCCGAGCAGCTGGGGATGCCGGTCGGGAGCATCGGCCCCACCCGTGGCCGGTGCCTCGCCAAGCTGCGCACCGAGCTGGCCGAGGCGGGGGCGTTCTGATGAGCACGCCAGGACATGTCCCCGACGACCAGCTGCTCGAGGCCACCGCCCGGCTCTGGGAGCAGCTGGACCCACCGCCCGCCGACCTCGCCGACGGCGTCCTCGCCCGGATCGCCGCCGAGGACCTCGAGTTCGACCTGCTGACCCTCGTGGAGGGCGAGCAGCTGGCCGGCGTACGGCATGCGCCGGAGGTCGCGGAGGACCAGGAGGAGACAGGCTCGTGGTCGCTGGAGTACACCGGCCCCGACCTGCACGCCTACCTGCGGGTGACGCGGGTGGAGGAGCACACCCGGCTCGACGGCTGGGTGGTGCCCGGCCCGCGCGATGACCGTGGAGCTGCGTCCCGAGTCCGGCCTTCCCCAACGCGTCGCGCTCGACGAGTTCGGCCGCTTCGCCTTCGCCGGGGTCGCTCCCGGCGCCCACCGCCTGGGCTTCCTGGAGGAGCAGTCCGGCGCCCGGCTCAGGATCACGCCTCCCTTCTGGATCTGAGGAGACCATGCAGAACTCCGAACCCCGCTCACCGTCCTCAGCGGCAGTCCGCCCTCTCGGCGAACCGCGAGCCACAGGTGCCACCGCGGCACGTCCTGGACCAGGTGGGCGGCCGCGTGCTCGACCCCGCCACCGCGTTGACGGTCAAGGGTGTCCACCCACGGCCCACGGCGTACGTCGGACCGCGCCTCCTGGTCTCCCGGGACACCGCCACCGACACCGTCGTCCAGCAGCTGCGCACGGTGGCCGAGACGCTCGGCTGGGAGGCCGTCGTGCGCCGGGAGGACGCCGGCGGCGCCACCGACGACAAGCGGGAGCTCGGCGTCGTCCGGCTCGACCTCGAGGTGCGCGACGACAAGGCGACGCTGGCCCCGGACGGCTGGGTGCTGCTGCAGCACGCGCGGGCCCGCTACGGGCTCGAGGCGATGCGGCGGGTCAGCCTCGACCACATCCTGATGGTCCGCTCGGTCGGGGCCGACCCGTTCCACGACGCCAGCCCGTTCCACGACGCGAGCCCGTTCCACGACGCCAGTCCGTTCCACGACGCGAGCCCGTTCGGGCCCGCCATCTCGTCGTACGGCGTGCCCGGCAGCGGTGGTCGCCAGCCGATCGCCTACGCCGGGCCCGCGCCCGTGCGGTGCAAGGACACCGCGATCGCCGGGCGTCGCCCCGTCGTCGCCACGCTGGACACCGGGTGCGGCACCCACGACTGGCTGAAGCACGTCGTCACTGCGGGTCCCGGCCTGGACGGGGAGGACATCGGCTACACCGACGACGAGACCGACCCGGAGAAGTGGTTCGACCAGGTCGGCGCCCTCGACGGGGGCATCGACACCCTGGCCGGCCACGGCACGTTCATCGCCGGGCTGATCCACCAGGCCTGCCCCGACGCCGACATCGTCACCTGGCGCATCGTCGGCTCCGACGGCTCGATCGTCGAGAGCGACCTCGTGAAGGCGCTGCAGGGCATCGCCGAGGTCGCCCGGCGCCATCGCGACGGCGAGCCGGGCGGGTGCGCCATCGACGTGCTGAACCTGTCGATGGGCTACTACCACGAGACGCCCGAGGACCAGCTGTTCGACCCGACCATGCTCGACATCCTCCGGCTGATGGGTCGATGCGGCGTCGCCGTGGTGTGCTCGGCGGGCAACGACGCCACGGCCCGCCCGATGTTCCCGGCGGCGTTCGCGCCCTGGGCCGACGACAAGCCGGACGACCCGTCCGACGACGTCGAGAAGCACCACCCCGAGAGCGACGTCGTCCCGATCGTGTCGGTGGGTGCGCTCAACCCCAACGGCACCGACGCCCTGTTCAGCAACGCCGGCCCCTGGGTCCGCGCCTACGCGCCGGGAGCCGCGGTGATGAGCACGTTGCCGCCCTTCCAGGGTGGGCTCGAGCCGACGGCCCGCACCGAGGCCTACCAGCGTGTCCGCGAGTCCATCGATCCCGACGACTTCACCGGCAGCTTCGCGGTCTGGAGCGGTACGTCGTTCTCGGCACCGCTGTTCGCCGGCCGCGTCGCCAGCCGTCTCGTCGACGGCATCGACCCCTCGGCCGACGGTCGCGCCGAGGCGGTGGCCCGCGCCTGGCAGGCGTTGACCGCGATCACGGACCTGACCCCATGATGGAGACATGTCGAGGGCCGAAGACCTTCACCTGAAGGCCCGCCGCGCGGCGAACATCGGGGCCTATGCGCGGGCGACCCGCTACCTCGACCAGGCGACGGAGTCCCGGCGCGATCCCGGGCTCAGCGCCCGGATCGAGGTCACCCGGGCCTACGTCGAGGCGGAGACCGGCAGCCCGCGGGCGGGGATCCAGCGCTGCCTCGAAGTCCTCGCGCGCGAGGACCTCGACGCCGAGACACGGGGGCTGACCTGGTCGCAGGTGGGCCTGATCCGGATGCGGACGGGCGAGAGCGAGCTGGCGATGGAGGCCTTCGCCACCGCCATCTCGGTCCTTCCGGAGGGCGGCGAGTACCTCGGCCGCACGCTGCTGAACCGGGGCAACGTCCATCTGCGGCGCGGCGACCCGAGGGCCGCCGCGGAGGACTTCTCCCTCGCCCGGGACGAGTCGGCACGGGCCGGGCTGGCCCTGCAGCAGGCCAAGGCCGAGCACAACCTCGGCTACGCCCGCCTGCTCACCGGCGACCTGGTCGGTGCGCTCCAGATGATCGACCGGGCGGCGCTGGTGCTCGCTCCGCAGTCGGCGGTCAACCGCGCCACCATCGAGCAGGACCGGGCCGAGGTCCTGACGGCGGCGGGCCGGCCGCACGAGGCGGTGCTGGCCCTGCAGGGGGCGGCCGCGGCGTACGGCTCGCGGCGGCTGCGCACCTACCAGGCCGAGTGCGAGCTCTCCCTCGCCCAGACGCTGCTGCGCCAGGACCCGGCCCGCGCGAGGGTCGTGGCCCGGCGTGCCGCACGACGCTTCCGGGGGCATGCCAGCCCGGGTCGCGCGCTGCACGCGGACGCCCTGGCACTCGCCGCGGAGATCTCCGGCGGCGCGCGGAGTCCGGCGACCCTCGCCCGTGCCGACGAGCTCGCCGCACAGCTGAGCGCGGACGGCGGCGTCCGCCGACGCGACCCTGCTCGCGCTGCTGGCGAGCCGGGTGGCGCTGCGGCGCGGCGAGCTCGACGACGCCGGCGAGCGGCTGCGGCGCGTCCGGCTCACCCCCTCCTCGCCGATCCCCACCCGCCTGCTCGCACGCGAGGTCCGCGCGGAGCTCGCCTCGGCGCGCGGGGAACAGGTGCGCGCGCGAGGCCATGTCCGGGAGGGACTGGCCGACCTGCACGCGTGGCAGTCCTCGTTCGGGAGCCTCGACCTGCAGAGCACCCTGGTGGGCCACGGCCAGGACCTGGCGCGACTCGGCCTCCGGCTCGCGCTCGACAGCCGCGAGGCGGGCACCGTCTTCGAGTGGTCGGAGCGGGCCCGGGCCCTCGCCGGGCGGGTGACGCCCGTGCGTCCACCCCGGGACCAGCAGCTGGCCGACGACCTCACCGAGCTCCGGCTGCTCAAGCAGCGTGCCGACGCTGCGCGGGTGCAGGAGCTGCGTGACCGAGTCCGCCAGCGCCAGTGGTACGCCGCCGGCCCGGGCTCCGTCGTCGAGCCCGCGACGCTGGAGGAGCTCCAGGCCGCGCTCCACGAGGACGCCGCCGTGCTCGTCGCCCACCTCGTCGTCGACGACCGGGTGAGCGCCCTGGTGGTGGGACCGGCGCTCGTCCGACCTCGTCGACGTCGGCCCGCTGCAGCCGCTGCGCGACCGGCTCGACGCCCTCGCCGCCGACCTGACCATGGCCGCTGCGCACCGCGACGACCCTCTCGCCGTACCCCTGCGTGCCGCGCTGCGGGCCCGGCTGGCGACCGTCGCCGAGCAGCTGGTCGCACCTCTGGTCGACCGGCTCGGGGACAGCCGGGTCGTGCTCACGCCGTCAGGGTCGCTGGCCGGCACGCCGTGGAGCCTGCTGCCCGGTCTGACCGGACGGCCGCTGACCATCCCCCCGTCGGCCACCCGCTGGCTGGGGATGCGTGGCGCACCGGCGCCGCACACGGTGGGGCTGGTCGCCGGGCCGGGGGTCTCCCGCGGCGAGGAGGAGGTGACCCGCGCAGCCGCGGCCTGGTGGGAGGCCGACCTCCTGGTCGGCGCCGGACGCCACGACGAGCCGGGTGGCCGCGATGGCGTCGCGGGCCGACGTGCTGCACCTGGCCGGGCACGGCCGGCACACGCGGGAGAACCCGCTCTTCTCCGCCGTCGAGCTGCACGACGGGCCCTGGTTCGGCTACGACATCGACCGGCTCGACCGCGTGCCCGCGACCGTCGTCCTCTCCGCGTGCGAGCTGGGCCGGGTCTCGGTGCGCGCCGGCGAGGAGGCGATCGGCATGAGCGCCGCCTGGCTGCACGCCGGCGCACGGACCGTGCTGTCCTCGCCGGTCCTGATCGCCGACGACGTGGCCTGCGAGGCGATGGCACGCTGGCACGAGCGGGTCGCCCGCGGGGTGGCGCCGGCCGACGCCCTGGCCGAGGTCACCGCGTCGGCCGACGACGTCGTCCCGATGCTCAGCTTCGGTGGGGGCTGGTGAGCAACGACTCGAGGTGGGCCAGCGACCGTCGGGCGTAGCCGTGCCAGAGCCGCCCGAACAGCGGCATCGCCAGCCGGCCGCCGGAGGTCGGGTGGACCTCCCAGGCCCAGGTGATCCGGGTGCCCGCGCCGTCGGGGTCGAAGCTCCACATGCCGTCGACGCGGGAGACCAGCAGCTTCATCGGGCCGGTGACACCGCCGATGCGGTAGCCGAAGCGTTGCGGCCGCTCCACCACCGTGAGCGTCTCCTCCATCGTGCCGGGGTCGGCCATCTCGATGGTGCGGGTCTGGCCGGGAGTGCCCCACGTGCCCTGCTGGCGGGTGCCCTTGATCGCGGGGATCGGCCCGTAGCGGCGTACGAAGATCTCCTCGAGCGGCATCGGCAGCACCAGGTCGAAGGCCTCCTCGACCGGCAGCGCGACGGTGCGGGACTCCTCGAGGGAAAGGCTCATGGTTCGACACTACGGCGATGTATCTGGCGCCGGCGCAGTGGCTCTGGGTGGACGACGGGGGTACACACGATCCCGGTCCGCTCGGCACGGGGGCGAGCGGACCGGGGCGTGTCAGCTCCTCGCCGGCTTCGTGGGGTCAGCGGTCCACGTGGTCGTACGCGAGGTGCGTCGTCGGCGCGTAGTGCTCGGCGAACAGCTTGGCCACGAGCTCGCCCCGGCTGGCCACCCCGACCTTGGCGAAGATCGCCTTGAGGTGGTCGCGCACGGTGTGCGGCGAGAGGAACAGCGCCGCCGCGATCTCCTGGTTCGACAACCCTCGCGCCACCGCGTGGGTGATGTCCTGCTCACGCGCGGTCAAGCAGTAGGCCTCGACGATGATCGGCGCCATCTGCGCCGACTTCGCGGGCTCGATCGTCAACGCGGTCGGCCCGGGACCACCGTCGGCGGCGGTGAGGCACGAGGCGTGCACGACCAGCCAGCGTCCGGACGGCGAGCGCAGCCGCGCCGTGGCCGGGCCGCGGTCACGGCCTTCACGGACGGCGGCCGCTCGCGCCACCACCGCGTAGACCGGTGTCATCGGCAACGGCCGTCGGGCCCAGTGCGTGCCACCGATCTCCTCGAACAAGGCCCGTGCCTGCTCGTCGAGCGAGAGGGCCTGGCCACGGTTGTCGAACAGGGCGGTGCCCGGGCCGTCCAGGCCCACCGAGACCGCCGTGCGCGCCGCGAAGCCGCGCAGGGCCGAGGCCACGGCCGGTGCCACCCGGCGCACCTGCTCGACCTCCCTGCCGGAGAAGGCGTCGCGGGACCTGTCGCGGTAGATGTCCATCACGCCCCAGGTGTTCTCCCCGAGCCGGAAGGCGGCACGCAGCTCGTCGCCGTACCCCTGCGGTGCGAGGAACTCGCGGTAGCGCGCGCTGCGCGAGGGCTGGTCGCCGGTCGAGTCGTACAGGGTGCCGATCGCGGTCGTGCTGCGCGCCAGGTCGCGGAAGAGGATGGTGTCCTCGACCCGGCACTCGCGCTCCCAGAAGCTCTCGCAGTGACCCTGCTCGACGTTCTCGACGCGGACGGCGCTCGCGGCGAGCACGGTCGCCGGGTCGGTGGCGAACCAGCAGGCGCCGTCGAAGGGCACCACCTCGTTGAGGCGACGCGAGACCTCCTCGAACAGCGCGAGCTCGTCGGGGGCACGGTCGCAGGCACCGGCGAGCTCGTCGAGCTTGCGGTCCTGGGTGGTGGTGATCGCGGACATGTCGCCTCCTCTCGCCCCTCCCGAGCGGCTGGCTCGTCGATTGTGACCTGCGCCGGGTCGGCCTCACCACCCCTCATGTGTAGGGGGTCGATCTGGTCTGTACCTCGTGTTCGTGGGATGTCGGACGCGGCCGGGAGGCCCGAGATTCGTGGCAACCCGAGAAACGTTGCCCGAAAGGACCTGCCATGAGCCACCTGCTCTCCATCCCCAGCCGCCTCGACCCGCGTCGTCGTCGCACCCATGCCCCCCTCGACTGGACCGACCAGGGTCCGCTCGTCCCCGACCCCTGGAGCGACCTGGCCACCGAGCTCGACGGCCGCGTCGTCCGCCCCGGCGACCCCGACTGGGACGCGGCGCGCGCCGCCTGGCACCTCGAGGTCGACCAGCGACCGGAGGCCGTCGTCATCGCCGCCTCGACCCGTGACGTGATCGCTGCCGTGAACACGGCGCGGCGGTGCGGCTTCCGCGTCGCCGCGCAGTCGACCGGGCACAACGCCGGCCCGCTCGGCGACCTCGCCGGGACGATCCTGGTCAGGATGCACGAGATGCGCGAGGTCCAGGTCGACCCGGTGACCCGGGTCGCCCGGGCCGAGGGCGGCGCCCAGTGGCAGGACGTCACGGCGCCCGCGGCCGAGCACGGCCTGGCCGCCCTCGCCGGCTCGGCCGCCGATGTCGGGGTCGCCGGCTACACCCTCGGCGGTGGCGTCTCCTGGCTGGCCCGCTCGCACGGGCTGTCGGCCAACAGCGTGGTGGCCATCGAGGTCGTCACCGCCGACGGCGTGCTGCGCCGGGTCGACGAGGACCACGACCCCGAGCTGTTCTGGGCGCTGCGCGGTGGCGGTGGCAGCTTCGGCGTGGTGACCGCGCTGGAGTTCCGTCTCTACCCGATCACCGAGGTGTACGCCGGCGTGCTGTTCTTCCCCCTGGAGCGGGCCGCCGAGGTGCTGCACGCCTGGCGCGAGTGGGTGCCGGGCGTGCCGGAGTCGGTGACGTCGGTGGGCCGGGTGCTCCGGTTCCCGCCGCTGCCCGACCTGCCGCCGTTCCTCTCCGGCCAGAGCTACGTGGTCGTCGAGGCGACCTGCCAGCTCACGCGCCGAGGAGGCGGACGAGCTGCTCGCTCCGCTGCGGGCGCTGGGTCCGGCGATCGACACCTTCGCCACCATCCCGATGACCGAGCTCGACCAGCTGCACATGGACCCGCCGGGTCCGGTGCCCGGTCGGGGCGACGGTGCACTGCATCACCTCGCTTCCCCCGGAGGCGATCGACGCCGCCGTCCGCGTGGTCGGGCCGGGCGTGGAGTGCCCGCTGCTGTCCTTCGAGCTGCGCCACCTCGGCGGGATGCTCGCGCCGGGGCGGATGGAGGGTGGTGCCACGTCGGGCTTCGACGCGGAGTTCCTGATGTTCGCGGTCGGGGTCACCCCGACCCCGGAGGCGGTCGCGGCCGTGGACGCCACGGTGCAGGCGGTGCAGTACGCGCTCGGGCCGTGGACGCGCGGCTGCTACGTGAACTTCGCGGAGCGGCGCAAGGGCGGCGAGACGCTGTTCGGCCCGTCGTACCAGCGGCTGCGCGAGGTGAAGGCGGACTACGACCCGGCCGACCTGATCAGGTCGAACCACCCGGTGAAGCCGGCCGCTCCCGACGGTCATTGATGCGTCGCGCCTTGCCCAGCGAGCGCTCCAGCGCGTGCGGGGCGAGCACCTCCACGGAGACGGTGACGCCGATGCGTTGCTTGATCCGCTCGCGCAGCGCGGCGCCCAGGACCTCGGGGTCCCGGGCGCCGTCGCCGTGCCCGGGCGCGTGCTCGACCTGCACGGTGAGCTCGTCGAGGTTGCCGGGGCGGGTCAGCACGCAGACGTAGTGCGGGGCGAGCCCCTCGACGGCGAGGATCTGCTCCTCGACCTGGGTCGGGAACACGTTGACGCCGCGGACGATCATCATGTCGTCGGTGCGGCCGGTGACCTTCTGCATCCGGCGAAAGGCCGGGTACGCCGACCCGGGAAGCAACCGGGTCAGGTCGCGGGTGCGGTAGCGCACCACCGGCATCGCCTGCTTGGTCAGGCTGGTGAAGACGAGCTCGCCCTCCTCGCCGTCGGGCAGCGGCTCGAGGGTGACCGGGTCGACGACCTCGGGCAGGAAGTGGTCCTCCCAGACGTGCAGGCCGTCCTGCGTCTCGCCGGACTCCTGGCTGACGCCGGGACCCATCACCTCGGACAGCCCGTAGATGTCGACCGCCCGGATGCCGCTGCGCTCCTCGACCGCGCGACGCATCTCGTCGGTCCAGGGCTCGGCGCCGAAGATGCCGACCTCGAGGCTGGTGCCGCGAGGGTCGACGCCCTCGGCCTCCAGCTGGTCGAGGATCGCGAGGAAGTACGACGGCGTCACCATGATGATCCGCGGCTCGAAGTCGAGGATCAGCTGCACCTGGCGCTCGGTCATCCCGCCGCTCACTGGCACGACGGTGCAGCCGAGCCGCTCGGCCCCGTAGTGCGCACCGAGGCCGCCGGTGAACAGGCCGTAGCCGTAGGCCACGTGGCAGACGTCGCCCGGCCGGCCACCCGCCGCGCGGATCGACCGGGCCATCAGCTCGGCCCACGTGTCGAGGTCCTCGCGGGTGTAGCCGACCACGGTCGGCTTGCCCGTCGTACCGCTGGAGGCGTGCACCCGGGCCACCTGCTCGCGCGGCACCGCGAACATCCCGAACGGGTAGTTGGCGCGGAGGTCGGCCTTGGTGGTGAACGGGAACCGGGCGAGGTCGGCCAGCTCGTGGAGGTCGTCGGGAGACACCCCCGCCTCGTCGAAGGCGTGGCGGTAGTGGGGCACCTGGTCGTAGGCCGTGCGCAGGGTGCTGCGCAGCCGGTCGAGCTGGAGATCCTCGAGCTCGGCGCGGGTCAGGCCGGGGATCTCGCCGCTCACTGGCCGCTCATCTCCGGGTCACGACCGGTCGCCGGTGCCGTGCTCGAGCGCGAGCACCCCACCGAGGTGTCCGGCGGCGGCGGTCGCCAGGTTGCCGAGCAGGGCCAGCCGCACGCCCTTCCAGTGGCTCCCGCGGACGCGGGCGAACCAGGAGGCGGCGAACAGCAGGATCGCGACGTCGTTGCCGACCGCGTGGACCGCGCCCAGCCGGCGCTCGGGGCCCTCGAGCCGGCTCCACGAGGCCAGCCCCGCGTAGGCGGTGGGCCCGGCGGCCAGGAGACCGAGGCCGACGAGCCGGGTAGCGGTGCCTCGCCCGGCACGGCCGCCGACCAGGTCGACCAGCGAGGCGGAGGTCCAGCAGCCGAGGGGCAGGTCGGTCAGCACGGGGTGCACCGAGTGGCCCAGCGCGGTGCTGCGGAACGGCGAGTCGTCGGACGGCACGACGGGCGCCGTCACCGTGGTGAGCACGCGGTCGAGCAGCCCGCTGACCGGGTTGTTCTCGAGTGCGGCGACGAGGCGGGGAAGGCGGTGGGTCGGGGTGCTGGCGGGGGGCGTCTGGGTCACGACGCCAGCCAACCACGCACGCTGCGCCGCCACCACTGACACCAGATTGACGCCCCGTTGACGCCATCTCGTCGTCAGGTTGACTTGTGATGACGTCAGATTGGTGTCATAGTGACGTCATGGAGCTCACGCCGTACGTCGACCGCCTTCGCAGCGACCTCTCCGACGCCGCCGCGGCAGGCGGTGCCGAGGCGCAGCAGGCCGCCGACCGCCTCGCCCTCGCCCTCGACCCGGCCACCCGGATGATGCTGCTCGAGGCGCTCGCCCAGGCCGCCGCCGAGATCACCGGCTCGCTCGACCACGACGCGGTCGACGTCCGGATGAACGGCCGCGAGCCCGAGTTCGTGGTGACCCACCTCGACGCCGCTCAGGCCGCACCGCCGTCTGCTCCCCCGGAGCCCCCCGCGCCCGCCGAGCCCGAGGACGCCAGCCAGTCCCGGATCACCTTGCGACTGCCCGAGTCGGTCAAGGTGCGCGCCGAGGAGGCCGCGAACCAGCTCGGCCAGTCGCTGAACGCCTGGCTGGTCGACGCCGTGCGCGACGCCCTCGACGGCGGCGGCCGGGTCGACCTGCAGCTGGGCAACCAGCGGATCACGCTCTCGGGCAACGAGGGCAACCGCCGCCGCCAGATGCGCGGCTGGGTCACCTGACCAGCCCGCGCACCCCAGACAGCCAGCAACGACGAGAGGACAGCAGCATGCAGACCTTCCAGACCGGTGGACCGCTCACCGTCATCGTCCGCACAGGTGGCGGCCACGTGAGCGTCACCGCACAGGACACCCCCGACAGCACCGTCGAGCTGACGGCCCTGAACGCCGCCGGCGAGGAGGCCGCAGCCGGCACGCACGTCGAGCACAGCCACGGCACACTGCTCGTCGACGTCCCCCGGCGCGGCGGAGGACTGTTCCGCGGTGGACCCCAGGTCGGCGTCCGGATCACCTGCCCCACCGGCAGCACCCTCCAGGTCAAGGCCGACTCGGCCGACGTCCGCGCCGACGGCAGCTACGAGACCGCTGACATCGTCACCGGCTCGGGCGACCTGACCATCGAGAACGTCACCGGCACGGCCAAGCTGAAGAGCGGGTCGGGCGCCGTCGTCAGCGGACAGGTCGACGGCACACTCGTCGTCACCACCGGCTCCGGCGACGTCAACGTGGACCAGAGCGGCACGACCGCCACGCTCAACGCCGGCTCGGGCGACATCAGCATCGGCTCGCTCGCCGGTGACGTCGTCGCCAAGACCGGCTCGGGCGATGTCGAGGTCGGCGTGCTCCAGGGCACGCTGCTCACCAAGTCCGGTTCCGGCGACCTCGTCGTGCGCCGGGCCGCGTCGGGCGCCGTCCGAGCCAACGGCGCGAGCGGCACCATCAGCATCGGCATCCAGGACGGCACCGCCGCCTGGATCGACCTCTCCACCGTGAGCGGCCGGGTCAGCCAGGAGCTCGGCGAGACCGACGCCCCGCGCGAGGACCAGCAGCGCGTGGAGATCACGGCCCGCACCGTCAGCGGCGACCTCCGGGTGCACCGCTCATGACCACTCCCAAGCCCTCCCGGAAGGAGGAGAGAACCATGCGACTCCACCCCCACCGCAAGCTGCCCCTGCCCGACCCCGAGCAGGTCCGCCGCCGTACGCGCGCCAGCTTCATCCCGAACGACGGTCACCGCTCGATGTTCTGACCCGTCGGAAGGGTCAGAGGGTCCGGTCGAAGAGGTCCTCGAGCTCGCGGAAGTGGCGCTCGGTCGCAGCCTCGTCGTAGACCGCGGTGTCGGCCATCGTGTAGCCGTGGCTCGCGCCGGCGTAGATCTCGTTGGTCGCGGCGAGGCCGGCGTCCTCGAGTGCCTGGCTGAGGGCGGCGACCGCCTCGGGCGGCATCGAGCGGTCCTGGTCGGCGTGGCCGAAGTAGAACTCCGCATCCGTGTGCGCCAGGGCGAGGTGCGGACTGTCGTCGGCCTCGGTGACCAGGCCACCGCCGTGGAACCCGCCGACCGCCGCGACGTCGTCGTCGAGGCCGGCCGCGCGTACGGCGAGCCGGGCGCCCATGCAGTAGCCGGTGGCGCCGACCGGACCGGAGTCGACGTCGTCGAGGTCGCGCAGTGCGGCCAGGTAGACGGGGATGTCCGCCTCGGCCAGGTCGGCGCTCAGCGCCTTCACCCGCTTCATCGCCCCCTCGAAGAACTGTCTCACGCGCGCCGGGCTCGAACAGGTCACCGTCGGGCGAGGTCTCCTCGGCGGTGCCGGAGCGCCACAGCACGTTGGGCGCCAGCACGACGTAGCCCCAGTCGGCGATCTGCTGGGCCATCTCCGCGATCCGCGGCCGCAGCCCGATCGCGTCGATGAAGAACAGCACCCCCGGGTAGGGACCCTCCGGCCCGCCGGCCCCGGGCCGGGCGACGTACGCCTCGGCAGTGCCGCCGTCCATGGGGATCTCGATCGTGTCGACCATGTGTTCCTCCTTCGGTTGTGTTCAGGTCAGGTCCCAGCGGGCCACCCACCAGGCCACGCCGTACGGCGCGTCGGCGTAGGTCACCCGGGCGTGGACCGTGCGTTCGCGCGCGATCTCGCCGAGCACGCGGAAGCACGGAGCGCCCTGGCACCACAGCTCCTGCGCCTGCTCGAGCGTCGACCGCTGCCAGCGCCTCGGCGTCGCCGTCGCGCAGGGCCCGCTCGAGGGCGTCGTCGAAGCGCGACCGCGTCCGGGTGCAGGTGCCCGGGTGCCTTCTCGCCGCGTCGTGCCGATCCGTCGGCCATCACCAGCAGGGTGCTCGAGCGCTTCGGGAAGTCCTGCGGCGCCGGGTCCTGCTCGAGCAGCGACGCCGCCGTCCAGGGCAGGGCGAGCTCGGGCATGAAGGGCCGCTCGCCGAGCAGGTGCCGGGCGACGCGGTGTCCGAGAGGCTCCCCCGCACCGCGGGCGAGGTGGGCCTCGTCCGTGGGGGCGGCGAGCGCCATCAGGAAACCCCCGGCGGGCAGGCCGGCCACGGCCTGCTGACAGGCCCGGCGCAGGTCGGCGACCGGGTCCTCGCGCGAGAGCGGCGGCAGCAGCGCGGGCGGCGTCGGCAGCACCAGGACGGTGTCGATCACGCCCCCACCTCCAGAGCACAGTTCCTCATGCAAGGCCCCGGATGGTTCGTGCGGGCTGGCGCCGTCCCAGGATCACCTCGACCATGTCGACCACCTGGCGGGTCTCGGTCACCTCGTGGACGCGGAAGATGCGCGCGCCCTGCATCGCGCTGACGGCGGTGGCGGCCAGGGTGCCGGTGAGCCGCTCGCCGACCGGCAGGTCCAGCGCCTCGCCGACGAAGTCCTTGTTCGAGAGCGAGACCAGCACCGGCCAGCCGGTCGCGACCAGCTCGTCCAGCCTCCGGGTGAGGTCGAGGCTGTCGCGGGTGGTCTTGCCGAAGTCGTGGGCGGGGTCGATCACGATGCTCTCGCGCTTGACCCCCGCGGCCAGTGCCCGCTCGGCGTACGCCGTGGTGTCGGCCAGCGCGCTGGCGACGACGTCGGCGTACTCGATGCGGTGCGGGCGCGTCCGCGGGACGACACCGCCCGTGTGCGTGCACACGATCGCGGCGTCGCAGGCTGCCGCGACGTCGACCAGCCCGGGATCGGCGCCGCCCCAGGCGTCGTTGATCACGTCGGCGCCGGCCTCGCAGGCCGCTCGGGCCACCGGCGACCGCCACGTGTCGACGCTGATCACCACGTCCGGGTGGGCGGCGCGGACCCGCTCGACGAAGCCCACGACGCGGCGCATCTCCTCCGCCTCGTCGATGGCCTCCCCCGGCGCCGCCTTGATGCCGCCGATGTCGACGATCTCGGCACCCTCGTCGACGACCTTGGCCACCCGCTCGAAGGCGCTGTCCTCCGCCCAGGTGGCGCCCTTGTCGTAGAAGGAGTCCGGCGTGCGGTTGACGATCGCCATCATCAGGGTCCGGTCGTCGGCGAACGAGTGTCGACCGAGACGCAGCGTCATGTGGTTGATCCTTCCACCCCACCCAATTCGCCGACCGGGGTGTTCGTTGCACGCCGTACGACGCCGAGCGGGGTGTTCTTGCACAGCGCGATGACCGAGGGCGTGCACAAAACCCCCGCTCGGCCTCCTCGAGGCGTGCAGCAAACCCCCGCTCGGCGGAATTAGAGGAAGTCGGTCGCGGGGGGTCGCTCGAACAGGTCGATCTCCCGGGTGACGGTGTCCACGTGGCCGTCCTGCTGGCGGTGCTGGTGGAGCTGGACGTGGTCGGTGCGGTCGGGGTGGGACCGGCGATGTGACGCGGCGAGGATCTGGGTCGCCATCGCGCCGAGGTCACGCAGCGCCTGGTGCCGGTGCGCGCGACGGCCGAGGTCGACCTGGGCGATCGACCCGGGACCGAGCAGGCGATGGGTGTCGATCAGCGCCGCCAGCTCGACGGCGTACCCGACCGGGACGTGCAGCCGCTCGAACAGGTCACGCCGTACCGCCCACTCCCCCGCCAGCGGCTGCACCAGCCAGGCCAGCTCCGGCCAGTCCAGCGCGATCAGCGGCCGCGCCACGAGCTCGGTGACCCGCCCGCCCTCGTAGGCCGACTCCCCCACCGAGCCGTCGCGCATCGGCCGCTCGTAGAAGCCCTTGACCAGGGACATGTCGGTCGTCAGCAGGGGCCCGAGGAGGCCGCGGACGAAGTGGGTGTCCCAGTCGAGCAGGTCGGCGTCCATGAACACGACCAGGTCGCCGCGGGTGACGAACAGCGACTTCCACATCGCCTCGCCCTTGCCGGGGTGCGAGCCGAGGTCGGGCCGGATCTCGCGCGAGCGGTGCACCACCGCGCCGGCCGCCGTGGCGACGCCGTGGGTGTCGTCGGTGGAGTCCGAGTCGATCACCACGATCTCGTCGAGCAGCTGCACCGTGTCGACCAGCGCCTCGCGCACCCGCGTGACGACGTCGCCCACGGTGGCGGCCTCGTTGCGTGCCGGTACGACGAGGCTGGTGCTCAGGCCGGTGCGCTCCTTGTGCTCGATGAGGGAGTCGAGGCTCCAGTCATCCCAGTGGAAGGTGCGCCGCTCGGTCACCGTGACAACCTAGAGGGATGAGCCGCAAGACCCAGTACCTGCTGCTGATGGGGCTCTGCATCCTGCTCATCGTGCTGGCCTGGAACGTGGTCCGGCTCTTCTCGGTGCCGGCCGCAGTGGCGATGAGCGCCGTGGCGATGGTGATCCCGCCGATCGCCGTCATCGTCGGCAATCGCGGCCACGGCGCCTGACCGACCTACTCGACCAGCCCGTCCCACGACCAGTGCGGCATCCGCACGCCGTCCGGGACCTGCGAGCCCATCGGCGCGTAGACCAGCACGTCGGCGACGGCCCACTCCATGTAGTCGTGCAGCACCTGCCGGAACTCGGGGTCGTCGGGCAGCCCGGCGTCGTCGGCGGCCGCGTCGAAGCACGCGACGAAGCGGCGCCCGAGGTCGTCCATCGGCCCGTTGTTGGCGTGCATGTCCAGCAGCGCCGACTGGTCGCCCATCCCGCCGGAGAACCGCGCCGGCCCGCCGAAGACCTCGGCCCAGTACGCCGCCAGCCGCTGCACGTGCTCCGGGTTCAGGTCGTCCTTCGAGAACGGGTGGTTCAGCTCCGGATCCGCCACGCAGCGCTCGTGATGTGCCTGCGCCAGCCGCAGCAGGGCGGCGTCACCGCCGGCGTACTCGTAGAGCGTGGGTCGCACGGGCTCAGCGTAGGCCTCAGACGTCCAGCGAGAGCCGGACGGTGACGACGTCGTCGAGGTCGATGCCCTCGGCCCTGCGGATCCGGACCTTGAGCGGGACGACGTACAAGCCGTCGCGTGGCCACAGGGCGGTGTACCAGCTGGTCTCCCCGATGGTCACGGTCGCCGGGATCATCCCCCACCCGTAGGTGATCCCCGCGGAGACCGCCTCGATCTCGGCGGCCTCGTCCTCGCGGCACGCCGACGAAGAGGTACGGCGCCGGGCCGCGCCACTCGATGACGGGTCCGGTGAAGCTCAGCTCCACCGGCTCAGCGGCCCTTCCAGACCGGGTCGCGCTTCTCGGCGAAGGCGGTGGCGCCCTCGATCGCGTCCTCGGAGGTGAACACGGAGGCCATCAGCTCGTCCTGCTTCTGCCACCCCTCCTCGCTCGACCAGTCGCGGGCCGAACGGGCGATCTGCCGGGTGACCTCGACGGCGAGCGGGCCGTTGGCCGCGATCGTGGCGGCCAGCTCCAGCGCCCCGTCGAGCGCGCCGCCCTCGTCGGTGAGCCGGTTGACCAGGCCGAGCGCGGCCGCGCGGTCGGCGTCGATGGGCTCCCCGGTGAGCAGCAGCTCGAGCGCGATCGGCAGCGGCACCCGCTCGGGCAGCCGCAGGGCCGCCCCGGCACCGGCGACCAGAGCCCGCTTCACCTCGGGCACCCCGAACCGTGCCGTCCGGGCGGCGACGACCAGGTCGCAGGCCAGCATGATCTCGAAGCCACCGGCCAGCGCCCAGCCCTCGACGGCCGCGACCAGCGGCTTGCGCGGTGGGCGCTCGGTGACGCCGGCGAGGCCGCGGCCCTCGATGACCGGCACCTCGCCGGTGAGGAACGCCTTGAGGTCCATCCCGGCGCAGAAGGTGCCGCCGGCGCCGGTCAGCACGCCCGACACGCAACGCGTCGTTGTCGTCGAGCTCGTCGAGAGCAGCGGCGACCCCCTCGGCGACGGCCTGGTTGACGGCGTTCTTCGCCTCCGGCCGGTTGATCGTGATGACCAGCACGCTCTCGCGCTGCTCGGTGAGCACTGCCTCCGACATCGGCCGCCCTCAGACGTGCGCGTCGAGCCAGGCGACGAGGTCGTCGAGCACCTGGTCCTGCTCGGGCTCGTTGAAGATCTCGTGGTACAGCCCGTCGTAGATCTTCAAGGTCTTGTCCGAGGAGCCGATCGTGTCGTCGATCAGCCTCGAGCCCGCGACGGGGACCAGCTTGTCGTCGCTGCCGTGCATCACGATGACGGGGACGGTGATGCGGGGCAGGCCGTCCACGACGCGCTGCACGGAGAGCAGCATCTCGGAGCCGGTGCGGGCGCGCACCTTGCCGTTGTGGTTGAGCGGGTCGTTCTCGTAGTCCTTGACCACGATCGGGTCACGGCTGACGTTGTCGGCACCGAGCAGGAGCACGCCCAGGTTGGGAGCCAGCTTGCCGATCACCGGTGCGAGCTTGAGCTGGATGCCTCCGGCTGACGAGGTGTCCACCGCCGCCCCGGACACGGCCAGCGCGGTGACGCCTTCCTGGCCCTTGCTGACCAGGTAGTCCAGCGCGATCAGGCCGCCCATGCTGTGGCCGAGCACCACCAGCGGCAGGCCCGGGTGCTGCTGCTGCGCCGTACGACGCAGGTGGTCGAAGTCGTCGAGCACCACCGACATCGAGGAGATGTTGCCCTTGGTGCCACCGGACTTGCCGTGGCCCTCGTGGTCGAGGGTGAAGACGGCGTACCCCGCGCGGTTCAGCCGTTCGGCCACGTGCTCGTACCGGCCGCTGTGCTCGTGCAGCCCGTGTGCCAGCAGGACCAGCGCCTTCGACTGCTCCGGCGTCCAGGCCTGCCAGTAGATCTCGTCGCCCGCTGCTCCGGTGAACGTCCCGTCGGTGTGCGTCATGAGGGGACCCTATGACGGCTTCAGGGACCCGTCGGCGGCAAGTCGAAGAGTGGCGCGGCGCCGAGCTCGGCGCGTGCCAGGGAGGTCAGGTGCACCTCGTCGGGGCCGTCGAAGATCCGCATGGCGCGGTGCCAGCTGTACATGGCGGCCAGCGGGGTGGCGTCGGAGATCCCTGCGGCACCGTGCACCTGGATGGCCCGGTCGATCACCGAGCTGACGGCGCGAGGTACCGCGACCTTGGCCGCGGCGATCAGGTGCCGCGCCTCCTTGTTGCCGGCACTGTCCACGACGTACGCCGCCCGGTGGCACAGCGCCCGCGCCTGCTCGAGCTCGATCCGCGACTCCGCGATCCGCTCCCGCACCGAGGACTGCTCGGCCAGCGGCCGGCCGAAGGCGACCCGTTCCTGCACGCGGCGCACCATCATCGCCAGTGCCCGCTCGCCGGCCCCCAGGGCGCGCATCACGTGGTGGATGCGGCCGGGACCGAGGCGCGCCTGTGCGGCTGCGAAGCCACCGCCCTCCTCGCCCAGCAGCGCGGTGACCGGCACTCGCACGTCGTCGAACTCCACGACGCAGTGGCCGTGCTGGTCGTGGTGGCCGAAGACCGGGTAGGACCGCTTGATCGAGACGCCCGGCGTATCAGCAGGGACGACGAGCATCGACTGCTGGCGGTGCGTGGCGGCGTCCGGATCGGTCTTGCCCATGACGATCAGCACCCGGCAGCGCGGGTCGGCCGCGCCGCTCGACCACCACTTGGTGCCGTTCACGACGTACTCGTCGCCGTCGCGCGTGACCCGGGTGGCGATGTTGGTGGCGTCGGAGCTGGCGACACCGGGCTCGGTCATGCAGAACGCGGAGCGGATCTCGCCGTCGAGCAGCGGGCTCAGCCACTGCGCCTTCTGCTCCTCGCTGCCGACGAGGTGCAGCAGCTCCATGTTGCCGGTGTCGGGGGCCTGGCAGTTCATCGCCTCGGGGGCCAGCTCGTTGCTCCAGCCGGAGAGCTCGGCGAGCGGCGCGTACTCCAGCTGGGTCAGCCCCGACTCCGACGGCAGGAACAGGT
The DNA here is from genome assembly GCA_963794725.1 of uncultured Actinomycetota bacterium. Classification (GTDB taxonomy): domain Bacteria; phylum Actinomycetota; class Actinomycetes; order Propionibacteriales; family Nocardioidaceae; genus Marmoricola. The sequence continues at coordinate 42,630 of CAWCFR010000040.1, forward strand.
TCCAGAGCCCCCGTCGGCGCGCCGAGGCCTTCAGCTCCTCGACCACGGGCGGCAGGGTGTGGTCGTCCGGGCCGGCCTGCTCGCGGTGGGCGGCGTACGACGCCTCGGCGGGGAAGACCTCGGCCTGCATGAAGTCGACCAGCTCCGCGTGCAGCTGGACCGCCTTGTCGGAAGGAGCCGGGAAGGCCGGGTACATCTGCGAGCCCGTGGCCATCAGATGTCCGTGATCCGGATGCCGGCGTGCGCCTTGTAGCGGCGGTTCACGCTGATCAGGTTCGCGGTCAGCGCCTCCACCTGGCCGGCGTTGCGCAGCCGGCCGCCGTACACGCCGCGCACGCCGGGGATGACGCCGGCGAGGTCCTGCACCCGCTCGCACGCCTCCCGGTCCTCGCCCTCGCCGAGCACCAGCACGTCGGTGTCGACCTCGACGACCTCCGGGTCCTCGAGCTTCACGGCCGAGACGTTGTGGAAGGCCGCCACCACGGTCGAGTCCGGCAGCAGCGCGGCCGCCTGCTCGGCGGCCGAGCCCTCCTCGACGTCGAGGACGTAGGCGCCCCGCTTGTCGAAGCCCAGGGGGTTCACGCAGTCGACGACGACCTTGCCGGCCAGCGCCGTCGGCGAGGCCGGAGAGCAGGTCGCCGTGCCCGTCCCACGGCACCGCGACGATGACGATGTCGCCCTCGGCGGCGGCGCCCTCGTTGTCACGGCCGGAGACGTTTCCCCCGGTCGCTTCGGCGAGCTCCGCGGCGATCCCCTCGGCGCGCTCGGCGCTGCGGCTGCCGATCACCACCGGCAGGCCGGCCGAGGCGAACCGGCGGGCGAGGCCCCGGCCCTGCGGTCCGGTGCCGCCGAGGACGGCCACGGTCGTGTCGATCAATGAGTCGGGGAGCGCCATGGCGTCATCCTCACACCCTCACCAGGCCTGCGGGACGATGGGGCGGTGAGCACCGAACCGACCTCGACCCTTGCTGTCACGGGAGCCACCGGCGAGCTCGGCGGGCGGGTCGCCAGGATCCTGGCCTCCTCCGGCGTGCCCCAGCTCCTGGTGGCCCGCTCCCCCGACCGGCTGCCGAGCCTGGACGGCGCGGAGGCGGTCGCGTTCCACGGGTACGGCGACCGGGCCTCGGTCGCCAAGGCCCTGCGCGGGGTCGAGACGCTCTTCATGGTCTCGGCCTCCGAGGCGGCCGACCGGCTCGACCAGCACCGCGCCCTGGTCGACGAGGCGGCCGCGGCGGGCGTCCGGCACATCGTCTACACGTCGTTCTTCGGGGCCGCCCCCGACTGCGTCTTCACCCTGGGCCGCGACCACTTCGCGACCGAGGAGCACATCAAGGAGACGGGGATGGCGTTCACCTTCCTGCGCGACAACTTCTACCTCGACTTCCTGCCCGCGATGGTCGGCGAGGACGGGCTCATCCGCGGGCCTGCTGGCGACGGTCGGCTCTCCGCGGTCGCACGCGACGACGTCGCCGCGGCGGCCGCGGCAGTGCTGTCCGATCCCGTCGCGCACGTCGGTGCGACGTACCACCTCACCGGCCCGGAGTCGCTGACCCTCGCGGAGTACGCCGAGGTCCTCTCCACGCACCTGGGGCGCGAGGTCGGCTTCCACGACGAGACCGTCGAGGAGGCCTACGCCTCACGTCGCGCGTGGGACGCCCCGCAGTGGCAGTACGACGCCTGGGTGAGCACCTACACCGCGATCGCCCGCGGCGAGTGCGCCGGCGTCAGCGACGACGTGCGTGCCCTGACCGGGCGGCAGCCGAAGACCCTGGCCGAGCTCCTCGCCGCTGACTGAGCGGTCCGAAATCAGGCCCCGCACTTCCCCTTCTTGGCCGCCTTGCGGTCGCAGTAGGTCGTGGTCACGAACGGGGTCGTCACGATGCCGTCCTTGATCGTGATGGTGCCCTTCGACCCCACCTTCGGCGGCTTGCTGGTCATCGCCGTCTTGTCGTAGACCACCTTGGTGAGCAGCGCCTGCGCGGTGGTCACGGCCTGCGCGCCCTTGCCCGTGGTCCGCGGCTCGGAGAGCTGGTAGGTCAGCGTGATCACCCTGGTGCAGCAGCCGCTGAACTGGGTCTCGGTGACGAGCCCGTTCTTGCTGATCCGCAGCGTCCGGGTGTGACCCTTGAAGGTCCCGACCAGCGCCGCGAAGTCGGGCGCCGCCCGGGCAACGGTGATCTGCTGGGTGTCGACCTGCTGGTCCTGCGTCGCGAGGAACTTGAACCGGTTGGCCAGGAAGATGCGCATCGAGCGCGACTTCACCAGGGGTGCGAGCAGGAGGGCGTTGTTGCCGAAGGTCTGCGTCATCTTGCGCTGCGACAGGCATCCGGCCAGCAGCGCGTCGCTGCCCTGACCGAGCGCGTCCGCGCACTGCGGCCGGGCGACGAGTCCCTGGAAGGTCTGGGCCGGGTCCGGGGTCGCGACGCCGTAGGTCTGCATCTGCGCGGCGATCGCCCGCACGGCCGAGTAGAGCGCCCGCACCGACTGCGCCTTCGCGTCGGTCTCGGCGGTCACGTCGAGCTTGGTCTTCGGCTCCAGCTCGGCGTCGTACGTCGCTGAGCCGCCCGGCGCCAGGAAGGTGTCCTTGCTGCCCGGGGCGAGGATCCCCAGCCAGGTCGTCCAGACGCCGGCCACCTTGCTGACGGTGGCGGTCGCGGCGGCGTCACCGTGCGAGACCTGCACCGGGACGAGACGGCGGTTGACGACCTTGAGCACCCGCTTGTCCTTCTCCAGCCCGAAGCACCAGGCCAGCGTGGCGCGCGGCGGCGACACCACGGTCACCGTGTAGCCGTCGAGGCGGGCCAGCTTCGGGCGTCGTGCAGGTCGGCTTCGGCGCGGCCTTGTTGACGCCGCTCACGAGTCCCGCCTGCACCTGCTGCTTGAAGCTGGAGATCAGCTCCGGGGTGTCGACCGAGAGCGCCCCGAACTGGCTGAGGTGCTTGGTCGTGAACTCCGCGTGCTTCTGGTCGGCGCTCAAGCGTCGCAGGCAGCCAGGTCCAGGAGTCGCTGAGCGCCTCGCGGGTGGCCACCACGAGGTCGGTGTTGCGCGGCAGCGCGTGGTCGAGCTCGATGCTGATCTTCGCGACCGTCGGGAGGGGGCCGGAGGGGCCGATCGTGTAGACGGGCGAGACGAAGTCCAGGCCGCCACCGGGCGGCGTGCCGGACTCGCCGTCACTGACCTGCAGCTTCGCGGCGTCGGGCAGGCCGGTGACCGTCACCGGCGAGGCCGTGGGGCTCGGCGAGGCGGTGGGCAGGGTGTTGACGCTCGGGGCGACGTCCTGGTTCTTGCCCCCGCACGCGGTCAGGAGCAGGCCGAGGACGAGCACGCACACGAGCGCGAGGACACCGCGCGCGCGGCGGGCGCGCCGGTGTGGGAAAGCTGCTCGAACCATGGCGAGAACGGTAATCGGGATGGGGTCTCGAATTGGTGCGAATCGTAATTCTGCGCGATCGTGTCGGCACCGTCGCAGCGAGGAGGAGACGTGTTCCCCGGAACCCATGCCAGGACCTCACCCGACAAGCCTGCCGTCGTGATGTTCGGCACCGGCGAGACGCTGACCTACGGCGAGCTCGAGGAGCGCTCGGTCCGCCTGGCCCACGTGCTGCACGACGCGGGGTTGCGGCCCGGCGACTCCGTGGCCCTGCTCTCGGAGAACAGCCCGCGCTACCACGAGGCCTACTGGGCGGCGCTGCGCAGCGGGCTCTACCTCACCGCCGTCAACGTGCACCTCTCGCTGGAGGAGCAGGTCTACATCCTGCGCGACTGCGGAGCCCGGGTCGTGATCGCCTCGGCCGGGCTCGGCGAGACGGCGGAGGCAGCTGGCGCGCGAGGTCCCCGGGCTGGAGCTCGGACTCGCCTTCGGCGGTCCGGTCGCGGGGTACGACGACTACGAGACCGCCCTCGCCGCCGCGTCCCCGGAGCCGTTCGCGGACCAGCCGGCCGGAGCGGACATGCTCTACTCCTCCGGCACCACGGGGCTGCCGAAGGCGATCCGGGTCCCGCTTCCGGATCGGCAGATCGACGAGCCGGGCGACCTCCTCGTGGCCGTCTTCGCCCCGATGTACGGCTTCGACCAGGACACCGTCTACCTCTCCCCCGCGCCGCTCTACCACGCCGCGCCCGTTGCGGTTCGTGGGACTGATCCACTCCACCGGGGGCACCGCCGTGGTGATGCCGCGCTTCGACGCGGAGGAGGCCCTCGCCGCCATCGAGAAGCACCACGTCACGCACAGCCAGTGGGTGCCGACGATGTTCGTGCGGATGCTCAAGCTGCCCGAGGAGACGCGGGCGGCGTACGACCTGTCCAGCATGCAGGTGGCCATCCACGCCGCCGCCCCGTGCCCGGTCGAGGTGAAGCAGCAGATGATGCAGTGGTGGGGACCGGTCCTGCACGAGTACTACGCGGCGACCGAGGCGGCCGGCGTCACCCTGATCGGGCCGCAGGAGTGGCTCGAGCGACCGGGCTCCGTGGGCCGCGCCGGGCTGGGCGTGCTGCACGTCTGCGACGAGTCCGACCCGGACCAGCCGGAGCTGCCCGTCGGTGAGACCGGACTGGTCTACTTCGAGCGCGACGAGATGCCGTTCAGCTACCACAACGACCCGGACAAGACCCGCGAGGCACAGCACCCGCAGCACGGCTCCTGGGCCACCACGGGAGACATCGGCCACCTCGACGAGGAGGGCTTCCTGTTCCTCACCGACCGCCGGGCGTTCATGATCATCTCCGGCGGCCGCAACATCTACCCGCAGGAGGTGGAGAACGCGCTCACCCTGCACCCCGCGGTCTACGACGTCGCCGTCATCGGCGTCCCGGACCCCGACCTGGGCGAGGTCGTGAAGGCGGTCGTCGTTCCCGCCGAGGGCGTCGACCCCGGCCCGGAGCTCGAGCGCGAGCTGATCGACCAGGTGCGGTCCCGGATCGCGCGCTACAAGGCGCCGAGCAGCGTGGACTTCGTCGACTCGCTGCCGCGGACCCCCACCGGCAAGCTGGTCAAGCGCAAGGTCCGCGAGCGGTACCTCAGCGACCCGCCGGCTCCGTGACCGAGGCGCCCATCCGCTCCACCGCCTCGGTCAGGATCGCCTGCGAGGTCGCGTAGTTCAGCCGCACGTGCCCGGCCCCGCCCGTGCCGAACGTCGGCCCCTCGTTGACCGCCACCCGGGCGTGCTCGAGGAAGTGCGCGGAGGGATCGCTGCGCAGGCCGAGGGCGGTGCAGTCGAGCCAGGCGAGGTACGTCGCCTGCGGTGGCGTGCACGACACCGCCGGGAGGTGCTGGGAGAGCAGCTCGCCGAGCAGTCGGCGGTTCTGCTCGAGGCCCTCGCGCAGGGAGTCGAGCCAGTCGCGTCCCTGGCTCAGCGCGGCGGTGTGGGCGATCACGCCGAGGTGCGTGGGCCCGTGGCTGACGACCCACGGCAACCGGCCGAGGTCGTCGGCGGCCTCCTCACCGGCGACGAGCACGGCTGCCTTGAGCCCGGCCAGGTTCCACGCCTTCGAGGCCGACATCACCGAGAAGGCGCTCGCGGTGCCGGGCACGCTGAGGTACGGCGTGAACTGTGCGCCCGACAGGACCAGCGGCGCGTGGATCTCGTCGACGACCACCCGGACGTGGTGCTCCGCGGCCAGGCGGGCCACCGCCGCGAGCTCGTCGGCGGAGTGCACGGTGCCGGTCGGGTTGTGCGGGGAGCACAGGAAGAACGCCGCCGGCCGTCGGTCCGCGAACGTCTGCCCCAGGCCGTCGAGGTCCAGCCGCCCGTGCCGCAGCGGCACCTCGAGGATCTCGCGACCGGTCGCCTCGAGGAAGCCGAAGAACGGCGGGTACACCGGCGGGTTCACCACCACGGCGTCGCCGGCCTGCGAGACGAGCTTGACCGCCTCCATCGCCCCCGTCATCACGTCGGCGACGAGGGCGGTGCGAGCCGGGTCGAGGCCGCGCCAGCCGTACCGGTCCTCGGCGAACGAGCTCAGCGCCTCGGCGTACGTCGTGCTGCCCGGGTAGCCGGTGTCGCCCTCGCGCAGGGCACGCTCGAGCGCCTCGCGGACCGGGTCGGCCAGCATCACGTCCATCTCCGCCACGAACAGCGGGAGCACGTCGGCGTCGTACGTCGTCCACTTGGCGCTGGTGCGTCGTCTCAGCTCGGCCAGGCTGAGCGTCTCGAGGGGGTTCACTTGGGCGGCAGGGTCTCGGCGTAGTCGACCCCGACGGCGACCCATCTCGCGAGCTGCTCGTCGGTGTCGACGACCGCCAGGTCGACGTGCAGCCAGCCGTCCATCTCGCGACCGCGCATCTCGAACCGGTCGATGCCGGCCTCCCCGACGTGGCCGGTCGGTGTCGGCTGGGTCGCAGCGCAGCAGCAGGCCTCCGCTGCCGCTCGCGGCGACCGCCATGTGGCCGCCCACCAGGAAGGCGTGGCCCCCGAACATCTTCTTCTCGCTCACCCCGGTCACGTCCTGCAGCGACACCCGGACGCGGTCGGCGAGGTCCTCGTCGTACGCCATGCGCCCAGCGTGGCACGCCTCACCGACAGGCGCGATTTCTCCTGGCAGACGTATCTCCGTCGCCGGTCGAGGCTCCTTGCGCTCGACCGGGCCATCCCCGGTCGGACACCACCCGAGGAGAAGTCATGAGCCTGTCCACCCTGATGAACGACATCGACGACTGGTGCGGGACGCCCGTGCCGGGTCACCCGCCGCGTCCGATCTGGCTGCGCGACGCGATGACCGCGGTCGTCCTCGCCGAGCTCTCGGCGCACGTGGCCAGCGAGAAGGCACAGGTCGGCCTCTACTCCACGGCCGCCGACCTCTACGGCTCGGTCGCCGAGCAGGTCGAGCTCAACCCGCAGCCGCTGCCTCCGCTGAGCCGGTCCCGAGGTCCAGTAGCCGCACTGCCCGGGGGCCTCGTCGCCGGGCGCGCGCCCCGTCCAGATCAGCGCGCCCGGTGACGCGGGAACTCCACGACCTGCTGGAAGGTCGGCCGGTTCTGCCAGTCGAGGTGCGGCTGGCCGACGATGCCCAGCGGACGCAGCACGATCGAGTCGAACTCCGGCATCGACTCCCCCGACGCCTTGGACGCCGTCGAGGCCGTCCACGAGGAGACGTCGCTGGAGCCGTTGGCGGTGACCAGGGCGTCGTAGGTCTTCTTCAGGGCCTGGTCGACCGACGCGTGGCACGTCGTCGGGCCACCGGCGCACTCGTGCGCGGTGAGCTCCGGTCCGAAGCCGTCGGCCGGCTTCTGGCCGAGCAGCTGCTGGAGCGTCGACATCAGGTACCCCTCGTACCCGCCGTCGTACGCCGAGCCGAGGTGCGCGTCGCCCGAGTTCGGGGTGTTCACCCACTGCATCGGCACCTTGGCGTACCCGGGCAGCGTGGCGCTGCCGGTGGAGGTGACTCCCCCGGCGCCGCCGTCGGCCAGGATCGGGTCGTAGAACGCCTTGATCAGGTTCGGCACCAGCTCGTCGGAGATCGCGACGGCCGCGTGGTCGATGTACTGGGCGTCCTCGTGCTTGGCCTTGATCCGGTGCGAGCCGGTGGCGTTCCACGACTTCAGCTGGGCGAGCATCGCCTTCACGCCGGCGGGCTCGCTGCGCGTGCCGACGTACTTGAGGATCAGGTCGTTGAGGGCGACGCCGTCGAGGTCCTGGGTGGCGGCGGTCTCCATCGCCTTCACGACGTCGGAGCGCTCCAGCGCGTGCGGGTGCGCGGCGATCTGCTTGCGCAGCTGCTGGTCGAGCAGCACCGAGCGGTAGGTCTGGCTGTAGGGGTACTCGCCGTCGGTGGCGAAGCCCGGAGCGGGCTTGTTGTTCCAGCTGATGAAGTAGCCCTGCTTCGGGTTCACCTCGTGCGGGTGCTGGTCCTTGCCGAGGAAGCCGTTCCACTCGCTCCTCCCGGTGCCCCACATCGGCAGCGTCGGGTCCGCGGCGGGGTTGCGCACCGGGTCGAGGCCGCTGACGAAGTAGCCGGTGTCGCGGTCGTCGGCGTAGAGCCAGTTGAAGGTGAAGTCGATCTTCGACGCCGAGTCCATCCAGCTGTTCACGTCGTGCGTGCTGTTGGGGTCACCGAAGCCGAGGAAGCCCACGACCGAGTCGATGTCGTGGTCGTACGTCGAGCGCTGCTGGACGATCGCGACCGGCTGGCCCTTGACCGTCGTCCAGCCCTGCACGACGCCGTGCCTCGTCTTGTAGATCGTGTGCTTCAGCTGGGCAGGAGCACCGGCACCGCTGGCCTTCGGCAGTGCTGTCTCGTCGAACTCCTCGCGGTCCATGGCGACGCACTTGCCGTTGAAGAGGTACGACGTGCCGTTGGCCTGCGGAGCTCCGCCCGAGGGGTTGCAGACCTTCTCGACGCGCATGTCGATCAGGTCGCTGCCGGCCGACGTGGCCGACCAGGCGTAGTCCTTGCCGCGACCGAGCTCGACCAGGCCGGTGCCGGGGAACGAGGCGCCTTCGGCCGCGTAGTCGGGCGCGTGGATGTCGAGCACGCTGAGGATCTGCGGCGCGAAGTACGAGACCTGCGGGCCGAACACGGCGATCGGGTGACCCGAGCGGGTCTGCGAGCCGTTGACGACCAGCGCGTTGCTCATGTGCTTGGGCATCGCGTCCAGCGCGGTGACGATGTTCTTCGCGGTCTGGGCGCGGGTCGCCGCGCTGAGCGGCAGTCCCGGCACCGCCGGCGGCGCGGGAGTGCTCGAGCCGTCGCCGCAGCCCTGCGCCTTGCCCTGGGGACCGCCGGTCAGTGCACCCTCGTCCGGCAGCGCGTTGAGCGAGCTGTCCAGCGGCTTGGTGCGGACGTCGTACTTGAAGGTCTTGTCGGTGATCGTGGTCGGTGCCAGCGGGTCGTTCTGGTGGTTGATCTCGTGGTAGGCGCGCAGGCCGTCGGCGGCGCCGTACTTCTTCTGCAGGTAGGTCAGCAGGTGTGCGTCGTCGACCTCGAACCCGCCGCCACGGCCGAAGATCCCGCCGATCAGGCCGGCGATCGAGACCACGTCGGCGTCGGTCCACTTCTGCGGCAGCGCCGCGTCCGGCGCCCCGGCGACGTAGTCGGCCGGCAGCTTGCTCGGGTCGGTCTTGGTGGCGTCGATGTAGGCGTTCACGCCCTGCACGTAGGAGTCGATCATCGTCTTGGCGAGCGCCCCGTCGGCGCCGTAGCGCTTCGGCAGCGCGTCGACCTGGGCCTGGGCCTGCGCCGGCGTGTACGGCGAGAGCAGCAGCTGGTCGTGGTCCATCTGCTCGAAGTCGCACCCCGCGCCGAGGAACGACGCGAGCGTCCCCGCGCCGTAGTGGCGCAGCACGTCCATCAGGAAGAGCCGGTCCTCGGCCTGCGCGTAGCCGGCACCGAAGGCAGCGGCTCCGTTGGTGTCGCCGTAGACGTGCGGCATGTCGTGCTTGTCGCGGTAGATCGTGACGCCCTGCCCCGGGGTCTCGGTGCGGGTCACGTCGGCCGGCTTGACGCCGAAGGACTCGTCGTTGAAGTAGTCGGTGAGCTTGGCGTTGGTCAGGCTCGGGGCGCCGTAGAGCAGGTTGGCGTACTGCGGGAGCTGGTCGGCGCTCGCTGCGGGGCGCTTGCCGGAGGCCTCGAACTGCAGCGCGTCGGTGGCGTTGACCAGACCGTTCTCGCCGGGAGGCAGGACGTACATCGCCTGGCCGTCGGCGTAGTCGCCGTCGCGGTAGCCGCCGGCCGCGTTCGTCGCACCGGAGGCCCCTGCTGCCGTGCCGGCAGCGACCGAAGCCACCGCCACCGTCGCCAGGATCGCCAGACCAGCTCGTCCACGCATGCGCATGCCCACTTCCGAATAGAACGTGTTCTATTCGTGGACAACGGCAACCACACCGCAGGGGTTACGCGCGAGTAGCCGCCCAGCGAAGGGCCGCGTTCAGCCGAGGTTCAGGTCGCGGCGGGCGCGGCCGTGGAGCTGCGTACGACGAGCTCGGTGGCGAGCTCGACGTGGTTGGAGTCGATCTTCTCGCCGGCGACGAGGCGCAGGACGGTGCGCAGTGCCACCGCCCCCATCTCCTGCAGCGGCTGGCGGATCGTGGTCAGCGGCGGTGAGGCGATCCGGGCGATCTCGGTGTCGTCGAACCCGACGACGCTGAGGTCCTCCGGCACCGAGAGCCCGCGCTCACGGGCGGCCTCGATCGCACCGCGCGCGAGCTCGTCGCTGACCGCGAAGATGGCCGTGGGCCGGTCCGGCAGATCGAGGAGCCGGCCCGCCACCTGCCGGCCGTCCTCGAAGTCGAAGGTGTCGGCGTTGCTGTGCAGGTGGTCGGGCACGGCGATCCCGGCCGCGTCCAACGTGCTGCGGAAGCCACCGAGCCGGGCCGTGATGCACTCGGCGGCCACGCAGCCGAGGTAGGCGATGCGGGTGTGACCGAGCTGCAGGAGGTGCCGGCCCGCCGCCTGCCCCCCGTTGAAGTTGGTCGAGCCGACGCTGACGACGTCGGGCGTCGGGGTGTTCATCGGGTCGATGACGACGAGGGGCACGCGCACCCGCCGCAGGGCCTCGACCTCGGCACGGCCCAGGCGGTCGGTGACCGCGATGACGCCGCGACGGCCGCTGACCGCCAGGCCCCGGGCCCACTCGCCGGCCTCGTCGCGCGGTCGAGCCCGCGTCTCGCCGACCTTGACCCCGACCGTGACGAGGACGCCGAGCTCCTCGGCCGTCGCCGCGACGCCCTGGATGATCTCCGCGGAGTACCCGCCGACCTTGCCCCGGAAGGTGAGCTCGTAGGTGGGCAGTCGCTCCATCGGCATGATCCGGCTGGCGTAGTCGTGAGCCCTCAGCAGGTCCTGCACCCGAGCGCGTGTCGCCGGGGCGACGTCCAGACGACCGTTGAGCACCTTCGAGACGGTGGCGACCGAGACGCCCGCCGACTCGGCCACCATGGCCAGCGTGGTGCGGGGTTGCGTCGCCATGTCGGGGTCCTCCTGGTCGGCTGCGGGCTCAGTGTGCCGGAACTGCGACGAGCCGGACGGGTGTGTCCAGACGTCGTCCGTGGCCCACGATCCGGGTGGGCCCGGTCAGCTGCACCGTGGCCCGGCCGCGCTCGTCGGTGGCCGAGGTGCCCACCACCAGCTCGATCTCGCCCGGCTCGACGAGTCGCTCCAGGTCCGGACCGGTGTACGCCGTGCGGTCGGCGTGCACGCCGAAGACGACGTCGGTCGCCGCACCCGGCTCGAGGTGGACCCGCGCGAAGCCCACGAGCAGGCGAGCCGGACGGGCCACCTGCGCGACGGGGTCGTGCAGGTACAGCTGCACGACCTCGTCGCCGGCGCGCTCGCCGACGTTGGCGACGCGGACGGTGACCTCGACCTCGCCGTCGGTCGGCATCTGCGCGCTGCTGACGCGCAGGTGGCCCACCTCGAACGACGTGTACGAGGCGCCGTACCCGAAGGGGAACAGGGCCGTGGAGTCCAGCGAGGTGATCCCGGAGCCCTCCGCCCCGCCGAGGGGTGGCTGCAGGTAGGTGCTGGGCTGGCTGCCGGGCAGCCGCGGGACCTGCACCGGCAGCTTGCCGCCCGGGCAGATCCGGCCGGAGAGCACGCCGGCGATGGCCGATCCGCCCTCCTCACCGGGGAAGAACGCCTGCACGAGGCCGGCGACCCGGCCGTCCAGCTGACCCAGTGCGTAGGGGCGACCGGAGACCACCACGACGACCACCGGAGTGCCCGTCGCCAGCAGCTCCTCGAGCAGCTCGGCCTGGACGCCCGGCAACCGCAGGTCCTCGACGTCGCAGCCCTCGCCCGAGGAGCCGTGCCCGAAGAGCCCGGCGAGATCGCCCACCAGCGCCACGCACACGTCGGCGCCACGGGCGGCCTCGACGGCCGCGGCGAACCCGGAGCGGTCGGTCCCCATCACGGCGCAGCCGGCCTCGTGGACCAGCTCGACCCCGGGCAGCTCCGCACGCAGGGACGCCAGTGCCGTGGGCACCTCGATGCCCAACCCGAACGACGGGATGCCGGGGCAGCACGTGGTTCGGGAAGGCGTAGCAGCCCATGAACGTCATCGGGTCGTCGGCACAAGGGCCGACGACCGCGACCCGACGCACCTCCGGGCGCCCCTCCCCCGCCAGCGGCAGCGCGGTGCCCTGCTCCAGCAGCACGATCGAGCGCTCGGCCATCTCCCGGGCCAGCGCCCGGTTGTCCGGTGAGTCGAGGTCGACGTCGCCGGCGTCGCGCACCGAGCCCTCGGGGGTCCAGTCGGCGTCGAGCAGGCCGAGCCGTGCCTTGGCGAGCAGCAGCCGGCGGGCGGCCCGGTCGACCAGTGCTTCCGCCACGACCCCCTCGCGGACCAGGTCGACGAGCCCCGCGTCGTACCCCAGGGTGTCCGGCAGCTCCACGTCGATCCCCGCAGCGAGCGCGACCGCGCCCGCCCCCGGGAAGTCGGCGGCGACGTGGTGCATGCTCGCCAGGAACGGGATGGCCCAGTAGTCGGAGACGACGGTGCCGTCGAAGCCCCACTCGTCGCGCAGCACCTCGGTGAGCAGCCACGTGCTGGCGCCCGCGGGCACGCCGTCGATGTCGGAGTAGGAGTTCATCACCGAGTCGGCGCCGCCCAGCGCGATCGCCGCCTCGAACGGCGGCAGCATCACGTCGGCCATCTCGCGGGGCCCCATCGACACGGGACCGTGGTTGCGGGCCGCGCGCGAGGCGGAGTACGCCGCGAAGTGCTTCAGGGTGGCCGAGACACCCATCTCCTGCAGGCCGCGCACGTAGGCGGTGCCGAGCATCGAGACCAGGTACGGGTCCTCGCCCATGGTCTCCTCGACCCGGCCCCAGCGGTAGTCACGGACGACGTCGAGGACCGGCGAGAGACCCTGGTGCACGCCGAGCGCGGCCATGTCGCGGCCGATCGCGAGCGCCATCCGCTCCACGAGCGCGGGGTCCCAGGTGGCGCCCCAGGCGATGGCGGCCGGGTACACCGTGGCGCCGTACGCCGTGAACCCGGTCAGGCACTCCTCGTGGACCAGGGCCGGGATGCCGAGCCGCGAGCCGGACAGGACCACGCGGTGCTGGCGGACCAGCTCGGCCACGCCCTCCTGCACGGTGACCGGCACGCTGCCGTAGACGCGGGTGAGGTGGCCCAGCCCGTGCCGGCTCGCCTCCTCCAGCGGGACCGTGCCGGAGGCAGCGAACACGTCCTGCAGCGGGGCGACGTTCAGGTCGCTCCCCTCGGGGACCGAGGAGTCGGCCATGTCGTTGCCGACCCACCTGCTGCCGAGCTGGGCGACCTTCTCCTCCAGCGTCATCGCCTCGAGCAGCAGCTCGACCCGTTCGGCGAGGGGGCGGCCGTCGTCACGCCAGGGCAGCTCGCTCGTGGTCGTAGTCGTGGTCGCGGTGTCAGCCACACGTCCTCCTGACGGTGAGATGTGCGCGTCGAAATCTCGAAAGAAGTTTCGTGACCATCCTGTGATCAGCGGCACTCGCAGGGACGGTACTCCCTGAGCGCGTGTCGCGGAAACCTGTCTCCAGTCGCCAAGATCACCGCTCAATACCAGTGTGAGTGTGATGCTTGACACTACCCGGGCACGGGCCTAGCCTCCCATCACATCGCACGAGCCGGACCGAAAAATATTTCGGTCATGGCAGCCGATCTGGGAGGCGTAATGGAATCGATGAACACGTCCCGCCGCAACTTCCTGCGCCTCGTCGGGCTCGGCGTGCCCGCCGGTGTGGCGCTGGCGGCCTGCGGCTCGAACGGGCCGAGTCAGACCGGCGCGGGCGGCGGCAGCGGAGGGGGCAACGGCGTCGCGTCGTACTGGACCCTCTCGGGCAAGCCGCAGGAGGAGATCCGCAAGGACACGATCGCGCGGTTCAACAAGGCGAACCCGAAGATGAAGATCGACGAGACGCTCTTCGCCAACGACGCCTACAAGCAGAAGGTCAAGACCGCCATGGGCGCCGGCAAGGGCCCGACCCTGATCTGGGGCTGGGGCGGCGGCGGCCTGAAGAGCTACGTCGATGCCGGCCAGGTCGAGGACATGACCGACTTCTTCGCCGCGCACCCCGACCTCAAGGAGAAGATCTTCCCCTCGGCGTTCGGCGCGGCGACGGTCAACGGCAAGCTCTACGCGATGCCGATCGAGACCGTGGCGCCGATCGTGCTGTTCTGGAACAAGAAGGTCTTCGACCAGGTCGGCGCGGAGCCCCCGCAGTCGTGGGGCGACATCATGGACCTGGTGCCGAAGTTCAACAAGGCGAACATCGCCCCGTTCTCGCTGGCGGGCCAGTCGCTGTGGACCAACATGATGTGGCTGGAGTTCCTCTACGACCGCATCGGCGGCCCGGAGGTCTTCGACCGCGTCTTCAAGGGTGAGAAGGGCTCCTGGAGCCAGCCCGCCTCGCTGCAGGCGCTCGCCGAGGTGCAGAAGCTGGTCAAGGCCAACGGCTTCCAGAAGGGCTTCCAGTCCACCGTCGCCGACAACAACGCCGACCAGGCCCTGCTCTACACCGGCAAGGCGGCGATGATGGTGCACGGCGCCTGGACCTATGGGTCGATGAAGGACTCCGGCGGCGACTTCGTCACCGGCGGCAACCTCGGCTACATGAACTTCCCGCCGGTCGACGGCGGCAAGGGCGACCCCAAGGACACCGTCGGCAACCCGGGTCAGTACGTCTCCATCTCGTCGAAGGCCTCCAAGGAGGCCAAGGACGCCGCGATGAAGATGCTCTCCACCACGATGCTCGACGACGTCGAGGTCAAGAAGTGGATCGACATCGGCAACATCCCGGTGGCGAAGTCCGCGAGCGACAAGATCAGCGCGGTGGCCGACAAGAACGACAAGGCGTGGCTGCAGTTCGTCTACGACACCTCGAGCCAGGCCCCCGTCTTCGCGCAGTCGTGGGACCAGGCCCTGCCGCCCACGCAGGCCACCGCCCTGCTGGACAACATCGGCAAGCTGTTCCAGCTGAGCATCAGCCCGAAGCAGTTCGCCGACAACATGAACAAGACGATCGGCACATGACCCTGGGCCAGTCGCTGGCCAGGCTTCGCCTCGGGGGCGACACGTGAGCTCCGACACTGCCCCGCTCGCACCACCGCGTTCGCATCCGCGGGACGTGCGGGCGGGGCAGCACGGTCGGGTGGCCTGGATGGCGCTGCCCGCCCTGATCTTCTTCCTGGTCTTCGCGGTCGGC
Source organism: uncultured Actinomycetota bacterium (assembly GCA_963794725.1). GTDB lineage: Bacteria > Actinomycetota > Actinomycetes > Propionibacteriales > Nocardioidaceae > Marmoricola. The sequence goes on from CAWCFR010000040.1 coordinate 57,755, forward strand.
CCCCTCCTGGGCGTGCTGGCGCTCAGCTTCACCCAGTGGGACGGGCTCGGAGCGATCCATGCCGCCGGGTTCCGCAACTGGCGCTCGGCCCTCGTCGACCCCACCCTGCTGCACTCGCTGTGGGTGACCTTCGAGGTGATGCTGTTCTCCTGGCTGGTGCAGACGCCGATCGCCCTCCTGCTCGGGGTCTTCATGGCGGGACGTCACCGCTACCGCTCCGTGCTGGCCGTCTTCTTCTTCATCCCGCTGCTGCTGAGCGCCGCCGCGATCGCGGTCACCTTCAAGGCGCTGCTCGACCCGAACTTCGGCCTCGGGCCCGGACTGCACTCGTCGCTGCTCACGCAGAACTGGCTCGGCGTACCGGCGCTGGCCATGGGCGTGATCATCTTCATCGTGTCGTGGCAGTTCATCCCGTTCCACTCGCTGATCTACCAGGGCGCCGTACGCCAGATCCCGCAGTCGCTGTACGAGGCGGCCGCCCTCGACGGGGCCGGGCGGGTGCGCACGTTCTTCAGCATCACCCTGCCCCAGCTCAAGTACACGATCATCACCTCCTCCACCCTGATGGTGGTGGGGTCGCTGACCTTCTTCGACCTGATCTTCGTGCTCACCGAGGGCGGGCCGAGTGACTCCACTCAGGACGCTGGCGCTGGACATGTACCGGCGCGGGTTCCAGGCCAACCAGATGGGGCCGGCCAGCGTGATCGCCGTCATCCTCGTCCTCGTCGGCCTGGTCATCGCGCTCGGCCTGCGCCGGCTCGGCGGGGACGCCGACGAGAGCCAGATGGAGGGGATCTGAGATGACCACTCTCCTCCGGTCGACCGTCGACGAGCCGACCGAGCAGGTCGCGCAACCCACCTCCCGGCCCGCCGGCGGAGGCGGCTGGATGCATCGCAACTGGCTGGCCGGACTGGCCGGGTGGTTCTGGCTGGCCGTGGTCCTGATCCCGCTCTACTGGATCGTGATCACCAGCTTCAAGCAGACCAGCGACTACTACCAGCAGAACGCGTTCCTGCCGCCGTCGAACCCGACGCTGGAGAACTACCGCCTGGTCCTCCAGAACGACTTCACGCACTACTTCGTCAACAGCGTCATCGTCGCCGTGGGCACCACCGTGCCGACCGTCCTGCTCGCGCTGATGGCGGCGTACGCGATCGTGCGCGGGGCGACCAGCAAGTGGCTCAAGCGGGTGCAGGCCCTGTTCCTGATGGGCCTGGCCATCCCGCTGCAGGCGGCGATCATCCCGATCTTCCTGATGATCATCAAGCTCGGCCTCTACGACAGCCTCCCTGCCATCGTGATCCCGTCGATCGCGTTCGCCATCCCGCTGGCCGTCCTGGTGCTGACCAACTTCCTGCGCGACGTACCACGCGACCTGTTCGAGTCCATGCGGCTCGACGGCGCCAGCGAGTGGACCATGCTCTGGCGCCTGGCCTTCCCGCTGACCAGGCCGGCCATGGTGACGGTCGCGATCTACACCGGCGTGACGGTGTGGAACGGCTTCCTGCTGCCCCTCGTGCTGACCCAGAGCCCGCGGGAGCGGGTGATGCCCCTGGCGGTGTGGAGCTTCCAGGGGCAGTTCCAGGTCAACGTCCCGGCCGTGCTCGCCTCGGTGGTGCTCAGCACCGTCCCGATCCTCGTCCTCTACACGATCGGCCGGCGCCAGCTGGTCAGCGGTCTCAGCGAGGGCTTCACCAAGTAGCCGCGGGTTTCGCCTGGTCAGCCAGCGTACGAGCATCAGCTCGCCCGGCGCGGCGACCCGGCGGTGGCCCGGACCCCGACGTACCTCCCGCCTACCGCGGGTAGAGGCCCTCCACCGAGAGCCACTCGACCCGGGTCGGGTCGGGCATGCCGGCCTTGCCGAGGGCCGGACCGAGGCGGGACTCCATGAATGCGGCCTGGGCCTCCTGGGTCTCCCAGACCTCGAGGACGAGGAGGCCGTTCGGGCTGGAGGCGCCGGTGTGGGACTGCAGCCCGTCGGGCCACTCGCCCGCGCCGGTGTCCGGATCGATCCCGAGGGTCGCGTTCACCTCGCGATACTTCTCGGCACCGACTCCGCCGAACTCGAGAATGATGGCCTCGGACATGGTCCAACTCCTCTCGCCGCCGCGACCGGAGGACTCGACTGGTCGCGAGCCATGGCGCAGCGGACCGTCTACCGACGCTAGACCCGACGGGAAGCAAGAGCGCCGGGTCGAGCACGCCGGGCTAGACAGGAGCGCGCGGTCCTCAGAGCTGTGACTGGACCCCGGCGAGGAGCTGGCGGGCGGCGACGATGCGCTGGACCTGGTTGGTGCCCTCGTAGATCTGGGTGATCTTGGCGTCGCGCATCATCCGCTCGACGGGGTAGTCGCGGGTGTAGCCGTAGCCGCCGAGGACCTGGACGGCGTTGGTGGTGACCTCCATGGCGACGTCGGAGGCGAAGCACTTGGCCGAGGCACCGAAGAAGGTCAGGTCCTTGTCGCCGCGCTCGGAGCGTCCGGCCGCCGCGTAGGTGAGCTGGCGGGCGGCCTCGACCTTCATCCCCATGTCGGCGAGCATGAACTGGAGGCCCTGGAACTCGGCGATGGCCTTGCCGAACTGCTGACGCTCCTTCGCGTACCCAGCGCGTAGTCGAGCGCACCCTGGGCGACCCCGACCGCCTGCGCCGCGATGGTGACCCGGGTGTGGTCGAGGGTCTTCATCGCGGTGGCGAAGCCGCTGCCGACCTCGCCGATGATCCGGTCGCCGGGGATGCGGACGTTGTCGAGGTAGACCTCGCGGGTCGGCGAGCCCTTGATGCCGAGCTTCTTCTCGGGGGCACCGAAGGTGACGCCCTCGTCGGACTTCTCCACGACGAAGGCCGAGATGCCACCACGGGTCTTCTTCTCGGCGTCGGTCACCGCCATCACGGTGTAGAACTCCGACTCACCGGCGTTGGTGATCCAGCGCTTCACGCCGTTGAGCACCCAGTCGTCGCCGTCCTGCTCGGCGCGGCACTTCATCCCGCCTGCGTCGGATCCGGCGTCGGGCTCGGAGAGGCAGTACGAGAAGCCGCCCTCACCCGCGGCAAGTGCCGTGAGGTACCGCTTCTTGACCTCCTCGCCGCCCGAGATCTGCACGGGCAGCGACCCGAGCTTGTTCACCGCCGGGATCAACGAGGAGCTGACGCAGACGCGGGCCACCTCCTCGATCACGATGACCGTGGCCAGCGCGTCGGCACCGGCGCCGCCGTACTCCTCCGGCACGTGGGGCGCGTGGAAGTCGGCGGCCAGCAGGGCCTTCGCGGCCTCCTCCGGGTAGCGGGCCTGCTCGTCGACGTCCGCGGCGTACGGCGCGATCTTGTCCTCGGCCACCGCGCGGACGGCCTCGCGGATGGCCTGGTGCTCCTCGGAGAGGGCGTACATGGGGTACTGCGAGTCCTGGGCGCTCATGGCTCGATCCTAAGGACGTCGGACACACCCGCGGCGGCGGCGTCGTGCTGCGCGCGCTCCACCAACGCGTTCCGCGCGTCGTCACGGCCCGCGAGGGTGCCCAGCACCTCGACGGACGTCTCCTTCAGCCGCAGCAGGGCGAGACCCAGCACGGTGGGCCCCTCGATCGCCGCGTACACCGCCTGGCCCGGCGTCTCCGCCTCCCGGTCGAGAGCGTCGACGTCGTCCTGGGTCGCATCCGGGCGCAACCGACGCCACATGTAGCCGGCTGCTCCCCCACCGACCTGTTCCACGTCCACGAAGCGCAGCGTAGGAGAATGGCTCCATGGCCGACTGGCAGGACCCCGAGGCGGTGCGCTTCATGCTCGACGACTGCGAGACCTGGGCCGTCGTGGGTCTCTCCGGCAACGAGAGTCGTACGGCGTTCCGGATCGCGTCCCTCCTGCAGCGCAAGGGCAAGCGGATCGTCCCGATCCACCCGGATGCGCCCGTCGTCCTCGGCGAGCAGGGCTACCCGACCCTCGCGGACGTCCCGTTCGCCGATCGACGTGGTGGACGTCTTCCGCCGCTCGGACAAGGCCGGGCCGTTCGCCGACCAGGCCGTCGCCGTCGGCGCCCGTGGGGTCTGGTTCCAGCTCGGGGTGATCGACGCCGGCGCCTTCGAGCGCACGCGCGAGGCCGGCGTACCGATGGTGATGGACACCTGCCCGGCCATGGAGTGGGCCGAACGGTGACTCCGGACACCGAACCGGGCCGCGACCTCGTCGTCCGCTCGGGCCCGGGGCTCCCGCACGGACTCGTGGTCCCGGCGACGGAGCTGGTCGAGCGGTTCTCGAGGTCCTCGGGGCCCGGCGGCCAGTCGGTGAACACCACCGACAGCAGGGTCGAGATCAGCCTCGACCTGACCCGGTCGTCGGCGCTGAGCCCGGAGCAGCGGGAGCGGGCGACGAGTCGACTGGGCGAACGCATCGTGGTCACCGCCTCCGAGCACCGGTCGCAGCACCGCAACCGGGTCGCCGCACGTGGCCGGCTCGCCGACCGGCTGCGCGAGGCGCTGGCCCCGCCGCCCCTCGCCCGGGTGCCGACCAAGCCCACGAAGGGATCGCAGCGGCGCCGGGTCGAGGGAAAGCGCCGCCGTGCGCAGGTGAAGTCCATGCGTCGCCGGGTGCACCCGGACTGATCCCGCTCCGGGTGTGCGCCGCACACACAAAGAACTTGACCTCAACCTTGGTTGAGGAGGTTGGCTGTCCCTGTGACCACGCCGATCGCCGCGAGCCCCGCGCCCCGCGCCCTGGACCGCGAGCACCGCGCGGTCACGGTCGGGCTGCTCGCCCTGGTGACCATGTTCGCCTTCGAGGCGGTGGCGGTCAGCCTGGCGATGCCGCGCGTGGCGCACGCCCTGGACGGCGAGACCCTCTACCCGATCGCGGTGATCGGCATGCTCACCGCCGCCATCGTCGGCATGGTGGTCGGCGGCACCTGGGCGGACGCCCGTGGGCCGGCCCTCCCCCTGCTGGTCGGTGGCCTCGGCTTCACCGGCGGGCTCCTGCTCTCGGGCCTGGCGACCTCGATGGACGTGTTCGTGCTGGGTCGCCTCGCGCAGGGCCTCGGCTCCGGCCTCGCGCTCACCTCGATGTACGTCGCCGTCGGTGACGCGTTCCCGGCCGACCTCCGGCCCCGTGTCTTCTCGCTGTTCGCGACGGCGTGGGTGCTCCCCTCGATCGCCGGGCCGTTCGTCGCCGGCGCACTGGTCGACCTGCTCGGCTGGCGCTCGGTCTTCCTCGTCGTCGCCGTCTTCGCCTTGCTGTCCACCTTCTTCGTCCGGATGACCCTGCGCGGGCACCTGCTGGTCCGCGACGCACCGCTCGTCTGGGGTCGCCGGCCGGCCTACGCCGTGGTCGCCGCCAGCGGTGCGGTGGCCCTGCACGTCGCCGGGCAGGTCCATGACGTCGCCCGGGTGCTCCTGCTGCTCGGGGGCATCGCGATGCTCGCCGTCTCACTGCCTCCGCTGCTGCCCCGAGGAACGCTGCGGGCCCGGCCCGGTCTGCCCGCGACGGTGGCGGCGCGGGGCGTCTTCGGCGCGTCCTTCGCGTGCCTGGAGATGTTCATGCCGCTCGTCCTGCAGGACGAGAGCGGGCTCTCCCCCACGCTCACCGGACTGGTGATGATGACCGGCGCGCTGGGCTGGGTGAGCGGGTCGACGTACACCGGCAGGCGGGCGACGCGCGAGGGCTACGGCGCGATCCTCCGCCTCGGTGCGCTGAGCCTGGTGGTCGGCTCCGCGGTGTCGCTGGCGCATGGTGCCCCTGGAGACGCAGCCCTGGCTGGCCAGCGCCGTCGCCACGGTCGGCTTCACCGTGATGGGGCTGGGGATGGGCCTGGTCACCCCGCTGCTGTCCACGCTGGCCCTCGACCTCGCCGAGCCCGGGCGCCAGGGCGAGAGCGGCGCGGCGATCCAGATGAGCGACGCCCTCGGCCAGAGCGTCGCCGCCGGCCTCGTCGGCGCGCTGTTCGCGAGCTGGTACGTCGTCGACCCGGACACGTCGTACTTCTCCGGTCTCGGGCTGGCCGTGCTGCTGGCCGTCGGCGCCGTGGCGATCGTCGGTCGCGCACAGCCCGACCAGGATCCGGCCGACTAGAAGCCGGTCCGGCGCTTCCCGGACGTCGAGTCGCGCACGACCTGGCCCTTGTCGTGGGCGGTGTCGCGCAGCGTGGCCTGGAAGTCGACCATCTTCTGCTGCAGCTCGGGGTCGGCCGCCCCGAGGATGCGTACGGCGAGCAGGCCGGCGTTGCGTGCGTTGCCGACGGCCACCGTGGCCACGGGCACCCCGGCGGGCATCTGCACGATGGAGAGCAGGGAGTCCATGCCGTCGAGGTACTTCAACGCCACCGGCACCCCGATGACCGGCAGCGGCGTGACCGCGGCCAGCATGCCCGGCAGGTGGGCCGCTCCCCCGGCGCCGGCGATGATCACCTTGATCCCGCGCCCGGCCGCCTCGCGGCCGTAGGCGAGCATCTCGTCGGGCATCCGGTGCGCCGAGACGACGTCGGCCTCGAAGGCGACGCCGAACTCCTCGCACGCCTCGGCGGCGGCCTTCATCACCGGCCAGTCCGAGTCGGACCCCATCACGATGCCAACAGTCACTCTGATTCCTCTCCCAGGTCCCCAGCGAACCACGCTGCCGCATGGCGTGCCCGTTCCAAGCAGTCCTCGAGGTCGTCGCCGTAGGCGTTGACGTGGCCGACCTTCCGGCCGGGGCGCAGCTCCTTGCCGTAGAGGTGCACGCGCAGCCGCGGATCGCGGGCCAGGGCGTGCGGGTACCCGTCGTAGAGCCGGCCGGTGGCCGAGGCGCCGCCGAGGATGTTCACCATCACCGTCCACGGCTCCCGCGCGTGCGGGGCGCCGAGCGGCAGGTCCAGGACCGCACGCAGGTGGTTCTCGAACTGGCTGGTGACCGCGCCGTCCTGGGTCCAGTGGCCGGTGTTGTGCGGCCGCATCGCCAGCTCGTTCACGAGCACGCGTCCGTCCGTGGTCTCGAAGAGCTCGACGGCCAGCACCCCGGTCACCCCGAGCTCGCCGGCGACGGTCATCGCGATCCGCTGCGCCTCCAGGGCCAGGGCGGGGTCGAGGTCCGGGGCCGGCGCGATCACCTCGTGACAGATGCCGTCGCGCTGGGTGGAGGCCACCACCGGCCACGCGGCGACCTGCCCCGACGGCGACCGCGCCACCAGCGCCGAGAGCTCGCGGCGGAACGCCACCCGCTCCTCGGCCAGGATCTCCCGCCCCGAGTCGAAGGCAGCAGCGCAGTCCTCCGCCGTCTCGACGAACCAGACCCCCTTGCCGTCGTACCCACCGCGCGTGGTCTTCAGGACGCACGGGCAGCCCGAACGCCTCGACGTCGGCGACGGAGGTGACCAGCGCGTGCCGCGGGCAGGGGATGCCGAGCTCCGTCAGGCGCTGCCGCATCACGCCCTTGTCCTGGGCGTGCACGAGCGCCTCCGGCCCGGGTCGTACGGCGATCCCGTCGGCCGCCAGCGCGTGCAGGTGCTCGGTGGGCACGTGCTCGTGGTCGAAGGTGACCACCTCGCACCCCTCGGTGACCGCGCGCAGGTCGGCGAGGTCGGTGTGGTCGCCGACGACCTGGTCCGGGATCACCTGGGCGGCCGAGACGCCGTCCGCCTCCGCCAGCAGGCGCAGGGGGATCCCCATCGCGGCCGCGGGCTCGGCCAGCATCCGGGCCAGCTGACCGCCACCGATCACGGCGACGGTGGGGGCCGCCTTGACGGGGTCGGGCTGCTGCACGCGCCGACCCTACCGATCAGGCGGGGACCCGGCGTACCGCGACGGGCTCGAGGTCGCCGAAGCCGCGCACGGGCCGGGCCGGCAGCACCCGCGTCTCGAACCGGTCCTCGGGCAGCCGGTCGGCCGTCTGCGCGTCGGTGATCACCCGGTTGCGCCGCGCCACGCCGACCAGGCGAGCGGCGAGGTTGACCGCGGGGCCGTAGACGTCGCCCATCCGGAGCACCACCGGGCCGGTCACCACGCCGACCCGGACGTCCGGCAGCCGCTCGTCGCCGCCGATCACCTTGACGATGTCCCACGCGATGTCGATGCCCTCCGAGTGGCGTGTTCGCCAGGAACAGCACCGAGTCGCCCAGCGTCTTGACGAGTCGCCCGCGGTGGCGCGAGACCACATCGGCGCTGCGGCTCTCGAAGACCTCCACCAGGTTGCCGATCTGGTCCTCGGCGAGGGAGTTGGTGAGCTCGCTGAAGCCGACGAGGTCCGCGAAGCCCACCGTGGTCACGACGTGCTCGTCCGCCGCGTCGGTCAGGCTCTGCACCCGGGTCACGGCCGCGGCGAGGTGGCGTCGCCACACGTAGATCAGCAGCGCCTCGAAGTCGGGCCCGACCGTCTCGACCAGGCGGAGCGCCTCGCCACGCCTGCTCGGCAGCGCCGGGTTGGCCTCGACCACCCCGGTCAGGGTGGCCACCTCCCACTCGGCGAGGCGGTCCATCGTCGTACCCATGCCACGCGTCAGCCGGACGATCGTGTCGAAGTCGAGGCCGCCGCGCTCCATGATCGAGGCGACCCGGACCAGCGCCTCGACGTCGTGCTTGCTGAAGGCCGCCTCGTTGCCCGCCTCGGGGAAGCCGAGCGCGCGCCACAGCCGTCGAGCCTGCTCGACCTCGAGGCCGGACTCCCGGGCGACGTCGTCCCCGGTCAGCTCGGCACGGCCACCGAGAATCGCGTCCTGGAGCTCCTCAGGATCCGTCATCAGACTTCTGTGCGTGGTGGTACAGCTCGTCGCTCACGGTCAGCTGCGCCTGCTCCACGTGCGGGATGTCGTGCAGGCGCACCCGCCCCTCCTCGCTCGCGTCGGAGATCACGAGGGTGCCGCAGCCGAAGATCCGGTCGACCAGGCCCTTCTCGTAGGAGATGTCGCTGATCCGGTTCAGCGGGATGTCGTGACCGCGGCGGGTCAGGATGCCCGTGCGCGTGATCAACCGCCGGTTGGTGAAGGTGTAGTGGGTCAGCAGCCAGTTCAGGAACGGCCGGACCACGAACCACAGGATCAGCAGCAGCGCGATCACCCAGGTGGCCCAGCGCCAGTTGCCGGCGTGTGCCCCGTTCGGCAGGCTGCTCAGGTAGCCGCCCAGCGCCGCGAGCAGGATCAGCACCACGGCCGGGAGGATCAGCACCTTGACGTGGGTGCGGGTGCTGAGCACCACGTGCTCGCCGTCGTTCAGCAATCTCTGCGAGATGACCACGCGGCGATCATGTCACCCTTGCGGCCGCACGTGGACGACGTCGCCCGCACCGAGGTGCTCCTCGCCGTCGGCGGTGTGGACCACCAGCCGGCCCCCGTCGTCGACGTCGACCGCCTCGCCGGTGATCTCCCCGCCGGGCACGGCCACCCGCACCTGCTGCCCCACCGTCACGCACTGGGACAGGTAGCGCTGGCGGACCTCGCCCCCGCTCTCCCACGCCTCCAGCTCCTGCTGCAGCTCCAGGAGGAGCGTGCCCAGCAGGTCGTCGCGGTCCACGGGGCCACCGGACGTGAGCGCCAGGGAGGTCGCACCCGGCACCGGCAGCTCCTCGCGGGTCTGGGTGACGTTGATCCCGATGCCGACGACGGCCGCGGCCACACCGTCGCCGTCCACCCGTTCCACGAGGATGCCGCAGAGCTTCTGCCCGTCGACGAGCACGTCGTTCGGCCACTTCAGGTCCGCGGCGACGCCGGCTGCCCGCCCCACGGCCCTGGCCACCGCCATCCCGGTGATCAGCGGCAGCCACGGCCACCGCTCCGGCGCGGCGTCGGGCGTCAGCAGGACCGAGAGCACGAGTGACGCGCCAGGTGGCGACTCCCAGGAGCGGCCGAGCCGCCCCCGACCGGCGGTCTGGTGCTCGGCGACCAGCACCAGCCCCGACCGCTCGCCGGAGCGGAACCGCTCGGCGACGTCCGCGTTGGTCGACCCCGTCTCCGCGACCGTCTCGACCCGCCAGCGCTCGTCACTGCTCATGAGCACTACCATCGCGCAGGAACCGACGAGAGGCGAGCACCCGTGAGCGCACAACCGGGCCAAGGCACCGAGGTCCCCGACGACATCGACATCCACACCACCGCCGGCAAGCTCGCCGACCTCGACCGCCGCATCGACGAAGCGGTGCACGCGGGCTCGGCCAAGGCGGTGGAGAAGCAGCACGCCAAGGGCAAGGGCACCGCGCGCGAGCGCATCGAGAAGCTCTTCGACGAGGGCTCCTTCGTCGAGCTGGACGAGCTGGCCCGGCACCGCTCGGTGGCCTTCGGGCTGGAGAAGAACCGGCCCTACGGCGACGGCGTGATCACCGGCTTCGGCACCGTCGACGGGCGCCAGGTGTGCGTGTTCTCCCAGGACTTCACGGTCTTCGGCGGCTCGTTGGGCGAGGTGTACGGCGAGAAGATCACCAAGGTGATGGACCTCGCCATGAAGACCGGCTGCCCGATCATCGGCATCAACGAGGGCGCCGGGGCCAGGATCCAGGAGGGCGTCGTCTCCCTCGGTCTCTACGGCGAGATCTTCCGCCGCAACGTGCACGCCAGCGGCGTGATCCCCCAGATCAGCCTGATCATGGGCTCCTGCGCCGGCGGGCACGTCTACTCCCCCGCGGTCACCGACTTCACGATCATGGTCGACGGCACCTCGAACATGTTCATCACCGGCCCCGACGTCATCAAGACCGTCACCGGCGAGGACGTCACGATGGAGGACCTCGGCGGCGCCCGCGCCCACAACACCAAGTCCGGCAACGCCCACTACATGGGCTCCGACGAGGACGACGCCCTGGAGTACACCAAGGCCCTGCTCTCCTACCTGCCGCAGAACAACCTCGACGACCCGCCGTCGTACGACGACCCCGCGGACATGGAGATCACCGAGGACGACCGGGCACTGGACGCGATCATCCCCGACGGGGCGAACCAGCCCTACGACATGAAGGAGGTCATCGGCGGGGTCCTCGACGACGGTGAGTTCCTCGAGGTGATGGAGCTGTTCGCCCCCAACATCGTGGTGGGCTACGGCCGCGTCGAGGGCAGGTCGGTCGGCATCGTGGGCAACCAGCCGATGCAGTTCGCCGGCACCCTGGACATCGACGCCTCCGAGAAGGCCGCTCGGTTCGTGCGCACCTGCGACGCGTTCAACATCCCGGTGCTCACCTTCGTCGACGTGCCCGGCTTCCTGCCCGGCACCGACCAGGAGTGGAACGGCATCATCCGCCGCGGCGCCAAGCTGATCTACGCCTACGCCGAGGCCACCGTCCCCCTCGTCACCGTGATCACCCGCAAGGCCTACGGCGGCGCGTACGACGTGATGGGCTCCAAGCACCTCGGCGCCGACATCAACCTGGCCTGGCCGACCGCCCAGATCGCCGTCATGGGCGCGCAGGGCGCCGCCAACATCGTGCACCGCAAGGAGCTCGCCAAGGTCGACGAGGACGGCGGCGACGTCGAGAAGCGTCGTGCCGAGCTGGTCGAGGAGTACGAGGACACCCTGGCCAACCCCTACGTGGCGGCCGAGCGCGGCTACATCGACGCCGTGATCACCCCGCACGAGACCCGGATCGAGATCGTCCGCGCGCTCCGGCTGCTGCAGACCAAGCGCGAGACGCTGCCGCCCAAGAAGCACGGGAACATCCCGCTGTGAGCGAGGAGATTCCACGTCGGTCGAGCCTGTCGAGACCCAGCCGCTGCTGCGCATCGTCAAGGGCAACCCCACCCCCGAGGAGGTGGCCGCCCTCGTCGCCGTCGTGAGCGCGATGGCCAACGCCGCCGCCGAGTCCGCCGCGCGGGAGAAGACGCCTCGCCCCGAGTGGTCGGCGCGCCACCGGATGCTGCGGTCGACCCACCGCCACGGGCCGGGTGCCTGGCGCGCCAGCGCCCGCTGACCGTCGTACGCCCTCGGGATGACTAGGGTGACCCGGTGCCCAACCCCCGGCTGATCCTCGCCTCCGCCTCCCCCGCGCGGCTGAAGACGCTGCGGAACGCGGGGCTGGACCCCGAGGTCAAGGTCAGCGGCGTCGACGAGTCGAAGGTCGAGCTGGCCGGGCCGGCGGACTACACGCTCAAGCTCGCCCAGATGAAGGCGGTCGCGGTGGCCGCCGACGAGCCGCGTGCACTCGTGATCGGCTGCGACTCCGTGCTCGCCCTCGACGGCGAGATCCTCGGCAAGCCGGCCCACGAGGACGAGGCGATCGCCCGCTGGAAGCAGATGCGCGGACGCCACGGCGTGCTGCACACCGGCCACTGCGTCATCGACACCCATCGCGAGGTGTGGCTCGGCCGCTCGGCCGCGACCCAGGTGCGCTTCGCCCACGTGACCGACGAGGAGATCGAGGCGTACGTCGCCACCGGCGAGCCCGCCGCCGTGGCCGGGGCATTCACCCTCGACGGGCTCGGTGGCCCCTTCGTCTCGGGCGTGACGGGCGACCCGCACAACGTGGTCGGGATCAGCCTGCCGCTGCTGCGACTGATGTTCGACGAGCTGGGGTTCGTCTGGACCGACTTCTGGAGCCCGCGCTCCTAGCGTTCGCTGAGGGAGGCCCGTCTCGAAGGGCTACTCCACCGGCAGGCCGAGACCTCGCGCGATCAGCATCCGCTGCACCTCGCTGGTGCCCTCGCCGATCTCGAGGACCTTGGCGTCGCGGTAGAACCGCGCCACGGGGTACTCCTCCATGAAGCCGTAGCCCCCGAAGACCTGGGTGGCGATCCGGGTGCCGGTCACGGCCGACTCGGTGGCGTAGAGCTTGGCGATGGCGGCGGCGTGCTTGAACTCCTTCATCGGAGCCCCGGAGTCCTTCATCCAGGCGGCCCGGTAGGTCAGCTGCCGCGAGGCGGCGAGCATCACCTCGAGGTCCGCGATCTGGAAGGCCACCCCCTGCTTGCGGCCGATCGGCACGCCGAAGGTGGTCCGCTCGCCGGCGTACTGCAGGCTCAGGTCGAGGCAGGCCTGCAGGCAGCCGACCGCCAGGGCCGCGATCGCGACGCGGCCGTCGTCGAGGGTGGCCAGGAACTGCGCGAACCCGCGCCCCCGCTCGCCGAGGAGGTTGGCCTCGGGCACGCGCGCGTCGGTGAAGGTCAGCGGGTGCGTGTCGGAGGCGTGCCAGCCGAGCTTGTCGTACGCCGGCTCGGCGGTGAACCCGGGCGTGCCGCTCGGGACCAGGATCGTCGAGATCTCCGGCTTGCCCTCGACACCCTCGCCGGTGCGCGCCGTCACCGTCACCACGGAGGTGATCTCGGAGCCGGAGTTGGTGATGAACTGCTTGCTCCCGTTGACCACCCACTCGCCGTCGTCGAGCTCGGCCTTCGTCCGGGTCGCGCCGGCGTCGGACCCGGCGCCGGGCTCGGTGAGACCGAAGCCGGCCAGCGCCTTGCCCTCGACCAGGTCCGGCAGCCAGGTGTCCTTCTGCTCGTCGGTGCCGAAGGTCAGGATCGGGTTGATGCCGAGCCCGACCGCGGCCTCGAGGGTGATCCCGATCGACTGGTCGACCCGCCCGATCTCCTCGATGGCCACGCACAGGCTGGTGAAGTCGCCGTCCGCGCCGCCGTACTGCTCCGGGGCGGTGAGGCCGAACAGCCCGAGCGCACCCATCTTCTGCACGACGTCGACCGGGAAGTGGTGCTCGCGGTCCCACTGGGCGGCGTGCGGTGCGATCTCCTTCTCCGCGAAGTCGCGCACCGAACGACGGAACACCTCGTGGTCGTCGGACAGCTCATAGCTCATGCGCTTCATGCTAACGCCGCAAGTTAACGATCGCTAACGTCGCGCCTCGGCCGAGGCTGCCCCCGGACCGGCAGCCCTCTACAGTGGTCGGGTGACGATCAGCTCAACGGCGAGCGCGCGGTCCTCCCTGGCTGCGCTGGACCAGGCCACCTCCTCCGACGAAGCCCTGCGGCGGTTCCTGCACGGGCTGCCCGGGGTCGACCAGGTCGGCGCCGAGCAGCGGGCCGCCGGCTCTGGCGACGCGGTCGATCAAGGCCGGCGCCAAGGAGCTCGCCCTCGACCTCGCCGTGCGGATGGTCGACCTGACCACGCTGGAGGGGGCGGACACCCACGGCAAGGTGCGCGCACTGGCGTCCAAGGCGATGCGGCCCGACCCGGCCGACCAGACCTGCCCGCCGGTCGCCGCCGTCTGCGTCTACCCCGACATGGTCGGCGTCGCGAAGGAGACCCTCGGGTCCTCCGGCGTGCACGTCGCCTCGGTGGCCACGGCCTTCCCGAGCGGACGCGCCGCCCTCGACGTCAAGCTCGCCGACACCCGTGACGCCGTCGAGGCCGGGGCCGACGAGGTCGACATGGTGATCGACCGCGGCGCCTTCCTCTCCGGGCACTACCTCGCGGTGCACGACGAGATCGTCGCGGTCCGCGAGGCCAGCAAGGGTGCCCACCTCAAGGTGATCCTCGAGACCGGTGAGCTGCAGACCTACGACAACGTACGGCGGGCCAGCTGGCTGGCGATGACCGCCGGCGCGCACTTCATCAAGACCTCGACCGGCAAGGTGCAGCCGGCCGCGACGCTGCCGGTGACCCTGGTGATGCTCGAGGCCGTCCGCGACTTCCGCGAGGCCACCGGGCAGATGGTCGGCGTGAAGCCGGCCGGCGGCATCCGGACGGCCAAGGACGCGATCAAGTACCTCGTCATGGTCAACGAGGTCGCCGGGCCCGACTGGCTGGATCCCGACTGGTTCCGCTTCGGCGCCTCCACCCTGCTCAACGACCTGCTGATGCAGCGGACCCGGATGCGCACCGGCCGCTACTCCGGCCCCGACTACTTCACGTTGGACTGAGGACATTGGTTTCGACAAGCTCCACCAGCGGTTCCCCGTTCGAGTACGCGCCGGCGCCCGAGTCCCGCTCGGTCGTCGACCTGAAGTCGTCGTACGGCCTGTTCATCGGCGGCGAGTTCGTCGACGGGTCCGGGCACTCGTTCAAGACGATCTCGCCGAGCACCGAGGAGGTGCTGGCCGAGGTCGCCGAGGCCGACGAGGCCGACGTCGACCGGGCCGTCAAGGCCGCCCGCCGCGCCTACAGCAGGACCTGGTCGCGGATGAGCGGTGCCGAGCGCGGCAAGTACCTGTTCCGGATCGCCCGGATCATCCAGGAGCGCTCGCGCGAGCTCGCGGTGCTGGAGTCGCTCGACAACGGCAAGCCGATCAAGGAGTCGCGCGACGTCGACATCCCGACGGCGGCCGCCCACTTCTTCTACTACGCCGGCTGGGCCGACAAGCTCGAGCACGCGGGCTTCGGCGAGAACCCGCAGCCCCTCGGCGTCGCCGGCCAGGTGATCCCCTGGAACTTCCCGTTCCTGATGCTGGCGTGGAAGATCGCGCCCGCGCTGGCGTGCGGCAACACCGTGGTGCTGAAGCCGGCCGAGACCACGCCGCTGACCGCGCTGCTGTTCGCCGAGATCTGCCAGCAGGCCGACCTGCCGCCGGGGGTGGTGAACATCCTCACCGGTGCCGGCGCCACGGGGCAGGCGCTGGTGGCGCACGAGGACGTCGACAAGGTGGCCTTCACCGGCTCCACCGACGTCGGCCGCGCCATCGCCAAGTCCGTCGCGGGGTCGAAGAAGAAGGTGACCCTCGAGCTGGGTGGCAAGGCGGCCAACATCGTCTTCGACGACGCGCCGGTCGACCAGGCCGTCGAGGGCATCGTCAACGGGATCTTCTTCAACCAGGGCCACGTGTGCTGCGCCGGCTCGCGGCTGCTGGTCCAGGAGTCCGTGGCCGACGAGGTGCTCGAGCGGCTCAAGCGGCGGATGATGACGCTGCGCGTCGGTGATCCCCTCGACAAGAACACCGACGTCGGTGCCATCAACTCGGCGGAGCAGCTGGCGAAGATCCGCGAGCTCTCCGACATCGGCGAGGCCGAGGGCGCCGGCCGGTGGTCGCCGCCCTGCGACCTGCCCGACCACGGCTTCTGGTTCCCCCCGACGCTGTTCACCGGGGTCAGCCAGGCACACCGGATCGCCCGCGAGGAGATCTTCGGCCCGGTGCTCTCGGTGCTGACCTTCCGCACGCCGCAGGAGGCGGTCGAGAAGGCCAACAACACGCCGTACGGGCTCTCGGCCGGCGTCTGGACCGACAAGGGCTCGCTGATCCTGTGGATGGCCTCCCGGCTGCGCGCGGGCGTCGTCTGGTCCAACACCTTCAACCGCTTCGACCCGGCCAGCCCGTTCGGCGGCTACAAGGAGTCCGGCTACGGGCGAGAAGGCGGCCGCCACGGACTGGAGGGGTACTCTGCGATGAGCCGCATCGACGTCCGCAAGACCTACAAGCTCTACATCGGCGGGGCCTTCCCCCGCTCGGAGTCGGCCCGCTCCTACGTCGTCAACGACGCCAAGGGGAAGTTCTGGGCCAACGCCAGCCACGCCTCGCGCAAGGACGCCCGCGACGCCGTCAAGGCCGCGAGGTCTGCCTTCGCGGGGTGGTCCGGCCGGACGGCGTACAACCGCGGGCAGGTGGTCTACCGCATCGCCGAGGTCCTCGAGGACCGGCGCGAGCAGTTCGAGGCCGAGCTGCACACCGCCGAGGGCATCACTGCCGCGAAGGCGCGCACCTACGTCGACGCCTCGATCGACCGCCTGGTCTGGTACGCCGGCTGGGCCGACAAGATCGCCCAGGTCGTGGGCGGGGCCAACCAGGTGGCGGGGCCGTACTTCAACCACTCCGCCCCCGAGCCGTCGGGCGTGATCGCGGTCGTCGCTCCGGCCGGGCCCCTGCTGGGCCTGGTCAGCGTGGTCGCGCCGGTGATCGTCACCGGCAACACCGCCGTCGTGATCGCCAGCGAGCCGCACCCGCTGACCTCGATCACCCTCGCGGAGGTGATGGCGACCTCCGACGTCCCGGGCGGCGTCGTCAACGTGCTCACCGGCCCGCAGGCCGAGCTGGCGCCGTGGCTGGCCTCGCACATGGACGTCAACGGCCTCGACCTCACCGGGGTCGCGGACCAGGAGCTGGCCCGCAACCTGGAGATCCAGGCCGCCGAGAACCTCAAGCGGGTCCGGCGCCCGGGCCTCGAGGACCTGCTCGCCTCGCCCCCGCTCGACCGGATGACGACCTTCCTGGAGACCAAGACGGTCTGGCACCCGATGGGCGTCTAGCCCAACGGCGCACAGAGATCGACCGGGTTGCCGTCGGGGTCGTGCACCACGGCGTAGCGCATCCCCCAGAACGCGTCCCACGGCTCGAGGTGGCCCTCGGCGCCGGCGGCGGTGAGCTCGGCGTACGCCGCGTCGACCTCGGCCGGCGACTCGGCCGCGAAGGCCAGGGCCATCCGGTGGCCGCCGCTGGGCGGGGTCCACGACGGGTCGAAGGAGAGGATCGTGTCGCGGGTGTCGAAGGCGAGGGCGATCCCTCCGAGGTCGACGCCGACGTGCGGCTCGGCGTCTGCCTCGTCGGGGATGTCGACACCCAGGCGGCGGTAGAAGGCGAGCGTCGCGGGCATGTCGGCCACGACGAGCTCGATGACGGCGGGCTTGAGCTTTTCGGGGCCCCCGCGGAAGCGTGCCCGTCGCGAGCGGAGCGAGCCCCCTGAGCGGTTTCGTGGGGTGAAGGATTCATGCCGCCGACGTTAGGCGGGCTTGCTCCTCGTCGGCTTGAACGGATCGGACACGTTCGTCGCGCAGGCCGCTCGGCGTCACGCCGGCCAGCGCGCGGAAGTCGCGGGAGAGGTGGGCCTGGTCGGCGTAGCCGGTGCGTGCGGCGACGTCCGCCCAGTCCGCCCCGGCATCGGCGGCCAGGACGGCGCGGTTGAGCCGGAGCACCCGACCGAGGTGCTGCAGGCCGTAGCCGAAGAGGGGCAGGGCGCGGCGGTGCAGCTGCCGCGTGCCGTAGCCGAGCTCGTCCGCGGCCCGGCCGATCGACGCCCCGCCGTCGAGGAGGGCGTGCAGGCGTCGGCCCAGTGGGTCGGGCTCCGAGGTCGTCGAGGGCCCACTCCCCCAGCTGTTGCGGCGAGCTCACCCGCGCGGCGAGCTGCCGGGCGCGCCGGTCGCCCCACAGCGCGCTCAGCGGCAGGGTCTGGTCGCGGAGCTCCTCGGCCGGGACGCCGACCAGGTCCGGGCCGCGTCCCGCGTGCAGCCGGACCCCGATGACCTCGTGCTGCTCACCGCCGTGCACGCGGGCCGCCGTGTCGGGCCCGGCGACGAGCAGCCGACCGTCGACCACGAGCACGTCGAGGCAGCCGTCGGGCAGGATCCTGGTCGCCGCGTCACCGGGCGTGGCCCGCCAGACCTCCACGTCGGGAGCGATCCGGCGCTCGTCGTACGCCATGGCTTCGACGATACGCAAACGGGGCTGACGACGAATGTCGTCAGCCCCGTTGCAGGGTCACAGCCCGTGGGTCAGGCGAGCGCCTTCGCCTTGAGCGAGTCGAACTCCTGCTGGTTGATCGACCCGGCGTCGAGCAGGGCCTTGGCCCGGGCGATCTCGTCGGCCGGCGACCCCGCACCTGCCGAGACCGACCGGATGTAGGTCTCCGCGTCGGCCTGGGCGGCCTGGGCGGCCTGGACGTTGCGCTCGGTCATGCCCTGGCCACGCGCGATCAGGTAGACCAGCGAGGTCAGGATCGGCAGGAAGATCAGGAAGAACACCCACACCGCCTTCATGCCGCCGCTGACGCCCTTGTCGCGGAAGAGGTCACCGATGATCTGGAACAGAACCATCAGGTAGGCCATCAGCAGGAAGAAGGAGATGATGAACCAGAAGAAGTCCCAGAAGCTGTTCATTGACGGCCTTTCTTTCACCGCGGCGCTCGCTGCTCGGCGCCGCTCGGCCTGCGCCGTTGAGGCACCGATGCTAGCCGTGGGCGACCCCGCAGAGTTCAACCGACACGGGTCGGCGGGCGGCGTGTCATCCCCTGCTAACGGGCCTCGAGAGCGGCGTACCCGGGCTTGATCACGTCGTCGATGAGCGCCAGCCGCTGCTCGAAGTGGACGAACGCCGACTTCATCGCGTTCACGGTGACCCAGCGCAGATCACCGAGGTCCCAGCCGAACGCCTCGACGAGTGCCGACATCTCGCGCGTCATCGAGGTGTCGCTCATCAGCCGGTTGTCGGTGTTCACGGTGACCCGGAAGCGCAGGTCGGCGAGCAGGCCGATCGGGTGCTCGGCGATCGAGCCGGCGGCGCCGGTCTGGATGTTGGAGTGGGGGCAGAGCTCGAGCGGGATCCGCTTGTCGCGCACGTACTGCGCCAGCCGGCCGAGCTCGACCTCGTCGCCGTCCTGGCGGATGTCGTCGATGATCCGGACGCCGTGGCCGAGCCGGTCGGCCCCGCACCACTGGATCGCCTGCCAGATCGACGGGAGCCCGAACGCCTCACCGGCATGGATCGTGAAGTGGGCGTTCTCGCGCTGGAGGTACTCGAAGGCGTCGAGGTGCCGGGTCGGCGGGTATCCCGCCTCGGCCCCCGCGATGTCGAAGCCCACCACCCCGTCGTCGCGGTGCAGCACCGCGAGCTCGGCGATCTCGCGCGACCGGGCCTGGTGCCGCATCGCGGTCAGCAGCTGCCGTACGACGATCCCCTGGCCGGTGGCCGCCATCCCGTCGTCGAAGCCCTCCTGGACCGCGCGGACGACCTCCTCGAGGGTCAGGCCGCCCTCGAGGTGCTGCTCGGGGGCGTAGCGCACCTCGGCGTACACCACTCCGTCGGCGGCGAGGTCCTCGACGCACTCGCGGGCGACCCGGCTCAGCTGGTCGGCGCGTTGCATCACCGCGACGGTGTGGTCGAAGGTCTCGAGGTAGCGCTCCAGCGAGCCGCTGTCGGCCGACTCGACGAACCACCGCCCCAACGAGGCGGCGTCGTCGGCCGGGAGCTGGTGCCCGATCTCCGCGGCCAGCTCCACGATCGTCTCGGGGCGCAGGCCGCCGTCGAGATGGTCGTGCAGCAGCACCTTGGGGGCGCGCCGGATCAGGTCATCGGTGAGAGTAGGTTCGACCACTGCCCCATCCAAACACCACGCGGGAGATCGGCATGCGCACCTTCAGCACCTTCGAGGAGATCGAGGCGGCTGCCGGCGAGGAGATCGGCACCACCGACTGGGTCGAGATCGACCAGGACCGGGTCAACCAGTTCGCCGACGCCACCGGCGACCACCAGTGGATCCACGTCGACGTCGAGAAGGCGAAGGAGGGCCCGTTCGGCGGCACCATCGCCCACGGCTACCTGACCCTCTCGCTGGTGCCGTGGCTGGGCTCGCAGGTGTTCACCCTCGACACCCCGGGCGCCAAGCTGAACTACGGCGTCAACAAGGTCCGCTTCCCCAACCCGGTGCGGGTCGGCTCGCGCATCCGCGCCACCGTGAAGATCAACGGCGTCTCCGACGTCTCCGCCGGCAAGCAGCTCACCGTCGGCTACACCGTCGAGATCGAGGGCGAGGACAAGCCGGCCTGCGTCGCCGAGTCGGTCGTCCTCCTCCTCCCCTGAGCGCCTGATTCTCGGAGACGCGCGGACAGAAGTCTGCTCGGCGGCCCCACGCTGAGCGTGAATGCCGGGTGGATCTCCGACTTGTGTCCGCGCGTCTACGAACCCGGGAGCTCCGCCCAGGGCGCGAGCCGCTCGTACGCCGCGGCGACGGCGAGCGTGGTCGCGTCGCCGGCACGAGGACCCATCACCTGCATCCCCAGCGGGAGGCCGTCGCCGTCGAGGCCCGTGGGCACGGCGGTCGCGGGCAGTCCGGCGAGGTTGGCGGGCAGCGCGAGGGCGCACCAGTCGTCGAAGAACGGGTCGACCGGCACGCCGTCGATCGCGGCCGGTGAGGCCACGTCGGTCCCGAACGCCGGCAGCGGCATCGACGGCGTGAGCAGCACGTCGTACGACTCGAAGAACTCGCCCCACCGCCGGGTGTAGTCGCTCCGGCGCGACTGGGCGTCGAGGTAGTCGGCGGCGGAGACCCGGCCGGACTCGACGATCTCGGCGGTCCCCTCGCTCATCCGCGACCCCCACTCCTCGAGCAGCGGCCCCTCGGAGGCGAAGCCCTCGGGCAGGGCGACGTCGTTCCAGATCTCGGTGGGGTACGGCGCGTCGGGAGCCGCCTCGACCACCCGCGCACCGTCGTCGACCAGCCGATCGACCGCGCGCCGGAAGGCCGCGCGCACCACCGGCTCGACCGGCGCCCAGCCGAGGTCCTCGGACACCGCCACGCGCAGCCGCGACCAGTCGACCGGCTCCGAGACCGCGGCCAGCAGGTCGCCCACGGGCAGCGGCCAGGACAGGTCGTCGTGCGGCGACGGGCCGGCCATCACGGAGAGCGCGAGCGCCGCGTCGCGGACCGTGCGGGTGAGCGGGCCGTCCACCGAGAGCGTGGGCCAGCCGCGGAACCCGGGCATCTTCGGCACCAGCCCGAAGGTCGGCTTGTGCCCGACCACCCCGCAGAACGCGGAGGGGATCCGGATCGATCCCCCGCCGTCGGTGCCGAGCGCGATCGGCGTGGCCCGGTAGGCCACCGAGGCACCGGCGCCGCCCGACGAGCCGCCCGGCGTCCGGTCGAGCGACCACGGGTTGCGGGTCAGCCCGAAGACGTCGTTGTCGGTGTAGCCGCGGTAGCAGAACTCCGGGTTGTTGGTCTTGCCGACGACGATCGCACCGGCGTCCTTGAGCCGCGCCACGCAGGCCGCGTCGGCGTCGGGCACGTGGTGCTCGTGGGCGCGCGACCCGTTCGTGGCAGGTACGCCGGCCAGCCAGATGTGGTCCTTGACCGAGACCGGGACCCCGAGCAGAGGGCGGTCGTCGCGATGCTCGTCGACCTCACGAGCCGCGGCCCGCGCCTGCTCCCCCAGCACCACGGTGAAGGCGTTCACCTCGCCGTCGTACTGCTCGATGACGCGCAGCGACTCCTCGACCAGATCGACCGCGGAGAGCTCACCGGACCGCACCCCGGCGGCCATCGCCCACGCGTCGACGCTCATACCGTCGGGCGCTCGTGCCGGTTGGCCTCCTCCTCCAGCACGTCGGCCTGCTCCTCGGCGAGCCGCGCCTCGGCCTCCACGTCGATGTTGCGGCTGAGCAGCCAGTAGAGGATGCCGGAGACGGGCAGGCCCACGAAGAGCGAGAAGTCCGCGCCCTTCGCGGCGTGGGCGACCCAGCCCTGGAAGGCCGTGCCGATGCTGAAGAACGGGATCATCGCCACGAAGCCCGCGAGGTAGGAGATGATCCCCCGCCAGCCCCACCGGCCGTAGATGCCGTCGGGCTTGAAGATCTCCGCGATCGCGTACTTGCCGTGGCGCACGATGAAGTAGTCGACGAGGTTGACCGCCGTCCACGGGATGAAGAAGTAGAGGACGAGCAGCAGGAAGTTCTCGAAGTTCGACTGGAACGACTCCGTGCTGGCCAGTGCTCCGATGACGGAGAGCAGCGCGGTGAGGGTGATCGTCACGAGCCGCACGTTGAGCGTGGGCTTGACCCGCTTGAACGAGTCGAAGGCACTGAGCAGGGTCAGCGACCCGCCGTACATGTTCAGCGCCATCACCGAGACCAGCCCGAGCGCGGAGAAGATCAGGATGATGTCGCCGAACCCGTCGAAGACCTTGTTGCCGGCAGAGAGCAGCTCCGCGATCCCGGAGCCGTCGAAGGCCTTGCCCGCCCAGGCCGCGAGTGCCGCGCCGATGCACATGATCCAGACGGCGCCGAGCCCGGAGCCGCCGTAGGTCCAGTAGAAGGTCTTGCTCACGGTCACGTCGGGCGGCAGGTAGCGCGAGTAGTCCGAGACGTAGATCGCCCAGCTGATCTGGTAGCCGGCCACGACCGAGAACTGCACCAGGAACGGCACCAGCTTGAAGCCGCCGAGGTCGAAGGAGCCGGCCGGGTAGTGCAGCGTGAACAGGACGATGGTGAGGATGCCGAAGAGCAGCAGGAAGCCGTAGGTCAGGTACCGCTCCATCGAGTGGATCAGGTCGTAGCCGGCGATCGCCGCCAGCGCCGCCCACCACAGTGACGACGACGATCCAGAACTTGGTGCTGGCGTGGACCGTCTGGTGGAGGGACTCGGCGGCAAGGATGCTGTTGAAGACGTTGAAGCCGGCGTACTGCAGGTAGGCGAACAGCCACACCAGGATCGCGCCGACGTACCCGAACTGCGGCCGCGACTGGATCATCTGCGGCAGCCCGAGCTGCGGCCCCTGGGCGGAGTGGGCCGCCATGAAGAAGGTGCCGATCAGGACGCCGAGCACGATCGCGAGCAGGCTCCAGATCAGGTTGCCGCCCGCGCTGACGCTGACCACCCCGACCGCCAGGGTGGCGATCTGGGCGTTGCTCATGAACCACAGCGGCCCGAGGTGCCACAGCTTGCCGTGGCGCTCGGCGAGAGGTACGTAGTCGATGGACCGGACCTCTGGTCCGCGGCGGGTCGGTTCCCGAGTGTCAGTGCTCACCTGCTGAGCGTGCCATGACGCCCAGCAGTTCGTAACCCACGTGCGCCGCGGCGATTCCGGTCACCTCGGCGTGGTCGTACGCGGGCGCCACCTCGACGATGTCGGCCGAGACGACGTCGAGGCCGGGCACGCCCGCCAGGCCGCGCAGGGTGGCGAGCAGCTCGCGCGAGGTGAGGCCGCCGGCCTCGGGGGTGCCGGTGCCCGGCGCCATCCCCGGGTCGATCACGTCGATGTCGACCGAGACGTAGACCGGGCCGGTGCCGAGCCGCTCGCGCATCGCCGCGATCACCCCGTCGAGACCGAGGCGGTCGTAGTCGGTGCACGCGACGGTGGCGTAGCCGAGCCGGGTCGACTCCTCGAGGTCGGTGTCGGCGTAGAGCGGGCCGCGGATGCCCACGTGCAGCGACCTCTCGGGGTCGATGAGCCCCTCCTCGGAGGCACGGCGGAACGGCGTCCCGTGCGTGTACGGCGCCCCGAAGTAGGTGTCCCACGTGTCGAGGTGCGCGTCGAAGTGCAGCACCGCCACGCGGACCGTGCCGACGCGCCAGGCAGCGCAGCAGTGGCAGCGCGATCGTGTGGTCGCCGCCGAGCGTGAGCAGGCGGGTGGCGTCCGCGAGCACACCCTCCGCGCCCTGCTCGATCGCCGCGATCGCCTCGTCGATGTCGAACGGGTTCACGGCGAGGTCACCGGCGTCGGCGACCTGCTGGGCCGCGAACGGCGAGACGTCGAGGGAGGGGTCGTAGGGCCGCAGCAGCTTGGAGGACTGGCGGATGTGCTGCGGGCCGAACCGGGCTCCCGGGCGGTAGCTGACGCCGGAGTCGAACGGCACGCCCAGCACGGCGACGTCGGCACGACCCACCTGGTCGAGCCGGGGCAGCCGCGCGAAGGTGGGCGGGCCGGCGTAGCGCGGCACCTTCGTGGCGTCGACGGGACCGACGGGCTCGCTCATGACGCGTCGATCCGGTCGAGGATGAGGTCACGTGGCTCGAAGGCGTCGTTCGACACGTCGTACGCCCCGTCCAGCGAGGCGAGGGCACGCTCGAACCGGTCGGGCTCGTCGGTGTGCAGCGTCAGCAGTGGATCGCCTTCTGTCACGGCGTCACCCGGTCGGGCGTGCCACTCGACGCCGGCCCCTGCCTGGACGTCGGCGCCCTGCTTCGCTCGGCCCGCACCGAGCCGCCAGGCCGCCGTACCGACAGCCAGGGCGTCGAGGCGGGTGAGCACGCCGGTCGACGGGGCCTTGACGACGTGGGTCTCCTTCGCGGTGGGCAGGTCGGCGTCGGGGTCGCCGTCCTGGGCCGCGATCATCTGCTTCCAGGCGTCCATCGCCTTGCCGGACGAGAGCACGTCACCCGGGTCGACGTCGTCCTTGCCCGGCACCGGCGAGCATCTCCCGCGCGAGCGCGAGGGTGAGCTCGACGACGTCGTGCGGGGCCGCCGCCCTCGAGCACCTCCACCGACTCGCGGACCTCGAGGGCGTTGCCCGCGGTCAGGCCGAGTGGCGTCGACATGTCGGTCAGCAGCGCGACGGTGTGCACGTCGTGGTCGGCGCCCAGCGCCACCATCGTCTCGGCCAGCTCGCGGGCGTCGTCGAGGTCCTTCATGAAGGCGCCCGTGCCGACCTTGACGTCGAGCACGAGCGCGCCGGTGCCCTCGGCGATCTTCTTGCTCATGATCGAGGAGGCGATCAGCGGGATCGCCTCGACCGTGCCGGTGACGTCGCGCAGCGCGTAGAGCTTCTTGTCGGCCGGGCGCCAGTCCCGAGCCCGCCGCGCAGACGACCGCACCGACGTCCTCGAGCTGCTGCATCATCTCGTCGTTGGACAGGTCGGCCCGCCAGCCGCGGATCGACTCGAGCTTGTCGAGCGTCCCGCCCGTGTGCCCGAGGCCGCGCCCGGAGAGCTGCGGCACGGCGACGCCGCACGCCGCCACGAGCGGGGCGAGCGGGAGCGTGATCTTGTCCCCCACCCCACCGGTGGAGTGCTTGTCGGCGGTCGGCCTGCTCAGGGCGGAGAAGTCCAGCCGCTCGCCGCTGGCGATCATCGCGTCGGTCCACCGGCTGATCTCGCGGCGGTCCATCCCGTTGAGCAGGATCGCCATCGCCAGCGCCGACATCTGCTCGTCCGCGACGTCCCCGGCGGTGTACGCCGCGATCACCCAGTCGATCTGGCTGTCGCTGAGCTCCCCGCCGTCCCGCTTGGCCGCGATCACCTCGACCGCGTCGTGTGCTGCCATGCAGCCGACCCTAGTTGGCCGGAGCGTGGTCAGCGACCGTGCATGGTCTCCTCGCGCTGCCGCTCGGGTCGCAGCGAGTACTCCTCCAGCAGGGCCGCGCCTGCGGCGATCAACGCCACGACCTCCGCCGCTGCCGCCGTCCACACCGCCCAGCCCGTCCAGTGCTCGTGGACGCCGTAGAGCCCCACCGTGACGGCGATCAGGAAGGCGCCGAGCGTGGAGGCGCCGAACCCGACAGCGAGCAGCAACGGGATCCAGTGCCGCCACGTCACGAGCAGGACGGCGATCGTCGGCCCCGCCGACCGCGTTGAGCATGAACGCAGGACCGACGACATCGGTGTGCCGGAACACGTCGAACCAGAGGTAGAGGTGCACCGCGGCCGAGACCAGGACTCCCGCCGCTGCCAGCATCCGCATCTTCATGGCGTCTCATCTCCTTCGCGAGACCGGTGACGGCCTCACCGGAGAAACGGATCGGGCCGGTGTGCGGTTCACAGGCGTTTGCGGGTATGAAGAGTCGTGCGCATCTTCTTCACCGGTGGCAGCGGCAAGGCCGGCAAGCACGTCGCGCCGTACCTCGCCGAGCAGGGCCACCAGGTCACCAACGCCGACCTCGTCCCGCTGGGGCACCCCTCGATCACCGATCTCCAGGTCGACCTCACCGACGTCGGTGAGACCTACTCGGCCCTGGCCGGGCTGGCGACCATGGCTGAGCTGGACCTCCCGGAGAAGCCGAGCTACGACGCCGTCGTCCACTTCGCCGCCGTCCCGAGCATCCTGCGCACCTCGGACGCCGCGACGTACGCGACGAACGTCCTGAGCACCTTCAACGTGCTCGAGGCCGCGACCCGGCTCGGGGTGCGCAAGATCGTGTTCGCCTCGTCGGAGACGACGTACGGGGTCTGCTTCGCCCAGGGCGAGCGGCGCCCGGTGTACCTGCCGGTCGACGAGGAGCACCCGACGGTCCCGGAGGACGCCTATGCGATGTCGAAGGTCGCCGGCGAGGTGACCGCGCGCTCCTTCCACGCCCGCACCGGAGCGGACATCTACGGCCTGCGGATCAACAACGTCATCGAGCCGCACGAGTACGCCGAGCTGTTCCCAGCCTTCCTCGCCGACCCGTCACTGCGACGCCGCAACATCTTCGCCTACATCGACACCCGCGACCTGGGCCAGATGGTGCAGCGCTGCCTCGAGACCGACGGGCTGGGCTACGAGGTCTTCAACGTCGCCAACGCCGACATGTCCGTGGCCGCGACGACGCAGGAGATCCGCGACCGCTTCTACGACGGCGTGGAGGTGCGCCGGGAGATGGGCCGCGACGAGACCTTCTACGCCATCGACAAGGCCCGCGACCTCCTCGGTTTCGCCCCGCAGCACTCCTGGCGCGACGTGCTGGCCGATCCAGCTGGGTGAGCGCCCGAGCGTGAGAGTCTGGCGCGATGGCTCCCGAAGACGTCCCCATCAGCGACTGGCTGGACCAGGGCACGAGCGATCCTGGCCAGGTGGCCGACCGGTACGACCAGTGGGCGCAAGGGCTACGACGACGACCTGTCCTCGTGGTCCTACCAGGCTCCCGCGGTGGTGGCGGACACCGTCGCCTCCCGTCATCCCGAGGCGGGCTCGGTGCTCGACGTCGGGTGCGGCACCGGACTCGTCGGGCGAGCACTTCGTGATCGAGGGTTCGCCGGAAAGATCCTCGGCCTCGACATCTCGCAGGCGTCACTCGAGATCGCTCAGCAGGGCGGGGCGTACGACTCGGTCGAGCAGGCAGACCTCCAGCAGCGACTCCCCCTCGACGACGACAGCGTCGACGCCGTGGTCTGCGTCGGAGTGATGACCTACCTGCCGGACGTCGAGGCGGTGTGGCGTGAGTTCGCGAGAGTGGTCCGGCCGGGTGGGCTCGTCGTCGCGACGCAGCGCGAGGACCTGTGGGGCTCGCGGGAGTGCCACGGCGGTGATCGACCGACTCCAGCGCGAGGGCGTCTGGACGCCGGAGGAGATCGCCGGCCCGGCGCCGTACCTCCCGGAGGGGTACGGCGGCACGCCCGAGGTCGCCTGCTACTACGTGACCGCGCGCGTCAGCTGACCCGTCGACGCCGGCCCCGCTCAGTCGTCGGCCTTCTCTGCCTCCTTGGCAGCTGCCTTGATGTCGTCGGCCTCGACCTTGTCGATGGCGGACTCGACGATGGCGTCGGCCCGTGCGAGCGCCTCGCGGATCCGGACCGCGCCGGGGTCGGAGACCAGGGCGACCAGCCCCGAGTGCCCGCGCGGGATCGCGTTCTCGAGCTGCTGCTCCAGCTCGCCGTGGTGGTGGCGCTGGCGCAGCTTGCCGGCCAGGGCGCCGGCGGACCCGACGACCGCGGCACTGCCGAGGATCGACGGCGGGAAGATCACGCCCAGCGCGATGCCACCGACCAGTCCCCACTTGAGGCCGGACTTGGTGCTGTGGTCGGTCGCCTTCTGCACCTCCAGCGTGCCTTCTGCGGAACGGTTCACCACGATGACGCCCTCGATCTCGACCGCGCGGCCGTCCTCGACGGACTTGAGGGCCTCGTAGGCCTGCCACGCCGCATCGGTCTCGCTGAAGTCCGCGACGACGAGGGTGTAGGCGCCGTCCGAGACTGCGGCGGCGTTCACCTCGAGGTCGGGAGAGTTGGTCTCGTCTGACATGTCGAAGCTCCTTGCTGGTGGGCTTCCAACTCTCGGCGCGACACGACGAGCGCGCATCACCCGCTCCGGGTGGCCCGGGTCGCACGCGCCGGACGTCCACGGCATGCTGGACCCGTGGTGGTTCTCGTGCCCCGACAACTCAGGATGGCCGGGATGACGGGCGCCGTGCCGTACTACGGCGGGCGCTTCTCTCCTGCACAGGCCTACGCCGCTGCGCACCCTGCGCGTCCGCCCGCCCCGCCTCCCGCGGAGCAGGCCCCGGTCGTGTCCCAGCGAGACCAGGTCGAGGCGTTGCAGCACCTGCTCGACACCGGCGTGCTCACGCAGGCGGAATTCGACGAGCTGCGGGCCCGGGTGGAGCCGTGACCGGGCCGGTCCAGGTGCTGGTGGTCGGGTTCGAGGCACCGTCGTTCTCGGGCGAGGTGCTGGCCGAGCTCGCCACGCTCCGCGAGCAGGGCGTGGTGCGGCTCGTCGACGTGCTGCTGGTGGAACGGGGAGAGGACGGGACCTTCGAGACCCTCGAACCGCCGCCCGGCAGCGACCCCGACCTGGGAAAGATCGCTGCCGAGGTCCTCGGCGGGGGTGCGGAGTCAGGTGGCGACGAGACCCTGGGCGAGACCTGGTCGCTGGCAGACGCGGTACCGCGGGGCGGGGTCGCTGCCATCGCGCTCATCGAGCACCTCTGGGCCCAGCCGCTCGTCGCGGCGATCGACCGCGCGGGTGGGCGCCCGCTGGGTGAGCTGTGGCTCTCCCCGGGCGACCTGCCTGGGCCAACGCCTGGCTGACTCAGCGGCCGTAACGGTCCAGCCGCTCCCACGGCCAGTCGGAGACGAGCCAGTCGGCGACGGCGTCGGCGAGTGGGACGTCGAGGTCCGACCTGTCAGCCCGCACCCACGACTGCACCGTGACGTCCCAGTCGTCCGAGGCCGAGGGATACACGTAGACGCAGCCGATGACGTCGCCGTCGCTCGGGTCGAGGACGGTGAAGGTGAAGCCGGCCCGCTTGGTGAAGTCGTCGGCGTGACGGCGAAGGTCGGCGAGGTTCCGCTCGAGCGTCATGCCTTCGAGCGGCGGCCACCTGCCGTCGGGATAGCCGGGAGTGGAGCGGATGTGCTCGATGCTCGACGTCCAGGCGGCCAGGTCGGCCTCGTTGTGCTGCGGCCCCAGCGGCTCGAGCCGGAACTGGTCGGTGACCAGCGAGGTCGGTGGATCGAAGTCCGCTGGTACGAACGGGTCCGAGGTCATGACGCGGACCGTACTCGGCCGGGAGCCCTCCGGCACTCGAGTTTCTGCTCGCCAGAGGGCGTCAGGTCGGCGCTGATCGGCGAGCATGAGCCCGTGGACTACTTCGGTCGTGCGCCGGCTCCGCCGCTGGACCGGTACGTCGACGACGTCTACTGCCTGAGCGGGGTGCCGCGGCATCGTCGTCTGAACGTTCCGCCGATGCCGTCCGCGCACCTGATGATCAACCTGGCGGCGCCCGTCCGCCTGATCGACTCAGACCCCTCCGTGCCACCTGCATCCCTCACGGACGCGTGGTTCATGGGCGTGTGGACGCGGCGCTTCCTGATCGAGCACCAGGGGCCCGTGCGCATCGTCGGGGTGCACTTCAAGCCCTGGGGCCTCTCGCCGTTCCTCGACATCCCCTCCGTCGAGCTCCGGGATCGCTGGGTGCCGGCCGGAGCGCTGTGGGGACGGTCGGTGGACCGGATGCGCGACCGGATCACCAGCGCCACGTCGACCGGGGAGATCCTCCAGGTCGTCGAGGACGAGCTGCGCTCTCGACTGGTCCCCCAGCCGTCGCGTGGCCTCGAGCTCGTCAACCACACGGCGGGACACCTGGCGACCTCGTGGGGCGCGGTCCCGATCGGGTCGCTCTCCGACGGCGCCGGAGTCAGCGCCAACCACCTGGCCACCCAGTTCAAGGCCCACCTCGGCGTCACCCCGAAACGCGTGGCCCGCATCTACCGCTTCGCGCGGCTGATCCTCTCCGTCGACGCCCGGCGACCGGTCGACTGGTCGGAGCTCGCCCAGACTGCGGGCTACTTCGACCAGGCCCACTTCAGCAGGGAGTTCAAGGACTTCACCGGC
Source organism: uncultured Actinomycetota bacterium (assembly GCA_963794725.1). Lineage (GTDB taxonomy): Bacteria > Actinomycetota > Actinomycetes > Propionibacteriales > Nocardioidaceae > Marmoricola. The sequence continues at coordinate 88,073 of CAWCFR010000040.1, forward strand.
CACACCCCGTCGGCGTACCTCGCCCTGCGCCGCCGGTTCCCTGCCGACCTCGGCTTCCCGCCGGACAGCGGTCCGATGCCTGCCGAGTGATTTTCTACAAGACCGGGCAACCCCTGGTCGAGAGGATCAGCCGAATCACCGAGACGCCGGAGGAGACCCTGTGGGAACCGTGATCTTGAACAACGTGGTGTCGGTCGACGGCTTCATCGCCGACGACCACGACGACGTGGGCACGCTCCACGAGTGGCTCTTCAGCGGTGACGTGCCGCTCGTCGAGAGCGACGACACGGAGTACGACCACTCCGGCGAGGGCTCGCCCTTCAAGGTCTCGAGCGCCTCGGTGGAGTACGTCCGGTCGACCTGGGAGCAGATCGGCGTCATCGTCATGGGGCGTCACCTCTTCGACCTGATGAACGGGTGGGAGGGACATCCTCCGGTCGGCGACCACGTGGTCGTGGTGTCGCACCGGCCCAAGCCCGATGGCTGGCACCCCGAGGCCTCCTACCACTTCGTCGACGACGTCACGGCCGCCGTCGAGAAGGCCCAGGAGCTGGCAGGTGACCGGGCCATCGCCGTCGACGCCGGGGACGTCGGTGGCCAGGTCTTCGCGGCGGGGCTGGTGGACGAGGTCGCGATGGACGTCGTGCCGGTGGTCTTCGGGTCGGGCAAGCGCTTCTTCGGGAGCATCGAGGACCAGCACGTGCTCGAGGATCCGCACGTGGTCATCCAGGGTGAGCGGGTGCTGCACCTGCGGTTCAAGGTGCGCAGGTAGGGGTGATGGACGCGGACCGAACCATCGACCTGTGGCCGACAGTCCCGCAGGTGCTGGCGGACAACCGGTACATGGTGCTCGCGACGGCCGACGACCGAGCGCGACTCGGCTGCCGAGGGCGAACGGCCGGCCCTTCGGCCGCCGTGCCGACGAGGCGCCCTTCTACTGCGCGACCGTTTCACGGCACTACGTGCTGGTCAGGGGCGGCGACGCCCGCTTCGACAACGAGCTCGATGCCCGGCTGGAGGTTCGCCCACCGTCGTGAGGAGCCCGGCCCGGCTCACACGTCACCCGAGATTCACCGGACGTGTGGTGTACCGACAGGAATCTACCTGCGCGAGTAGATGACCTTTACTCGCCCGGACCGAAACACCTTGAGCACCCCCTTCTCGAAGCGGGCCAGTGTGCCCCGCTTGAACCGGATCGGCGCCGTTCGGGGGAAGCCGAGCCGCGAGTGCGCGGCGCCACGTCGTGTGTAGGCCCTGAGTACCTTCCCGTACAGCTCGTGCGCCCCGACGCCGTTCTTCGCGTAGATGCGACCCTTCTGGAACTGGCGCGCGCGGCCACCCGCCACGGAGTACTCGGCGCCCAGGGGCCCACCGAGGACCGAGCGGTAGCCGCCGATCGCCCTCCAGCGCAGCGTGATCGCCAAGGCCACGGACTGGGCGGCGTTCTGGTAGGACTGCGCCAGGGTCCGGATGTAGGGGATCTTCGCGTACAGATATCGCCCCGGGCACGCGGTCTGGCCGACGTCGCGGTGGCCGTTGATCGCGTGCAGCCACCTGTCCTTCACCCACACGTGCGACCCGTCGGCGCGGATGTTGTACAGGGAGAGCTTCCAGGCGAACAGTCGCGCGTAGGCGGTCAGCACGGCCTGCGGTGGGTTCGCGATGTCGTAGTTGCCGATCGCCGACATCGCGAAGGAGACCTCGTTGTAGCCCAGCGTGTGGGCGCCCACGACGGCCTTGTCCACGCCACCCCATCGGCCTTCCCAGATGCGGCCGAACCGGTCGACGAGGTAGTTGTAACCGATGTCGCGCCAGCCACGGGACTCCACGTGGTAGGCGTAGATGCCGCGGATGAGGGCCGGCACCTGAGCCGCCGTGTAGTCGTTGGCGTTCACCGTGTGGTGGATGAAGCCGGCCTTCACCGTGCCGTACGACGGCGGGCTCTGTTCGCGGATCTTCTCGTTGGCGCCCCACTGTGCGCGCGAGTAGATGTAGGGCTTCGGCGCGATCCGCATGGCACTCAGCGCGGCGGCGTCCTGGACGATGCCGGACCCGGAGGCCTGGGGTTCAGGCGTCGAGGGCTCCCCTGCCTGCGTAGCCGGCAGCTTCGAGGTGTCGATCGCGGGGGCCGCCGTGGTCATCGTGCCGGCGCCGGGGTCGATGACGGCAAGCTCGAGGTCCGGCGGTGTGGTCCCGTCCGAGGTCTCCGCCCGCATCTGCACCTGGTCGACGTTGCCGACGACCAGTGGATCGGTGCCGGGGCGCGCGTCGGCCGAGGCCACCTCCGACGAGCCACCGTCCGGGCCGTCCTCGCTGTCGTGCCCCAGGACGTTCCAGCCCGACCACGTGCCGTGGCTCTCCGTGCGCACCTGGACCACGAGCGCACTGGAGGCGTAGCGCACACCGTGCTTCCACGTCACTCCGACTGTCGCGTAGCCGTGCACCGGCTCCGGGTCGGACAGGGCCACCAGTCGCCTGGGGGCCCCGGTCTCGAGGCGACGCGCCGACCCGTCTCGCGGTCGCGACGGGCGCCTTCTCAGACATGCCAGGCACCCGGATCTCGCGCACCCGAGGGGTCACGGGCGCGACGTCGACCGGCGCCTCCGTCAAGGCCGCCTCCGACGGGTCGCCGTGGGGGAGCACGGGCTGGGGCGGCCGCCCGGGAGCGGCGTTCCGCGCACCGGCCACATCCCCAGGCTGCGGAACGATGTCCAGGGTCTTGACACCAGCGGCGGACACGCCGACGGAAACGACGGCAGCCAGGATCAGGGATCTCTGGCACAACGCGACGTAGCGGGCACGACTGAAGGGCATGCGGGGGCTCCATGTGGGGGAAGTTGCTCACACGAGTACCAAGGTTCACACCCGTCACAGGCATCCGAAAGGGACCCTTCTGAATTACAAAGGTGTATTTTGTTGCCTCGACACGGAGACCAACATTCTCAATGTGAGCTCGTCCAGCGAGCGAGAGCTCAGACCTCGGTGCCCACCAGGACGCTCCGGTACCCCCGCAGCACGAACGTCCCCCGGCTCTCGGGCTCCCCCGCCAGGGCGAGGCCCGGGAACCGCGAGAACAGCAGCGCCCAGCGACTCCACGAGCTCCATCCGGGCGAGCGGGGCGCCGAGGCAGAAGTGCAGGCCGGCGCCGAAGGCGAGGTGGGGGTTCGGGGTGCGGGCCGGGTCGAAGGCGTCCGCGACGTCGAACACCGCCGGGTCGCGGTTGGCGGCACCCAGGAGCGCGGCGATCTTCTGGCCCTCCTCGACCACCACGTCGCCCACGGTGACCGACGCCGTGGCCGTGCGCTCGAAGAGCTGGAGGGCGGAGTCGAAGCGGAGCATCTCCTCCACCGTCAGGGCCGGGTCCTCCGCCGGGCGCAGGCCGCGGGAGAGCAGGGCGACCAGGCCGTTGCCGAACACGTTGACCGACGCCTCGTGCCCGGCGTTGAGGAGCAGCACGACGGCCGCCACGAGCTCGTCGTCGCTCAGGCCGGCCGCCAGCAGGTCGGTGGTCAGGTCCTCCCCCGGGTGCGCGCGCCGGTGGACGAGGTGCTCGCGCACCAGCGCGGCGAACTCCTGCGCGGCGGCCACGGCCGCCTCGACGACGTGCGGCGGCGGGGACGGCTCGTACATCCGCACGATCGCCTGCGACCAGCGCCGCAGCGACGGCACGTCCGCGGTCGAGAGTCCGACCAGCTCGGCGATGACGAGCACGGGCAGCGGCTCGGCGTACGCCCCGATCACGTCGAACGACGCCGGGTCGACCTCGTCGAGGAGGTCCGCGGCGAGCGACTGCACGCGCGGGCGCAGCCGCTCGACGTGGCCGCGGTTGAAGGCGCCGGCCACGGCACGCCGCAGCCGGGTGTGCTCGGGCGGCTCGTTCTCCATCATCTGGTTGCGGTGGAGCAGGTTGAACGGCTCGAGGTACGCCGCCGGCTCCCTGTCGCGCCAGATCCGCCCGAGCCTCCGGTCGCGCAGCACGGCGCCGGCGGCCGCGTGGGAGAAGGTCAGCCACATCCCGGTCGGCTCGTGCCACGCCACCTCGTGACGTGCCCTCTCCGACGCGAAGCGCGGGTAGGGATCCGCGACGAACGCCGGGTCGGTGAGGTCAATCGAGGTCGTCGGGACCGAAGGCATCCGGGAGCACCTCGTCCATCCGGCGTACGCCGGAGACCGTCATCAGCAGCAGCTCGGCGCCACCGTTCTCGAACAGCAGCTGGCGGCAGCGCCCGCACGGCATGATCACCTCGGACTGTGCCGTTGACGCACACGAAGTGGGTCAGCCGGCCGCCGCCGGTCAGGTGCAGCTGGGAGACCAGGCCGCACTCCGCGCACAGCCCCACGCCGTACGACGCGTTCTCCACGTTGCACCCGATGACCACCCGGCCGTCGTCGACCACCGCGGCGGCTCCGACCGGGAAGTGGCTGTAGGGCGCGTACGCGTGCGTCGCCGCCTCGACGGCCCGCCCGGTGAGCGCGTCCCAGTCGAAGTCGTCGGTTCATCCGGCGGTGCCCTTGCGGTAGACCTGCCCGTCAGCCGCGGGCATGCGTAGTCGTTGCGACGCGAGCGCGAGCACCAGCAGCGTCGTGACGTACGGCGCCATGGTGGTGAAGTCGCTGGGCACGACCTCGGTGGTGAGGTACCAGACGAAGAAGAGCACCGCGAAGACCGACGCCGAGGCAGCCTGCCACCGCCGGCCCGCGGACGAGCTGGAGCACCGCCACGACGACGAGGATGATCGCGACGAGGAGCAGCAGCGCGTGCAGCGAGTGCGGCCCGTCGCGGAACGGCAGCGCCTGGGTGTAGCCGAACAGGGTCGAGCCCAGGAACAACCCGACCGGTCGCCAGTTGCCGAAGATCATCGCGGCGAGGCCGATGTAGCCGCGGCCGTTGGTCTGACCGACCTGGAAGCCCGACGACGAGACCATCGCCAGGTAGCCGCCGGCGAGCCCGGCCAGCCCGCCGGAGATCAGGCAGGCGAGGAACTTGTAGCGGATCACGTTGATGCCCAGGGACTCCGCGGCCACGGGCGACTCACCGCAGGAGCGCAGCCGGAGCCCGAACCGGGTGCTCCAGAGCAGCCAGATGGTCCCGAAGATCAGCACCAGGCCGACCAGGGTCAGCGAGGAGAGGTTCTTGGTGAACATCTCCACCACGCCGGCGAGGTCGCTGATCAGGAACCAGTGCTTCTCCTCCAGCGTGTTGGCCGGGTCGGCGATGAACGAGATGTCGATCTCGGGCGGCGTGGGCAGCGGCGGCGACTGCGTGGGCCCACCTCCCTCGAGGTCGCTGAACCACGTCTCGGCGAGGAACCCCGAGACCCCGGCGGCGATGATGTTGATCGCGACGCCGGAGACGATGTGGTCGACGCCGACGATGACGGTGGCGAAGGCGTGCAGCAGGCCGCCGAGGATGCCGAACACGATCGCGCCGAGCACCCCCACCACGACGCCGTAGTGGAAGCCGAAGTAGCCCGCACCCAGCGTGCCCATGATCATCTGGCCCTCGAGGCCGATGTTGACGATGCCGGCGCGCTCGGACCAGAGGCCGCCGAGACCGGCGAGGGCGATCGGCATGGTCGCGGTGAGGGCGACGGTCAGCGTGCCCGACGAGGTGACCTGGTCGGCGCCGGTGACGACGCGGACCACGCACAGCACGACGAACCCCAGGGCGGCGTACAGGGCGAACCGGCGTCGCCGGCTCCTGCGCTGGTCGGCGTCGTCGTCCGGCGGCGGCCCCGAGGAGATCTGCGCCGTGTAGGCAGCCGTGCTCATCGGGGTCCCCGCGGAATCGTGATCGACGCGAGCGCAGCGAGCTCCACTCGCGATTTCGTGGGGTGGTTCATGCCGACGCCCCTTCCGGCTGCTGGGCGGCTCGTCGTTCGGCGAGCTCGGTGCCGACCTGCGCCTGCTCGATGCGGACCCGGTAGCGCCGGACGATCTCGTAGGCGATCACCACGGCCATCACGATCACGCCCTGGGTGACCAGGATGATGTCCGGCGAGATGCCCGCGAGGATGTTGAGCAACGTCGCCTGCTGCGACAGGAACGAGAAGATCAGCGCACCGAAGGCGATCCCGATCGGGTTGTTGCGTCCGAGCAGCGCCACCGCGATGCCGGTGAAGCCGAGGCCGGTCTGGAAGGACGACCCGTAGTTGTGGGAGTCGGAGAACATCTGCGGCAGCCCGATCAGGGCCGCGACCCCGCCGGAGAGCAGCATCGAGACCACGATCATCTTGCGCACGTTCACACCGGAGGCCACGGCCGCGGGCTCCGAGGCCCCCGACGCGCGCAGGTCGAACCCGAAGCGGGTCTTGTTCAGCATCACCCAGAAGCCGACGCCGACGACGAACGGCCAGCAGCGAGAGGCCGTAGAGCTCGGTGGTGGAGTCCTTGAAGATCGTGATGTTCCCGACCCACGTGCTCTCGGGCATGGTCTTGGTGTTCGACGCCTTGCCGTTGCTGACACCGACGCGGGTGATCAGGTAGCCGATCAGCGAGCCCGCGATGGCGTTCAGCATGATCGTCGAGATCACCTCGCTCACCCCGCGGGTGACGCGCAGGACGCCCGCGATGCCGGCCCACAGCGCTCCGGTCAGCACCGCGACGAGGATCGCACCCACCGTGTTCAGGTAGCCGGGCAGCAGCCCGGCGCCGGCGAACCAGCCGGCGGCCAGGCCGGCCAGGCGGTACTGCCCCTCGACGCCGATGTTGAACAGGTTCATCCGGAAGCCGATCGCGGCGGCGACGCCGGAGAGGTACAGCACGGCCGTCTGGTTGAGGATCGCGACCAGGTCGTCGTGACCGGGCCAGGTGCGCATCGTCGTCCAGAACGCGTTGACGTCGTCACCGGTGGCCAGGAGCACCAGGGTGGCGATGATCGCCGCCACCACCAGGGCCAGCACGGGTGCGGCCAGGCCGATCAGGACGCGGCGGAGGAGATTCATCACTCCTCACCCGCCCCGGTCATGGCCGAGCCGAGATCCTGCGGCGTCACGGTGCGCGGGTCGAAGCTGCCGACCAGGCGGCCGCGGAGCAGCACCCGGATGGAGTCGGAGAGGCCGATCAGCTCGTCGAGGTCGGCGGAGATCAGCAGCACCGCGAGCCCGGAGCGACGCGCCTGCTTGATGTGGTCCCAGATCTGCGCCTGGGCCCCGACGTCGACGCCGCGGGTCGGGTGGGAGGCGATCAGGAGCACCGGGTCGCCGCTCATCTCGCGCCCCACGATGAACTTCTGCTGGTTGCCGCCCGAGAGCGCACGAGCGGTGGTGTCGATGCCGGGGGTGCGGACGTCGTACTGCTCGACGATCCGCGAGGAGTCGGAGCGCGCACCCGACCGGTTGAGCCAGAAGCCCTTGACCGCCGGGGGCCGGGTCTGGTGGCCGAGGATGCGGTTCTCCCACAGCGGGGAGTCGAGCAGCAGGCCGTGGCGCTGGCGGTCCTCGGGGATGTAGCCGATCCCGGACTCGCGGCGTTGCCTGGTCGTCCAGTGGCTGATGTCCTCCTCGCCCAGCCGGACCGACCCGCTCCGTGGCTGGCGCATCCCGACCAGCGTCTCGACCAGCTCGGTCTGCCCGTTGCCCTCGACCCCGGCGATGCCGAGCACCTCGCCCGCGTGGATGTCGAAGGAGATGTCGGCCAGCTGCGGCCGGCCCGCCGCGTCGTCCAGCTGGATGTCGTGCACGGAGAGCAGCACCCGGTCGGTGACCGTCGACTCCTCGGTGCTCGGCGAGGGCAGCTCGCTGCCGACCATCAGCTCGGCCAGCTTGCGCGAGGTGACGTCGGCAGGCGTCACCGTCGCGACCGTGGTGCCGCGGCGTACGACGGTGATCTCGTCGGCGATGGCACGGACCTCGTCGAGCTTGTGGGAGATGAAGATCAGCGTGTGCCCCTGCTCCTTGAGCTGGCGCAGGTTCTCGAACAGCGCGTCGACCTCCTGCGGCACCAGCACGGCGGTCGGCTCGTCGAGGATGATGATGCGAGCGCCCCGGTAGAGGACCTTGAGGATCTCGACCCGCTGCCGCTCCCCCACGCCGAGCGTCTCGACGAGCTCGTCGGGGTCGAGGCCGAAGCCGTACTTCTGCGAGATCTCCGTGATCGCGGCACTGGCGTCGTCACCGATCCCGTGCAGCTTCTCGGCCCCGAGGACGACGTTCTCCAGCACGGTGAGGTTGTCGGCGAGCATGAAGTGCTGGAAGACCATGCCGATCCCGGCGGCGATCGCGTCGGCCGGCGTCGCGAACGAGACCTGCTCCCCGTCGACGCTGATGCTGCCCTCGTCGGGCTTCTGCACGCCGTACAGGATCTTCATCAGCGTGGACTTGCCGGCGCCGTTCTCACCGACGAGCGCGTGGATCGTGCCGGACTCGATGGTGATGTCGATGTCGTGGTTGGCCACCACTCCCGGGAAGCGCTTCCCGATGTCGCGCAGCTCGATGGCCGTGGTCACAGTTTCCTCCGAAGCGCTGTCCTGAGCAGACGTGAAAGATGCCCGGGCGACACGCTAGCGCGTCGCCCGGGCACCCTCTCTACCTGTCCTGGTGCGTCCCTGCTGAGGTCACTTCACCTTGGCGGGGTCGCTCGGCACCTTGATCGCGCCGCTCTTGATCCCGTCCGAGGCGGCCGTGATCTTGTCCTTGATGTCGTCGATGAACCCACCGGAGTAGGTGATCCCGACACCGTCGGTCTTCAGGTCGTTGTTGACGAAGCCCGTGGGGGCCTTGCCGTCCTTGAAGGCCGAGACGAAGTCGAACAGGGCGCTGTCGATCCGCTTGAGGGCGGAGGTCAGGATGTGCGGCTGCTGCGACTTCGGTGCGGTGAGGTACTGGTCGGAGTCGACGCCGATGGCCCACTTGCCGTCGCCTGCGGCGGCGGCCGCCTGGAAGACACCGAGACCCGACTTGCCGGCGGCGTGGTAGACCACGTCGGCCCCGGCCTCGTACATCGCCGAGGCGGCGTCCTTGCCACCGGCGGGGTTCTCGAAGCCGGTCTTGGAGTCGTTCTGGTCCTCGGTGAGGTACTGGACGTCGATCTTGATCTTCGGGTCGACCGACTTCACACCGGCCTCGTAGCCGGCCTCGAAGGACTTGATCAGGTCACCGTGGATGCCGCCCACGAAGCCGACGTGCTTGGCCTTGGTCTTCAGGGCCGCGGCCACGCCGACGAGGTAGGAGCTCTCGTTGGCGGCGAAGACGAGGTCGGCGAGGTTCTTCAGCGGGCTCTTGGTGAGCGTGGTGCTGTAGCCGTCGATCACGGCGAAGTCGGTGTCCGGGTTCTCGGCGGCGACCTTCGCGGCGGCCGGGGAGTACAGGAAGCCGACGGCGATGACCGGGTTGTAGCCCTGGTCGGCCAGCGTCTTGAGCCGCTGCGCGCGGATCGTGTCGTTGTCGTCGGGGGTGGCCTTGGCCTCGATGCAGCTCGCGTCGAGCTCCTTGACCGCCTTCTCCAGGCCTCGGTACGCCGAGTCGTTGAACGACTGGTCACCACGGCCACCGACGTCGTACGCGACGCCGACCTTGGGCCCCGAGCCCTTCGAGCCCTTGCAGACGTCCGCGTTGGCAGACGAGCTGCTGCTGCCCGAGTCCTTCGAACCACATGCGGCGAGGAGCAGAGCCCCTGCCATCACCACTGCCGCGATCTTGGTGAACCGGCGCAAGACTGTCTCCTCGTTCGTGTGGGTGCCAACGCTCCCCTTGCCGGGCGAGCACGCTCTCGCGGGACCCTATCCGGTCGCGGTGGCAGCACCTACGCGTGGACCCGGAACCCGAGCAACCGTTATCGGTCGGTGACCATCGACTCGAGGGCGGCTGCCGCGAGCACCGTCGCCCCGATCGTGATCGCCCGCTCGTCCACGCGCAGGTCACCCTGGTGGAGGTCGTACGTCGGCCCGCCCGGCGTGCGCGTGCCGAGGCGCCCCATCGCGCCGGGGACGAGGTCGAGGTACCAGGCGAAGTCCTCGCCGCCGAGGCTCTGCGTGGTGCCGACGTGGGCGTCGTCGCCGAAGGACCGCTCGACGGCCCGGGCCAGCAGCGTGGTGGACCAGTACTCGTTGACCACGGGCGGCACCCCGCGGATGTAGGTGACGGTGGACGCGACGCCGTAGGGCTCGACGATCTGTCCGACGATCTCGCGGACGAGGCCCTCGGCGTCGGCCCAGGCAGCCGCGTCGAGCATCCGCACGGTGCCACCGGCGCGTCCGGTGTCGGGGATGACGTTGACGGCGGAGCCCGACCGCACGATCCCCCACACCACGCTCACGCCGGAGCGGGGGTCGAGCCGGCGCGAGAGCACCGCGGGAAGCTCGGTGACGAGCTTGCCGAGGGCGAAGGTGAGGTCCTCGGTCAGGTGCGGGCGCGAGGTGTGCCCGCCCTTGCCGGTGAGCATCACGTCGAGGTGGTCCGACGCCCCGGTCAGCGGACCCTCGCGCAGGCCGACGGTGCCGACGTCGAGCGTGGGGTCGGCATGCAGGGCGAAGATGCGCGAGACGCCCTCGAGGGCGCCCGCGTCGATGGCCATCAGGGCACCGCCGGGCATGGTCTCCTCGGCCGGCTGGAAGAGCAGGCGCACGCGTCCGGGCATCTGGTCCGCGACACCGGCCAGGGCCAGGCCCGCCCCCAGCAGGGCGGCGGTGTGCAGGTCGTGGCCGCAGGCGTGCGCGACGCCCTTGACCGTGCTGGCCCACGGGTCGTCGGTGCGGTCGTCGACCGGCAGCGCGTCGAGGTCGGCCCGCAGGGCGATCAACGGCCCCTCGTTCCGGCCGATGTCCACGAGCAGGCCGCCGCGCGGCATCGCCCGGGCGACCAGGCCGGCCTCGTCGAGCCGTTTCGCCACCATCGAGGCGGTGCGGTCCTCGGTCCACGACAGCTCGGGGTGCGCGTGCAGGTCGCGCCGTACCTCGACGAGCAGGTCGGCGTGCTTGGCCACTTCCTCGGTCACGTCGCGCAGCATCGCGGCGATCGGGGCCCGGGACGGGCACGGAGGTGGTCACGACAGGCCAGCCTATCCGGGCCGGGTCAGGCCGGGTGGATGGAGGAGAACAGGAACAGGAAGTCCGGCGTCAGCATGCCGTTCTTGGCGAAGGTGCTCGTCTCCTTGACGCAGGAGCCGCTGGTCGCGGACGAAGGTGCCGTCGACGACGACCCGGTCACCGTCGTGCAGCTTCGCCACCGACTCGAAGACCGTCGGAGCCGGGGCGCAGCAGGACGCGCTTCTCCGCACCCGCGCCGCTGCCCGTGCGCAGGTCGGTGTCGTGACCGATGGAGACGGTGATGATGCCCTCGTCGTCGCTGCCGGTGTCGATGCCGTTGATGGTGCCGACCCAGCCGTGCACCTTCTGGTGCTGCGGCGTCGAGGAGCTCGCAGAGCTTCTTCCCCCGCTCTGCCTTCGCCGAGACCAGCGTGACCGCGTTGCCGTGCTGCACCCGGTCCTGGCCGTGCTGCACCGCGCGCGAGGAACTTCTTCTCGTCCGCCGGCGCGTGCCGCTCGCGCGCCTGGTCGAGCCCGTGACCGCGAGGATCACGACGACGCACGAGGACGAGGAGGACGCCGCCGCCGATCACCCACCGGCGGCGCGGGTCGGGCTTCGGTGGGGTCTTCGCGATGATCCGGGTGATGGCCGGTTGCTCCGCCGGCACGAGCACACCGTTGTGCAGGCGGAAGCCGGGCGGGATCGCCGGCCCGCTCCGCCTCCACCTCGTGCTCATCGTCCATGCGGTGTCCTCGTCGTAGGCGCCGAGCAGGCGGTCCGCGGCGAGCGGGGCGGTGGTCTCGCCCGCCAGCAGCGCCCGTCGTACGTCGTCCCGGATGGCCTTCACGCCCGGCGAGCGCCGCAGCCGCTGGTCGAGCTCGTCGCGCACCAGCGCCCAGGTGAAGTCGATCTGCTGGCCGGCGCGCTTGTCGGCGAGGCCCTGCTCCCCCAGCGAGTCGCGGTGGGCGATCACCTTGTCCCAGACGGTGTCGACGTCGAGGTCCTGCAGGCCGGAGCAGGTCAGCACCGGGGGCACCCAGCCCTCGGCGCCCCCTGAAGAGCTGGAGTGCACCATCCGCAGCGCGCCGGAGAGCTCCTTGGCGGCGGACCTCGCCTCGTCGGCCCGGTCGCCGTCGGCCTTGTTGACCGCGATCACGTCGGCGATCTCGAGGATGCCCTTCTTGATGCCCTGGAGCTGGTCGCCCGTGCGGGCCATCGTCAGGAAGAGGAAGGAGTCGACCATCCCGGCCACGGTCACCTCGGACTGGCCGACGCCCACGGTCTCGACCAGCACGACGTCGTACCCCGCCGCCTCGAGCACCACCATCGCCTGCGTGGTCGCCCGGGCGACGCCGCCGAGCGTGCCGGCGGTCGGCGAGGGGCGGATGTAGGCGTTCGGGTTGGCCGACAGCTCGGCCATCCGGGTCTTGTCGCCGAGCACGGAGCCGCCGGTGCGGGTGGAGGACGGGTCGACCGCCAGGACGCCCACCCGCTGCCCACCATGGGGGCCCTGCCCGGTCAGGTGGGCGCCGAGGGTCTCGATGAAGGTCGACTTGCCGACGCCCGGCACCCCGGAGATGCCGACCCGGACCGAGCCCCCTGCCGGTCGAGCGAAGTCGAGACCTCGGTGAGCTCGGTCAGCAGCTCGCGCGCGGCGACGCGGTGGTCGGCGCGCTGCGACTCGACGAGCGTGATCGCGCGCGACACCGACGCACGCTTGCCCTCGCGGACACCGGCAACGAGGGCCGCGACGTCCATCAGTGACCCAGTTGGTCGGAGAGCTTCTCGAGCAGGTCGAGCGCGGCCTCGGCGATGACGGTGCCGGGCGGGAAGACGGCGGCGGCACCCATCTTCTCCAGCGTGGGTACGTCGTCGGGCGGGATCACCCCGCCGACCACGATCATCACGTCGTCGGCGCCGAGCTCGTGCAGCGCGTCCTTCAGCTCGGGCACGAGGGTGAGGTGCCCGGCGGCGAGGGAGTTGACCCCGACGATGTGCACGTCGGCGTCGACCGCCTGCTGGGCGACCTCCTCGGGCGTGGAGAACAGCGGCCCCACGTCGACGTCGAAGCCCATGTCGGCGAACGCCGTGACGATCACCTTCTGGCCGCGGTCGTGGCCGTCCTGGCCCATCTTCGCGACCAGGATGCGGGGCCGGCGGCCCTCGTCCTCGGCGAACTTCTCGGTCGCGGCGAGCACCTTGGCCATGGCGTCGCTGCTGCCGGACTCGCGCTTGTACACGCCCGAGATCGTACGGATCACCGCGCGGTGGCGGCCGTAGACCTTCTCGAGCGCATCGGAGATCTCACCCACCGTGGCCTTGGCCCGCGCCGCGTCGACGGCCAGGGCCAGCAGGTTGCCGTCGAGCGACCCGTGCACGTGGCCGTCCTCGGCGGACTTGGTGAGGGCGTTCAGGGCGTCGTCGACCTCGTCCTGGGAGCGCTCCTCGCGCAGCCGCTCGAGCTTGGCGATCTGCTGCTTGTAGACGCTGGCGTTGTCGACCCTCAGCACGTCGAGGGCGTCCTCCTGCGGGAGCCGGTAGGTGTTCACGCCGACCAGCTTCTGCGCGCGGGAGTCGAGCCGGGCCTGGGTGCGGGCGGCGGCCTCCTCGATGCGCATCTTGGGCAGCCCCTCCTCGATGGCCTTGGCCATGCCGCCGTGCTCCTCGGCCTCGGAGATGTGCGCCCAGGCGCGCTCGGCGAGGTCGTGGGTCAGCCGCTCGACGTAGTAGGAGCCGGCCCAGGGGTCGATCGTGCCCGTCGTACCGCTCTCCTGCTGCAGCAGGAGCTGGGTGTTGCGCGCGATCCGCGCGGAGAAGTCGGTGGGCAGCGCGATCGCCTCGTCGAGGGCGTTGGTGTGCAGCGACTGGGTGTGGCCCTGGGTGGCCGCCATCGCCTCGATGCAGGTGCGCTGGACGTTGTTGAAGACGTCCTGCGCGGTGAGCGACCAGCCCGAGGTCTGGCTGTGGGTGCGCAGCGACAGCGACTTGGGGTTCTCCGGCTCGAACTGGCTGACCAGGCGTGCCCAGATCGCCCGCGCCGCGCGCATCTTGGCGACCTCCATGAAGAAGTTCATGCCGATCGCCCAGAAGAAGCTCAGCCGTGGCGCGAACTCGTCGATGGTCAGGCCGGCGTCGAGGCCCGCGCGGATGTACTCGACGCCGTCGGCCAGCGTGTAGGCGAGCTCCAGGTCGGCCGTCGCCCCGGCTTCCTGGATGTGGTAGCCGGAGATCGAGATCGAGTTGAACCGCGGCATCTTCTGCGAGGTGTAGCCGAAGATGTCGCTGATGATCCGCATGCTCGGCTGGGGCGGGTAGATGTAGGTGTTGCGGACCATGAACTCCTTGAGGATGTCGTTCTGGATCGTCCCCGTGAGCTGCTCCGGCTTCACCCCCTGCTCCTCGGCCGCCGCGATGTAGAGCGCCATCACCGGCAGCACGGCGCCGTTCATCGTCATCGACACCGACATCTCGTCCAGCGGGATGCCGTCGAAGAGCGTGCGGGCGTCGTAGATCGAGTCGATCGCCACGCCGGCCATGCCGACGTCGCCCTTCACCCGCGGGTGGTCCGAGTCGTAGCCGCGGTGGGTGGCGAGGTCGAAGGCGACCGAGAGGCCCTTCTGCCCGGCGGCGAGGTTGCGACGGTAGAAGGCGTTCGACTCCTCGGCGGTGGAGAACCCGGCGTACTGGCGGATGGTCCACGGCTGGGTCGTGTACATCGTCGGGTAGGGGCCGCGCAGGTACGGCGCCAGGCCGGGGTAGGTGTCCAGCGCGTCGAGGCCCTCGAGGTGCTCGGGCCCGTAGATCGGCAGGATCCCGATGCCCTCGGGCGACTCCCACGTGTCCCCCTGGATCTCCTCGGGCGCGCGGACGGAGCCGGCCAGCGGCTGGTCGCCGAAGCTGCTGGGGACGGTCATGCCAGCTTCTCCCTCGTCCTCGTGAGGAAGTCGAGCGCGTCCACGCCCATCGCGCAGGAGTCGTCGACCTCGAGCTCGCTCCGCCTTGCCGGCGAGGATCACCCACTCGGCTCCGGCCTCGCGGAGGGCCGCGACGAGGTCACTCCCCCACGCGGCGTACGCCTTGTCGTGGCCGGCCAGGCAGACGACCTTCTGCCCGTCGTAGTGGGAGATCACGGCGTCGACGTCGTCGTGGCGGCCCTCGTTGACCACGTCGACGCCACCGGCAGCGAACAGGTTGGTGGCGAACGTGGCCCGGGCCGTGTGCGCGGCGACGGTGCCCATCGTGGCGAGGAAGACCTTCGCGGTCGTCGGGTCGTCGCGCAGCGCCTCGAAGGCTTCTCCGTAGGGCCGGACAGGCGGCGCACCCTCGGCGTACGGCGCCCGCTCGGGCAGCGTCTCGTGCAGGTTCGGGAACTCGGTGAGCCCGGTGATCGGTCGCTTGCGGGTGGCGACCTGGCCGTCGCGCTCGGCCACGATCGCGTCGATGCGGCTGCGGAGGTCGTCGAGCCCGTCGGGGATGCCGCCCGCCTGCTCGATGCGGGCGAGCTCCTCCCAGCCGGCGACGGCGAGGTCGTCGGTGAGCTTCTCCACGGCGAACGCGCCGCCGGCGGGGTCGGCGACCTTGGCGACGTGCGACTCCTCGACCAGCAGGGTGGAGGTGTTGCGCGCGATCCGGCGGGCGAAGGCGTCGGGCAGCCCGAGCCGCGCGTCGAACGGGAGCACGGTCACGGCGTCGGCGCCACCCACTCCTGCGGCGAAGGCGGCGACGCAGGTGCGCAGCATGTTCACCCAGGGGTCGTACTTGGTCATCATCGGCCGCGACGTCACGGCGTGCAGCACCATCTGGCGGTGGTCCTCGGAGGCACCGCTGAGCTCGAGCATCCGGGCCCAGAGGCGTCGTACGGCGCGCAGCTTGGCGATCGTCGGGAACTGCTCGTCGGTCGCGGCGAGCCGGAACTCGACCAGCCCCGTCGCCTCGTCGATCCCGACACCGGCGGCCTCGAGCGCGCGCAGGTAGTGGGCACCGACGGCGAGGACGTACCCGAGCTCCTGGACGTCGGAGGCGCCGAGGTCGTGCACCGCCGTCCCGTCGACGACGAGCGCGCGGCACCCGAGCTCCTGCGCCAGGGCGACGGCTTCCGTCACCTGCTGGTCGAGCGGAGTCTTCTGGTGGTCGAGCGGAGTCGAGACCACTCCCCGGATCGCCGCCCCCACCGGGTCCACCCCGAGGTTCGTGCCGGCAGCGAGCGTGGTGCCGCGGCGACTCAGCGAAGGCCCTGGCCGCACCCAGAGGATCCGAGGGCGCGTCGAGCACCACCGGCGCGACGTCGAGCAGCACGTCCTTGAGCACGGCCGCGAGGTCGTCCGCCGCGATGCCCGACTCACCGACCTGCACGAGCAGCGACGTGGCGCCGTTCTCGAGGTCGGTCATCGCGGCGTCGTGGGAGGCCTGGGCGTCCGGATCGGCGAGCAGCGCGCGCACGTCCCAGCCGTCACCACGAGCGGGCGGGCGGACCGGCTCGGGGAGGTCGGCCACCAGGGCCGGCGTACCGAGCGGGGAGACGCCGATCCCGTCGAGGGTGCGGCGGGTCAGCTTGTCCCAGACGGCGTCGTCGGCGTCGTCGTCGCCCAGCCGGCCGGCCTTGCGCAGCACGGCCGCGGCGGCGGCTTCCCACTCGGCGACGGAGTGTTCCTGCCCCTCGGCCAGCGCGAGATGGGCTTCGGTGCTCATGTGCGAACAATAGGGAGCGCCGTCGCGGTGCGACCAGCGACTGTGAAATACCTCTTAGGCTGCGCAGGTGACCGAGCTGATCAGCGGGGAGGGGATCGCCCTGCGCGCACCGCTCCCCGGAGACCGTGAACGGTGGCTGGAGCTGTTCCGCGACCCGGCCGAGCTGGCGTACGGCGTACCGACGGTCGTGACCCTGCCGCGAGTCCGTCGACGATCTCGACGATCGGATCACGCGCTCCGGCGAGGCACTGGCAGCCGTCGAGCCCGGCGGCCTGACCATCGTGTCCGCCGACGACCCGGACCGGTTCCTCGGCTTCGCGGCCTGGATGTTCCACGTGCCCGCTCCGCTCCGCGTCGCCGACATCGGCTACGCCGTGCACCCGGACTCACGCGGGCAGGGCGTCGCCAGCCGCGCCGTCCGGACGCTGACCCGATGGCTCACCTCCGACGACGACGGCCCCGCCCTGCCGCGCGTCCAGCTCGACCACAGCGTCGAGAACACCGCCTCCTGCCGCACGGCCCTCGCCGCCGGCTTCGAGCAGGAGGGCGTGCGCCGCCACTTCCTCCCCCTCCGCGACCAGGACGCCCCGGGTGGCGAGCGCCGGCACGACGTCTGCATGCACGGGTACGTGCCCGACTCCCGATGAGTCCGGCAGCCGAGCCCGGTCGTTCCTGAAGAAGGAGTGATCGCATGCAGACCGAGCTCGACCTGTTCGCCGGCATCGCCGTGAGCGACTACGAGCGCGCGCTGGAGTGGTACGAGCGAGTCCTGGGCGCACCACCGACGTTCCAGCCGCACGAGACCGAGTCCGTCTGGACCCTCCAGGAGCACGGCCACGTGAACGTCCTGCTGAGCCCGGAGCACGCCGGCCACTCCCAGGTGACGCTGTTCCTCGGCGATCTCGACGCCTTCGTCGACGCGGCCGAGGAGCGCGGCATCCACCCGGAGTCCCGCGAGACCTACGACAACGGCGTCCGCAAGGTGATCTTCCGCGACCCGGACGGCAACGAGCTCGGCCTGGGTGGGGCGCCGGTCGAGGGCTGACGGCGTGCCGATGACTCGTCTGGTGGCGGGTGCCGGGGTCAGGTGGGCGTCCGGGCGCCGGGTCGAGGTACGTCGACGGTGTGGGTCTTGATCCGGTGGTGGGTGCCGACGCCAGGCGAGATGTCGCGGTCTCGGTCTGACCCGGTGGTGGCCCGCCGTCGTTCGGGTCGAGCGTTACTCGTCGGTCGAGACTCCCGATGGTCGAGGTCGCAGGCGCGTGCGTCGCGGCGGCAGCCGGGGAAGACGCAGGTCGAGTGGAGCAGGAGGACCTGCTCGCGCATCCGGTCCGGCGGGTCGTGCCGGTCGACCGACCAGTCGCCGTTCAGGTCCAGGACGGGACGGACGCGGAAGACGGTCTTGCCCAGGTCGTGGCGGGCGAGCCAGGTGGCGAGCAGGTCGGTGGTGATCGCCCCGAGCTTCTCGATGTCCGCGACACCGGTGCCGTCGGCGAAGTCCTCCGGGCGGAAGTGCACCACCCAGTCACCGCCCGCGCCGCTGGTGGGCGCTGCCCCTCGCGCCCGGACATCAGGTCGAGCGCGAACTGGGGGTCGGCCAGGATCCCGGCCGCCTTGGCCCGTCGTACGTCGAGGCTCGGTGTCCCCGCCTGGCCACGGCCTCCCAGCCCAGGTCGGTGGTCTGCTGCGCGATCAACCGGGCCCGCCAGACCGGCACGACACCAGAACGCACGTACTCGTAGAACCGCGGCAGCCGGTAGTGCAGCTCGAGGGCGTCACCGATCAGCCGCCGCGCGGCATCCAGCCCGATGCCCAGGGCGGCACCGAGCTCGGCGGGAGCGAACTCCGCGACCGTGGGAGCGCCCGGACCGGCCAGCAGCACGGTGGCCTCGCCGTGCAGGGTGAGCTCACCCCAGTACGCCGGGGTCTCCCCGTCGGCGCACGGATGCAGCCGAGCCCACTCCACCGCCAGCTCGAGCTGCCGCAACGCCGCGGTCTGCTCGGCCGACCGGGCGGCCAGGACACCGTCGATCACCTCGCCCGGGGTGAGGCTGGTGGTGGTGTCCATGTGTTGAATTCAAGCAGCGACCACCGACAGTTTCGTCTGCTGACCTGGGGTTTCGTCCGGATCCGGACAACTTTTCAAGAAGTTTTCTGACCGTACCCAGGCCGTATTCGGGCGAGGTTTCGACAGGCTCAACCGGCGGTGGTCCGGACCCCGACGACCGCGCCAGGTTTCGAGGCCCTCGCTGGCGCTCGGGCACCTCAACCACCGAAGGGAGACCCCTCCCGTTCACCCGACACTCACTCGGGCTTCACCGTTCTGCCGCGCGGGAGGGGCAGGGTGGGGGCATGCGGATCGCACTGGTGACCGAGGAGTTCGTGCCGAGCAAGGCTCCGGCTGCGCACCTCACTCGTGAGGTGGCCGGCCGGCTGACCGACGGCGGGCACGACGTGGTGGTCTTCGCCGCCGGCCGCGGCCAGAGCACGTTCCGCGGGGCGCGCGTCTTCTGGGCCAGCCGGATGACACCGGTCTCGGCGATCCGCGAGGCGATGGCCCTCTCGCGCCTCGACGTCTGCCACCTGATCGACCCGCACCGGCTCGGCATCAAGGCCGCGGAGGCCGCCGAGCGCCTCGGCGTGCCGACCGTGGTGCTCGACCACCGGACCTGGCGCCCCGGCGTCGACGTCACCGAGCACCACCCCGGGCTGCGCGACCAGACGCTGCACGACCGGTGGGCGCGGGTGCACTCCCCCGACGGCGGCCGCCTGATCGTGGGGTACGTCGGAGCACTCGACCGCCGCAACGTCGTCAACCGGCTGGCGTCCATCGCCAAGCTGCCCGGGGTGCGCCTCGTCGCGGTGGGCGACGGGCCGGGGGTCGACTCGCTGCGCGCGAACGGCGCCAAGGTGATCCCGGCGGCCAACGCTCTCGAGCGCGCCACCTGCCAGGCCACCTTCGACGTGCTCGTGCAGCCGCGCAAGCGTGAGGTCTACGCCCCTTCGGTGCACGAGTCGCTGGCCAGCGGCGTGCCGGTGGTGGCCTTCGACAGCGGCACCGCCGCCGACGTCGTACGCCACGAGCACAACGGGCTGCTGGTCGGCACCGACCGCGGCGGCAAGGCGTTCCCCCGGGCCGTCGCTCGCCTGGCCGCGAGTCCCGACCTGCGGTTCACGCTTGCCGACAACGCGCGCGAGTCGGTCAGCGACCGCACCTGGGACGACGCCGTGGCCGAGCTGGTCGACGTGCACTACCCGCAGGCCGGTCGTCCTTCCGTGGCGACCCGCCTCACCGCTCCGCAGGGCTGACCCCTCCACCTCTTACGCTCGGGGGGTGCTCCGTGCCCTCCGCCGCCGCCTCGACGACTCCGTCGCTGCCTGGCGCACGGGCAGCAAGGAGAGCCAGGGACTGATCCTGGCCTCGTTGCTGATCGCCGTCGTCGTCTGCTTCGCGATCTCGCTGGCCAACTACACCCTGATGCCGCTGACGGCGTACTACCTCTGGCTGCTGATCGGGATGATGCTGCTGCGCTTCGCGCCGCTGGTGGTGCTCTCCTCGGTGACGGTGGTCGCGGCACTCACCGCGATGATCTCCGACGGACCGCTGGTGGGTCCGAGGATCACCGCGATCTTCGTGCTGCTGCTGTCCACGGCCCTGATCCTGTTCACCTCGAGCCGGCAGCACAGCGGCCTGCCGCAGCCGGTGAGCGAGGCGATGCTCGCCGACCTCCGCGACCGGCTGCGGTCGCAGGGCACCATCCCCGAGCTGCCGCCCGACTGGGAGTTCGAGAGCGCGTTCCTCTCGGCCCACGGCGGCGGCTACAGCGGTGACTTCCTGGTCGCCCAGCTCAGCCCCGACGGTCGCCAGCTCGAGCTGATCCTCGTCGACGTCGCCGGCAAGGGCGTGCCCGCCGCGACCCGGGCGCTGCAGTTCGGCGGCGCGCTCGGCGGGCTGATCGGCGCGCTCCCGCCGCAGGGCGTGGTCGGCCGCCGCCAACCGCTTCCTGTTCCGCCAGGAGTCCGACGAGACGTTCGCGACCGCCGTGCACGTCCTGGTCGACCTCGACTCCGGCGGCTACCAGCTCACCAACGCCGGCCACCCTCCCGTGCTCGTCTGGTCGGTCAACGGCCGGCGCTGGGCCGCCGACAACGTCCGGGGGACGGCGCTGGGCGTGGTCCCCGACCCGGAGATCCGCACCTCGGCCGGCACCCTCGCCCGCGGCGAGGCGCTGCTGCTCTACACCGACGGCGTCGTCGAGACGCGCACGGCCGACCTCGACCGCGGCGTCACGTGGTTGCAGCACGAGGCGCAGGAGGCCGTGCACGACGGGTTCGGCGGCGCGGCCGTGCAGATCCTCGGCAGCGTCGAGTCCGAGGACGACGACCGCGCGGTGATCATCGTGCGCCGACGACCCGCCTGAGCCGCCTTCCTCAGACCTGCTCGCGTCCCTCGTCGTCCTTGTTGCGGATGCCGATCTTGCTGCCGAGCCACACGAGCGGGTCGTACTTGCGGTCCACGACGCGCTCCTTCATCGGGATGATCGCGTTGTCGGTGATCTTGATGCCCTCGGGGCACACCTCGGTGCAGCACTTGGTGATGTTGCACATCCCGATGCCGGCGGCCTCCTGCGCGAGCTGACGCCGGTCGTGGGTGTCCAGCGGGTGCATGTCGAGCTCGGCGTACCGGAGGAAGAACCGGGGGCCGGCGAAGGCCTTCTTGTTCTCCTCGTGGTCACGGACGACGTGGCAGGTGTTCTGGCACAGGAAGCACTCGATGCACTTGCGGAACTCCTGGCCGCGCTCGACGTCGACCTGGGCCATCCGCCTCTTGCCGTCCGCGTCACGCGGCGGCGGGGCGAACGACGGGAGCTCGCGCGCCTTCTCGTAGTTGTAGGAGACGTCGGTGACCAGGTCGCGGATCACCGGGAACGTGCGCATCGGGGTGACCGTGATCGTCTCGGTCTCCTCGAAGTCGGAGAGCCGGGTCATGCAGAGCAGCCGCGGGCGGCCGTTGATCTCCGCGCTGCACGAGCCGCACTTGCCGGCCTTGCAGTTCCAGCGGATCGCGAGGTCGCCCGCCTGGGTGGCCTGCACCCGGTGCAGGGCGTCGAGCACGACCTCGCCGGTCTCCACCTCGACGGTGAAGTCCTTGAGCTCGCCGTGCACGTCGTTGCCGCGCCAGATGCGCATCTTCAGGGGGTAGGCCATCAGTGGTTCCCTTCAGCCGAGCTCATTCGAAGAACTTCTTCAGGTCGTCCGGCATCACCGGCAGCGGCTGCTCGCTCAGGTCGACCCCGGTGCCGGCCGCGTTCGAGCCGCAGCGCCAGGTTCTTCTGGCCCCACGTGTCGTTCGGGCCCGGGAAGTCGTCGCGGGTGTGTCCGCCGCGCGACTCCTCACGCGTCAGCGCCGCCTTCGCGACGCACTCCGAGACCAGCAGCATGTTGCGCAGGTCGATGGCGAGGTGCCAGCCGGGGTTGTACTGCCGGTGTCCCTCGACCACGAGGTGCTCGGCGCGCTCCTTGAGCTTCTCGATCTCCTCCAGCGACTTCTCCAGCTCCTCGCGGGTGCGGATGATGCCGACGAGGTCGTTCATCGACTGCTGGAGCTCCTGCTGGATCGTGTAGGGGTTCTCCTGGCGACCCTCGCTCAGCTCCCTCTCGAAGGGCAGCAGCGCGGTGTCCTCCGCGGCCTCGACCGCGGGCCCGTCCACACTGACTCGAGCATCTGCCGGGATGGACTGGGCGTACGACGCCGCGGCCTCGCCGGCCCGCCGCCCGAAGACGAGCAGGTCGGAGAGCGAGTTGCCGCCGAGGCGGTTGGAGCCGTGCATCCCGCCGGAGCACTCGCCGACCGCGTAGAGCCCGGTGATGCTGCTCTGCTCGGTGTCGGGGTCGACCTCGACGCCGCCCATCACGTAGTGGCAGGTGGGGCCGATCTCCATCGGCTCGGCGGTGATGTCGACGTCCGCGAGCTCCTTGAACTGGTGGTACATCGAGGGCAGCCGCTTGCGGATGTAGTCGGCGTCGCGGCGCGAGGCGATGTCGAGGAAGATGCCCCCGTGCGGTGATCCGCGACCCTCCTTGATCTCGGAGTTGATCGCGCGCGCGACCTCGTCACGGGGCAGCAGCTCGGGTGGCCGGCGGTTGTTCTTCTTGTCGTCGTACCAGCGGTCGGCCTCCTCCTCGGTGTCGGCCGTCTCGCTCTTGAAGAACTCCGGGATGTAGTCGAACATGAACCGCTTGCCCTCGGAGTTGCGCAGGATCCCGCCGTCACCACGCACCGACTCGGTGACGAGCAGCCCCTTCACCGACGGCGGCCAGACCATCCCGGTGGGGTGGAACTGGACGAACTCCATGTTGATCAGCGAGGCGCCGGCGCGCAGCGCGAGCGCGTGGCCGTCGCCGGTGTACTCCCAGGAGTTCGAGGTGACCTTGAAGGACTTGCCGATGCCTCCGGTCGCCAGGATCACCGACGGCGCCTCGAAGACCACGAAGCGACCGGTCTCGCGCCAGTAGCCGAAGGCGCCGGAGATGGCGTCGTCACCGTCCTTGAGCAGCTCGGTGACCGTGCACTCCATGAAGACGTCGATGTCGAGCGCCACCGCGCGCTGCTGCAGCGTGCGGATCATCTCCAGGCCGGTGCGGTCGCCGACGTGGGCGAGCCGGGCGTAGCGGTGGCCGCCGAAGTCGCGCTGGGAGATCAGGCCGTCCTCGGTGCGGTCGAACAGGGCGCCCCAGTCCTCGAGCTCCTGCACCCGCTCGGGCGCCTCCTGGGCGTGCAGCTGGGCCATCCGCCAGTTGTTCAGCATCTTGCCGCCGCGCATGGTGTCGCGGAAGTGGACCTCCCAGTTGTCCTCCGGCCACCGGTTGCCCATGGCCGCGGCGATGCCGCCCTCGGCCATCACGGTGTGCGCCTTGCCGAGCAGCGACTTGCAGACGATGGCGGTGCGTGCGCCGGCCTCGTGCGCGGCGATCGCGGCCCGCAGGCCGGCTCCGCCGGCGCCGATGACGACCACGTCGTACTGGTGGTGCTCGAAGCCGTGGAAGCGCTCCGGCTCCTCGAGCCCCTCGTCGTCGCTCATCACGTTGCCCGTCATCGGGTGCCGCGTCTCGCTCATCAGAAGAACCTCGGGTCGGTGAAGACGCCGGTGGACAGCAGCAGCACGTAGAGGTCGGCGATCGCGACCGAGAACAGCGACACCCAGGCGTAGAGGGCGTGCCGGCCGTTCAGCTTGGAGACGAACGTCCAGGCCTTGTAGCGCACGGGGTGCTTGCTGAAGTGCCGCAGCCGGCCGCCGACGATGTGGCGGCACGAGTGGCAGGAGAGCGTGTAGAGCCAGATGAAGGTGATGTTGACCAGGAACACGAGCGTGCCCAGCCCCATGTGCCCCCAGTCGCCGTCGGCGTCACGGAAGGTGAGCACCGTGTCGTAGCTGAGGATCAGCGCGACCACCACCGCGGCGTACCAGAAGTAGCGGTGGATGTTGTTCAGGATCAGGGGCAGCCGGGTCTCGCCGCTGTAGGTGACGTGCGGCTCGGCGACCGCGCAGGCGGGCGGGCTCAGCCAGAACGACCGGTAGTAGGCCTTGCGGTAGTAGTAGCAGGTCAGCCGGAAGCCCAGCGGGAAGATCAGCACGATCAGCGCCGCCGAGAGCGGCCACCACTCGAAGGGCTGGCCGAAGTCCGAGGATCCCTTGACGCAGTCGCCGAGGCACGGCGAGTAGAACGGCGAGAGGTACGGCGCGGAGTAGTAGTGCGAGCCCATGAACGCCCGGACCGTCGCGTAGACGATGAACGACATGAAGACCACGAACGTGGTGAGCGGGTAGAGCCACCAGCGGTCGGCGCGGAGCGTCTTCTCCTCGATGTGGGCCCTGGTGGGTCCACCGACACCGGAAGGGACGCCTGACGGCCCAGTAGATGATGCCGGGGCGTCCGTGTAGGCCATGAGCAATTCCTCCAGGCGGGCTGTGATCGGGAACACTCTGGCCCGAACGGCAGCGTAAGCGAAAGGGACATGCGCCTCTCAGGGAGGGGGATATCTCACACCCGTTCCGGGGCCACACCCGGCGTGTCGGAGCGATACGGTGCCAGTTGTGGCCACCGCATCTCCCCGGTCCTCGGAGTCGACCTCGAAGGCGGCACCGAGCTACTCCCCCGCACTCGTCTCCGACGCGAGAGCGGTCCGGTCGACGATCTTCCTCAAGCTGCTCATGGCGCTCAGCGGGCTGGTCTTCGTCGCCTTCGTGCTGCTGCACATGTACGGCAACCTGAAGGCCTTCGCCGGCCACGACGCCTACAACGAGTACGCCCACCACCTGCGCACCCTCGGCGAGCCGATGCTGCCGGAGTCCGGCTTCCTCTGGGTGCTGCGCGCGGTGCTGGTCGTCTCACTCGTCGTGCACGTCTACTGCGCGGTCGTCCTGTGGCGCCGGGCAAAGCGCGCGCGCACCCACAAGTACGTCGTGAAGAAGAACAAGCACTCGACGTACGCCTCCCACCTGATGCGCTGGGGCGGCCTCACGCTGCTGCTGTTCATCATCTGGCACCTGCTCAACTTCTCGATCGGGAAGGTCAACGTCACCGGCGGCCCGACCTCCGACCCCTACAACCTCCTCGTCGACTCGTTCTCGACGTGGTGGCTGACCGTCATCTACCTGGTCGCGATGGCCATGCTCGGCGCGCACCTGCACCACGGGGTCTGGAGCTCGATGCAGACCCTGGGCTGGACGAACAGCGCCCGGTCGCGCCTGGCCTTCAAGCGGGTCGCCTTCACGCTGGCGGTGATCATCGCGGGCGGTTTCTCGCTCGTGCCGATCTTCGTGCTGTTCGGCGTCATCTCCTAGCGGAGCCACGGGATCCAGAAGGGACACATGCCCATGACAGACATGCCCGACACCACGCTGACCGGGAACCCGTCGCACCACCTCGACGCCGAGGAGACCGACGACGCCGCCGGCTACTACCAGTCCGGCGACTGGATCCAGGACACCAAGGCCCCGGGGGGTCCCCTCGAGGAGAAGTGGAACACCCGCCAGTTCGAGGCGAGGATCGCCAACCCGGCCAACCGTCGTCGCCTGTCGGTGATCGTGGTCGGCACCGGCCTCGCCGGGGCCTCCGCGGCCGCGACGCTGGGCGAGGCCGGCTACGTCGTGAAGTCCTTCTGCTACCAGGACTCCCCGCGCCGGGCGCACTCGATCGCCGCGCAGGGCGGCATCAACGCCGCCAAGAACTACAAGGGCGACGGCGACTCGATCTACCGGCTCTTCTACGACACGGTCAAGGGCGGCGACTACCGCTCGCGCGAGTCCAACGTCTACCGCCTGGCCCAGGTCAGCGTGAACATCATCGACCAGTGCGTCGCGCAGGGCGTCCCCTTCGCCCGGGAGTACGGCGGCCTGCTCGACAACCGCTCCTTCGGCGGCGTCCAGGTCTCGCGCACCTTCTACGCCCGTGGGCAGACCGGCCAGCAGCTGCTGATCGGCGCCTACCAGGCGCTGGAGCGCCAGGTCGCCGCAGGCACGGTCAAGTGCTACACCCGCCACGAGATGCTCGAGCTGATCGTGGTCGACGACCGCGCCCGGGGCATCATCGTGCGCGACCTGGTCACCGGGGAGATCGAGACCTACTTCGCCGACGTCGTGGTGCTGGCCAGCGGCGGCTACGGCAACGTCTTCTTCCTCTCCACCAACGCCATGGGCAGCAACGTCACCGCCACCTGGCGGGCCCACCGCAAGGGCGCCTACATGGCCAACCCCTGCTACACCCAGATCCACCCGACCTGCATCCCGGTCTCCGGCACCCACCAGTCGAAGCTGACGCTGATGAGCGAGTCGCTGCGCAACGACGGCCGGATCTGGGTCCCGAAGGAAGCCAAGGACGCCGAGAAGGACCCCCGCGAGATCCCCGAGGACGACCGCGACTACTACCTCGAGCGGATCTACCCCTCCTTCGGCAACCTCGTGCCCCGCGACATCGCCTCGCGGCAGGCCAAGAACATGTGCGACGAGGGTCGCGGCGTGGGCCACGAGGTCGAGGGCGTACGGCGTGGCGTCTACCTGGACTTCGCCGAGGCCATCGAGCGCCTGGGCCGCAAGGCCATCGAGGACAAGTACGGCAACCTCTTCGACATGTACGCCCAGATCACGGGCGAGGACCCGTACGAGGTCCCGATGCGGATCTACCCCGCCGTCCACTACGTGATGGGCGGCCTCTGGGTCGACTACGACCTGCGGGCGACGATCCCGGGCCTGTTCGTGACCGGTGAGGCCAACTTCTCCGACCACGGAGCCAACCGGCTCGGCGCCTCGGCGCTGATGCAGGGACTGGCCGACGGCTACTTCGTGCTGCCGAACACGATCCGCGACTACCTGGCCGAGGGGCCGTTCGAGAAGATCCCGGAGGACCACCCGGCCGTGGTCGAGGCGCAGGAGGCGGTGCGTGCCCGGATCGAGCAGTTCACCGGCACCAAGGGCACCCGCAGCGTCGACTCCTACCACCGCGAGCTCGGCAACATCATGTGGGAGTACTGCGGGATGGAGCGCACCGAGGACGGCCTGAAGAAGGCGATCGACCTGATCCGGAGCCTGCGCGACGACTTCTGGCGCAACGTGAAGGTGCTCGGCACCGCCGAGGGGCTGAACCAGTCGCTGGAGAAGGCAGGGCGGGTGGCCGACTTCTTCGAGCTCGGCGAGCTGATGTGCATCGACGCGCTCAACCGCCGGGAGTCCTGCGGTGGGCACTTCCGCGCGGAGTCCCAGACCGAGGACGGCGAGGCCCTGCGCCACGACGACCAGTACGCCTACGTCGCTGCCTGGGAGTGGGCCGGCGAGGAGGGCCACGACATGAACGCGCCGATCCTGCACAAGGAAGAGCTCACCTACGAGTTCGTCGAGATGAAGCAGCGGAGCTACAAGTAATGAAGCTGACCCTGAAGATCTGGCGGCAGCCCGACGCCGAGACCGAGGGTGCCATCCACACCTACGAGCTCGACGAGGTCTCCGAGGACATGTCCTTCCTGGAGATGCTCGACGTGCTCAACGAGCAGCTGATCTCCGCCGACGAGGAGCCCGTCGCCTTCGACAGCGACTGCCGCGAGGGCATCTGCGGCATGTGCGGGCTGATGATCAACGGCGAGGCCCACGGCCCGGTCACCACGACGACGTGCCAGCTGCACATGCGCTCGTTCAGCGACGGCGAGACGATCACCATCGAGCCCTGGCGCGCCGACCCGTTCCCGGTCCTGAAGGACCTCGTCGTCGACCGCCGGGCCTTCGACCGGATCATCGCCCAGGGCGGCTACATCTCGGTGAACACCGGCGCCGCTCCTGATGCACACGCGACCCCTGTTCCGAAGGAGAACGCCGACAGAGCCTTCGACATGGCCACCTGCATCGGATGCGGCGCCTGCGTGGCTGCCTGCCCGAACGGCTCGGCCTCGCTGTTCCTCGGCGCCAAGATCACCCACCTCGGCGAGCTCCCCCAGGGCCAGGCCGAGCGGTGGACCCGGGTGGTCGACATGGTCGCCCAGCACGACGCAGAAGGCTTTGGGGGCTGCACGAACATCGGTGAGTGCACCGCGGCGTGCCCCAAGGAGATCCCGCTCGACGTGATCTCCCAGCTGAACCACGACCTGAGAACGGCGGCTCGCAAGGGATACTGACCCCGGCGGGAGGAACCGGCCTTTGTACCACGAAAGGTCTTTTTGGTAAAAGCCGCGCAAAACGGACAACTAGACCATAACCTTCTTTTATGGGTATCAAGTTGTCGCGAGTGCTGGCTGGTGGGACAGCACTTATGTTTCTGATCGGTGGTGGGGCCATTGAGGCCAGCACCATCAATGGCGCTGCGGCGTCTGTCTCCACGAAGGTCTCGTCCGGTACGACCCCCGAGGCGGGGTCGGTGCAGGTGCTCGCCCGCAAGCACCACAAGCACAAGAAGCACCACCGCAAGCACCGCCGGCACCACAAGGCGCCACGCAAGCGCCGGTGGCTCGATCTACTCCGGCACCACCGGCCGCTGGTCGGGATCGGTCCCCGTCGGGAGCCGTGCGGCCGTCAACGCGGCGTACTGGCGCTCCTACGCCCCCGGCCTGAACGTGCCGACGGGCTACAACGGCAACGAGAGCCGCTGTGTCGCCGGCTCGACCACCGCTGCATCGCTGACCGCCACCCGCAACGCGATCAACTACGTGCGGTCCCTGAGCGGCCTGGCGCCGATCAGCTTCAACTCCGCGCTGAACGCCCGCTCGCAGCAGACCGCGCTGATCATGTCGGCGAACCGCGCCCTGAGCCACTCCCCGTCACGTCGTGGCGCTGCTACACCAGCACGGGCGCCGCCAACGCGGGCCGCTCGAACCTGGCGCTGGCCTACCCGAAGATCACCTCGTCGGGCGTCGTGGGCCTGTACATGCAGGACCCGGGCGGCAGCAACTACGGCGTCGGTCACCGTCGCTGGCTGCTGAACCCGTTCGCCACCTCGATGGGATCGGGCTCGACCAACACCGCCAACGCGATCACCGTGATCGGCCCCAGCTCCTCGGCGCGGCCGAACCCGACGTTCGTCACCTGGCCCTCCGCGGGCTGGTTCCCGAACGCCATCGAGCCGAGCGGCCGCTGGTCGATCTCCTCGGGCAACCGCAGCGTCAGCTTCGCGAAGTCGACCGTGGCGGTCTACCGCAACGGCGCCCGCATCTCCGCCACGAAGCTCCGTGTCGAGAACGGTTACGCCCAGCCCACGATGGCCTTCAACATCCCGGCCAGCCAGGCCCGCAGCGGTGCCTACACCGTCGTGGTCCGCGGCATCCGGGCCGGGAGCCACTGGTACACGCACACCTACCACGTCTCGATGTTCACGCCCAGCCACTGAGCGAGAGCACCGCACGGCCAGCACCCACAACTGAATAACACCCATCGATCAGCCGGTCTCCTCCCGGGGGGACCGGCCGATCGGCGTTTCAGGGGGCTTTCGCAGGCCGGTCAGGAGGGCCCGAGCGGGAACGACCGCACCGGGTGCCAGCCCGACAGCGGGTCGTGCAGGTACAGCCACATCTGGGTCACGTCGAACTCCGCGTCGAAGCGCTCGAGCTCGACGAAGGCCTGCTCCAGCAGTCCCTCGGGCAGGTGGTGGGCGATCGTGACGTGCGGGTGGTACGGGAACTCCGTCTCCAGCACCAGCGGCCCCGAGCGGACGTCGCGCGGCCAGCTGCTCGCACCCGCTGATCCCCTCGACCACGTTGACGAACACGACCGGCGAGACCGGGCGGAACGTCCCCGTGCCCCGCAGGTGCACCCGGAACGGCGGCGTGCGCAGCGCGGCCTCGAGCAGGTGCGCGGTGACCGGTTCGAGGTGGTCGTCGGGCACTTCCAGCGGAGGCAGCAGGGTGATGTGCGTGGGGATCTGCCGCGCGGACTCGTCACCGACGTCGATGCGGTACTGCTGGAGCTCGCTCCCCCACGGCTCGGGAACAGCGATGGACACTCCGATCCAGGGCACGAGCCGACAGCCTATGACCTCTGCCTGTGCACCAGGGCCGCGCATCCGCTTTGTAGAGTGACCCGGCGTGAGCGACTCCTTCCGCGCAGCCGTCGAGCGCAGTGCTGCCACCGAGGCGCGCATCGGCACCCATCCCCACGAGTTCCGGATGCTGACCGGTCGACCGGCCGACCGGCGCGCTGCACATCGGCCACTACTTCGGCTCGATCGCGAACCGGCTCAAGCTGCAGGAGAGCGGCGCCGACGTGTGGCAGATCATCGCCGACTACCAGGTGATCACCGACCGCGAGATCGCCGGTGACATCCGGGGCAGCGTGCACGAGCTGGTGCTCGACTCCCTCGCGGCGGGCATCGACCCGGACCGCACCACGATGTTCACCCACTCGGCGGTGCCGGCCCTCAACCAGCTGCTGCTGCCCTTCCTGAGCCTGGTCAGCGTCGCCGAGCTGCAGCGCAACCCCACGGTGAAGGACGAGGCCGCCAGCGCGGGGATCACCGCGATCAACGGGCTGATGCTCACCTACCCGGTCCACCAGGCCGCGGACATCCTGTTCTGCAAGGGCAACGTCGTCCCGGTGGGCAAGGACCAGCTGCCGCACATCGAGCAGACCAGGGTGGTGGCGCGGCGCTTCAACGAGCGGTACGGCGCGACCTTCCCCGAGCCGGTGGCCCTGCTCTCCGAGGTGACCGCCCTGCTCGGCACCGACGGCACCAAGATGAGCAAGTCCCGCGGCAACGTGATCGAGCTGCGGATGACCGCGGACGAGACGGCCAAGAAGATCAAGGGCGCCAAGACCGACAGCGACCGGACGATCACCTGGGACCCCGAGCACCGGCCCGAGGTGGCCAACCTGCTGCTGATCACGGCGATGTGCGAGGGCGGCGACCCGGCCACCGTCGCCGAGGAGATCGGTGACGGTGGTGGCGGCGGGCTGAAGGCCCGCGTCACCGAGGCGGTGAACACCTACTTCGCGCCGATGCGCGCACGACGCGAGGAGCTCGCCGCCGAGCCCTCGTTCGTCGCCGAGGTCCTCGCCCGGGGCAACGAGCGGGCCAACGAGGTCGCCGAGACCACCCTCGGCGAGGTCCGCGAGAAGATGGGGATGACCTACGGGTGATCCCCACGCTGACCGACGGCGTGGTCACCCTGCGCGCGCACACCGAGGACGACGTCGACCGGATCGTCGAGCAGTGCGTCGACCCGGAGAGCATCGCGTGGACGATCGTGCCGGTGCCGTACACGCGCGACGACGCGAAGCGGTTCGTGCGGCACGCGATGCCCGGTGGCTGGGAGAGCGACCAGGAGTGGGCCTTCGCGGTCGAGCACGAGGGCCGGTTCGCCGGGACGGTGAGCCTGCGCAACCGGGGTGAGGCGCGTGCCGAGGTCGCCTACGGGTCGCATCCCGACGCTCGCCGACGCGGGCGTCATGGCGCGCGCCCTGCGGGTGCTGCTCGCCTGGGGGTTCGCTCCGGCGGCCGAGGGCGGGCGCGGCCTGGAGACCGTGGTCTGGCTGGCCAACCGCGGCAACTGGGCCTCGCGGCGGCTCGCGTGGAGCGTGGGCTTCTCCTTCGACGGGACGCTGCGCGGCTGGCTGAACCACCGCGACGAGATGGTCGACGCCTGGGCGGGGACGCTGCGGCGAGGTGAGCCCCTGACGGCCCGTGCACCGTGGCTGGAGACGCCGACGATCCACGGCGAGAGCGTCGTGCTCCGCGCGCTCGCGGACGCCGACCTGCCGCGGGTCGTCGAGACGCTGAACGACCCCGAGACCCAGCGCTGGCACGAACGGCCACGGGAGCAGGCGCCGCACACGCTGGAGAGCCAGGCCGACTTCGTGCTGGCGCGCCACGAGCAGGCGGCCTCCGGCACGGGTCTGCACTGGGCGGTCGCCGACCCCGAGACCGACGCCTACCTCGGGCAGATGTCGTTGTTCTCGATCCAGCACCGTCGTCAGGCGTCGTTGAGCTACTGGACCCACCCCGACGCGCGCGGGCGGGGCCTGACCAGGCAGGCGGCGCGGCTCGTCGTACGGCACTGCTTCGTGCCGTGGGAGGACGGCGGCCTGGGCATGCGCCGGATGTGGTCCGACGCGGACGTCGAGAACGGCGCCTCGCGCCGGATCCTGGAGAGCGTCGGGTTCCGGCAGTCCGGCGTCGACCGGTCCTCCGAGCCGCGCGGCGACGGCACCTGGGCCGACCAGGTGCGCTACGACCTGCTCGCCACCGAGTTCACGGGCACCGACTGAGCCGTCGACTGAGCCGTCTTGGAATGGCGGTGCAGCGTGGCCGAGGCCAGCAGCACGACGAGCCCGAGCGCCGAGAGCCCCGCTCCGACGAACGCCGGTGCCCGGTAGCCGTAGCCCGCCGCGATCACCGCGCCGCCCAGCCAGGCACCCAGCGCGTTCGCGAGGTTGAGGGACGAGTGGTTCATCGCGGCGCCGATCGTCTGCGCCTCACCGGCGACCTGCATCAGCCGCATCTGCAGTCCGAGCGCCACGAACGAGGTGAGCACGGCCAGCGCGAAGGTGGTCAGCAGGCCGGCCAGGAACCACGCGGAGGTGACGGTGAACAGCAGCAGGACGAGCATCATGCTCACCATGCCGATGGCGATGGTGCGGAACACCGACCAGTCGGTGAGCCGCCCGGCGAGGGGCGTGCCGACGACCATGCCGAGCCCGAAGGCGAGCAGGTAGAGCGGGACCACGGAGGCGGACAGCCCGGCGACGTTCGGTCACCGTCGGCGCGATGTAGCTGTACATCGCGAACATCCCGCCGAAGCCGATCGCCCCCGCGAGCAGGGTCAGCACCACCTGGGGGTCCTTGAACGCCCGCAGCTCCTTGCGGCCCGTGGCCGAAGGGTCACCGGGCGCCCCGGGCACCAGCAGGGCGACCAGGAGGATGGTGAGCGCGGCCAGCGCGGCGACGAGGACGTACGCCGCACGCCAGCCGGCGTGCTGTCCCAGCCAGGTCGCGGCCGGGACGCCGGCGACGTTGGCGACCGCCAGCCCGAGCAGGACGCGGCTGACCGCCCGCCCACGCCGCTCGGGCGTGACCAGCCCGGCGGCCACCAGCGAGGCCACCCCGAAGTAGGCACCGTGCGGCACGCCGGCGACGAAGCGCGCGGTCATCAGGCCCCAGTAGCTCGTCGCGGCCGCCGTGGCCGCGTTGCCGAGCAGGAAGACCACCATCAGCCCGATGAGCAGTCCGCGCCGCGGGAGCCGAGCGCCGAGGACGGCGATCAGCGGGGCGCCGATCACCACGCCGAGGGCGTACGCCGAGATCGCGTGACCGGCGCTCGGGATGGACACGTCGACGCCGCGCGCGAGCTGCGGGAGCAGTCCCATCGAGACGAACTCGGTGGTCCCGATCGCGAACCCGCCCGTCGCCAGCGCGAGCAGGGCCAGCGTGACGGTCGCCCTGGACGGGGCGGTCGTCGCGCGGGCAGGGCGCACGGAGGTCGAGGCGGTCACAGGTGGCTCAACAAGGCAGCCGCCTCAGCCTTCCCGATCGCGCGAACCTTTCCTGTGCATTTGTTCACACGAGGCGGCTCAGAGCGAGTCCAGCGCCTCGTTGAAGGTCTTCGAGGGGCGCATGACCTCGGCGGCCTTGTCGGCGTCCGGGCGGAAGTAGCCACCGACGTCGGTGGGCGAGCCCTGGACGTCGAGCAGCTCCTGGGTGATCGTCTCCTCCTCCGCGCGCAGGCGCTCGGCCAGCTCGGCGAAGTCGGAGGCGATCTGGGCGTCGGCGTCCTGCTTCGCGAGCTCCTCGGCCCAGAACAGCGCGACGTAGAAGTGGCTGCCGCGGTTGTCGATGGTGCCGAGCTTGCGCTGCGGCGACTTGTTCTCCTCCAGCAGCGTGCCGGTCGCCTTGCCGAGCGCGTCGCCGAGCACCTTGGCGTGCGGGTTGTCGGTGACCTCGGCGAACTTGGCGAAGCTCTCGGCCAGCGCGAGGAACTCACCCAGGCTGTCCCAGCGCAGGTAGTTCTCCTTGAGCAGCTGCTGCACGTGCTTCGGCGCCGAGCCGCCGGCGCCGGTCTCGAAGAGGCCACCGCCGTTGATGAGGGGTACGACGGAGAGCATCTTGGCCGAGGTGCCGAGCTCGAGGATCGGGAACAGGTCGGTGAGGTAGTCGCGCAGCACGTTGCCGGTGACCGAGATGGTGTCCTCGCCCTTGCGGATCCGCTCGACCGACGTACGGATGGCGTCGACCGGCGCGGCGATGGTGATGTCCAGGCCGTCAGTGTCGTGGTCCGGCAGGTAGGCGTTGACCTTCTCGATCAGGTTGGCGTCGTGGGCGCGGTCCTCGTCGAGCCAGAAGATCGCCGGGTCGCCGGTGGCGCGGGCGCGGGTGACGGCGAGCTTGACCCAGTCCTGGATGGCGACGTCCTTGGTCTGGCAGGCACGCCAGATGTCACCGGGCTGCACGTCGTGCTCGAGCAGCACGTCGTCGCCCTGGACCACCCGCACGGTGCCGGCCTTGGCGATCTCGAAGGTCTTGTCGTGCGAGCCGTACTCCTCGGCCGCCTGGGCCATCAGCCCGACGTTGGGCACCGAGCCCATCGTGGAGGGGTCGTAGGCGCCGTGCTCACGGCAGTCGTCGATGACGACCTGGTAGATGTCGGCGTACGACGAGTCGGGGATCACCGCGAGGGTGTCGGCCTCCCCGCCGTCGGGACCCCACATGTGACCCGACGTGCGGATCATCGCCGGCATGCTCGCGTCGACGATCACGTCGCTCGGCACGTGCAGGTTGGTGATGCCCTTGTCGGAGTCGACCATCGCCAGCTCCGGGCCGTCGGCCAGCCCCTGCTTGACCGCGTCGAGGATCGGCTGGCCCTCGTCGCCCAGCTTCTCCGCGCCGGAGAGGATGCCGGCCAGGCCGTTGCTGGGGTCGAGGCCGTGCTCCAGGAGGAGCTCGCCCTGCTCCTCGAACAGCGCCGGGAAGAACGCCTGCACCGCGTGGCCGAAGATGATCGGGTCGGAGACCTTCATCATCGTGGCCTTGAGGTGCACCGAGAACAGCACGCCCTCGTCCTTGGCCCGCTGCACCTGCGCCTTGAGGAACTCCTGCAGGTCGGCCGTGGACATGAAGGTCGCGTCGACGACCTCGCCCTCGAGCACCGGCACCGACTCCTTGAGCACCTCGGTGCCGTCGTCGGTGACCAGCTCGATGCGCAGCTCGCCGTCCTTCTCGATGACCACGGACTTCTCGTTGTGGCGGAAGTCGTCGGCCTCCATGTGCGAGACGTTGGTGCGGGACTCCGAGCTCCACTCCCCCATCGAGTGCGGGTGCTTGCGCGCGTAGTTCTTCACGGCCTCGGGCGCCCGACGGTCGGAGTTGCCCTCGCGGAGCACCGGGTTGACCGCGCTGCCCTTGACCGAGTCGTAGCGCGCGCGGGCGTCCTTCTCCTCGTCGCTCTGCGGGCTGGAGGGGTACTCCGGCAGGTCGTAGCCCTGCTCCTGCAGCTCGGCGATCGCGGCCTTGAGCTGCGGGAGCGAGGCGCTGATGTTGGGCAGCTTGACGATGTTGGCCGCCGGGGTCTTGGCCAGCTCGCCGAGCTCGTGGAGGTCGTCGGCGATGCGCTGGTCCTCCGGCAGCAGGTCCGCGAAGGCGGCGATGATGCGGCCGGCCAGCGAGATGTCGCGCGTCTCGACGCCGACACCCGCCTTGGCGGCGTACGCCTCGATGATCGGGAGGAACGAGTACGTCGCCAGCAGTGGCGCCTCGTCGGTGTGGGTGTAGATGATCGTCGACTCAGTCACAGCAGCAGCCTCTCAGCCCTCACTACGCGGCACAAACCCGCGCTGCTAGCGTCGGCCGGGTCAGCCCCCTGATCCGTCATCCAGGAGTCGTCGTGAACAACCAGTCACTTTCTGGCCCACTGAAGGTTGCCGTCACCGGTGCCGCCGGCCAGATCGGCTACAGCCTGCTGTTCCGCCTCGCGAGCGGAGCGCTCGGCGACCGGCCGATCGAGCTGCGCCTGCTCGAGATCGAGCCGGCCCTCAAGACGCTCGAGGGCGTGGTGATGGAGCTCGACGACTGCGCGTTCCCGACCCTCGCCGGCGTCGAGATCGGCCACGAGGCCGAGAAGATCTTCGACGGCGTCAACCTGGCCCTGCTCGTCGGCGCCAGGCCGCGCAGCAAGGGGATGGAGCGGGGCGACCTGCTCGAGGCCAACGGCGCGATCTTCACCGCGCAGGGCAAGGCGCTCAACTCCGTGGCTGCCGACGACGTCCGCATCGGCGTCACCGGCAACCCCGCGAACACCAACGCACTGATCGCGATGACCAACGCCCCCGACATCCCCCAGTCGCGCTTCTCCGCGCTGACCCGGCTCGACCACAACCGCGCGATCTCGCAGCTGGCGGCCAAGACCGGTGCGCCGGTGACCGACATCAAGAAGATGACGATCTGGGGCAACCACTCGGCCACGCAGTACCCCGACATCTTCCACGCCGAGGTGGGCGGCAAGAACGCTGCCGAGGTCGTCGACGACCAGGGCTGGCTGGAGAACGACTTCATCCCGACCGTCGCCAAGCGCGGCGCGGCCATCATCGAGGCCCGCGGCTCCTCGTCCGCCGCCTCCGCGGCCTCCGCCACCATCGACGCCGCCCACGACTGGCTGCACGGCTCCGCCGACGGCGACTGGGTCTCCATGGCCGTCGTCTCCGACGGCTCGTACGACGTGCCGGAGGGCCTGATCTCCTCGTTCCCGGTGACCACGAGCAACGGTGACTGGGAGATCGTCCAGGGCCTCGACATCGACGACTTCTCCCGCGGCCGCATCGACGCCTCCACCCAGGAGCTCGCCGAGGAGCGCGACGCGGTGAAGGAGCTCGGGCTCATCTAGATGGCGATCCCCGTCGTGCTCGACGTCGACACCGGTGTCGACGACGCGTGCGCGCTGCTGCTCGCGGCGCTGCACCCCGGCCTCGACCTGAAGGCGGTCACCTGCGTCGACGGCAACGCCGGCCTCGACGACGTCGTGCGCAACACGCTCACCGTGCTCGAGGTGTGCGGGCGCGAGGACGTCCCGGTCGCGGCGGGGGCGACCCGGCCGCTGCTCGAGGGGCGCATCGACGCCCGGCACGTGCACGGCC
Source organism: uncultured Actinomycetota bacterium (assembly GCA_963794725.1). Classification (GTDB taxonomy): domain Bacteria; phylum Actinomycetota; class Actinomycetes; order Propionibacteriales; family Nocardioidaceae; genus Marmoricola. Next base: position 125,319 of record CAWCFR010000040.1, read on the forward strand.
AGGACGGCATGGGCGACCTGGACTGGCCCCGCTCGTCCCGCTCCCCCGACCCGCGGCACGCCGTCGAGCTGCTCCGTGACGTGCTGCTCGAGGCGGCCGCGGCCGGTGAGCCGGTGACGCTGGTCCCCCTCGCGCCGATGACGAACATCGCGCTGCTGCTGCGCACCTACCCCGATGCCGCGCGCGGCATCGAGCGGATGGTGTTCATGGGCGGAGCGGCCCAGGCCGGCAACGCCACGGCCTCCGCCGAGTTCAACGTCTTCCACGACCCGGAGGCGGCGGCGATCGCGCTGGACGCGTGCGTGGACCTCGGCGTCGAGGTGCTGATGTACGGGCTCGACGTCTTCTACGGCCCGCAGGTCGCCGTCGAGGCCGCCGCCGACCTCGCCGCCCTGCACGACACCGGCCCCGCCGCGCTGGCCGGCCGGCTGATCGCGCACCAGTGCGAGCGGTTCGGCTCCACCTCGGCCACGATCGGTGACGCCGGGGCGGTCTGCGCCCTCCTCGCACCGGACGGCCTCACCCTGCAGCGGCTGCCCGTCCGCGTCGAGCTCGCCGGCACGTGGTCGCGCGGGCGCACGATCGTCGACCTGCGCGACTGGGACGGCAACCTGGCCCACGACCCGCACGGCCAGGCACCGGCCGTGATCGACGTGGCCCTGGACGTCGACGGCGAGGGCTACGCCCGGCTCTGGCTCGACACGGTCACCAGCCACTCATGAGCTCCGTCGTGGTCCTGGGGTCGCTCAACGTCGACCTGGTCACCCACGTCGAGCGGCACCCCTCCCCCGGCGAGACCGTGCTGGGCGACGGGCTCTCCCGGCTCGCCGGCGGCAAGGGCGCCAACCAGGCCGTCGCCGCGGCGGCCGCTGGTGCTTCGGTCGTGATGGTCGGCTCCGTCGGCGACGACGAGGGCGGCTCGGCCTACGTCGACCGGCTGCGTGCGCTGGGGATCGACGTGTCCCGGGTCGTCGTACACGCCGAGGAGCCGACGGGGACGGCGCTCATCGTCGTCTCCGGCCGACGGCGAGAACTCGATCGTCGTGGTGCCCGGCGCCAACGGCACCGTCGGCTGGGACGTCGACCTCGAGGCCGACGACGTGCTGCTCGCGCAGCTGGAGATCCCGCTGGACACGGTCGCCGCGGGCGTCCGGGCCGCCGCCGCCGCCGGGGCGCGGGTGGTGCTCAACATCGCGCCGTACGCCGACCTGCCCGCCGACGTCCTCGACCTGTGCGACCCGGTCGTCGCCAACGAGCACGAGGCCTCCCAGCTCTCCTCGACGCCGCGCTCGCTGCTGGTCACCCGCGGGGCGGCAGGCGCGACGTGGGGCGACCTGGAGGTGGCCGCCGAGGCCGTGCCGGACGAGGAGGTCGTCGACACCACCGGCGCCGGCGACGCCTTCTGCGGCGCTCTCGCCGCCGCGCTCGCAGCCGGCGAGAGCGACGAGTCGGCGCTGCGCATCGCGATCAGCGCCGGCGCGGCCGCCGTACGGCACGACGGCGCGCAGCCGGACGGCGAGCTCTGACCCTCAGCCCGCCTGGTCGGGGATCACGCTGGCCAGCACGAGCAGGGCGATGCCGACGCCGCCGAGCATGAGCACGTCGACCCAGCGGTTCCGGCGGACGCGGAGCATCCCGGCGTCGTGGTCGCTCAGGGTGGCCCGCATCAGCGCCGCCAGGATGAGGCCGAGACCGATCAGGGCGACGCCGCGGCGCCACGGCCCGAAGGCCACGATCGCCAGGCCGGCGCCACAGGCGGCGACCACGACCAGGTAGACCAGCCCACCGATCGTGGACGGCACCCGGCGCGGCTCGTGGTCCGCCCTCAGCACTCAGACTCCGGCGGTCGCAGGGGTGGCGGCCTCGGCGTTGGCGACGACGTTGGAGAGCAGCATCGCCCGCGTCATCGGGCCCACGCCGCCCGGGTTGGGCGAGACCCAGCCGGCCACGTCGTAGACCCCGGGGTCGACGTCGCCGGCGAGCTTGCCGTCGACGCGCGAGACCCCGACGTCGAGCACGGCGGCTCCCGGCTTGACCATGTCGGCGGTGATGATGCCGGGCACCCCGGCCGCCGCGACGACGATGTCGGCCTGCCGCGTGTGGGCGGCGAGGTCGCGGGTGCCGGTGTGGCACAGGGTGACCGTCGCGTTCTCCGAGCGCCGGGTCAGCAGCAGCCCGAGGGGCCGCCCGACCGTGACACCACGCCCGACGACGACCACCTCGGCGCCGTTGATCGCGACGTCGTGGCGCCGGAGGAGCTCGACGATCCCGAACGGCGTGCACGGCAGCGGCGCGGCCTTGCCGAGCACCAGCCAGCCGAGGTTGGTGGGGTGCAGGCCGTCGGCGTCCTTGGCGGGGTCGATCTCGCCGAGCACGAGGTTCTCGTCGATCCCCTTCGGCAGCGGCAGCTGCACGATGTAGGCGGTGCAGGCAGGGTTCTCGTTGAGGCGTCGTACGGCGGCCAGCACCTCGTCCTGCGTGGCCGTCGCCGGCAGGTCCTCGCGGATCGACTCGATGCCGACCTCGGCGCAGTCCTTGTGCTTGCCGTTGACGTACCAGCGAGACCCGGGATCGTCGCCGACCAGGATCGTGCCGAGCCCCGGCACGACCCCGCGCTCGCGCAGCTGCGCGACCCGGAGGGTCAGCTCGGCCTTGATCGCCGCGGCCGTCGCCGAGCCGTCGAGCTTCTGTGCAGTCACTTGCTCCTCCAGATCAGTGCGCGAAGTGTCTGGTGCCGGTGAAGTACATCGTGACGCCGGCCTTCTTCGCGGCCTCGACGGTCAGCTCGTCGCGCACCGATCCACCCGGCTGGACGATCGCGGCGACCCCGGCGTCGATCAGGATCTGCGGGCCGTCCTCGAACGGGAAGAACGCGTCGGAGGCAGCCACCGAGCCCGCCGCCCGCTCGCCGGCGCGGGTGACGGCCAGCCGGCAGGAGTCGACCCGGTTGACCTGGCCCATGCCGATGCCGACCGAGGCGCCGTCCTTCGCCAGCAGGATCGCGTTGGACTTCGCGGCGCGGCAGGCCCGCCAGGCGAAGGCGAGGTCGGCGAGGGTCTCCGCCGTCGGCGGCCTCGCCCGGTGGCCAGCGTCCAGGTCGAGGGGTCGTCTCCCCCGTCGTCGGTCTCGGCGTCGATGCCGTCGCGCTGCTGCATCAGCAGCCCGCCGGAGATCGACCGCGTCTCGGTGCCGCCGCGCACGAGGTCGTCGCAGACCAGGATGCGGACGTTCTTCTTGCCCTGGAGCACCTCGACCGCGCCCTCCTCGTAGTCCGGGCGCGACGACCACCTCGGTGAACACCTCGGCCACCTGCTCGGCCATCTGCACCGAGACCGGCCGGTTGACGGCGATCACGCCGCCGAAGGCCGACACCGGGTCGCACTCGTGCGCCTTGCGGTGGGCCTCGGCGACGTCGGCCCCGACCGCGATGCCGCACGGGTTCGCGTGCTTGATGATCGCGACTGCCGGCTCGTCGAAGTCGTAGGCCGCCCGCCGAGCGGCGTCCGCGTCGACGTAGTTGTTGTAGGACATCTCCTTGCCGTGCAGCTGCCGCGCCTGCGCGAGCCCGGGCGCGCCGAAGCCGTTGCGGTACAGCGCGGCCGACTGGTGCGGGTTCTCGCCGTACCGCAGCACGGCGGCGCGGCTCCCAGGTCGCGCCGACCCACGCCGGGTAGCCCGCGCCGTCGGAGGTGTCGGTGAGCACGCTGCCCATCCAGCTGGCCACGTGCGACGTCGTACGTCGCCGTGTGCACGAACGCCTCGGCCGCGAGCCGCTGGCGCTGCTCCAGGCTGAAGCCGCCCTCCTTGAGCGCGACCAGGACGTCGTCGTAGCGGTCGGGCGAGGTGACGATCGCGACCGACGGGTGGTTCTTGGCCGCCGCGCGCACCATCGAGGGGCCGCCGATGTCGATCTGCTCGACGCACTCGTCGGGCGAGGCGCCGGACATCACCGTCTGGGTGAACGGGTAGAGGTTCGAGACCACGAGGTCGAACGGCGCGATCCGCAGCTCCTCGAGCTGGGCGACGTGCGTCGGCAGCCGGCGGTCGGCGAGGATCCCGGCGTGCACCTTCGGGTGCAGCGTCTTGACCCGGCCGTCGAGGCACTCGGGGAACCCGGTGAGGTCCTCGACCTTGGTGACCGGCAGGCCGAGGTCGGCGATCAGCTTCGCCGACCCGCCCGTCGAGACCAGCTCGACGTCGGCCTCGTGCAGTCCCCGGACGAGGTCCTCGAGACCCGTCTTGTCGTAGACCGAGACCAGGGCGCGCCTGATCGGGACCCTGTCCTGGCTGAGCGGAGCTTGGCTCATGGGCCGATCCGCACCTTCCTGTCGGTGATGGAGAAACCTTCGCGGGCGATCCGGCCCACGGTGTCGACGAGCATCCGCCGCTCGGCGACCTTGATCCGTTCGTGCAGCGAGTCCGACCTCGTCGTCGTCCTGCACGGGTACGACGGTCTGGGCGATGATCGGCCCGGTGTCGACACCCTCGTCGACCACGAACAGCGTGGCACCGGTGACCTTGACGCCGTAGGCGAGCGCGTCCGCCGGCCCCGACGTACCGGGGAAGGCGGGGCACAGGGCCGGGTGCGTGTTCACGACGCGGCCCGGGAAACGGGCGAGGAAGGCCAGGGCCGACGAGCTTCATGAAGCCGGCCAGCACGACGAGGTCGGGCTCGAACCCGGCCACGGTGTCGCGCAGCGCGCGGTCCCAGTCGTCGCGCTCGGAGAACTCCCCGACCGGGCAGACGAACGTCGCGACGCCCGCCTTCTCCGCGCGCAGCAGACCCTCGATGCCGTCGCGGTCGGCGCCGACGGCGACCACCTCGGCGCCGTACGACGGGTCGGCGCAGGCGTCGAGCAGCGCCTGGAGGTTGGTGCCGGCGCCGGAGACGAGGACGACGAGGCGGGACACGGGCACAGGCTAACCGGCTGCGGAGGTCACTCGTCAGCCCGGGCGTCGGCCTCTTCGGGGGCCGGTGCGCGCCGGCGCTGGACGAACGCGGTGACCAGCCCGGCGGCGAGCCCGCCGAGGCTCATCGCCGCCACGGCTGCCACCAGCACGTCGCCGACCGGAGCACCGATCAGGGACAGCCGGCCGGTGCCCATGGCGCCGCCGGAGACCGCGATGGCGAGCGTCGTGGCGAGCGCGGCACCGAGCCCGCTGCCGAAGCCGCGCAGGGCCGCGGAGTCGTAGGCGGTGACGCCGTAGCGCCGCTGGGCCAGCACCGCACCGCCGGCGCCGGCGAGCACCGGGAGCACGACGAGACCGACCGCCCACGCGGGCGTCGGCCCGCTGTCGGGCAGCGCGGCGAGCAGCGGGAAGGCCGGGACCGGGCCGAGCGCGACGAGGCTCGGGGACACCACGGTGCCGGTGCCGAGCGGCGAAGCCGGGGCCGAGCAGGTAGGCGGCGCCGAAGAGCACCGCGTTGGGCAGGACCGCGAGCGTGACCAGCGCGTACATGACGTAGTCGGCCGGGCGCAGGTGCAGCTCGGAGAGCACCGTCGCGGCCTGGCTGAGGCCCATCACGATCCGCACCACGACGAGGACGGTCGCGGCGGCGGCGAGCAGCAGGAAGCCGGTGGCGGCGCCGTACCCGATCGAGCGGAGCCAGCCGGGCACCCGGTCGAGCCAGCCGCGGAGCCGGCCGGAGCCCTGCGCCATCCCGAGCGCACCGACCGCCGAGACCACGAGCGAGCCGACGATGGCGCGACCCAGACTCGGGTCGCGGCCGATCCGGCGGCGACGATGCAGACGACGACGGTGACGACGAGGTACACGCCGCAGAAGACGATGCCGGCGAGGGCGGCCGACCGGTCGTCCTCGGCCGGCGCGGAGGTGGCCGCCGCCCAGCGACCGAGGCGCCAGGCGGCCAGGGCGAGGAGTGCCGTGAGGGCGAGCGGCACCACGTGCACGGGCGTGCCCGCGACGTCGAGGCCGGACCCGTGCCCGAGCAGCCACATGTCGGCGCCGACCCGGAGCGCGTCGGTGGTCTGGCCGTGGGCGCCGGCGTCGGCCAGGAACCAGCCGACGACGCAGACGGCCATGCAGGTGAGCAGGGTGCCCAGCGAGGCCGCGGCGGCGGCCAGCGCCGCGCCGACCGCGAGCGGGCGCGGGCCCGGGTCCTCGCGGGTCTCGGTCTTCTCGGAGGGGCGGTTGAGCAGATCGGTCATCGCGATCCATCCTGACCCAGTGGCGCCGGATCGGGCCGCAGGCACGCGGGTAGCGTCAGCGCCGTGAACGGCTTCACGATGCCCGAGGGCGTGGTCTACCTCGACGGGAACTCGCTCGGCGCCCTGCCCGACGGGGTGGCCGAGCGGCTGGCGGACGTCGTACGCCGCGAGTGGGGGCAGGGCCTGATCAGGTCGTGGAACGACGCCCGCTGGATGGAGCTCAGCTCACGGGTCGCCGGCCGGATCGCGCCCTTGATCGGTGCTTCTCCGGACGACATCCACCTGGGCGACTCGACCAGCGTCAGCCTGTTCAAGACGATGGTGACCGCCGCGCGGCTGCGGCCGGACCGGCGGGTGCTGGTGCTGGAGCCCTCGACCTTCCCCACGGACGGCTACGTCGCCGCCGGGGTCGCCGACCTGATGGGCCTCGAGCTGCGCTGGTGCGACCCGGCCGACCCGGTCGCCGCCGTCGACGACGACGTGGCGCTGCTGGCGCTGACCCACGTGGACTTCCGCACCGGCGCGATGTTCGACATGGACGCGATCACGCGGGAGGCCCAGGCACGCGGCGCCCTCGTGCAGTGGGACCTCTGCCACTCGACCGGCGCGGTGCCGGTCGACCTCACCGCCGCCGGGGCCGACCTCGCGGTGGGCTGCACCTACAAGTACCTCAACGGTGGACCCGGCTCCCCCGCCTTCCTCTGGGTCGCCCCGCAGCACCAGGCCGCGGCCCGGCAGCCGATCACCGGCTGGATCGGGCACGCCTCGCCCGTTCGCGATGTCCCTGGACTACGAGCCGGCGCCGGGCATCGCCTCCTTCGCCTCGGGCACTCCCCCGGTGCTGGCCCTCTCGGCGCTGGAGGCGGCGCTGTCGGCCTTCGACGGGGTCTCGGTCTCGTCGCTGCGGGCGCGGTCGCTCGAGCTGACCGACGCGTTCATGGACGGGGTGCTCTCCCGCTTCCCGGACGTCTTCGAGATCGTCACCCCGCGTGCGCACGAGCGCCGGGGCTCCCAGGTCTCGCTGCGCCACCCCTCGGCGTACGGCGTCGTGCAGGCGCTGATCGACCGCGGCGTCATCGGCGACTTCCGCGACCCCGACATCGCCCGCTTCGGCTTCGCCCCGCTCTACAACACCCTCGACGACGTCGCCACCGCCCTCGACCGCCTCGCCCTGGTGCTCGAGAACGAGGAGTACGCCGACCCGGCGTACGCGGAGCGCAACGCGGTCACCTGAGGCAGCCAACCGCCGGTTGAGGTGTGAAGGCCGTCAAGGCCTGAGCCTCGAACCCGGTGCGGCAAACGTGGTCAGGACTCCAGCTCGCTCACCAGGTTGCGAAGTCCTCGCTGGCGCTCGGGCAGCCAACCGGTTCGACCTGGAAACTCGGCTCAGAGCTGTCTCGAGGATCTCCCGCATCAGCTGGGCGGTCTCGGACGGCGTCTTGCCGACCTTGACGCCCGCGGCCTCGAGGGCTTCCTTCTTCGCCGCGGCGGTGCCGGACGAGCCGGAGACGATGGCGCCGGCGTGGCCCATCGTCTTGCCCTCGGGAGCGGTGAAGCCGGCGACGTAGCCGACGACCGGCTTGGTCACGTGCTCCTTGATGTAGTCGGCCGCGCGCTCCTCGGCGTCGCCGCCGATCTCGCCGATCATCACGATCGCCTTGGTGTCGGGGTCGTTCTCGAAGGCCTCGAGGGCGTCGATGTGCGTCGTCCCGATGATCGGGTCGCCGCCGATGCCGATGGCGGTGGAGAAGCCGTGGTCCTTGAGCTCGAACATCATCTGGTAGGTCAGCGTGCCCGACTTGGAGACCAGGCCGATGGGGCCGGTGTCGGCGATCGTGTGCGGCGTGATGCCGGCCAGCGACTCGCCGGGCGTGATCACGCCGGGACAGTTCGGGCCGATCATCCGGGTCGACTTGCCGTCCAGGTAGGACCACACCTCGGCCGTGTCCTGCACGGGCACGCCCTCGGTGATCACCACGAGCAGGCCGATGCCGGCGTCGATGGCCTCGATGCAGGCGTCCTTGGTGAACGCCGGCGGCACGAAGACGACCGACACGTCGGCGCCGGTCTCCTTCATCGCCTCCTCGACGCTGCCGAAGACGGGCAGGTCCTTGCCGCCCAGCTCGACGCTGGTGCCGGCCTTGCGGGCGTTGACGCCGCCGACGATGTTCGAGCCCGCCTCGACCATCAGGGTGGTGTGCTTGGAGCCCATCCCGCCCGTCATGCCCTGGACGATGATCTTGGAGTCCTTGTTCAGGTAGATCGACATGTCAGCCCCTCACTTCGCAGCCAGCTCGGCGGCCTTGTCGGCCGCACCGTCCATCGTGTCGACCTGCGTGACCAGCGGGTGGTCGAGGTCGTCGAGGATCTTGCGGCCCTTGTCCACGTTGTTGCCGTCGAGGCGTACGACGAGCGGCTTGGTGGCCTGGTCGCCCAGGATCTCCAGCGCGCCCTTGATGCCGTTGGCCACCTCGTCGCAGGCGGTGATGCCGCCGAAGACGTTCACGAACACGCTCTTGACCTGGTCGTCGCCGAGGATCACGTCGAGGCCGTTGGCCATCACCTCGGCGTTCGCGCCGCCGCCGATGTCGAGGAAGTTGGCGGGCTTCACGCCGCCGTGGTCCTCGCCGGCGTACGCCACCACGTCGAGGGTGCTCATCACGAGCCCCGCGCCGTTGCCGATGATGCCGACCTCGCCGTCGAGCTTGACGTAGTTGAGGCCCTTCGCCTTGGCCTTGGCCTCGAGCGGGTCGGCGGCGTCCTTGTCCTCGAACTGCTCGTGGTCCTCGTGGCGGAAGTCGGCGTTCTCGTCGAGGGAGACCTTGCCGTCGAGCGCCTCGAGCTTGTCGCCCTCGAGCCGCGCGAGCGGGTTCACCTCGACCAGCGTGGCGTCCTCCTCGGTGAAGACCGTCCACAGCGCCTGGACCATCGCGACCGCCTGGTCCTTCAGCTCCGCGGGGAACCCGGACTCCTCGACGATCTCGGCGGCCTTGGCCTCGTCGACACCGGTGCCGGCGTCGATCGGGATCTTCTTCACGGCGTCGGGGTTGGTCTTCGCGACCTCCTCGATCTCCACGCCGCCCTCGACCGAGGCGATGCACAGGTAGGAGCGGTTGGAGCGGTCGAGCAGGAAGGAGAAGTAGTACTCCTCCTCCGGCGGCGTGGCCGGCACGACCGAGACCCGGTGGACGGTGAGTCCCTTGATCTCCATGCCCAGGATGTTCTTCGCGTGCTCCTCGGCCTCGTCGGGGGTCTTCGCGATCTTGACCCCGCCGGCCTTGCCGCGGCCACCCGCCTTGACCTGCGCCTTGACGACGACCACACCACCGATCTCCTCGGCGGCCTCGCGGGCTTCGGCGGCCGTCTCCACGGTCTTGCCGAGCGTCACTGCCACGTCGTGCTTGGCGAAGAGCTCCTTCGCCTGGTACTCCATCAGGTCCACGGGTCAACCGCTCCTTCGAGTGCTCTGGGGTCTGCCCGACCTTAGTCCCGGCGGGAGGGCAGGGAAACGTAGGGTGCGTCACGTGCAGCCCACGGAGACGCAGGTGACGCCGCAGGTCTCCCCGCCGGTGACCATCGCCGTCCGCGAGTACGGCGAGCGCACCGCACCGGTCCACGTGGTGCTGCTGCACGGCTTCCCCGACGACCAGCGCATGTGGGAGCCGGTGGTGCAGGCTCTGCTCGAAGAAGGTGGGCCGGACGACTGGCACGTGGTCACCCTCGACAACCGCGGTGCCGGCGCCTCGAGCAAGCCGGCCGGCCGGGCGGCCTTCCGGCTCGCGCTGCTGGTCGAGGACGTGATCGCCGTGCTCGACGAGACCGTCCCTGCCGGCGAGAAGGTGCACCTCGTCGGCCACGACTGGGGCTCGACCCTCGGCTGGGACGTCGTCGCCTCGTCCACCTGGGACCCGCGCCTGGAGGACCGGCTGGCGTCGTACACCTCGGTCAGCGGGCCGCCGCTGGACCACATCGCCAGCCGTGCCTCGGACTGGCGCGGGCGCTGGCAGATGCTGCCGCAGCTGATGCACAGCTGGTACATCCTCTTCTTCCAGCTGCCGCGGCTGCCCGAGCTGTCGTGGCGCCGTGGGCAGGCCTCGACCCGGTGGCTGATGCGGCGCCGGGACCCGACCATCGAGCTGCTGCCGTGGGGACGCGAGGTCGCCGAGAACGCCATCGGCTCGATCGAGCTCTACCGGGCCAACGTGCTCAAGCGCACCGGCCGACCGGTGCCGTGGCGCACGTCGCTGCCGGTGCAGCTGGTGCTCCTGCTCCGCGACCCCTTCGTGACCCCGGGCGCGCTGGACGGGCTCGAGGCCCGCTGCCGCAACCTGACCCGGGTCGAGGTCGACTCCGGCCACTGGCTGCCCCGCGCCGATCCCCAGCGGCTGGCGGACCTCGTCGCCACGTTCGCCCGCCAGCAGAGCTGAGTGGTCTCGACTTCGCTCGACCACCTGGTGGTCGAGCGAAGTCGAGACCACGTAACGGGAGCCATTCCTACTCGTTGGTAGGACATGCCCACTCGCTCTCTCACCTGCCTGGTCGCCGCTGCCCTCGTCGCGACCGGCGTCTCCGTCGCGGCCGGCGGCTCGGCCACCGCCGCCACGACCGACGACACCCCCGGCTACAGCCTCACCGCGATCACGGTGCCGGTGACGGTCGGCCCGAACAACGACCAGGCCTGCAGCGTCGACGCCGACCTGTACCTGCCCGACGGCGCCAGCGCAGCCCACCCGGTGCCGGCGATCCTGACCACCCACGGCTTCGGCGGCAGCAAGGACGACGACAACCAGACCGCGATCGGCAAGGGCTTCGTCAACCAGGGCTACGCCGTGCTCTCCTACTCCGGCCTCGGCTTCGGCAAGACCACCTGCAAGATCGAGCTCGACGACCCCGACTGGGACGGCAAGGCCGGCAAGCAGATGGACGACGTGCTGGCCGGCACCCGCGCCTACACCGACCAGGCGACCGGCAAGACGCAGTACCTCCGCTCCATCGCGATGGAGTCCAAGGCCGGCGACCCGCGCGTCGGCATGATCGGTGGCTCGTACGGCGGCCAGATCCAGTACGCCGTGGCCAGCCAGGACCCGCGCATCGACGCGATCATCCCGATCATCACCTGGAACGACCTCAACTACTCCCTGGCGCCCGGCAACGTGGCCAAGAAGGAGTGGGTCGACCTGTTCTTCGCCGACGGCATCGTCTCGGGCGTCGAGAACGGCAACAACGACCCGACCACGCTGGCGGGCTGCCCGAACTTCAACGACCAGGCCTGCACGGGCGCCCTGCGATGAACAGCGTCGGCTACCCCGACGCCGGCACCAGTGGCGCTGGCCAGGCACGCGTCGGTACCTCGTACGCGAGCAAGATCAAGATCCCGACCCTGCTGGTCCAGGGCGAGAAGGACACCCTCTTCAACCTCAACGAGGCCTCCGCGACCTACGCCCAGCTCAAGGCGCAGGGCACGCCGGTGAAGATGGTCTGGCAGTCGTGGGGCCACTCCGGCTCGACGCCGGCACCCGGTGAGCTCGACTTCGGCGCCGCGTCCCTGCGCAGACTCGTACCTCGGTCGCCGCTTCCTGGACTGGATGAACCACTACGTGCGCGGCACCAGCAGCGCCTCGACCGGGCCCGAGTTCGCCTACTTCCGTGACTGGGTGCCCTACGACACCGACCCCTCGAACGCCGGCACGGCCATCGCCAAGGCCTACGCCACCAGCAGCACCGTGAACGTGGGCACCAGCAAGACCCTCTACTTCACCGGCAACGACGCCCTCACCGCCACCAAGGCATCGGTCACGCCGGGCTCCGCGTCCTACGCCAACGCCGGCCCCACCCCGACGTCGTACTCCGAGACCTCCGGCGCTCGAGGGCTCGGCCAGGTGAACAACCCGCCGAGCGACGCACCAGGGCACCTTCGCCGCGTTCACCTCACCGGTGCTGAAGTCTCCGGCCGAGGTCGTCGGCGCGCCCAGCGTCACGCTGCACCTCACTGCCCCGGTGGCTGCGCAGAGCCAGGCCCAGGGCCCGTCGGGTCAGCTGGTCCTCTTCGCCAAGGTGTACGACGTCGCGCCCGACGGGACCAAGACGCTGAAGAACCGGCTGATCTCGCCGCTGCGGGTCACCGACGTGACCAAGCCGGTCACCGTGAAGCTGCCGGGCATCGTGCACCGGTTCGCCGCCGGGCACCGGATCCAGGTCGCGATCGCCGCCAGCGACGCCGCCTACGCGGGCAACGTGGTCACGCAGCCGGTCACGATCAGCACCAGCCCGCTGGCGCCCAGCACCCTGAGCCTGCCGCTGACCAGCAGCCTGGCGTTCTGATCAACCCTCCGGGAACTGCTCCGCCACCCACCCGGTGATCTCGCCGGTGGTGGCGCCGGGGGTGAAGATCTTCGTCACGCCGATCTCGGCGAGCGGCTCGACGTCCTCCGGGGGCACGATGCCGCCGCCGAAGACGACGATGTCGGAGGCGTCGCGCTCCTTCAAGCAGCTCCATGAGCTTTCTGAACAGGGTCATGTGCGCGCCGGAGAGCACGGAGAGCCCGATCAGGTCGGCGTCCTCCTGGATCGCGGTCTCGACGATCTGCTCGGGGGTCTGGTGCAGGCCGGTGTAGATGACCTCGTGGCCCGCGTCGCGCAGGGCCCTGGCGACGACCTTGGCCCCCCGGTCGTGGCCGTCGAGCCCCGGTTTGGCGACCACGATGCGCAGCATGGGGGCAGGCTATCCCGCGCCGCACGGACGGTGACAGCGACCACATCGCTCCGGGCGTGCCCCTGAGCAGGGTGTTTCGTTGGTCCACAGACGGGGAAGACCCTGTTTCGGATTCAACTTCCCCGTGACATGGTGTCGAGTCGAGTCCGCCTCCAAGCGAAGGAAACGCATGGCCAACCACCGGGCCGATCCCCGTCGGCCGAGTGGGGACCGGAGCGGGCGCCGCCCTGCCCCGGGCCGCCGCAGCGCACCCCGTCACCGCGCGCGCTCGACCCGACGCCGGGTCGCGGTGGGTCTGCCGATGGTCCTCGGCGCCCTCGTGCTCACCGTCACCGGTGCCGGTGCGGTCACCCCGGCGGCACAGCTCGCCGCGCGGCAGGATCTCGCTGGCCGCGCACGCGCCGTCGTCGCCCGACGGCACCGACGCCGTCGGGTACGTCGACTCGCGGCGCAGCATCGCGGTCAGCCGCGACTCCGAGCGCCAGGCGCTGCAGGACTCCGCATCGAGCAAGCTCACGCCCGCCTCCGAGGAGCAGGGCGCCCAGTCCAACGCCGAGCTGAAGTCCCTGGGCCGCGTCGCCGAGGCCAAGGCCGGCCAGATCCCGAAGAACTCCTGGCACCTGCCCACCCGGGGGTACCACCTCACCGCCCGCTTCGGCCAGGCCGGCGGCCACTGGGTCAGCAACCACACCGGGCTGGACTTCGCCGCCCCCACCGGCACCCCCATCTTCGCCGTGGCCACCGGCGTGATCACCGAGACCGGCTGGGCCGGCTCCTACGGCAACCGCACCGTCGAGAAGCTGCCCGACGGCACCGAGCTCTGGTACGCCCACCAGTCCGCCATCGGCGTCAAGGTGGGCCAGCAGGTCACCGGCGGGCAGACCATCGGCGCGGTCGGCAGCACCGGCAACACCACCGGCCCGCACGTGCACCTCGAGGTCCGCCCCGGAGGCGGCGACCCGGTCGACCCCTTCCAGGCGCTGATCGTGCACGGGGTGCATCCGTAGCCGAGAATGGGCTGATGGTCACGTTCACCGGCATCGATCACGTAGCACTGACGGTCACCGACCTCGACCGCAGCGAGGCCTTCTACACCGAGCTCTTCGGCTTCGTCGCGGTGATGGACATCGGGTACGGGCGCATCTGCATCCACCCCGGGACCGGGTTCGTGCTGACCGTGGTCACGCATGACGAAGCGCCAGGTGGTGACTTCACCGAGCAGGCCACCGGGCTCGACCACCTCGGCCTGGCCGCGGGATCACGGGAGGAGCTCGAGGAGTGGGAGCGGCGGTTCGAGGAGCTGGGCGTGCCGTACACGCCGATCCGCGACGAGCCGCTCGGACACATCCTCAACTTCCGCGACCCGGACAACATCGCGCTGGACATGTCGGCTCCCACCGAGGCCATGCAGCTCGCCACCGCGGCCCTGCGGGCACCCGACGTCACGGTCGAGCAGATCGACGAGTTCGTCGCTGCCGTGGCGGGCCCCGAGTTCGTCGTGAAGCGGCGCTAGGTCAGAGCTTCTCGACCGGCGCGTAGCGCAGCAGCAGCCGCTTGACGCCCTCGGTGCCGAAGTCGATCGACGCGACCGCGTTGTCGGAGCCCGGCCCCTCGAGGGCGATCACCGTGCCGAGGCCGAAGGAGTCGTGGTTGACCCGGTCGCCCGGCTCCAGCGACGGGATCGGCCGCGCGGCCTTGGCCTTCTTCGCGGCGTCGGACCGTGCGGTCGCCGTACCGAAGCGGCGTTGCGTGCCACGCGACCCTGCCTGCGGGTAGCCGAGCTGCGGGCGGTTCCACGAGGACATCGCGTCCGCCGTCCGCCGCCACTCGACGAGGTCGACCGGCAGCTCGTCGACGAAGCGGGAGGCCGGGTTGTGCTGCGGCGCCCCCCACGCGGACCGTACGACGGCGCGCGAGACGTAGAGCCGCTCGCGGGCGCGGGTCAGCCCGACGTAGGCCAGCCGGCGCTCCTCCTCGAGCTCGGGCTTGTCGCCCAGCGACCGCATGTGCGGGAAGATGCCGTCCTCGAGGCCGGTGAGGAACACGACCGGGAACTCCAGGCCCTTGGCGGTGTGCAGCGTCATCAGCGTGACCACGCCGGGCGGCGCGCCCGCGCCCTCCTCCGGTGCGTCGGGGATCTGGTCGGAGTCGGCGACCAGGGCCACCCGCTCGAGGAAGTCGGAGAGGCCGGGTGGCGCGATGTCGGGGTCGGCCGGGTCGGCGGACGGACCCACCACCGGGTCGTCGGCGAACTCCCGGGCGACGGCCACGAGCTCGGCGAGGTTCTCCACCCGGGTCTCGTCCTGGGGGTCCTCGGAGTCCTCGAGCTCCTTGAGGTAGCCGCTGCGGGTGAGCACCTGCTCGAGCACCACGTCGGCGCGCTCCCCGGCCTCGACCATCTGCTGGAGCTGCTCGATCAGGTCGACGAAGCCCTTGATCTGGTTCAGCGACCGGCTGGCCAGCCCGGGGGCGTCCTCGGCGCGCTGGAGCGCCTCCCAGAAGGTGATCCGGTCGCGGGAGGCCAGCGCCTCGATGCAGGCCTCGGCGCGCTCACCGATGCCGCGCTTGGGGGTGTTCAGCACCCGCCGCAGCGAGACCGAGTCGGCCGGGTTGACCAGCACCCGCAGGTAGGCGAGCGCGTCGCGGACCTCGCGGCGCTCGTAGAAGCGCACCCCGCCGACCACGCGGTAGGGCATCCCGACCCGGATGAACACCTCCTCGAAGACACGGGACTGGGCGTTGGTCCGGTAGAACACGGCGACGTCGCCGGCACGCGCCTTGCCGTCGTCGGTGAGCTTGTCGATCTCCTCGGCCACGAACCGGGCCTCGTCGCGCTCGTCGTCGCCGACGTACCCGATGATCCCCTCGCCGGCGCCGGCGTCGGTCCACAGGTTCTTCGGCTTGCGACCGTCGTTGCGGCTGATCACCGCGTTGGCCGCGGTCAGGATCGTCTGCGTGGAGCGGTAGTTCTGCTCGAGCATGATCGTGCGCGCGTTCGGGAAGTCCTGCTCGAAGTCGAGGATGTTGCGGATGTTGGCGCCGCGGAAGGCGTAGATCGACTGGTCGGCGTCACCCACGACCATCAGCTCGGCGGGTGAGGTGCGGTCCTCGTCGGAGGCACCCGTCACCTCTTCCATCTGCTCGGAGCACAGCTCGTGGATCAGGGCGTACTGCGCGTGGTTGGTGTCCTGGTACTCGTCGACCAGCACGTGGCGGAACCGGCGCCGCCAGCTCTCCCGCACCGCCGGGAACGCCCGGAAGAGGTGCACGGTCATCATCAGCAGGTCGTCGAAGTCGAGCGCGTTGGCCTGCCGGAGGCGGCGCTGGTACTCGGCGTACGCCGCGGCGTAGGTCTCCTCCTGGGTGTTGCGGGCGTCCTTGGCGGCGTCCTCGTGGTCCTGCAGCTCGTTCTTGGCGTTGGAGACCCAGTTGAGGATCGCCCGCGGCGGGAACCGCTTGACGTCGAGGTCGAGGTCGCGGCAGACCAGCGTCATCAGCCGCTTGGAGTCGGCGGCGTCGTAGATGGTGAAGCTCGACTTGAAGCCGAACTTGTCGATCTCCTTGCGCAGGATCCGGACGCAGGCGGAGTGGAACGTGCTGACCCACATGATCTTCGCCCGGCCACCGACCAGCTCCCCCACGCGCTCGCGCATCTCGGCGGCCGCCTTGTTGGTGAACGTGATCGCCAGGATCGAGCCGGGGTGGGCGTTGCGCTCGGTGATCAGCCACGCGATCCGGCGGGTGAGCACCCGCGTCTTGCCCGACCCGGCGCCGGCGACGACGAGCAGCGGTGCGCCCTCGTGGACGACGGCCTCGCGCTGCGGCTCGTTGAGCCCCTCGAGGAGCTGTTCACGGCTGGGGCGGCGGCGCTTCCCGGGCCCACCGTCGCCGTCGGGGGTGGCCTCGGCCGCGGGGAGGCCGGGGAGGGGGAACTGCGTGCTCATCTCTCCTCGAACCCTACGTCCGGGCGGCGACAGGTCCGGCACCCGTCTCCGTGTCCGAACCCGTGTCCGCGCCCGTGACAACGCAGCCGTCGCGGGGGATCATCGATGTCGCTGTCGGTCCACGGGGGGAGCTGAGCTGTGACGACGCACGTTGCCACCCGGGCGGGCCGGCTGCTGCAGAACCTGCTCATCTGCGCGCTGACCCTGATCCTGCTCGCGATCGTGCTGGTGGTCGTCCCCGGACTGATGCCACCGGGCCTGCGCGACGCGCTCGGGCTCGGTCCGAGGCACCAGCTGCTGGCCTCGGGCCCGGGCAGCTACGCCTTCGAGCACATCCAGCCGGGCACCGCCGACATGCCGGTGACCTACAGCAGCTGCGCTCCGCTCCACTACGTCGTCAACTTCGACGGCGCGCCGTCGAACGACCCGAGGGCCTCGTTCGTGTTCTCGGCGGTGAAGCGGGCCAGCGCCGCCAGCGGCCTGAAGTTCGTCTACGACGGCCCGACCACCGAGGTCGCCTCGGCCTGGAACACCCGGGGCGGGCCGATCCTGATCACGTTCGCCCACGAGGCCGACTTCCCCGCCCTGGCGGGCGGCGTCGACGGCTTCGGCGGCAGCTCACGCACCCTCGAGGGACAGTCCGCTGCGCTACCTGACCGGCCGGATCGTCCTCGAGCAGGAGGCGTTCGAGGAGATCGGCGGGCGCACCGCAGGCAGGAGCCAGCAGCGTGCCGTGGTGCTGCACGAGCTCGGCCACGTGCTGGGGCTGGCCCACGTCGACGACCGCCACGAGGTCATGTACGAGAAGGGGGTCAGGATCAGCGACTACGGGCCCGGCGACCTCAAGGGCCTGAAGATCCTCGGCTCCGGGCCGTGCTCCTGACCTCAGGTCACATCGACGCGTGCCACCACGGGGCCGTCGGCAGCGCCTCGGGCTCGACGCGCTCCCCCGGCCGGGGCATCGCGAGCCGGACGTCGTGCTCGGCGCACTCGCGGACCACCCACTCGGCCGGGTCACCCCAGGCGTGGAAGGCGAGGTCGAAGGTGGCCCAGTGGATCGGCAGCAGGACGTCGCCGCGCAGCTCGCGGTGGGCCCGGACCGCCTCCTCGGGGTCCATGTGCACGTCGCGCCAGCGGGCGTCGTACGCGCCGATCGGCAGGACGGTCAGGTCGAAGGGGCCGTGCTCGCGACCGATGTCGGCGTACGCCGGGGTGTAGCCGCTGTCGCCACCGAAGTAGACGCGGCGCTGCTCCCCCGCGATCACCCAGCTCGACCACAGGGTGGTGTTGCCGCCGAGGGACCGGCCGGAGAAGTGCCGCGCCTCGGTGCAGGTCAGCCGCAGGCCGCCCACCCGGTGCTCCTGGTCCCAGTCGAGCTCGACGATCCGGTCGGCGGGCACGTTCCACCGGGCGAGGTGCGCGCCGATCCCCAGGGGTACGACGAACGGAGCGTCCTGGTCGGCCACGAGCGCGTCGATCGTGCGGGTGTCGAGGTGGTCGTAGTGGTCGTGCGAGATCAGCACCGCGTCGAGTCGCGGCAGGTCGTGCACCGACATCGGGACCGGGTGCAAGCGGTGCGGCCCGATGCTCGGCGACGGCGAGACGCGGTCGCTCCAGACCGGGTCGGTGAGCACGCGGTGGCCCTCGATCTCGAGCAGCACCGTGGCGTGGCCGAGCCAGGTCGCGGCCAGCTCGGCCGCCTGCTCGGGCAGCTCGGGGCTGACCACCTCGACCGGGCTGCTCGGCTTGCCGGTGCGGCCCTTGCTCGCGAACTCGCGCGCCATGCCGGCGCGGCCCGACCCCTCGGGCGCGGCCGAGGCCGGCAGCCGGTTGTGGAACAGGCCGTCGTGGAACTGCGGGGAGTCCGGGTAGCTCAACCGCCGGTTGCCCGTGCCCATGGCCCGGCGCAGTCCCACCGGGGCGCGCAGGATGCCGCGGACGACGCCGGGCAGGCCGGACGGGGAACGCAGCAGCATCGGACTCACCCGCCCAGTCTCCCGCGCGGGACAACCCGGAGCCACGTGAGGGACGACACGTCGCCTCGGCTTGGTCCCCGAGGGGTGGCCGTGCTGCAATTGGATCGTTCCAATAGGACAGCAAGACCACGAACGGAGGCACCCCATGAGCACCCTGCGACGCATCCTCAGCACCCTCGACTCGCACACCCTCTGGGCGTTCAACGCGCCCCGCACGCCGCGCGCCTGATCGATCAGCGCCGGCCGAGGTGTCCGTGCAGGACGCCCACCATGCGCGGCCCGGCCAGCCGCTGCTCGACGCGGCGCACGTTGCTCTTCAGCGGCTGCGCGGCGTACTCCCCCAGGATCACGCCGGCCGCGAGGGCGATGGTCGTCGCCGCCGCGTTGGTGAGCAGCAGGATCCCCTGGCTGTCGCCGGCGGACATGTAGCTCAGGCCGCGGTAGATCAGCAGCCCCGGCAGCATCGGCACGAGCGCCGGCACCACCACGACCAGCGGCGGTACGCCGACCCGGCCGGCGATCGAGTAGCTGATCGCCCCGATCAGCACGGCCGCGCACCCGGCCGCCCACGGCATCGTCTGCTGCTTGTCGAAGACGCCGAGGTAGACGACGTGCGCCGAGCAGCGTGGTCACCGCGATCGCCGGCAGCGCGCGCCAGGGGGCGTAGTTGGTGAACGCGAAGGCGACCGCGGCCACGATCGCGCCGGCCAGCACCAGCGCCGGCGCGCCGAGACCGGTGTCGCCCGGTGCGACGTAGCGCCAGGCTGATCCCGAGCCTGGGAGCGAGCGCGATGCCGGCCGACACCCCGGCGATCAGGCCGGCCGTGGCGAGCAGCGCCTCGATGATCCGGGCGCCCGGAGGTCAGGTAGAACCCGCTCAGCGCGTCCTGGATCGCGCCCATGAAGCCGATGCCGCTGAGCAGCATCACGATGTTCGCGGTGATCACCAGCGAGACGTCCAGGCGGGGGTCGATCGTGCGTGGTCAGGAGGGCGAGCAGCGTGGCCAGCAGGCCGCCGGCCGTCTGCTGGTAGAACATCGGCCAGCGCTGGCGGTTCATGGTCCGGGTGAGCACCGTGACCAGGATCCCGGCGATGGTCGCGACGAGCGTGACGACGAGACCGGCGCCGAGGACCACCGCGATGCCACCGCCGACCAGGCCGTGGCCCAGCACGATCGACCACTTCGGCAGGTAGTGCCCGGTCGAGTTGATCCGCGCCACCTGCGCCCGCGCGTCCGAGAGGCTCACCCGGTCGTGCAGGACGTCGCCGATCAGCAGGTGCACGCGGGTCAGGTCGTCGTAGTCGATGTCGCGGGTCTGCACGTTGCGGGTGAGCAGCACCGGCATCTCGTCGGGGTCGTCCTGGTAGCTCGTCCGCAGCAGCGTGAAGGTCACGTCGATGTCGGCGTTGCGCAGCCCGTGGTGCCGGGTCAGCGCCTGCATCGTGGCCGTCACGTCGGCAGCGCCGGCGCCGGAGGAGAGCAGGATCTCGCCGATGCGCAGCGCGAGATCAAGGACCTTGTAGGTCTCGCGGGTGTCACTCACGTCTACGCATTGTGAGGCTTCCGTCACCCGGTTCCCGACAGCACGCGCGGCACTGGTGAGGGGTCTCACAGGCCGCCGTCGACGGGTCGGCCTCGACTAGTCGCCGAGCCGCAGGGCGTCGGCGACCAGCGCCCGGAGCTGGCCGGCCAGCCGCTCGTCGAAGGCGTCGGCCGGCGCCTGCCAGGTCCAGTTGCCGGCGGTCGTCCCGGGGGTGTTCATCCGCGCCTCGCTGCCGAGCCCGAGCAGGTCCTGGGCGGGTACGACGGCCAGGCGGGCCGACGACGCCAGCGCCAGGGCGATCAGCGCCCACGGCATCGGCTGGTCGCGGTCGAAGAGGTGCGAGCGCACGACCGCGCGGGTCGACTCGTCGAGCGACTCCCACCAGCCGACGGTGGTGTCGTTGTCGTGGGTGCCGGTGTAGACGACGCTCTGCTCGCCGTGGTTCACGGGCAGGTAGGGGTTGTCGGCGGAGCCGTCGAAGGCGAACTGCAGCACCTTCATCCCCGGCAGCCCGGCGTCGCGGCGCAGGCGGTCGACCTCGGGGGTGATCACGCCGAGGTCCTCGGCCACCAGCGTGCCCGGCCCGGCCTCCTCGACCAGCGCGTCGAGCACGGCGCTCCCTGGTCCGGCGACCCAGTGGCCCTCCCGGGCGCTGGCCGCCTCGACCGGCACGTGCCAGGCGGCCTCGAACCCGCGGAAGTGGTCGATCCGGACGAGGTCGAACAGCTCGCGCTGGCGCGCGATCCGGCGCCGCCACCAGGAGAAGCCGTCGCCGGCCATCCGGTCCCAGTCGTAGTGCGGGTTGTTCCAGCGCTGCCCGTCCGCGGCGAAGTAGTCCGGCGGCACCCCGGTGACCGAGGTCGGCCGCCCCTGCTCGTCGAGCAGGAACAGCTCTCGGGAGGCCCACACGTCGGCGCTGTCGGGCGCCACGAAGATCGGCAGGTCACCGAAGAGCAGCACGCCACGGCTCGCGGCGTACGTCGTCAGCGCACGCCACTGCTCGTCGAAGACCCACTGCTCGAGGCGCAGCGCCTCGACCCGGTCGAGGTGCGGCCCGAGGGCCTGCCCGACCGCCGCGTGCTCGCGGTCGCGCAGCGCCGGCTCCCACTCCTGCCACGGCCGGTTGCCCTGCAGCTCGCGCAGCGCGGTGAACTCGACGTACGGGTCGAGCCACTCGGCGTGCTGGCTGCACCAGGCGTCGTACTGCACGCGCTGCTCGTCGCTGAGCTGCGCCGGCGTCGTCATGCCGAACCGGTGTCGCGCCGACTCGTCGATCAGCCGCGGGTTGCCCGCCATCGAGGAGAGCGAGTTGTACGGCGAGGGGTCGTCGTCGTGCACCGGCACGAGCGGCAGCACCTGCCAGACCGTGCAACCGGCCTCCGCCAGGAAGTCGACGAAGGCGTAGGCAGCGGGTCCGAGGTTGCCGCTCCCCGGCAGGGACGTGACATGGAGCAGCACGCCGGCACGGCGTACGTCGAAGGGGTGGTTCTGCGGCATCGAGCTCCCTCCCGGACGCGGCCGAGCGGCCACGCGTCCGCTGCCAGAGCGTAGTGGCAGACAGGCGTGCAGCCGGACGGGGCACGGGCCTCCGACCTCCCATGCCCCCGCATAGGGAGACCGGAGACCCGCTGTCGGGTGGCGTGGTATCCACCCGCCCCCCGGTCCGGAGCCCCCCGCCGCACCAAGCAACGGCGGCGGAAGGGCCCCGGGAGACTGGTCGTCGCCCCCGTCAGGCGACCAACCTCGTTCGGCCCCTCCCCGGGCCGTCTGTGTGCCGGCGCCCGAAGAGCGTGAGCGCCAGGCCGAGCAGGAGGACGGCCGCGCCGGTCGCGGCCCATCCGAGAAGGCCGGCCGCGGCGCCGGTCTGGGGCAGGATGCCCGCAACCGGGACCGCGGGCCCGCCCTGTGCACCGGAACCGGTCAACGACGGGTCGCCGCCCGTCGTCGCGGAACCGTCGGCACCGGTCTGGTCGGTACCCGCGTCGTCGGCGGCGGTGTCGCTGCCGTCGATGGTCCCCTCCGGACCCTCGGCGCGAGCCGACTCGTTGCCGTCACCGAGCACGGTGACCTGGTTCCCGGATCCGTCCACCGGAGCCGCGACGGTCGGTTCGGTCTGGTTGCCCGAACCCGAACCGTTGCCGCCGTCGGTGGTGCTGCCGGCGGCCGGAGCCGTCCCCGAACCCGTTGCCACCGTCGGTGGTGTTGCCGGCGGCCGGAGCAGGCGCCGAACCGGCGCTGTCACCGGAGGTGTCCTGCGAGCGGTTGCCGTCACCGAGCACGGTCACCTGGTTCCCCGAGCCGTCCACCGGAGCGGAGACGGCCGGGTCGGTCTGGTTGCCCGAACCCGTTCCCTGACCACCGTCGGTGGTGTTGCCGGCTCCCTGGGTCGACCCCGAACCGGCGTTGTCGCCGGCGGTGTCGGTGGAGCGGTTGCCGTCACCGAGCACGGTCACCTGGTTGCCGGAGGCGTCCACCGGAGCGGTCGCGCCCGCACCCGTCTGGTTGCCCGCGCCGGTCCCGTTCTGACCGTCGGTGGTCGACCCGTCCGAGCTCGCGCCCTGGGCCTGGTCACCGTCCGGCGTACGACCGGCACTGGCGGCGTTGCCGTCACCGAGCACGGTCACCTGGTTGCCCGTCGTACCGACCGGGGCGTCCGCCCCGGCGTCGGTCTGGTTGCCGGAACCGTTGCCCGCCGCACCCGACGTCGTGCTGCCGTCGGAGTCGTTGCCGGCGGCGCCGTCACGAGGAGTGCTGCTCTCGTTCCGGTTGTTGTCGCCGGCCACGGTCACCTGGTTGCCGGAGGCGTCCACCGGGGCGGTCGCGCCGGCATCGGTCTGGTTGCCAGACCCGTTGCCGCCCGCACCCGAGGTGCCCTCTGCCGAACTCTGGACGAGCCGGCGGACGAGGAACCGCCGCCGTTGCCGCCCTGGTCGGTACCGCCGCCGGCGTTGTTGCCGTTGCCTGCGACGGTCACCTGGTTTCCGGACACGTCGGCCGGGGCGGCCGCCTGGCCGCCGGTCTGGTTACCGGCCACTGTTCCGCTGACGCCCGACGTGGTGTCGGGTCCTGCTGCTGATGCCGAGGTGGTCGTGAGTGCGATGCCGAGAACCGTGAAGCCTCCGGCGATCGCAGTCGCGCACAACGCTCGGCGTACTGAGGTACGCATCGAGATTGCTCCTTTGACTGACTGACGTGGTGGCCAGCGCTGAGGCCGGCCGTGAGGTCGCGGCGTTCATGAAGAACGCGGGAACCCACGTCAGTCAGGCGAGGAACCGGGGTCGTGCGAAGCTCCGCCGGGCAGCCGCGCGAGGCGCCCCATACGGAAGTCCTGGGTGCCGAAACGGTTCCAGAGCATGAACGCGCCGAGGAGACCGATCAGCAAGAGCAGTACGACGGAGGTGAACGAGGCCGAGTGCGGTGCACTGGCCGGCGCGTCGAGGGGGCCACCGAAGGGCCCGCCGAGCGCTGCCGCCGTACGGCTGGCGAAGGCGATGGGGGTCACCTCGAGGGTGTCGAGGAAAGCCGTCGTGGTCGAGCTCGATGCGACCCTCGAGAACGACTCGAGAGCGGAGTCGTTGTTCGACCCGCGATGAGCCGAATCCCCTTGTGTGGTTGAGGATTCCGACATCGGGGCCACGTTCGGCACGGCGTCACCGATGGTGCCCGTGGCCTTGCGGGTGAGCTTCGTCATCGGGGTCTTCACGATGCTGGGAAGCTGGCCGTCGGTGACCTCGCGGATGCTCGTCGCGGCCACGTCGGCGGTGGAGTCGGTGACGTGCGAGACGGTCTTCACCCGGTCGCGCACCGGGGTGGCTGCGTGGTGCACGGTGGCCTTCACCTGGTGACGGTGGTCCGCGAGGTGACGCACCGGCGTCGACTGGGTCAGACCCGAGACGCGCTCCACCAGGTGGAGGCGCGGCGTGCTGTCGGCCTGGGCGGTTCCGGTCGAGAGGACCCACCACACGGCGACGAAGCCACCGAGCAGGAGCCACGGCCGCAGGGCGTGCCAGCGAGACCGCTTCTCAGCGGTCGT
>CAWCFR010000041.1:0-43060 GCA_963794725.1 uncultured Actinomycetota bacterium
TCCGGGCATGGTGCCGTGACCGGGTTCACACGGCGAGCGGACCTTTTCGGCGGCACCCTCAGGGCACCTGCGAGGGGTCAGGCTCCGAGCGCGGCGGACTCGGAGTCGTGGATCGTGAAGACCTTCGCGAGGCCGGTGATCCGGAAGATCTTGAGCAGGCGGTCCTGGGAGCAGATCAGCTCCATCGAGCCGTCGTACGCCCGTACCTTCTTCAGCCCGCCGACCAGCACACCGAGGCCGGTGGAGTCGAGGAAGTCGACGCCCTCCATGTCGATGACGAGGTCGTGGTGGCCCTCTCCGACGAGCTCGGTGATCTTGTCGCGGAGCTTGGGAGCCGTGTACACGTCGATCTCACCGCCGACGGCGACGATCGTCCGGCTGTCGACCTCACGGGTCTGCAGCGAAAGGTCCACTGTGTCTCCTTAGAGCGCGGCCCAGCGGACCTGTCGCTCCCACGCGTGCACTACAAGTGCCGTTATTGAACCACGACCGCACCGCGTGGCGTGGGGAGACCGTCAGGCCGGACACTCGTGCACTGGGAGACTGTGGGGGTGCACGTGGTGGACCTCGAGACGACCCTGGCGCGGCTCCGCGGCGCCCCGGGCCGTTCCGAGAGCCTCACCCATCTCGAGCTCGTCGAGGCGCGACCCGCCCGCCTCACCGAGTGGCCGGACTGGCTGGGCGCCCCCGTCCGTGCCGCCCTCGAGAGCTCGGGCGTGCCCGCCCCGTGGACCCACCAGCGCGACTGCGCCGACCGGGCCCACCAGGGTCGCCACGCGGTGGTCTCGACGGGCACGGCGTCGGGCAAGTCGCTCTGCTACCTGATGCCCGCCCTGCACGCGATCGAGAGCGCCCGCGGACCCAAGGGGCAGCGCGGCGCGTCGGTCCTCTACCTCTCCCCCACCAAGGCGCTCGCCCAGGACCAGCTGGCGTCGCTGCGCCGGCTCGACCTGCCGGACCTGCGCTGCGGCACGCACGACGGCGACTCGACGCCGGAGATGAGGGAGTGGACGCGCGACCACGGGGAGTACGTGCTGACCAACCCCGACATGCTGCACCGTTCGCTGCTCCCCGGGCACGCGCGGTGGTCGCGCTTCTTCGGCGTCGCTGCGGTACGTCGTCGTCGACGAGTGCCACCACTACCGCGGCGTGTTCGGGGCCCACGTCGCCCACGTGCTGCGAC
The DNA here is from genome assembly GCA_963794725.1 of uncultured Actinomycetota bacterium. Taxonomy (GTDB): domain Bacteria; phylum Actinomycetota; class Actinomycetes; order Propionibacteriales; family Nocardioidaceae; genus Marmoricola. The sequence continues at coordinate 1,184 of CAWCFR010000041.1, forward strand.
GCCTGCGCCGGGTGGCCGCGCTGTACGGCGCCCACCCCACGTTCGTGCTGGCCTCGGCCACCGTGGCCGAGCCCGAGGTCGCTGCCGGACGGCTCACCGGGCTCACCGTCGAGGCCGTCACCGGCGACGGGTCGCCTCGCGGCCGGCAGGCGCTGGCCCTGTGGGAGCCGCCGTTCGTGCCGGGAGTCGGGGAGAACGGCGCGCCGGTGCGCCGCTCGGCGACCAGCGAGGTGGCCGACCTGCTCACCGACCTGGTGGTCGAACGGGTGCGCACGCTGGCCTTCGTCCGGTCGCGCCGGGGGGTCGAGACGGTGGCCCTCACCGCCCGTCGGCTGCTGCGCGAGGTGGACGCCTCGCTCGCCGACCAGGTGGCGGCGTACCGCGGTGGCTACCTGCCGGAGGAGCGACGGGCCCTCGAGGAGGACCTGCGCTCGGGACGGCTCCTCGGGCCTGGCGGCGACCAACGCCCTCGAGCTGGGCATCGACATCAGCGGGCTCGACGCCATCCTGCTGGCGGGCTTCCCCGGGACCCGCGCGGCCATGTGGCAGCAGGTCGGCCGGGCGGGTCGCAGCGGACGCGACGCCCTCGCGGTGCTGGTGGCGCGCGACGACCCGCTCGACACCTACCTGGTGAACCACCCCGAGGCCCTGCTCGGCCAGCCGGTCGAGGCCAACGTCTTCGACCCGGACAACCCGTACGTGCTCGGGCCGCACCTGTGCGCGGCGGCCGCCGAGTCACCGCTCACCGAGCGCGACCTGCCGCTGTTCGGCCCGGGCGCGCGCGCCGCTGTCGACGCGCTCACCGAGGGCGGCCTGCTGCGACGACGGCCGCACGGGTGGTTCTGGACCGACCGCCGTCGCGCCAGCGACCTCGCCGACATCCGCGGCTCCGGGGGCTCACCGGTCCGGCTGGTGGAGGACGTCACCGGCCGGGTGCTGGGCACCGTCGACGCCCACGCGGCGCACGGCACCGCCCACACCGGGGCCGTCTACCTGCACCAGGGCGAGACCTGGATGGTCACCGAGCTGGACCTGGCGGAGTCGGTGGCGGTGGTGGTGCGCGCCGACCCCGACTACTCGACGACGGCCCGCGAGGTCACCGACATCGAGATCCTCACGGAGCGGGAGGCGGTGGCGTGGGGCGAGGCCCGGCTGAGCCTGGGCTCGGTGCGGGTCACCCACCAGGTGGTCTCCTTCCTCAAGCGCCGGGTCCCCTCCGGGGAGGTGATCGGCGAGGAGCCGCTCGACCTGCCCGAGCGGGTGCTGGAGACCACCGCGGTGTGGTGGACGCTGCCCGCGCACGTGCTCGACGAGTCGGGACTGGCCGCGGCCGACCTGCCGGGGGCGGCCCACGCGGCCGAGCACGCCTCGATCGGCCTGCTCCCGCTCTTCGCCACGTGCGACCGGTGGGACATCGGTGGGGTCTCCACCGCCCTGCACCCCGACACCGGCCGGCTCACCGTCTTCGTCCACGACGGCCACCCCGGCGGATCCGGTTTCTCCGAGCGCGGCTACCGCTCGGCCGTGCCGTGGCTGCGGGCGACCCGCGCGGCCATCGCCGCCTGCGGGTGCGCCGAGGGCTGCCCCTCCTGCGTCCAGTCGCCCAAGTGCGGGAACCAGAACAACCCGCTCGACAAATCCGGCGCCGTGGCGCTGCTCGACCTCCTGCTCTCGGGCGTGGCCACGGTCTAGGGTCGAGACGTGTTCGTCGTCGCGCTGATCCTGCTCATCGTCGTCGTGCTCGTCGTCATCGCCGCGCTCTTCGGCGGGGGCGACCCCACGACCATCGACCTCGGCTCCGCCAACCTCGACCTGTCCGCCGGTCAGGTCTTCTTCTTCGGCATGGGCACCCTGCTGGTGCTCGTGGTCAGCCTGGGCCTGTTCCGTGCCGGTGCGCGTCGGGCGAGCGCCCGCCGGGCCGACCGCAAGAAGGTCAGCGAGCTGAGCCAGCGGCTCGACGACTACAAGCGCGACGAGCGCGAGAACGGCGAGGACGAGCGCGCCGAGGCCTGAACCGGCCCCGCCCGAGCACGAGCCGGCAGCTGCACCCGGCCGATCGGCAACCGGGTCGTCGCGACCACGACGACGGACACGCTCCAGCCCTCGACCTCGCAGCGTTGCAGCTGCGCGTGGTTGCGCACGGCGATGACCGCTGCCCGGGCGCAGGCGTCGCCGCCGTCCTGCACGCTCCCGGCACCGGCCAGGGCGGCCAGGTCTGCGGCGGACTGGGCAGCGCGATGGGCGCCGACCACCGCGACGCCGCACAGGATCCCGAGGGTGAGGCACAGCAGCAGCCCCATCAGGGCGATGCCGAGGACGCTGGCCAACCCCCGGTCGGAGCGGGTCACTGCTCGGGCTCCGGGGCCGAGACCGCGGACGCACGTCACGTGGGCCACGCCGAGGTGGCCCAGCAGCCCGCCAGGGGCACGGACCGGGCTGACCACGGTCGCCACCACGGCGTCCTGCTCGCGTCGCACGGAGACCCGGGAGCCGTCCGGAGCGACGCGACGCCCCAGCCCCACGGCGCCGTCGGTGCTCTCGGAGCGGGCCGCGGCCCGGGCGACCTCGCGAGCGGCGTCGAGCGCGCGCAGCTGGGTGAGACCGACGCAGACCAGCCAGGCCATCGTCACGGTGAACAGCACGAGGACGGGCAGGACGACGGCCGCCTCGGCGGTGACGGCGCCGTGCTCGCGACGTGCTCGGGGGGTGGTGGTCATCTGCGGGCTCCTCTCGGGTGGTGTGGTTGACCGGCGGGGCGGGCAGCCCCGGCCCGCCCCGCCGGTCGGTTCGGGGGCGTCTCAGAACGGCAGCAGTGCGCGGATCGCGCGGAAGATCACCGAGATCAGCTGCTGCCCGGCGTTGCTGGTCAGGAACTTGAAGAGCACGGCGGCGAAGCCGACTCCGCAGCCCGTGACGGTGGCGTACTCGGCGGTGCTGGCGCCGACCTCGTCGCGGACGAGCGTGAGCGAGCGTCGGGCCGCGGGCGGTGGAGGGCCGGGGAGAGGGACTGCGATCGGGCGAGTGCGGTGTGCTGCATGGCTTCTCCTACAGGTCGATGTCCGTGTCGCCAGGACCCGGACGGGGTGTGCTGACCCGCCGAGGTTCGCCGCTCGTCCCGGTCGCGGCGACCGCCCGCACGCGGGCCGGTGGACAACCCCTGCCCGGACCGCCCTGTGGACGCCAACGGGTCGTCCGGGCGGCTCATCCGAACAGCTGCATCGAGCCGAACACCCCGGCGACGAGAGGCACCACGCCCAGCAGCACGAAGGCCGGCAGCAGGCAGACGCCCAGCGGCGCCGACGCCTTCACCTCGATGCTGCGGGCTCGCGCCTCGACCTCGGCCTGCAGCCCCTCGCGGAGCTCCTCGGAGAGCTGGTGCACCGCCCGCCCCACCGACGCACCGGAGTCGTGGGCCCGGGCCACCGCTCGTCCGAGGGGTCCGAGCTGGGGGTGACGCGCCACGGCCGCCCACGCCTGGGCCGGGTCGACGCCGATGGCGAGCCGGTGGTGCAGCACGAGGAACTCCTCGCCGACCGGGCCACCGACCGCACGGCCCACCGCCTCCAGGGCCCCGACCGGGGCGGCTCCCGCCTCGAGGCACGAGCCGAGCAGGTCGACCCCGAGCGGCAGGTCCTGCAGCAGCTGCGCCCGGCGGCGGACGACCTCGGGGGACTCGCCCCGACCGAGGACCACCCAGACCACGGCGGCGCCGACCGCGCCGACGACCACTCCGACCGGCCCACCCACCATCGCCCAGCCGCCGAGACCGGCGACCCCGGCGAGTGGGACCCGGAGGCGACGCAGGGCGGCCTGCTCCGGCCGCACCGGGACGGGCGCCGGATCGTGGGTCAGTGCCGGTCGCGGCGGCCGGGAGAGCAGCACCGCCACGATGACCAGCGCGGCGACGAGCACGGCGGCAGCGGTCACGGGTGGAGCACCCGCCCGGCGATGCGGTCCAGCCAGGAGAGCCCGGCGAAGGACAGTCCGAGGCCGGCCGCCAGCACCACCAGCCCCGGGGTGCTGCCCAGCAGGAACCCGACCGGATCGCCGCCGACGCCGGCCCCGAGCAGGAGGACGCCGACCGGCAGCACCGCCAGCATCCGGGCGGTCGCGTGGGCCGCCGCGAGCTCGGTCGCCACCAGCCTGGTGGTACGACGCTCGGCCCGGATCGCGTCGCCCGCCGCGCGCATGGCCGCCGCCAGCCCCGCGCCGGTGTCGTGGGCGACCTGCCAGGTGGCAGCCACCCTGCGGAGCTGGCCGGCGCCCGGTCGGGAGGCGAGGTCGCGGAGGGCGCCCGGCACGTCGGCGCCCATCCTCCCGGCGGCGGCGACCGGCGCGAGCTCGTCCCACTCACGGGCAGCCCTCTCCAGTGCTGCCGAGGGCGGTTGCCCGGCGGTGAGGTCGGAGGCGATCGCCTCGCACACCCCCAGCACCCGCTCCCCTCGTCGCTGGGCGGCGAGCGCGGCACGGCGCCGCCGCAGGATCCGGTCGACCCCCGCCGCGGTGAGCATCGCCACCGCCGCGAGCGCGACGTCGTGGGGGTCCAGCACGGCCGACCCCACGAGCAGTCCCCCCGCAGCGGCCACCAGCACCACCACCCGGCGACTGCCCCGACGCGGTTGGATGCGGCGTGAGCGCCGGCGCGGCACCCGGAACCAGCCCCGCGACGGCGATGCCCGCCAGCACCGCCGACACCACGGCGAACCTCATGGCTCCACCAGCGCGGAGAGGGCGTCGAGAGCCGGACCCGGGAGCAGCCCCCCGTCGGGTGCGAAGCGCACGCCCGTGACCACCTCGACCTCGCTCGAGGTGCGGGTCACCACGCCTATCTCCTGCACCCGGCGGCGGCCGTCGCGTCCCCGGTCGAGGTGGATGACGACGTCGAGCGCGGAGTACAGCTGGCTGTGCGCCGCCTCGCGCGACATCCCGGCCGCCAGCGCCAGGGCCTCGATCCGGCTGGGTACGTCGGCCGCCGAGTTGGCGTGCACCGTGGCGCAGCCACCCTCGTGACCGGTGTTCATGGCGGCGAGCATGTCGACCACCTCGGCACCGCGCACCTCGCCGACCACGAGCCGGTCCGGGCGCATCCGGAGGGCCTGGCGGACCAGGGTGCGCAGCGTGATCTCACCCGCGCCCTCGATGTTGGGCGGCCTCGCCTCGAGCGCCACGACGTGGCCGTGCTCGGGCCGCAGCTCGGAGGCGTCCTCGACGAGCACCAGCCGCTCGTCGGCCGCGACGAGGGAGAGCAGGGCGTTGAGCAGGGTGGTCTTGCCGCTGCCCGTGCCACCGCTGACCAGGAACGCCAGGCGCCGGTGCACCACCTGCTCCAGGAGCTCGGCGCCGAACGGGTCGACGGCACCCGCCGCGACCAGCTCGGCGAGGGTGAACACCCGCGAGCGTGGGACGCGCAGGGAGAGCACCGTGCCGGGTCGCGACACCGGCGCCAGCACGGCGTGGAACCGCGACCCGTCGGCCAGCCGCAGGTCGACGCAGGGCGAGGCGTCGTCGAGACGGCGACCCCCGGACGCCGCGAGCCGCTGGGCCAGCCGGCGTACGGCGTGGTCGTCGGGGAACCGGACACCCGTGGGCTCGAGCCCGGCGCCACGGTCGATCCACACCTGGTCGGCGCCGTTGACCAGGACGTCGGTCACCCCCTCGAGCCGCAGCAGCGGCTCGAGCGGACCGGCACCGACGACGTCGCGGTGCAGCGCGTCGTGCACCGCGAGCACGGTCGCGTCGCCCACCGGGCCGCCCTGCTCCCGCAACGCCCGGGCCACCAGCTGCGGGGTCAGCGGCGCGGCCTCGCGGGCCAGCGCCTCGCGGACCCCGTCGAGCAGCTCGAACGGCAGCGCCTCGTCGTGGGCGGGCGTGCTCACGGAGCCGCCGCCGGGACCAGGGCCTCGACGGCCGCGCGGGCGGCCCGGGCGAGCGGTCCGTGCCGTGGTCGTGCGGGGCCGGCGCCGAGGTCGATCGCCTCGTCCAGCCCGCGCTGGTCGCCCATGGCGCACAGGAGCGGGATCCCGAGGACCCGGCTCACCGACTCCGGGCGCACCCCACCCGAGCGGCCTCGGGTGACGAGGTGTCGCCGGGCGCCGCACTCCGGGAGCCGCCGGGCCAGGCGCGCCGCCGAGGCTGCCCCGGGGACCGTCACCGTGGAGACCACGACGACGTGGTCGCAGCGCGCCACGGTCTCCTCGACGACGGCGTCGAGGTGGCGCGGCAGGTCGACCACGACGACCGCGAAGCCTCGTCGACCGGCCGAGAGGACCTCACGCACCGCGAAGGGCTGCAGGGGCGGCGACCGGTCGACCGGCCACGACAGCACCGAGAGCTGGCCGGCTCGCGGCAGCGCCTGCCGCAACGAGCGCGAGCTGAGCCGACCGGTGGTCTGTGCCATCGCGTCCCAGCGGATCCCCTCGGCGGACTCCAGCCCGAGCACGCGGTCGATCCCCGCCCCCAGCGGATCGGCGTCGAGCAGCAGCGTGGAACGGGAGGCCGAGGCGAGCCGGGCCAGCGCTGCGGCGAACACGGTCGCGCCGGCTCCTCCGGCGCCGCCGATCACCCCGATCGTGACCCCGGGCGCGGCTGCTCCGTCACCGACGTCGGTGAGCAGCTCGACCAGCCACGCCTCCGACTCCGGCAGCCCCGCCACGGTCTCGGCGCCCACGCCGAGCGCCTCCCGGAAGACGGGGTCGGCCGCGGGCGCGCGGGACAGGACGTGCACGTGCGAGCGCCGTGGCGGACGGACCTCGGCGAGGGCCGGCACGGTGTCCGCCCCGACGAGCACGACGGGCGCGCCGGGCCACAGCCGCAGGGCGGCGCCGGCATCGCCGACCACGTCGGGGACCACACCGGCCGCCGCGGCGAGGCGGTGCACGTCGGCGACGAGCAGCGGGTCGGTCGAGACGAGCAGCGGGGCGGCTTCCATGGGCCGAATCTGGCCCGCCCCGGCGACGTCGGCCGCCGAGCGGGACCCTGCCTGTGGACAACGAGACGACAGTGGCAGGCTGTGGACACGAAATGGTCAACGAGCCCACCCGATTCGTCCCTTCTGCCTACCATCGAGGTATGACCCCGGTGGCTCGCCCGACGGCGGCCTTCTTCGACCTCGACAAGACGATCATCGCCAAGTCGAGCACTCTCGCGTTCAGCCGCGAGTTCCAGGCCGGTGGGCTGATCTCCCGGGGAGCCGTGCTGCGCTCGGCGTACGCCCAGTTCGTCTACCTCGTCGGCGGCGCCGACCACGACCAGATGGAGAAGATGCGGCAGTTCATGTCGCAGCTGTGCGCGGGCTGGAACGTGCAGACCGTCCGGGAGATCGTGGCCGACACCCTGCACAACATCGTCGACCCGCTCGTGTACGACGAGGCGGTCGGCCTGATCGAGGACCACCACCTCGCCGGCCGCGACGTCATCATCGTCTCGACGAGCGGCGCCGAGGTGGTCGAGCCCATCGGGGAGATGCTCGGCGCCGACAAGGTCGTGGCCACGCACATGGAGGTCGTCGACGGCAGGTACACCGGCGGCATCACCTTCTACGCCTACGCCGAGGCCAAGGCGACGGCCATCCGCGAGCTCTCCGAGACCTACGGCTACGACCTCGAGCGGTCCTACGCCTACAGCGACTCCGTCACCGACGTGTACATGCTCGAGGCGGTGGGCCACCCCTACGCCGTGAACCCGGACAAGGACCTCCGCAGGATCGCCCGCGAGCGCGGCTGGCCGATCCTGGTCTTCGACAAGCCGGTGGCCCTGCGCCGGCGGGTCCGGCTGCCACCGGCACGCCAGACGCTGGCCACGCTGACGGTCGGCGGGGTCGCCGCGATCGGTGCCGCCTGGTGGTTGAACGCGCGTCGCCGGCGCCTCTCCGCCTGAGACCCGCGCGCCCACTCCGCCGCAGCAAAGTCAAGCCTTGTGATGCCCCCCGGATCGGCGTACACAGGGAGTCACAACTCCACAGACCACATGGGGCCGGTACCCACGCGGCGACCTACCCTTCCTACAGGGCGCTGAACCTCCCGGACTTACCGGGGATCAGTAGTTGGAACTTGCACGCCTGGTAGCCACACCCCATGTATCGAGCGGCATCGAGACTGCACAGGACTCCTGTTCAATCCCGGTGCCGCTCACCTGTCCGGAGCCATTTCAGTGACTGTCAGTGGCTCTTCAGGGGGCTCGACTCCGCACCCCGCGCCTGCGCCTCGGCCGCGTAGAGCAGCCATCCGTGCAGGCCCGCCCGGCCTCCGTCGCGATAGCCGCGGAGGTTGGACTCGTAGGCCTCGCGCAGGGCCAGGTGCCCGGCCTCGGGCACGACCAGCGAGGCCGGGTCGACGCCGCGGGCCACCAGCACCAGCCGCTCCGCGGCCCGGGCGACGAGCCCGTCGAAGGTGCCGAACGCCTCGGCTGCCAGCAGGTCGCCGTGCACGACCGCGGCGACCAGCAGCGCCGGCGACGTCGTGCTCAGCAAGGTCTGCGACAGCGACTGGAGCCGGCTCGCACCCTCGGCCGAGCCCGGGGCGCCGCTCCCCCCGGCCAGCACGTGCAGGCGGGCGAAGGCCTGGGCCGGGGAGCGCCCCACGACCGGCACCAGGGACAGCAGCTCGGTGCTGACGCGCACCGCTGACCGGGCGAGCTCGTCGCCCGTCCCCGCACGCAGCTCCTCCGCAGCTCGACGCCGAACCCGCCAGCACGGCCGAGGCGTGGGCACCGCGGAGCAGCGACTCGCTCGTCTGCTCCGGCGACGTACGCCGCAGGCCGCGGTCGCGCAACAGGGCGTCGATGCCGTCGCGGGTGGCGGCGAAGGCCGAGGGCACGCCCTCCAGCTCGCTGCACCAGGCGAGCGGGTCCGGCGCGGGGGAGGTCACCACGCGGACGCTATCCGGTAACTTCGAGCGCAGCATGAGCGAGGCGCACCCCCCATCCACGACTCCTTCACGGGGCCAGGAGAGAGCGCGTTCCTTCGCCGCCGTGGCCGAGGCCTACGACCGGGCCCGGCCGTCCTACCCCGACGCCGCGGCGACGTGGCTGACCGGCGGTGCCGCAGCACGCGGCTCGCTCGTCCTCGAGCTCGGCGCGGGCACGGGCAAGCTCACCGAGGTGCTCGTCCGCGGCGGCCAGGAGCTGGTGGTCACCGAGCCGCTGCCCGACATGGTCCGTCGCCTCCGCGACCGGCTCCCGGTGAGCCCGGTGGTCGCGACCGCCGAGCGCATCCCGATGCCGCTGCGCTCCGTGGACACCGTGGTCTGCGGGCAGTCCTTCCACTGGTTCGACCACGACCTGGCCCTCGCCGAGATCGCGCAGGTGCTGCGCCCCGGCGGCCAGCTCGCGCTGGTCTGGAACCGCTACGACACCGCCATCCCGTGGGTGCGCCGGTTCCAGGACCTGATCGCGCCCGACTTCGGCGAGGTCGAGGACGCCGTGAAGCCGCTGATGGAGACGCCCTACTTCGGCTTCGTCGACAAGGCGTCCTTCCGCTTCTGGCAGCCGCACACCGCCGCCAGCCTGGCCGACCTGACCCGCTCCGTCTCCTACTTCTCGACGCTGGACGAGCGGCGCCAGCGCGAGCTCCTGGGCAAGGTCGACGACCTCTACGCGAGCTTCGGCCGCGGCCACGACGGCATGCAGGTGCCGTACGTGACCCACTGCTACAAGGCCGTCGTACGACACGACGAGCTGCCGACCGAGATCCCGATCGTCCCGCGGCCGCCCTCGAGGAGCCCCCTCGTGGTCCCCGGCGAGGTCGAGCCCGGCCGCCCCGTCGTGCAGGGCCGGCCGGAAGATCCCGGCACCCAGCTCATCGACTTTCGGTGAGCATCGCGGACTGACCCTTCCCAGAATCGCCCGAAGTTCCTATGGTCAAAGGATCAACTCATCCTCTCGGGAGACCTGAAATGACCGACGTCAGCACAGAACCAGCAGCAACCACGCACCACGTCCCGGGGGCGCACATCGCGGACCCGGCACCTCTCGGCCTCGCGGCCTTCGCGCTCACCACGTTCTTCCTCAGCTCCGTCAACGCCGGCTGGGTGCCGGCCTCCGTCGAGCCCGTCGTCTTCGGCCTCGCGCTCGCCTACGGCGGCGGCGCACAGCTGCTCGCCGGCATGTGGGAGTTCGCCAAGGGCAACACCTTCGGCGCCACCGCGTTCTCGTCGTACGGCGCGTTCTGGATCTCGTTCTGGTGGCTCACCGCGCACCTCGAGGGCTACAAGATCCCGGCGGGTGACGTGGGCAAGGGACTCGGTCTCTACCTGCTGGCCTGGGGCATCTTCACGGCCTACATGACCGTGGCCGCGACGAAGGTCAGTGGCGCCGTCCTCGCCGTGTTCGCCCTGCTGACCCTCACGTTCCTCGTCCTGGCGCTCGGCGACTTCCAGGGCTCCGACACCGTGACGAAGATCGGCGGGTACATCGGCCTGCTCACCGCCCTCGCAGCGTGGTACGGGTCGTTCGCGGGCGTCACCGCCTTCTCGCACGGCAAGTCACTCGTGCCCACCGGCGCACGCGACTGACCAACGTTTCGGCAACCCCCGCCGCATCAGGATGAAGGCACCCTCACCGATCAGAAGAGAGACACCGTGAGCGACGAAACTCTGGCCAACCTGTCCCGCGAGGACAGGCACTTCGATCCGCCGAAGGAGCTCGCCGAGAACGCCAACGTCACCGCGTCGGCGTACGACGAGGCGGACGACGACCGGCTCGCGTTCTGGGCGAAGGCGGCCGAGCGGCTCGACTGGGAGACGACGTGGGACACGGTCCTCGACTGGGACGACGCCCCGTTCGCCAAGTGGTTCGTGGGCGGCAAGCTCAACGCCGCCCACAACTGCGTGGACCGTCACGTCGACGCCGGCAACGGCGAGAAGGTGGCGATCCACTGGGTCGGTGAGCCCGAGGACGACACCCGCGACCTCACCTACGCCGAGCTCAAGGACCTGGTCTGCCAGGCGGCCAACACCCTGACCGAGCTCGGCGTGAAGGACGGCGACCGGATCGCCATCTACATGCCGATGATCCCCGAGACGGTCGTGGCCATGCTGGCCTGCGCCCGGATCGGCGCGGTGCACACCGTGGTCTTCGGCGGGTTCTCCTCCAACGCGCTGCGTGACCGGATCCAGGACTGCGACGCGCACGTGGTGATCACCGCCGACGGTGGCTACCGGCGCGGTGACGCCGCGGCGCTGAAGCCGGCCGTCGACAAGGCCGTGCAGGAGTGCCCCGACGTGGAGCACGTGCTGGTCGTGCGACGTACCGGGCAGGACGTCGACTGGGACGACAAGCGCGACGTGTGGTGGCACGAGAGCGTGGAGAAGGCCGACACCTCGCACGAGGCGGAGGCGTTCGACAGCGAGCACCCGCTGTACGTGATGTACACCTCCGGCACCACCGGCAAGCCGAAGGGGATCCTGCACACCACCGGCGGCTACCTGGTCGGCACGTCGTGGTCGCACTGGGCGGTCTTCGACCTCAAGGACGACGACGTCTTCTGGACCGCGGCCGACATCGGCTGGGTCACCGGCCACAGCTACATCGTCTACGGGCCGCTGGCCAACGGCGCGACCTCGGTGATGTACGAGGGCACGCCCGACAGCCCGCACAAGGGTCGCTGGTGGGAGATCATCGAGAAGTACAAGGTGACGCTGCTCTACTGCGCCCCGACGGCGATCCGGACGTTCATGAAGTGGGGCCAGGAGATCCCGGAGAAGTTCGACCTCTCCTCGCTGCGCATCCTGGGCTCGGTGGGTGAGCCGATCAACCCCGAGGCCTACGTCTGGTACCGCGAGAACATCGGCGGCGGCGAGTGCCCGGTGATGGACACCTGGTGGCAGACCGAGACCGGGCAGCACATGATCAGCCCCCTGCCCGGCGTCACGTCCGGCAAGCCCGGCTCGGCGATGAAGGCACTGCCGGGCATCTCCATCGACGTCGTCGACGACGAGGGCAACTCGGTGGGCAACGGCAACGGCGGGTACCTCGTGCTGACCGAGCCGTGGCCGGCGATGCTGCGCGGCATCTACGGCGACGACGAGCGGTACAAGGAGACCTACTGGTCGCGCTACGAGGCCAAGGGCTACTACTTCGCCGGCGACGGCGCCAAGCTCGACGACGACGGCGACATCTGGCTGCTCGGCCGGGTGGACGACGTCATGAACGTCTCGGGCCACCGGCTCTCCACCACCGAGATCGAGTCGGCCCTGGTCTCCCACCCCAAGGTCGCCGAGGCCGCCGTGGTGGGCGCCGAGGACCCCGACACCGGCCAGGCGGTGATGGCCTACGTCATCCTGCGCGAGAGCGCGCTCAAGGACGGCGAGGAGGCACCGGAGTCGCTGATCAAGGAGCTGCGTGAGCACGTGGCCGACGAGATCGGCAAGATCGCCCGGCCGAAGTCGATCCTGGTCGTCGCCGAGCTCCCCAAGACCCGCTCGGGCAAGATCATGCGCCGGCTGCTCAAGGACGTCGCCGAGAAGCGCGACGTCGGCGACGTCACCACCCTCGCCGACTCCACCGTGATGGACCAGATCAAGGAGGGCGCCTCGAAGTCCGACGAGGACTGAGTCGCCGCAGCGGTTTCCCAGGTTAAGAACCCAAACTGCCTCTTCACACAGGAAGCAACCTGTGTGAAGAGGCAGTTTGCTGTGTGAAGGTCAGGCGGCGTTCGCGCGCTCGGCCTCGACGAGGGAGGCGACCAGGCTCTCCAGCGCGCGGCGTACGTCGCGGTCGGCGACCACGCCGTCCTCGAGGACGTCGTGCACGGTCGCCACGCCCACGGCGGGCTCGAGCGGGGTCGCCCCGGCGACGCGGAGGATCTTGACGAGGTCCTCGCGGGCCCACTGGGCGCCGCGGGGCGAGGGGCTGACGGAGACGACGGCGGCGGGCTTGCCGTCGAGGGCGCCGGAACCGCGCGGGCGCGAGGCCCAGTCGATCGCGTTCTTGAGCACGCCGGTCACCGAGCCGTTGTACTCCGGCGTCGCGACCACCAGCGCGTCAGCGGAGGCGACCGCCTCGCGGAAGGCGACGACCGACTCGGGCGTGTGCTCGCCGTCGAGGTCCTGGTCGTAGTGCGGCAGCGACCCGAGGCCGTCGTAGATGCTCGCGTCCACGCCCTCGGGCAGGAGCTCGGCGATCGCCTCGGCCACCTGACCGGTCCACGAGTCGCGTCGCAGGCTGCCCACCAGCACCAGGATGTCCATCGAGTCTCCTTCGTCGTACGTCGGATGGTTCAACGTTCAACAACAAGGGAGGTGACGGCCGGATTCCCCCGGCCGGTGAGGACCACATCACACAGGAAACTGCCTCTTCACACAGGTTGCTTCCTGTGTGAAGAGGCAGTTTGGGTTCTTAACCTGGGAAACCGGTCAGCGCAGCGGCCTTCGCGTCGCGCCCCGTCTTGGCGAGGCTGGCGACGGTGGTCACGAGCAGGGTGCCGACGATGACGGCGAGGGAGAGCCAGATCGGGATGTCGGGGGCCCAGGAGATGTGCTCGCCACCGTTGACGAACGGCAGCTCGTTCTCGTGCATCGCGTGGAGCACCAGCTTCACGCCGATGAAGCCGAGCAGGAACGCCAGGCCGTAGGAGAGGTAGACGAGGCGGCGGAGCAGGCCGCCGATCAGGAAGTAGAGCTGGCGCAGGCCCATCAGCGCGAAGATGTTGGCGGTCAGCACGAGGTACGGCTCCTGGGTCAGGCCGTAGATCGCCGGGATCGAGTCGAGGGCGAAGAGCAGGTCGGTGGTGCCCAGCGCGACGATCACCACGAACATCGGGGTGAGCACCCGCTTGCCGCCCTCGATGCCGATCCACTTGGCGCCGTGCCACTCGGTGGTGGCGGGGAACTTCGCGCTGATGAAGCGGATCAGGCGGTTCTCCTCGTACTCGTCGTCGTCGGTCGAGCCCTGCCTCGCGAGCTTGACCGCCGTGTAGACGAGGAACACCCCGAAGACGTAGAAGACCCAGCTGAAGTTGTTGATCGCCGCGGCGCCGACGGCGATGAAGACGCCGCGCATGATCAGGGCCAGCACGATCCCGACGAGCAGGGCGCTCTGCTGCAGCTCCCGGGGTACGGCGAACTTCGCCATGATGATGATGAAGATGAACAGGTTGTCGATCGAGAGGGAGTACTCGGTCAGCCACCCGGCGAAGAACTGGGTCCCGTAGTCGTGGCCGTAGTGCATCCAGATGTACGCGCCGAAGACGACCGCCAGGCCGACGAACACCCCCAGCGCGACGCTGACCTCCTTGCGGGAGGGCTCGTGGGGTCGCCTGCCGAGGATGATCACGTCGAAGAGCAGCACGGCCGAGGTGATGCCGATGGTGAGCCACCAGGCAAGGGGCGAGACGTCCACACGGTCCTCCGGAGTCGATGACGATCCGGAGGTCTCTTCCGTCGAGACCCGTTGCCGGGCACCGACCGGCGACGCCGGGTCGGGGCCAGGCCCGACCGTGATGACGACATCACCGCGAAGGAATACTCCCCTCCACCACGGACCGATTCTCCCAGACGAGTCACCGGCAGGGAAATCGCCAGGAAATCGAGCCGGTGCCGCTAGCCCTCGGTGGAGCCCTCGAAGACCTCGCGCAGGAGGTCGGCGTCGTCCGGCGCACCGAGCACCAACGCCTCGTCGCCGTCGTGGAGCACGGTGTCGGGAGCCACCTGCACCAGCTCGCCGCTGCGCACCACGAAGCTGATCCAGGCACTCTCCGGCAGGTCGTCGAGGTCCTCGATCCGGCTGCCGTCGGCCGGCGAACCGGCGGCCACCGTGAGCCGGTGCACCCCGTGGGGCTCGTCGCGGAGTCGCACGCCCAGCGACCACGGCTCCGGCTCCACCACCCGCATCGGGATGCCGAGACGGTGGGCCACGGTGGGCACCAGGCTGCCCTGCACGACGACCGAGAGCACCACGACGACGATGACGATGCCGTAGAGCCGGTCGTCGTCCGGGATGTGCTCGGCGACGATCAGCCCGCCCAGCAGGATCGGCACCGCCCCCTTGAGGCCGGCGAACATCACGAAGCTCTTCTCCCCGCGCCTCAGCCCGGACCCGGCGAGCAGCGGCTCGAGGGCCAGCGGACGCACCACGACGGCGAGCAACGCCCACACCACCAGCCCCGGCACCCAGACGTCGGGGTCGACGAGGTCGGCGAGCTCGACGGTGAGCCCCAGGGCGACGAAGGCGACGATCTCGCCGAGGCTGGCGAGGGCGGAGTGGAAGTGCTCGATCTCCCGCTTGTACGGCGCCCGCGCCTCGCCGATCAGGATCCCCGCGATGAACACGGCCAGGAAGCCGGAGCCGTGCAGCACCCCGGCCACGCCGTACAGCGCGAAGGCACAGGCCAGCGTGCGCAGGGGATAGAGGCCCTCCCCGGGCAACGGGACCCGGCGCATGAACCAGAGCATCGCGCGCCCGCCGAGCACCCCGACGACTCCGCCCACGACCATCTGCAGGGCGAATTCCCCGGCCACCTGACCCATGCCGTGGCCGGAGAGGCTGCCGGCCGTGAGCAGGCTCGCCATCAACGCGATGCCGACGGGGTCGTTCGCCCCGGACTCACCCTCGAGGATGGTGCCGCTGCGCCCGGAGACCTCGCGCTCGCCGAGGACGGAGAACACGACTGCGGGGTCGGTCGGCGCCACCGCGGTCGCGACCAGCACGGCGGCGTACCAGTCGAGACCGATCAGCCAGTGCGCGCAGGCGGCCACACCCAACGTGGTCAGGAACGTGCCGAGCACGCCCACCATGGCGATGGGACGCGCGGCGGCCCGGAAGGCCGGCCACCCGATCCCCATGCCGCCGTCGAACAGGATCAGCACGAGGGCGACGGTCACCAGGTGCTCGACGTCGAGCAGCGCCGGGTGGTGCAGGCCGGGCAGCACCTGCACCGCGATCGCGGCAGCCGCCAGCATCAGGGCGGGGGCCGGGACGAGGAGGCGCTGGGTGAGCCGGTTCGACAGCACGGCTGCGACCACCACGCCGGCGGCGACCAGCAGCTCCTCGGCGAACACGACGGTGTCGGACACGGCACCTCCTCGGGGCGTGCCCTGACGATAGGGTGCCGTCATGGCACATCGCGAGACCGTCGCCACCGAGGAACCGACCATCGGCAAGCTCGTCGTCGACGCCAGCCGCGACGTCTCCTCACTGATCCAGCACGAGATCGAGCTCGCCAAGTCCGAGCTCAAGGTCTCGGTCAAGGCCGGGGGGATCGGCGTCGCGATGTTCGCGGCGGCGGGCTTCCTGGCGCTGCTCGCGATCATCATGCTCTCGGTGGCGATCGCCTACTTCCTGCACTTCACCGGCCTCGACCTCGCCTGGTGCTTCCTGATCGTCTTCGGCGCCTACGTCGCGGTCGCGGCCGTCCTGGTCTTCATCGGCGTGCGCAAGGTCAAGCAGGTCAAGGCACCCGAGCGCGCGATCGAGCAGGGCAAGCAGATCCCGCGGGCCCTCAAGGGCCAGGCCTGATCTCGACTTCGCTCGATCACCTGAAGAGGCGCTCGATCACCGAGTGATCAGGCGCAGTTGCCGCTGGAGACCTTGCTGTTCGGCCTGCAGTCCCTTCGCCGCCGGCGCCCGGACCTGGTCGGCGGTGAGCACGTAGCCGGTGCTGGGGTCGCTGACCGAGGCGGCGAACACCACGCCGAGCACCCGCCCGGCCGTGGACACCAGCGGGCCGCCGGAGTTGCCGGGCCGGATCAGCCCGCGCACCGAGTACACGTGCCGGGTGACCGAGCCGTCGCCGTAGATGTTGGGCGAGCGCAGCCGCTGGTCGCTGCGGATGCGGGCGGGCTCGGCGTCGAACGGCCCGTCCTGGGGGTAGCCGAGCACGGCGCCCTGCTGCTTCTCCTTGCCGTTCAGGTCGAAGCGGACGGTCCGGCCCGACAGGCCCGGGACGTCGATGACGGCGACGTCGATGTCGGGGTTGTAGACGACGACGGTGCCGCGCAGCTGGCGCTTGCCGTCCATCACCATCGGCTCGGTGACACCGGCGACGACGTGGGCGTTGGTCATCAGCTTGTGCGGCGCGTAGAGGAAGCCGGTGCCCTCGACCCCGCTGCCGCAGCGGTTGGTGCTGCGCAGCTTGAACACGGAGGCGCCGGCCCGGCGGATGTCGGGGTCGCGCACGACGCGGGCCTCGGCGGGCGGGACCTTGACGATGCGCTCGGGGGCGAACGGCTCGAGGTAGCGCGGGAAGAAGCTGGACCCGACGACCTGGTCGAAGGACCGCAGGGCGCGCTGGGCCTGGGTCGGCATCACCTTGTTGACCGCGACCAGGACGCGCGAGTCACGCACCTCGTCGTTGACCCCGGGGATCCGCGACCCGCTGATGGCCACGCCGAGCGCCCAGGCCACGACGAGCACCGCGGCCATGCTGAGGGCCGCGCCACCCACGGCGTCGAGCGCCCGGATCGGTTGCCAGGTCAGCCGGGCGCGCAGCCGCGACCCGGCGTACTGCAGGGCCGCCTGGCCGAGCGAGGCCATCACGAGCACGACGAACAGCGCCCCAGGGACACCCACAGCGAGGGCGCGGCGTCGCCGAGCAGGACCGGTGCCAGCCAGATGCCCGCGAGACCACCGAGCAGCAACCCAGCCGTCGCGCAGGCACCGGTGATGAAGCCCTGCCAGTAGCCGGAGACGGCGTAGGCCAGGACGAGCACCACGAGGCACCAGTCGAGGAAGTTCATCGTGGTCAATCTTCACCCAGTCCGAACATGTAGTCGGGCAACTGCTGTTCCACGGTCGCGTCCCACGGCCGGGTCCAGCCCAGGTGGTCGAACAGCTTGTTGACGATGCCGGCGGTGAAGCCCCACAGGATGAGGTCCTTGTCGTCGCCGATCATGAAGCCCGGGCTGCTGTAGCCGATCGGGTGCACGACGGTGACGCGGTGGGCGGGGTCGAGGAGCTCCGCGATCGGGACGCGCAGCACGGCGTTGACCTCGCGCTCGTCGACCACCGTGACCGGCGAGGGCTCGCGCCACCAGCCGAGGACCGGGGTCACCGCGAAGTTGCTCGGCGGGAGCCACAGCTCCGGGAGCGTCGCGAACACGTCGATCCCCGCGGGGTCGACCCCCGTCTCCTCCTCGGCCTCGCGCAGCGCGGCCGCCTCGGCGGAGGCGTCGGTCGGGTCGATCGATCCGCCCGGGAAGGAGACCTGCCCGGGGTGGGAGCGCATGTCGTGGGCCCGCTCGGTCAGCAGCAGGTCGGGACCTGCCGGCCCCTCACCGAAGAGCATCAGCACCGCGCCCCGGCGCGCGTCGGAGCCCTCCGGCGGCACGAACCGGCTGATGTCGCCGGCCGTGATCGTGCGGGCACCCTCGACGACCGGCTCCAGCCACTCGGGCCGGCCGCCCTCGGCGGAGGTGCTCATGCGCCGGCGCCCAGGTGCTTGTCGACGAGGCCCTCGAGCTGGTCGACCGACTTGATCTCGACGTACTTGCGGTAGACGACCCGGCCGTCGGCGTCGACGAGCACCAGCTCGGGCAGGACGCGGGCCCGGACGGCGCCGTCGGGGTCGGTGTAGAGCGGGAAGCGCACCCCGGTCTCGCGGATCAGCTGGCGGGCCCGGTCGGCCCGGGTGTCCTGGAAGTCGATGCCGACGACCTTCACCGTCGAGGCGTGCTTGCTCGCGAAGGCCTGGTACTTCGGGAGCTCGCGTCGGCACGGGCCCGCACCAGCTGGCCCACACGTTGACCACGGCCGGCCCCTTCAGCCCGCCCAGGTCGAGCGGGGCGCCACCGGTGAAGGACTTCAGGGTGACGTCCGGCAGCTGGGTGGCAGCCGGCCTTGTGCGTCGCGTCGTCGCTGCAGCCGGTCAGGAGCAGCGCGCACGCGGCCAGGACCGCGAGCGCCTTCGCAGGCCGGGTCATGCGGGACCCTGCGTCTTGACCAGGCCGGCGGCGACCTCCGGGTCGGTCGGGCCGGTGCCGTACGCCGGGCACCACTGGGCCACGGTGCAGGCGCCGCACGCGGGCTTCTTCGCGTGGCAGACCCGCCGGCCGTGCCAGATCAGGTGGTGGCTGAGCATGGTCCAGTCGCGCTTGGGGAACAGCGCCCCGACGGCGTGCTCGGCCTTGACCGCGTCGGTCTCCTCGGTCCAGCCGAAGCGACGGGCGAGCCGTCCGAAGTGGGTGTCGACGGTGATGCCGGGGATGTCGAAGGCGTTGCCGAGGACCACGTTGGCCGTCTTGCGGCCGACCCCGGGCAGCGCCACGAGGTCGTCGAGGCGCGGGGGCACCTCGCCGTCGTGCCGCTCGACCAGGGCCGCGGAGAGCTTCAGCAGCGACTCGGTCTTGGCGCGGAAGAAGCCCAGCGGGCCGATCAGCCGCTCGAGGTCGTCACGGGGCGCACCCGCCATCGCCTTCGCGTCGGGGTAGGCCGCGAACAGGGTCGGGCTGACCGCGTTGACCCGCCGGTCGGTGGTCTGCGCGCTCAGCACGGTGACGACGAGCAGCTGGAAGGGGTTGGCGAAGTCGAGCTCGCACCCGGCGTCCGGCCACGTCTCGCGCCAGCACCCGGTTGATCTTGCGCGCGCGCCGGACGAGCGCGGTGTCGGGGCGGGCGACAGCGCTTGCGTCGGGAGCGGCGGTCCGTGGCACGTCGGACAGGGTACGGCGCAGTCACGACACCCTGCGTGGCGCAGGCGGGGGTGATGGGCCAGACTGTGATCTGCGACACGAGGCCATGCAGTTCCGGGAAGGGGACAGCCCAGTGGAGAACGACGTACTGCGCCAGGCGCCGCTGTTCAGCGCGCTTGACGACGAGGCGGCCGCCGCCCTGCGCTCCTCCATGGGGGAGAACCGGCTGCGGCGCGGCGAGGTGCTGTTCCACGAGGGCGATCCCGGCGACAAGCTCTACATCGTCACCGACGGCAAGGTGAAGCTCGGGCGCACCTCCTCCGACGGTCGCGAGAACCTGCTGGCGATCCTGGGCCCCGGCCAGATGTTCGGCGAGCTCTCGCTCTTCGACCCGGGCCCGCGCTCGGCCACCGTCACGGCCGTCACCGAGACGGTCTTCCTCTCGCTCGCCCACGAGGACCTCCTGCGCTGGCTCGAGGGCCGGCCCGGCGTCGCGCTCGGCCTGCTCACCCAGCTCGCCGGCCGGCTGCGCAAGACCAACGAGGTCGTCGCCGACCTGGTCTTCTCCGACGTGCCCGGGCGGGTGGCCAAGGCGCTGCTCGACCTCGCCGACCGGTTCGGCCGCACCGCCGACGACGGCGTGCACGTGCACCACGACCTGACCCAGGAGGAGCTCGCCCAGCTCGTCGGGGCCTCGCGCGAGACCGTCAACAAGGCACTGGCCGACTTCGCCTCACGCGGCTGGCTGCGCCTGGAACCACGCTCGGTCGTCATCCACGACGTCGACCGGCTGCGCCGGCGGGCCCGCTAGCGCTCAGGGCGTCGGCGCGGCCGGTGCGTAGGAGTTCTTGAACTTCAGCGAGTCCACGACGACGTGCGTGGAGACGACCGGGTGGTCCGTCGTGTGCGCCACGAGCGCGCTGCGGTCGATGTTGTAGCCGTCGAAGACCACGTCCGGGCTGCCCAGGATCCAGTCGATCTGGGTCGGCCGGGGCGGCTGGCAGTTGCCGTTGGTGACGCTGCCGCCGGCCGCGGCCTTGAGGCTGGTGGCGCCGACGACCTGGCAGAAGAACTCCTCGCGCTCGTTCATGTCACCGGTGACGAAGACGGGGATCTCGGAGCGCTGCAGGTTGTTGAACAGCAGGATCTCGCGCCTCTTGGCCTCGCTGCGGAAGCGCTGCTGGTGCCGGAACTGGCGGATGTCGGCCGGGTTGTGGAAGTTGGCGAAGTAGGCCTGCACCCCGGTGGCCTTGTTGCGCAGCAGGATGTAGGGCATCTGCCGGGCCCGGCCGTTGAAGTACGGGATCGCGATGGCCTGCGGCTTGACGAGGTCCCAGACGCTGGTGTCCCAGCCGATGGAGTTCTCACCGGAGTTGCCGAGCGAGTCGCCGGGGAAGAGCTGCCAGCCCGGGGCCCGGGAGCGGAAGGCGGCGCGCTGGCTGCCCTGCATCTCCTGGAACCCCACGACGCTGACCTCGTGGCGACGCATCAGCTCGATGGCACCCCCCATGCGGGACGCCCCGCTCGATCGTCCCGGGTCCTTGCCACGACCACCCGTGTGCGAGGCACCCAGCAGGTTGAAGGTGGCCATCCGCCACTCGGCCACCGGCGGCAGCGCGATCGGCGCCGGGCGCTTGGGCTCGGGGTTGATCTCGACCGGGGCGTGTTCCTGGGCCCGGGTGACCTTGCCGTCGTACACCGTCGACGCGGCCGGCGTCTGCTTGGTCACCGGCGGGGCCTTGGTCGGGCCCTGGGCGGCCGAGGACTTGGTGGGGGTGTCCTTGCCGCCGGGCAGGTGCAGGTCACCCTTGACCCACAGGAAGCCGACACCCCAGGCCAGCACGAGCGCTACGACGATGACCGCCGTCCCTACCTTCTCGCGCACCGGCACAAGGTAACCCCGCGTGCCACGCCCGGTTCGCCGAACGGGTCAGCCGCGAGATGCCAGGTACTGGATCTGCGCCCGGACCGAGAGCTCGGCGGCCCCCCAGAGCACCGGATCGACGTCGGCGTACACGATCTCGACGACCTGTCGGGGCAGCTCGTCGGCGGCGATCCCCTCGGGATGTGGCCGCGAGCGCAGCTCGGCGAGCGCGTCCCCCACCTGCTGCAACCGCTCCTGCCGGTGGGCGATGTAGTAGTCGAGAGCGCCGAGCGCGTCGTCGATGACCGGGCCGTGGCCGGGCCACACCGTGCCGATCTCGTGGGACTCGGCAAGCGCGTGCAGCCGGTCGAGGGAGTCGAGGTAGGCGCCGAGCTGCCCGTCGGGATGGGCGACGACGGTGGTGCCGCGGCCCAGCACGGTGTCGCCGGTCAGCACCGCCCGCTCGGCCGGGAGCACGAACGACAGCGAGTCGCTGGTGTGACCCGGTGTCGCGACGACGCGGAGCTCGAGGTCGTCGACCTCGACGACGTCACCCTCGCCGAGTCCTTCCGAACCGAGCCGGTACTCGGGGTCGAGCGCCCGGACCCCGCAGCCCATCCGCTCGGCGAACTGCTTCGCCGCCTCGGAGTGGTCGAGGTGGTGGTGGGTCAGCAGCACGACGGCGACCTCACCCGCCGCCTCGGCGACCGCGTCGAGGTGGCTCTCGTCGGGCGGCCCGGGGTCGACGACGACCGAGCGCCGCGCGTCGGGCGCCCGCAGCACCCAGGTGTTGGTGCCGTCCAGGGTCATCATGTTCGCGTTGGGCGCGAGCACGCACCGGCCGGAGTCGCCGAAGGTGCCACCGGTCCAGGGACTGCTCACTGTCGCCCCGCCAGCAACGGCTCCAGCCGCTCGGGGATGGTCAGCACGCCGCCGTCCGGGGTCTCCTCGACCTCCGGCATGAACATCTCGACCCGGCGCCCGTGGGCCGCCTCGAGGACGGTGCCCGGGTCGTCGTACTGGCCGAGCTCGAGGCAGGTCAGGTACGTCGGCGGCAGCATGAACATGCGCTCGTCCTCGACCTCGCGCACGGCGCCCATCGCCGGCAGCCAGGTCACCGAGCTCGACTCCGTGGAGACGTCGCGGGTGCGCTGGCCCTCGGGGAGGTCGGCCACGAAGAACCAGGTGCGGTAGCGGCGCGGCTCGAAGACGGGTGTCAGCCAGGCGGCCCAGACGCCGAGCAGGTCGGTGCGCAGCACCAGGCCGCGCCGGTCCAGGAAGTCGGTGAAGGCCAGCTCGCGCGCCTCGAGGGCGGCCCGGTCGCGCTCCCAGTCGTCGCCCGTGGTGTCGGCCACCACGGTGTCGGCCCCTCCGTTCCCGTTGTCGGGGCCGGCCAGCAGGACGCCGGACTCCTCGAACGTCTCCCGCACGGCCGCGCACACCAGCGCCCGGGCGGTGGCCTCGTCGGTGCCGAGCTGGTCGGCCCAGACATCGGGCTGCGGCCCGGCCCAGGCGACCGCGTGGTCGAAGTCGCGCGGGTCGACGCCGCCACCGGGGAAGACGCACATGCCGCCGGCGAAGGCCATCGAGGTCTGGCGGCGCAGGAGGTAGACCTCAGGTCCCTCGGCGCCGCGGCGCATCAGCACGACGGTCGCCGCGTTGCGCGGCTCGGCCGGCTCGCGGGTGCCGTCGGCGAACGCCCGTGCGTCCTCGACGAACGCAGGCGGCAGGGTGATGCGGACCGACGCTGCCACCTAGATCTCGACGATCAGCTCGACCTCGACCGGCGCGTCCAGCGGCAGCACCGCGACGCCGACCGCCGAGCGGGCGTGCACGCCCTCGTCGTGGAAGACCTGGCCGAGCAGCTCGGAGGCGCCGTTGGCCACCTTGGGCTGCCCGGTGAAGCGCGGGTCGGAGGCGACGAAGACGACCACCTTGACGATCCGCTTCACGGCGGAGAGCTCACCGACGACGGACTTCACGGCCGCGAGCGCGTTCAGCGCGCACTGCTCGGCGGCGCGGGTGGCATCCGCCTCGGACACCTCGGCGCCCACCTTGCCGGGGTGCATCAGCTGGCCGGACTTCATCGGCAGCTGACCGGCGGTGTAGACGAGGTGGCCCGTCTTCACCGCCGGGACGTACGCCGCGACCGGCGGGACGACCTCGGGAAGGATCAGCCCGAGGTTCTGGATCTCGTCCTCGGGCGTGCTCATGCGGGGTCCCCGCGGAATCGTGCCCCATGCGAGCGCAGCGAGCTCCCCGCTCGATTTCGTGGGGTGTTCACTGGACGGGCCGCTTGAAGTAGGCGACGAGGTTCTCCGGGTTGGGGCCGGGCACGACCTGGACCAGCTCCCAGCCGTCGGAGCCGAAGTTGTCGAGGATCTGCTTGGTCGAGTGCACCAGCAGCGGCGCGGTCAGGTACTCCCAGGTGGTCATGCTCGTCACCCTAGGACCTCACTAGGTTGAGCGCATGTCGCCCGACGCCACCTTCCGGTACGACGACCGGGCCGATGCCGTGGTCGACGTACACCTTCCGCCGGCGCAGGCACGCGGACTGCTGTTCCTCGTCCACGGCGGCTTCTGGAAGCAGGAGTGGGACCGCACCCACACCCGCCCGATGGCCCGCGCCCTGGCCGACGACGGCTGGCTGGTCGCCACGCCGGAGTACCGGCGGGTGCGCGGCGGGGGCGGCTGGCCGACCACGGGTGACGACGTACGCCGGGCCTTCGACCTGCTGCCCACCGTCACCCGCGAGCTCGGCGTGGAGACCGACCGGACCGTGGTGACCGGCCATTCCGCGGGCGGCCACCTCGCGCTGTGGCTCGCCGCGACCGGCGGCACCCATGGACCGGGTCGTCGCGCTGGCCCCGGTCTGCGACCTGCGGGAGGCGATCCGGCTCGGCCTCGGCGGTCACGCCACCGAGGCGCTGCTCGGTGACGTCGACCCGGCCGACGCCGACCCGATGACGCTGCTCGACGACCGCCCGGCGGCGAGCATGGCGATCGTGCACGGCGTGGACGACACCAACGTGCCCGTCTCGCTGAGCCGCGGCTTCGTGGAGCGGCACCCGTGGGTCGACCTCCACGAGGTGCCGGGCGCTCACTTCGAGGTGATCGAGCCCGGGTCCGTCGCCTGGCCCACCGTCACCGCCGCCCTCGCGGCGAGCTGACTCAGGAGGCCTGGTCGAGCGTCGGGTAGTCGGTGTAGCCCTCGGCGCCGCCGCCGTAGAAGGTGTCCATGTCGGGCTCGTTGAGCTCGGCGCCCTGCTTCCAGCGGGTGCTGAGGTCCGGGTTGGCGAGGAACGGGCGACCGACCACGATCGCGTCGGCCAGGCCGGTGCCGAGCAGCTCCTCGACCGCCTCGAGCGAGGTCACGTCGCCGAAGCCGGTGTTGAACAGCACCGGGCCGTCGAAGCGCGTGCGCAGGTCGGCCACGAACTCCGGGAACTCGTCGTCCATCGTGAAGGCCAGCACGCTGAGGTAGGCCAGGCCGAGCGGGGCGACGCCGTCGACGAGCGCCTGGTACGTCGCGACCAGGTCGTCGCCGTACTCCTCCTGGACGCCGTTGAACTGGTGTCCGGGCGAGATCCGCAGACCGACCTTGTCGGCGCCGATCTCGGCCGCCACGGCGGTGACCAGGTCGACGACGAAGCGCGCGCGCTTCTCGGGCGAGCCGCCGAAGTCGTCGTCACGGAGGTTGATCGTCGGGTCGAGGAACTGGTGCAGCAGGTAGCCGTTGGCCGCGTGCACCTCGACGCCGTCGAGACCGGCGGCGACGGCGTTGCGGGCCGCGGTCACGAAGTCCTCGATGACACCGGCGAGCTCGTCGGTGGAGGGGGAGCGCGGCTCGTCGTGCGGCTTGGTGCCCTCGGCGGTGACCATCTCGCCCGGAGCCTGCACGGCGCTGGAGGAGATCGTCTCGGCGCCGTCCTTGTTGTCGGCGTGCGCGATCCGGCCGGCGTGCATCAGCTGGGCCACGATGTGGCCGCCCTGCTCGTGCACGGCGTCAGCGACGAGGCGCCACCCGGCGACCTGCTCGTCGGTGTAGAGCCCCGGGACGTTCAGGTAGCCCTGCCCGACCTCGCTCGGCGCGGTGCCCTCGGTGACGATCAGGCCGGCGCCGGCGCGCTGGGCGTAGTACGTCGCGTTCAGCTGCGTCGGCGCGTGGCCGGCACCTGCACGGTTGCGCGTGAGCGGCGCCATGACGAAGGACTGGGGGAGCTCCCAGGAGCCGATCCGGACGGGGGTGAAGGCACGTGACATCAGGCAGAGACCTCGCTGGAGGTAGAAGAGTCGGTCTCCTGCTCCAACAGGCCCCCGGAAAGGGGCATTCCGGATCGGCACGTGACCGATCCCTCATCGAGGGTTCAGCCGATGACGGCGGGCTCGGTCTTCTCGCGGACCTCGTCCTCGGTCACGCCGGGGGCGAGCTCGACGAGCTTCAGCCCCTCCTCCGTCACGTCGAGGACGCACAGGTCGGTGATGATCCGCTGCACGACGCGGCGGCCGGTGTACGGCAGCGAGCACTCCTCGACGATCTTGTAGGAGCCGTCCTTGGCGTTGTGCTCCATCAGCACGATCACCCGCTTGGCGCCGTGGACCAGGTCCATCGCGCCACCCATGCCCTTGACCATCTTCCCGGGGATCATCCAGTTGGCGATGTCGCCGGCGGCGCTGACCTGCATGGCGCCGAGGATCGCGGCGTCGATCTTGCCGCCGCGGATCATCCCGAAGCTGGTCGCGGAGTCGAAGAAGGAGGCACCCCGCCGCAGCGTCACGGTCTCCTTGCCGGCGTTGATCAGGTCGGGGTCCTCGTCGCCCTCGTAGGGGTAGGCGCCGACGCCGAGGATGCCGTTCTCGCTCTGCAGCACCAGCTCGACGTCGTCGTCGACGTAGTTCGGCACCAGCGTCGGCAGCCCGATGCCGAGGTTGACGTAGGAGCCGTCGGTCAGCTCGCTCGCGGCGCGCGCGGCCATCTCCTCGCGGGTCCAGCTCACGATGCTCCTCCGTCCGTGGGCGCACGGTTCGCCTCTCGATCCGCTTGTCCGCCGCCTGCTCGGGGGTGAGTACGACGACCCGCTGCACGTACACACCCGGGGTGTGCACGTCGTTCGGCTCGAGCTCACCGGGCTCGACGAGGTGCTCGACCTCGGCGATCGTGAGCCGGCCGCTCATCGCGGCGAGCGGGTTGAAGTTGCGGGCCGAGTCGCGGTAGACGAGGTTGCCGTGCCGGTCGCCCTTCCAGGCCCGCACCAGCCCGAAGTCGGCGACGATCGCGTGCTCGAGCACGAACTCCTTGCTCGCCCTCGGGCGTCTCGAAGACCTTCGTCTCCTTCGGGGGGCTCGCGATCGTGACGTTGCCCTGGTCGTCGTACCGCCACGGCAGGCCGCCCTCGGCGACCTGCGTGCCGGCGCCGGTGGCGGTGTAGAAGCCGGGGATGCCGGAGCCGCCCGCGCGCATCCGCTCGGCGAGGGTGCCCTGCGGGGTCAGCTCGACCTCGAGCTCGCCGGAGAGGTACTGCCGCGCGAACTCCTTGTTCTCCCCGACGTAGGAGGCGATCATCCGGCGCAGCCGCTTCTCGCCGAGCAGGCGTCCGAGGCCCCAGTCGTCGACCCCGCAGTTGTTCGAGACCGCCTCGAGGTCGTCCACGCCCGCCTCGAGGATCGCCTCGATCAGCACCGACGGGATGCCGCACAGGCCGAAGCCCCCCACCGCCAGCGTCGATCCGCTCGCGATGTCCGCGACCGCCTCGGCCGCCGACGTCACCACCTTGTCCATGGCCTACCTCCCGGAGGGATCCTGCCACGGAAGCGACGGCCTCGAGACGGTTGCTGCGCAACCTCCTCAGGAACCGGCATCCGCCCGCCACTAGGCTCGCCGCATGTCGGCGGCGGACTTCCCGGACGTGCAGCTGCACGTCGTCACGGGCAAGGGCGGGACGGGCAAGACCACCGTCGCGGCGGCGCTCGCGCTCTCCCTCGCCGCCGGGGGCAGGACCGTGCTGCTGTGCGAGGTGGAGGGCCGGCAGGGCATCGCGCAGCTCTTCGACGTGCCTCCGCTGCCCTACGAGGAGCGGCTGATCGCGCGCGCCGAGCAGCAGGGGTCGGGCGACGTCTACGCGCTCGCCATCGACCCGGAGTCGGCGCTGCTGGAGTACCTCGACATGTACTACCGCCTCGGCCGGGCCGGGAAGGCGCTGGACCGCTTCGGCGTGATCGAGTTCGCCACCACCATCGCGCCCGGCGTGCGCGACGTGCTGCTGACCGGCAAGGTCTACGAGGCGGCGAACCGCAACCGCCGCAACAAGGGCGCCCGCCGGTACGACGCGATCGTCCTGGACGCCCCGCCCACCGGGCGGATCGCGCAGTTCCTCAACGTCAACGACGAGCTCGCCGGCCTGGCGAAGATGGGCCCGATCAAGGGGCAGGCCGACGTGGTGATGTCCCTGCTCCGCTCGAAGCGCACGGCCATCCACCTCGTCACCGTGCTGGAGGAGATGCCGGTCCAGGAGACCGCCGACGGCATCGCCCAGCTGCAGGAGATCGGCCTCCCGATCGGTGGCGTGGTCGTCAACCTGGTCCGGCCGCGGGACCTCGACGAGCAGGAGCGCCGCCAGCTGATCGACGACACCGCGGACCGCGGAGTCATCCGGAGCAGCCTGGAGAAGATCGGCCTCGACGTCGACGAGGCGATGCTCGACGGCCTGCTCGAGGAGGGCCACGACCACGCCGAGCGGCGCGCCCTCGAGGACAGCCAGCGCGCCCTCGTCGAGTCGATGGGGGTGGCGTCGTACGAGCTGCCACGACTGCCGGGTGGCATCGACATGGGTGGGCTCTACGAGCTCGCCGAGCGGCTCAGCGACGAGGGGCTGCGATGACCCACCAGCACATCAGCTCGCGGGCGCTGGCCCGGGTCGGTCCGCTGATCGCCACGCACGAGCCCCGGGAGGTGCTCGACGTCGACGCGCTCCTCGACGACCGCAGCCGCGGGATCATCGTGTGCTGCGGGTCGGGCGGGGTCGGCAAGACCACCACCTCCGCCGCGCTGGCCCTGCGCGCCGCCGAGCGCGGCCGCAAGGTGGTCGTGCTGACCATCGACCCGGCGCGCCGCCTGGCCCAGTCGATGGGCATCGAGGCCCTCGACAACACGCCGCGGCCGGTCCCGGGAGTGGTGTCGAAGGGCAAGGCGAAGGGCGGCTCGCTCGACGCGATGATGCTGGACATGAAGCGCACCTTCGACGACGTGGTGCGCGGCCAGGCCAGCCCCGGGAAGGCCGAGCAGATCCTGGCCAACCCCTTCTACGTCGCGGTCTCGAGCTCGTTCGCCGGCACGCAGGAGTACATGGCGATGGAGAAGCTCGGCCAGCTCGACCGCGACGCCCGCAGCACCGGGCGCTGGGACCTGATCGTGGTGGACACGCCCGCCCTCGCGCAGCGCGCTGGACTTCCTCGACGCGCCGGAGCGGCTCTCCAGCTTCCTCGACGGCCGGTTCATGAAGCTCCTGGTCACGCCGGTGCGTGGCCCGGCGCGACTGATGACGGCCGGCTTCGGGATGGTGACCAACGCGCTGACCAAGATCATCGGCGCCGAGGTGCTCACGGACATGAAGGCCTTCGTGGCCGCGTTCGACACCCTCTTCGGGGGTTTCCGGGCGCGAGCGCAGCGCACCTTCGAGCTGCTGCAGGACCGGCGGACGGCGTTCCTCGTCGTCGCCGCGCCCGAGCCGGACGCGCTGCGCGAGGCTGCCTACTTCGTCGAGCGGCTCCGCGAGGAGCGGATGCCGCTGGCCGGCCTCGTGGTCAACCGCGCCACCAGCCAGCCGCCGGGCGAGCTCTCCGCCAACGCCGCCATGGCCGGTGTCGAGCGGCTCAACGAGCTCTCGGGTGCCGCCGACGACGACCACGGCCTGGCGGCCGGACTGCTCCGGCTGCACGCCGACCGGCTGCTGCTCGTCGATCGCGAGAAGCGGTTGACCGGTCGGTTCGCGACCAGCCATCCCGACGTACCCACCGCCGTGCTGCCGGCGTTGTCCACCGACGTGCACGACCTCGACGGCTTGCGCCGCATCGGCGAGCTCCTGGCCGCCCAGAGTAGCGGGCGAGCCCCAGGAGCTAGTGCCGACGTGCTAGATCAGGCGATCTCTGCGGTCTCGACCGTGACGGCTGCCTCGTGCTCGGCCTTGGCGGTCTCGAGCAGCGAGCGCCACGAGGTCACGTTCGGCCGCTTGCGCAGCAGGGCGCGACGCTCACGCTCGGTCAGACCTCCCCAGACGCCCCACTCGATCTGGTTGTCCAGCGCCTCGGCCAGGCATTCCGCCCGAACCGGGCAAGCGCCGCAGACGGCCTTGGCCTTGTGCTGCTCGGCCCCACGGACAAACAGCTCATCCGGTGCCGACTGCTGGCACAGCGCTGCATTGGCCCACATTTCGTTCCAGGACATGTCCCCTCCAAGTTTCAGGTCCCGGTTGACTTTCGGATCGTCCCAATACGTCCGTTTTCAACCCACTTGAAGAGTAGGTGGAACGTGGAGTACCGGAACAGACACAGACTGAGCAATCTCGTATAGTCCGATATGACTAGTTCCGTCCAGCCATGTGGTTAAACGGCTGGGTTGCCCCCGTACACTCCGGGGCATGTCACGACGCACGTCCCGGTCCGGAAATCGGGTCACGTTCGGGACCGTCGTCTCCCACCTCGGGGTCATCATCGCGGTCGCCGTCGTGCTCGGCGTCCTCGTCGCCGGACTGGTGGTCCCCTTCGTCGGACTGGCCGGCTACAGCACGAAAGCGGCGGCCGACTCGCTGCAGAATCTTCCCTCCGAGCTGAAGGCCACGCCGCTCTCGCAGCGCAGCCGGGTGCTGGACCGCAACGGCAACCCGATCGCGACGTTCTACGACGAGAACCGCGTGAACGTGCCGCTGTCGAAGGTCTCGCCGATCATGCAGCAGGCGATCATCGCGATCGAGGACTACCGCTTCTACCAGCACGGCGCCCTGGACCTGAAGGGCACGCTGCGCGCCTTCGTCAACAACCAGACCAGCGGCAACACCCAGGGTGGCTCCTCGATCACCCAGCAGATGGCGAAGATGACCCAGCTGGCCCAGGCCCGCACCGCGGCCGAGCGGAAGGCAGCCACGGAGAACACCTACCAGCGCAAGATCCTCGAGCTGCGGCACGCGATCGCCTTCGAGCAGAACTACTCCAAGGACTGGATCCTCGAGCGCTACCTCAACCTCGCCTACTTCGGCGACGGCGCCTACGGCGTGCAGGCGGCGGCCCGGCACTACTTCTCGGTCAACGCCAACCAGCTCAACACCGTGCAGGCCGCGACGCTGGCCGGGCTGGTGAAGAACCCCGTCGGGTTCGACCCGACCGACTACCCCGACCGGACGGTGGCCCGCCGCAACGTGGTGCTCGCCCGGATGGCCCAGCTGCACGTGATCCCCGACGCGACCTCCTCCGGCCTGGAGCGCGCCAAGCTCGGGCTCAAGATCAGTCCGGCACGCAACGGGTGCGTGGGCACCAAGGCACCGTTCTTCTGCGACTACGTACGGCGCTACCTGCTGGCCGACCCGTCGCTGGGCCGCACCGTGGCCGACCGCCAGCAGCTCCTCAGCAGCGGCGGACTGACCATCAAGACCACGGTCGACCAGCGGTTCCAGCGCGCCGCCGACGCGGCGGCCAAGGACTCGGTCAGGCCGAAGGACCAGGCCATCGGCGCCCTCGCCATGGTCAAGCCGGGCACGGGGGCAGTGCTGGCGATCGCGCAGTCGCGGCCGATGGGACGTGACCGGAAGAAGGGTCAGACCTTCCTCAACTACATCGTCAACAGCAAGTACGGCGACTCGGGCGGCTTCCAGGCCGGCTCGACGTTCAAGCTGTTCGTGATGGCCGCCGCGCTGGAGCAGGGCCTGCCCGCCTCCACGAGCTTCAACTCACCGGCGCAGGTCCACATCCCGCAGAACGAGTTCGCCGACTGCAACGGCCCCTACCCGTCCACCGCGCTGTGGGAGCCGCACAACTCCACGGACGACGGCTACTTCAACATGTACCAGGGCGCCCAGCTGTCGGTGAACACCTACTTCGCCCAGCTGGAGAAGAAGACCGGTCTCTGCAAGCCGTTCGCGATGGCCAAGGCGATGGGCGTCGAGCTGGACCACCCGCGCAGCGAGCGGGTCCCGTCCTTCACCCTCGGCGTCGCCGACGTCAGCCCGCTCGAGATGGCCGGGGCCTACGCGACGGTCGCCGCCCGCGGCGAGTACTGCGCCGCCCAGCCGGTCGCCAAGATCCTGAACAGCTCGGGGCAGGTGTTCAAGGACTACAAGCCGCACTGCCGCCAGGTGATGAAGCAGGACACCGCCGACACGATCAACGACATCCTGCACGGCGTGATGGAGCCCGGCGGGTTCGGCCAGGCGCTGAACATCGACAAGGAGTCGGCCGGCAAGACCGGCACCATCCAGAACAACAAGGCCGTCTGGTTCGACGGCTACACCCCGGAGCTGGCCACCGCGGCGATGATCGCCGGTGCCAACAGCAAGGGCACCCCGATCACGCTGAACGGCCAGTCGGTCGGCGGCCGCTACATCGACGTCGCCCACGGCTCCACGGTGGCCGGACCGATGTGGGCCCTCGCGATGCGCCGGGTGCAGGACATGATCCCCGGGACGACGTTCACCCCGCCGATCGCTCCCGAGCCGCGGCGCTACGTGCCCAAGGCGCCCTCGACGCCCAAGCACGGTCACCGGGGCCACGGCAGGGGCCACGGGGGCGGCGGGCACTAGCCCAGCTGAGCCCGCACCACCGCGGCGAGGGCGCCGCCGTCCGCGCGACCCTTCGTCCTCGGCGTGAGCACGCCCATCACCCGGCCCATGGCACGCATGCCGTCGCCGCGCACGCCGAGCTCGTCGATGGTCTCGGTCACGAGACGCTCGATCTCCTCGGCGCTCAGCTGCTCGGGGAGGTACTCCGCGATGACCGCGGACTCCGCCTGCTCCTTGGCGGCCTGGGCCTCGCGGCCGGCGTCGGCGAACGCCTCGGCCGCCTCGCGGCGCTTCTTGGACTCGCTGGTCAGCACGCCGAGCACGTCCTCGTCGCTGAGCTCACGGTGCTCCTTGCCCGCGACCTCGGCGTTGGTGACGGCGGTGAGCACCATCCGCAGCGTCGAGGAGCGGAGCTCGTCACGCGCCTTGATCGAGGCCGTGAGGTCGGTCCGCAGTCTGTCCTTCAGCTCGCTCATGCCAGCCAGTCTGGCAGGCTTGCCACATGGATCCCCAGCCGGTTTCGCCCCCCGTGGTGCGTGGCCTGCGCGCCCTCGGGACGGTGGCCGGGGTCGGTGCGGCCGTGGGGCTGGGCACGCTGGCGTACTCCGCCGGGATCGAGGTGCGCAACTTCGCCGTACGCCGCGTGGAGGTGCCGGTGCTGCCCGCGGGCCAGCGGCCGATCCGGGTGCTGCACGTCTCCGACCTGCACCTGACGCCCACGCAGGGGGCCAAGCGACGGTGGCTGGCCTCGCTCGCCGACCTCGAGCCCGACCTCGTGGTCGACACGGGCGACAACCTCGCCCACATGGAGGCCGTCGACCCGCTCGTCGAGGGGCTCGGGCGGCTGCTCGACGTGCCCGGCGTCTTCGTGATGGGCTCGAACGACTACTTCGCGCCGACCCTGCGCAACCCGCTCTGGTACCTCTTCCCCGACGACGGCTCCCGCAACGTGAGCGCCCCGAAGCTGCCGTGGGACGACATGCGCGCGGCCTTCGAGTCGCGCGGGTGGACCGACCTGACCAACACCCACGGTCGGCTCACCGTCGGCGACACCACGATCGCCTTCGCCGGGGTCGACGACCCGCACCTGGAGTACGACGACCTCGCCGCAGTCGCCGGGCCGGCGCCCCGGGACGCGGACCTGCGGGTCGGCGTGGCCCACGCGCCGTACCTGCGGGTGCTCGACCAGTACGCCCGTGACGGGTACGACCTGACGATGGCCGGCCACACCCACGGCGGGCAGGTCTGCCTGCCGTGGCGCGCGATCGTGACCAACTGCGACCTCGACACCGGGCGCGCCAAGGGGCTGCACCGCCACCCCGCCGCCTCGGCACCCGGCGATGCCGGTTCGAGCTGGCTGCACGTCTCAGCCGGCGCGGGCACCTCGCCGTACGCCCCGATCCGGCTGTTCTGCCGCCCCGAGGCCACCCTGCTCACCCTCGTACCCGTTCGCTAGACTCGCCCTGCCCTCCGGGGCATCGGGCTGTGGCGCAGCTTGGTAGCGCGCCTCGTTCGGGACGAGGAGGCCGCAGGTTCAAATCCTGTCAGCCCGACCCAGTGATCACGCAGAGCTCCCGGCCCCGCCGTGCGGCCGGGAGCCCTGCGTCTCTCGGAGCGGCGGATGCCACGATGGGACCGTGCCCGACGCTCCGTTGCGACCGAGGATCAGCCTCGGTGACCTCGACCAGGGCGATGCCGAGACCTTGGTTCGGGAACGCCACCACGACGGCGAGGAGTTCCGCGACCTCGACCTGTCCGGCGTCCGGGCGCGCGATCGCGAGATCGTGGAGTGCGTGTTCACCGGCGTCACGCTCGACGATGCCGTCCTCGGCGGCAGCCGGGTGCGCGAGAGCCGGTTCGAGCGGTGCACGGCGACGTCGCTCGGCCTTGATGCGTCCACGCTGCGGGAGGTGGAGCTCGACGGGTGCCGCGTCGGTGCTCTCGACGCCTACGACGCGGAGCTGCGGCAGGTGCGACTCACCCAGTGCCGACTCGGGTACGTCAACCTGCGCGGAGCGCAGCTCACCGACGTCGAGCTGGTGGGCTGCCAGGTCGAGGACCTCGACCTGGGTGGAGCGGTCGTCGAGAGAATGGCGTTCGTGGACTGCACCGTCGGCCACCTGCTCCTGCCGCAGGTGCGGCTGAGCCACGTCGACCTCCGTGGTGCCGTGCTGCGCGAGATCACGATGCCCGAGGGACTGGCAGGTGCCACCGTCTCCGCCGCACAGCTCGGCGAGCTGGCCCCGCTGCTCGCGGCCCATCTCGGGATCGACGTGGAGTAGGCACCACGGCACCGCAACCGTGGCACTATTCGCCACATGGCTGATGACACCGAGCAGGACGGCCAGGAGCCCAACCTCGAGCTGCCCTCCCTGTTCGGCCGCAAGAAGAAGAAGCAGGCCGAGCAGCCGGAACCAGAGGCGGTCGCCGATCCCGTGAGCGAGCCGGAGGGTTCCGGCGAGGAGACCCGGCGGCTCCCACCGCTGCCTCCCCCGGGTGCCACCGTCCCGCCGGTCGAGCCGACCCCCGGACCACGCCCTGCGCCCACGCCGCCTCCGGTGCCCACGCCGCCTCCGGTGCCCGAGCCGGTGCCGGCCCCCGAGCCGGTCCCGGCCCCCGAGCCGACCCCGGTGCCCGAGCCGGTCCCGACCCCCGACCCCGTGCAGCCGCCCCAGCCGGTGCAGCCGCCCGCCCCGGCGCCCGTTCCGGAGCCGGTCCCGGAACCGGCCCCTGTCCCCCAGCCGGACCCGGTACTGGTCGCTCGCGCGGCCCTCGACGACCCTGACCAGACCACCGTGCTGCCGCAGGTCGTCGCAGAACCCCCAGCAGCAGGTCCAGCCGGAGCCCCAGAAGCCCCCGAAGCCGCCGAAGGTCAGGCGCGAGCGCAAGCCACTGGTGCTTCCCCGGATCAACCCCTACGTCGCTGCGGTGATCGCCGGTGTGATCGGCGGGCTGGTGGGGGTGGTGCTCTCGATCGGCACGCAGCGTGGCTGCGAGAGCGTTCGCGGCGTGGGCAGCTGCGGCGGCTTCGGCCTGGTGGCTCTGTTGGTGATCCTGGTCGTCGTGGTGCTGCTCGGCGCGCTGATCCTCCGGACCTTCCAGGTCCCCGAGGCCACCGGCACCAGCTTCCTCGGCGTCGGCATCGTCGCCGTGCTGACGATGGTCTTCTTCCTCGGCTCGCTGGAGTCGGCCTGGATGTTCGTGGTGATCCCCGCCCTGAGCGCGGCGTCGTTCGCCATCTCCTACTGGGTGACGGCCAGCATCGTCGACGTACCCAAGGACGAGGACATGTCGTCCTCAGTGACCTGAGGCGACCAGCTCCGCGATCTGCACCGTGTTCAGCGCGGCGCCCTTGCGCAGGTTGTCGTTGCTGACGAAGAGCGCCAGCCCGCGCTCGTCGGGCACGCCCGGGTCCTGCCGCAGCCTGCCGACGTACGACGGGTCGGTGCCTGCGGCCTCCAGCGGGTTGGGGATGTCGCTGAGCTGCACCCCCGGGGAGTTCGCGAGGATCTTGCGAGCGGTCTCGACCGGCATCGGGGACGCGAACTCGGCGTTGATCGCCAGCGAGTGGCCCGTGAACACCGGCACCCGCACGCAGATGCCGGAGACCAGCAGGTCGGGGATGCCGAGGATCTTGCGCGACTCGTTGCGCAGCTTCTTCTCCTCGTCGGTCTCGTGCAGCCCGTCGTCGACGATCGATCCGGCCAGGGGCAGCACGTTGTAGGCGATCGTGCGCTCGTACTTCACGGGCGCAGGGAAGGAGATCGCGCGGCCGTCGTAGGAGAGCTCACGGGCCTTCTCGCCGGCGGCCTCGACCTGTCCGGCCAGCTCGTCGACGCCGGCCACACCCGAGCCGGAGACGGCCTGGTAGGTCGACGCGATCATCCGGGTCAGGCCGGCCGCGTCGTGCAGTGGCTTGAGCACCGGCATCGCGGCCATGGTCGTGCAGTTGGGGTTGGCGATGATCCCCTTGCGGGCGTTGGCGATCTCGCCGGGGTTCACCTCGGAGACGATCAGGGGGACGTCGGGATCCATCCGCCACGCGGAGGAGTTGTCGACGACGATGGCGCCTGCCTCCGCGAACCGCGGAGCCAGGGCGCGGGAGGTGGTCGCGCCGGCGGAGAACACCGCGATGTCCAGGCCGGTGGGGTCGGCCTCGGTGGCGTCCTCGACGGTGACCTCGCGGTCGCCGAAGGGCAGCACGGTGCCGGCCGAGCGGGCCGAGGCGAAGAAGCGGATCTGGTCGACCGGGAAGCCGCGCTCGAGCAGGATCTGGCGCATCGCGACGCCGACCTGGCCGGTGGCGCCGACGATGCCGAGGTTGACCCCGTTCTTCGACGAGGTCATCGACCCGACCCGCCGTACACGACGGCCTCGACCTCGGCGGCGTCGAGGTCGAAGGCG
The DNA here is from genome assembly GCA_963794725.1 of uncultured Actinomycetota bacterium. Taxonomy (GTDB): domain Bacteria; phylum Actinomycetota; class Actinomycetes; order Propionibacteriales; family Nocardioidaceae; genus Marmoricola. The sequence goes on from CAWCFR010000041.1 coordinate 37,774, forward strand.
GTGTGCGTCGCCGCGACCGCGGCATCGACGTCCGCCTCGCCGACGATCACCGAGATCCGGATCTCGGAGGTGGAGATCATCCCGATGTTGACGCCGGCCTCGGCGATCGCGGTGAAGAACTTGGCGGTGACGCCGGGGTGCGAGCGCATGCCGGCCCCGACGAGGGAGACCTTGCCGATGTGGTCGTCGTAGAGCAGCGACTGGAAGCCGATCGCGCCCTGGAGCGCCTGCAGTGCCTCCATCGCCGTCTTGCCGTCTGCCCGTGGCAGCGTGAAGGAGATGTCGGTCAGGTTGGTGGACGCGGCCGAGACGTTCTGCACGATCATGTCGAGGTTGATCTGCGCGCGCGCCAGGGCGTCGAAGATGCGTGCGGCCTCGCCGATCTTGTCGGGTACGCCGACGACGGTGATCTTGGCCTCGCTGCGGTCGTGGGCGACCCCCGCGATGATGGCTGCTTCCATGACTGCCTCCTGGTGGGCTGCGTCGTTGATGCTGCCCACCACGACCGTGCCGTCGAGCTGACTGAACGACGAGCGCACGTGGATGGGGATGTCGTAGCGGCGGGCGTACTCGACACAGCGCAGGTGCAGGATCTTCGCCCCGCACGCGGCCAGCTCGAGCATCTCCTCGTAGGTCACCAGATCGAGCTTGCGCGCGGTCGGGACGATCCGGGGATCGGCCGTGAACACGCCGTCGACGTCGGTGTAGATCTCGCAGACGTCGGCGGCCAGCGCCGCGGCCAGCGCGACCGCGGTGGTGTCGGTGCCGCCGCGGCCCAGCGTGGTGATCTCCTTGGTGTCCTGGCTGACGCCCTGGAACCCGGCCACGATGACGATGTGGCCCTCGGCGATCGCCGCCTGGATGCGGCCGGGCGTGACGTCGATGATCTTGGCCTTGCCGTGCACCGAGTCGGTGATCACGCCCGCCTGCGAGCCGGTGAACGAGCGGGCGGTGAAGCCGAGGTCGGAGATCGCCATCGCGACCAGGGCCATCGAGATCCGCTCACCCGCGGTGAGCAGCATGTCGAGCTCGCGCGCGGGTGGCACGGGGCTGACTCCGCTCGCGAGGTCGAGCAGCTCGTCGGTGGTGTCGCCCATCGCCGAGACCGCGACCACGACGTCGTGGCCGGCCTTCTTCTGCTCCACGATCCGGCGCGCGACGCGCTTGACCGCGGCGGCGTCGGACAGCGACGACCCGCCGTACTTCTGCACGACAATGCCCACGACGGGCCATTCTACGGTCGCCCGGGTGGGCGACCTCAGGGCACCGGCTGGTCGGTGTCGAGCGCCTCGGCGACCGCGATCAGCTCGGCCTCGTCCTCGAAGTCGACCTCTGCGTCGAGGCGGCTGTGCGCGACGACGGAGTGCAGCGCGCTCAGGACGCCGCAGGCGTTGGTGCCCCACGAGGCGAGGTAGGAGTACTGCCACCACCACAGCGCCTCCTCGAGGTCGCCGTTGCGGAAGTGGCGCAGCCCGTTGGCGACGTCGGCCGCGATGCTGGTCAGGTCGTCGGAGAGCTGTGAGGGGATCGTCTCGGGGTCGTAGGGCTCGAGGTTGTGGCTGTAGGTGTCCAGGTCGCCGAGGACGTCCGCGAGCCGCAGCCGCATGGCGTCGAGGTCGGGGTCGGGGCCGACGTCGGGCTGGTACTCGTGGGTCGGCTCGAAGTCGATCTGCGCGCCGAGCCGTGCGCCGGCGAGGAGCAGCTGGCTGACCTCGAGCAGCAGCAGCGGTACGGCGATGCCGGTGTCCTCGCCCTTGGAGATCTCCTGCACTCCCACGAGGAAAACCTCGCAGGCGTCAGCGATCTGTTGGCCGAACTCGTCGAACTCGTGGTCACTCACCTGCGTTGCGCCTCCCCGCGAAAGCCCTGCCCAGGGTGACCTCGTCGGCGTACTCGAGGTCACCTCCCACAGGCAGTCCACTCGCCAGCCGCGTCACGCGCAAGTCCATGTCCCTCAAGAATCTGCTGAGATATGCCGCGGTCGCGTCGCCCTCGATGTTCGGATCGGTCGCCAGGATCACCTCGGTGACGCTCCCGTCGGCCAGCCGCGACATCAGCTCGCGGATGCGCAGCTGCTCGGGTCCGATGCCGTCGAGGGGCGAGATCGCGCCTCCGAGCACGTGGTAGCGCCCCCGGAACTCGCGGGTCCGCTCGATCGCGACGACGTCCTTGGGCTCCTCGACCACGCAGATCAGCGCCGGGTCGCGGCGCTCGTCGCTGCAGATGCGGCAGGTCTCGGCCTGGGACACGTTGCCGCACACCTGGCAGAACATCGCCTTGGCCTTCATCTCGACCAGTGCGTCGGCCAGCCGGCGTACGTCGGTGGGCTCGGCCGCCAGCAGGTGGAAGGCGATCCGCTGGGCGCCCTTCGGGCCCACGCCGGGCAACCGGGCGAGCTCGTCGATCAGGTCCTGGAGGACACCCTCATACACAGGTCAGAGCCCCAGGCCGCCGGCGAGGGGTCCGAGGGTGTTCTGCGCGAGCTCGTCGACCCGGCCCTTGGCGTCGCGGTAGGCGGCCACCACGAGGTCGCCGAGGTCGGAGAGCGACTCGGCGTCGGCGCCGTCGAAGACGCCGGGCGACACGGTCACCGCGGCCACCTCGCCGGTGCCGGTGAGGGTGACCTCGACCCCGCCCGCGCTGCCCTGGATCGTGGTCTCGGCCAGCTGCGCCTGCGCGGTCATCAGCTGGGCCTGCATCTGCTGGGCCTGCTCGAGCATGGCGCTCAGGTCGAAGCCGGGGTTCTGGTCCTCAGTCATTGCTGGTCTCCTCGATCACGGTTGCGCCCAGCTCTCGGGCGAGCAGCTCGGCGCCGGCAAGGCCGTCGTCGGCGGGCGGGTCGTCGCGGTGGGCATCCCCGTCGGCGGCCGGACCCGGGTCGGGCCGCGGCGGGGTCTCCTGGGTGGGCGCGCCGGCCGACGCCACGTCGGTCGCGACCGCGGGTCGGGTCACCCGCGGCGCCGTCTCCTGGCCGGGCTGCGCGCTCGGGTCGACGACCGTCTCCACCGCCCAGTCGGCGCCGATCATGTCGATCGCCGCCTGCCGCAGGATCTCCTCGCTGCCGCCGCCGACGAAGGAGTCGCGTGCTCCGGCGTTCTTGAAGCCCACGGTCAGCGTCTTCGCGTCGACGCCGATCACCTGGGCGTTCTGGCTCAGCAGGATCCAGGTGAACCGCCGCATCTTCTTGACCTGCTCGAGCAGGTCGGGCCAGATCCGGCGTACGTCGGCCAGCCCGAGCACCTGGCTCTCGGCCGGCGCGGGCGGGGTGGGGTCGGGGTGGCGGCGGGGTCGGGGTGGGCGGCTCGGCAGCGGCGGCCGGAGGGGCAGCCGGCGCGGCAGCGGGTGTCGGCGCAGGCTCCTGGGGTGGCGGCGCGCTCGGCCGGGACGCCTGGGCAGGGGCCGGCGTCGGCGGAGCGGCGCGGGTGGCGACGGACGGCGGCGGGTGGCGGAGCGTCGTCGGCGCCGCTGACCACCGAGGCGCGGCGCTCGAGCCGCTCGAGGCGCGCCTCGAAGCCCAGCGACGAGTGGTCCGCCGCGGGCAGCAGCACCCGGGCACAGACCAGCTCGAGCAGCAGTCGCGGGGTCGTGGCGCCACGCATCTCGGTCAGCCCGGCGGCGACGATGTCGGCGGCGCGGACCAGCTCGGCCTTGCCGAACCGGGCCGCCTGGGCGACGAGCCGTTCGGCCTGGTCCTCGGGTGCGTCGATCAGGCCCGAGGCCGGGGCGTCGGGCACGGCGGCGACGATGACGAGGTCGCGCAGGCGGCGCAGGACGTCCTCGGTGAAGCGGCGAGGGTCCTGGCCGCTCTCGATCACCTTGTCGACGACGCGGAACACCCCGGAGCCGTCGTGCGCCGCGAAGGCGTCGACGACCTCGTCGAGCAGGTTGTCGGGGGTGTAGCCGAGCAGGTCGGTCGCGACGTCGTACGTCACCCCGTCGGGTCCGGCGCCGCCGAGCAGCTGGTCGAGGACCGAGAGGGAGTCGCGCGCGGAGCCGGCGCCGGCACGGACCACGAGCGGCAGCGCCGCCGGGTCGATCGTGACGCCCTCCTGGGCGCAGATCCCGGCGAGGTAGTCCGAGAGCACGCGCGGCGGGATCAGCCGGAACGGGTAGTGGTGGGTGCGCGAGCGGATCGTCGCGATGACCTTCTCCGGCTCGGTGGTGGCGAAGATGAACCGCAGGTGCTCCGGGGGCTCCTCGACCAGCTTGAGCAGGGCGTTGAAGCCCTGCGTGCTCACCATGTGGGCCTCGTCGATGATGTAGACCTTGTAGCGGCTGCTCACCGGTGAGAAGAACGCCCGCTCGCGCAGGTCGCGGGCGTCGTCGACGCCGCCGTGGCTCGCGGCGTCGATCTCGATCACGTCGATCGACCCGGGGCCACCGCGCGCGAGGTCGCGGCAGGACTGGCACTCGCCGCACGGGTCGGCGATCGGCGCCTTCTCGCAGTTCAGGGTGCGGGCGAGGATGCGCGCGCTGGTGGTCTTGCCGCAGCCGCGCGGGCCGGAGAACAGGTAGGCGTGGTTGACCCGGTTGTTGGCCAGCGCGCTGCGCAGCGGCGCGGTGACGTGGTCCTGGCCGATGACCTCGTTGAACGTCTCCGGGCGGTAGCGGCGGTAGAGGGCCAGGCTGGTGCGCGCGCTGCTCTCCGGGGACTGCTCCACCCGGTCACCCTAACGAGCAGTCACGACAACTTCCTGACCGCGGGCGATTCCATCCCTAGGCTGCCGAGCATGACCGAGGTGCAACAGCTCACGATCAAGGAGCGCCAGGTGCTGGGACTGCTCCGCCGAGGGCACACGGACGCGGAGATCGCGTCCAACCTCTACATGTCCCCACGCACCGTCTAGAAGCTGATCGAGCACCTCCTCGCCAAGACCGGTGCCACCAGCCGCGCCCACCTGATCGCCGGCGACCTCTGACAGCCTGACCCGGGGCATGCAAAGGCCCCCCGCGCACCCGGAAGAGCCCACCTGCCCTTGCTGCCTTCCGGCCCTGGGGGAGTTCAGTGAGATACCGCCGCACGGGGGGTTGGCCAGAGTTTAACGGGCACCGTCCGCGGTGGTCGTGGGGGGACGGTCGGGGCGGGACGGTTTCCCAGGTTAAGAACCCAAACTGCCTCTTCACACAGGAAGCAACCTGTGTGAAGAGGCAGTTTCCTGTGCGAGGAGCGGCACGGGTAGCCTCTCCCGCGGAGGATTCGCCTAGTGGCCTATGGCGCTCGCTTGGAAAGCGGGTTGGGTTAATAGCCCTCAGGGGTTCGAATCCCCTATCCTCCGCCACGCTGACC
>CAWCFR010000042.1:0-196960 GCA_963794725.1 uncultured Actinomycetota bacterium
GGCGACCAGCAGGCACTGCATGAGCTCACGACGTAGCGCTGCCGGACTGCTCCCGATCCTGGGGTGGATGCGGTCCTACGAGCGCGGCTGGCTGCGCGGTGACCTGATCGCGGGACTCACCGTGGTGGCCCTGGTGGTGCCGAAGAACCTCGGGTACGCCGAGATCGCCGGACTCCCGGTGCAGAACGGGCTCTACGCCGCCGCGGCCGGGGCGATCCTCTACGGGATCTTCGGCACCAGCCGGCAGATCTCCGTGGGGCCGAGCTCGGGCCTGGCGGCCGTGGCGGCGAGCGCCGTGTTCGCCGCCGGCATCACCGACGAAAGGACGTCGCGGCGTTCGTCGCGGGGATCACCCTGGCGTCGGGAGCGCTCTTCCTGGTCCTTGCGGTGTTGAAGGCGGGGTGGATCGCCCAGTTCCTGTCCCGTGCCGTGGTCACGGGCTTCCTGTTCGGTGCGGCGATCGACGTGGTGATCGGCGAGCTGCCCAAGCTCACCGGGACCGATGTCAGCGGCTCCAACTCCCTCCAGGAGCTGTGGTCGTGGCTGGGGACCCTGGGCGAGACCCAGCGGTCACGTCCTGGTGGGTCTCGTCGCCCTGGTCGTCGTCTTCGGGCTGCGCCGGGTGGCGCCGCAGGTGCCCGGGCGCCCTGGTGCTCGTGATCGGTGGCCTGGCCGCCTCCTGGCTGCTGGACCTCGGAGACCACGGGGTGGCGCTCGTCGGAGACGTGCCCAGGGGGTTGCCCTCGTTCGAGGTTCCCGACGGTGGGTTGATGTGGGCCCATGCGGGCACGGTGGCGCTCGCGGCCTTCGCCCTGGTGCTGATCGGGTTCTCCCAGACCGCCGGCGACGCGCGGACCTTCGCCGCCAAGCACCGCTACCAGATCGACATCAACCAGGAGTCCGTCGCGATGGCGGTGGCGAACGCCGGCGCCGGGGTGTTCCAGGGCATGCCGGTCACGACGAGCCTCTCGGCGAGCTCGCTGAACGACCACTCCGGCGCCCGGTCGGGTCTGGCCTCCCTGACCACCGGGTTCACGGTCCTGCTGACCCTGCTCGTGCTGGCGCCGCTGTTCTCGGACCTGCCGAAGCCGGTGCTGGCCGCGGTCATCACCGAGGCCGTCGTGATGGGGATGATGAACCTTCCCGAGATCAGACGGCTGGCTCGCGTCCAGCGCTTCGACTTCTGCGTCGCGATCGCTGCCTTGCTGGGCACCCTCGTCTTCGGTGTCCTGTCGGGGGTCCTGATCGGGGTCGGCGCTCTCGATCCTCTGGCTGATCTCGGTCGCGACCCGGCCGCAGATCCCCATCCTGGCGCGCGAGGCCGGCACCGAGGTCTACCGCGAGCTCGAGGAGCACCCGGAGGACGAGCAGACCCCCGGCGTGGTCGTCCTGCGCCTGGACGGCGGACTGTTCTTCGCCACCTCCGACGCCCTCGAGGACAGGGTCCGCGAGGTCATCCACTCGACTCCCGACCTGACCGGGATCGTGCTCGACTGCGGCGGGATCGACTTCATCGACTCCCAGGGATCGGCCACGCTGAAGGACATCCTCGACCTCACGGCTGACTCCGGCATCGTCCTGCACCTCGCGCGCCTCAAGCCCGGCCTCCGGGTCATCCTCGAGCGGGACCAGGTCCTCGAGCGCATCGGTCCGGACAGGGTCCACGGCAACATCCGCCGAGCCCTCCAGGCACACCTACGAGCGCCTGACCCGCCGCCGGACGACGGCCGTGGGAGTTCTCCGACAGCAACGCCCTAGCCGAACCGCTCCACCAGCAGCCCGTGCCGCAGGCCGCGATCGCTGACCGTGACCGAGTCCTTCCCGAGCTTGTCGAGCACGGTCCGCACGATGCAGGCCCCCGCGAGGATGATGTCGGCGCGCTGGGGCTGCAGGCCGACGACCGCGCGACGCTGTTCGGCGGTGCGGGTGCGGTAGAACTCGATCTGCCGGTCGATCTCGGTCCGGTCGAGCACGGTGCCCTGCACGATGTCAGCGTCGTACTCCGCCAGACCGTGCTTGACCGCGGCCAGGTTCGTGACGGCCCCACCCATGGCGACGAGCGTGTCGGGCGTCGGCCGGTCGTCGAGACGGGCGAGATCCGCATCCATGGCCTCCAGCGTCGCCGCCAGCACGTCGTCGGGTACGACGCCATCGAGGCCGAACCGCTCGGTGAAGCGGACGGCGCCCACGTCGACGCTGAACCGCTCGTCGATCTCGTCGCCGTGGCCGAAGGTGAACTGCGAGCTGCCGCCGCCGGTCTCGAAGACGACCAGCGTCCCTCGTGGCTCACCCAGGCCGGACTTGGTGCCCGAGGTACGCCAGCCGCGCCTCCTCCTCGCCGGAGATGACCTCGACGGTGAGACCGTGCCGTTCCCGAGCGGCGTCGACGAAGTCCGCGCTGTTCGCGGCGATGCGCAAGCCGGCCGTTCCGACCGCCACGGTTGCCGCAGCTCCGTTCTGCTCGGCCTCGTCGACCATCGCTGCGATGGCATCGAGGGTCCGCTCGATCGCCTCCTCGCTGAGCCGACCGCTCTCGTGGAGCCCGTCACCGAGCCGCGTCACGTCGGCGCGGTCGGTGTGCTTGCGCCAGCCGCCGCTCGGCTCGCGTTCGCCGAGGTGGAACTTGACCGAGTTGGTGCCCACGTCGATCACGGCGTACCGCTCCGGGCCGACCCCGAGGAGGGACTTGAGGCCTCGCGCGAAGCTCACGTTGGGGCGCAGGGGCAGTCCCACCTCGCGCACCGCCGCCAGCACCTTGGCCGGATCCTCGGACTCGATCGCCATGGTGAAGATCGATGCCTGCCCGCTGCGCACCTCGGTCAGCTCGGCGAGACAGCCGCCGATCGTGTAGCGCTCCCGCCTCTTGTGCACCTCGGCCAGGATCAGGTCGGGGTTCGGGCCGATCACCTCGTCGAGGAGCTCGCGCACCGAGTACGTCGCCCGCTCGAGGCCCGGCGAGTCGACGCGCAGGGCCGACAGGACGGCGCCGACGTCCGCCGAGGGCAGCGGGAACTCTGCCTTCAGCACGGGGACCCACTGCTGGAGCCCGTTCTCGTCGACGGTGACGAGGTGCTTGACGTCCATCAGGTCGTCACGGAGCTTGACCGCATCGGTTCCCTGGGCCGAGAGCAGGTAGACCTCGTCGCTCTCGTGCACCCGGTCCGGAGGCTGGGCGCCCACGACCGACTCGATGTCGCCACGACGCTCGGCGAAGCAGCGCCACTCCCAACGGGGGATGATTGCCGTCACGATCCGGGCCACCTCCGTCGCGCTGCGCTCCTCGCGAGCCTACGCCCGCCCCGGCCAGGGAAGCCTGGACGGGACGCCGTTGTTGCCCGGCAATGAAGAACATCGGGTTCCTGTCCTTCGGCCACTGGTCGGCCTCGTCCCAGTCGCAGACCAGGTCGGCCTCGGACGCACTGCTGCAGTCGATCGAGCTCGCAGTCGCGGCGGAGGAGGTGGGCGTCGACGGTGCCTACTTCCGGGTCCACCACTTCGCCCAGCAGCTGGCTTCGCCGTTCCCGCTGCTCGCGGCGATCGGAGCCCGCACCAGCAGGATCGAGATCGGCACCGGGGTCATCGACATGCGCTACGAGAACCCTCTCTACATGGTCGAGGACGCCGGGTCCGCCGACCTCATCGCAGGCGGTCGGCTGCAGCTCGGCATCAGCCGGGGATCACCGGAGCAGGTGATCGACGGCTTCCGCTACTTCGGGCACGTCCCGGCCGAAGGAACCGATCACGCCGACATGGCACGCGAGCACACGCGTGTCTTCCTGGAGCTGCTCGAGGGTGCCGGGTTCGCGGAGCCGAACCCGCGGCCGATGTTCGCCAACCCACCCGGACTCCTGCGCCTCGAGCCGCATTCGGCGGGCCTGCGCGACCGCATCTGGTGGGGCGCCGGGAGCCGGGCCACGGCAGAGTGGACGGCCGAGCAGGGGATGAACCTGATGAGCTCGACGCTGCTCACCGAGGACACCGGTGTGCCCTTCCACCAGCTGCAGGCGGAGCAGATCGCGATGTTCCGCGACGCCTGGACGGCCGCGGGCCACGAGCGCACCCCTCGGGTCTCGGTGAGCCGCAGCATCTTCCCGATCGTCAGCGACCTGGACCGTGCCTACTTCGGCCGCGAGACCCGGAGCGAGGACCAGGTCGGGCATCTCGACACCGGCGTGGCTCGCTTCGGCAAGACCTACGCCGGGGAGCCGGACCAGCTCATCAGGGATCTCGCCGAGGACGAGGCCATCGCCGCGGCCGACACCGTGCTGCTCACGGTCCCCAACCAGCTCGGCGTCGACTACAACGCCCACGTCCTCGAGGCCGTCGTACGCGACGTCGCCCCCGGGCTCGGCTGGCGCTAGGACCCTGGAGCTAGCGGTAGGGACGGAAGAACTCCCGCAGCTCCTCGGCGTACAGCTCGGGCTCCTCGAACGGCGCGAAGTGACCACCCCGCGTCGGCTCGGTCACCCGGACGACGTTGGCCGTGCGCTCCAGCCATGCCCGCGGCGGCAGGAGGAGGTCGCCGGGGAAGAGCGAGAAGCCGGAGGGCGCCTCGACCCGACGCCCGTGCTGTGCGCGGGGGATCGCCCCGTTGGCGTGGTACATCCGCATCGAGGAGCCGATGGTCCTGGTGAGCCAGTAGAGGGTGACGTTGGTGAGGATCTCGTCCTTGGTGAAGCTCTGCTCGACATCGCCGCCGCAGTCGCTCCAGGCCCTGAGCTTCTCGACGATCCAGGCCGCGAGCCCGGCGGGGGAGTCGGTGAGCCCGAAGGCCACGGTCTGCGGCTTGCTGCGCTGGATGGCGGCGTACGCACCCTCGATCCCGCCCCAGGCCTTGGCCTCGTCGAACCAGGCGAGCTCCTCGGCCGTGAGCTCTGCGAGGTCGCCGCTGAAGACGGGGATGCCGCCGTCGGTCCGGTGTACGGCCACCACCCGCTCGGGGTGGTCGAGGGCGAGGTAGCGGCTCACGTGACTGCCGATGTCGCCGCCTGCCGCGCCGAAGGTCGAGTACCCGAGCACGTCCATGAGATCGGCCCACAGACCCGCGACGGAGATGGAGTCGAGGGGGGCGCCGGTGGGAGCGTCGGAGTACCCGTAGCCGGGCATGTCGGGGACGACGACGTCGAAGGCGTCGGCAGGGTCGGCGCCGTGAGCGCCGGGGTCGGTCAGGAGCGGGATGACCTTGGTGTAGCGCCAGAACGAGTCGGGCCAGCCGTGACAGAGCACCAACGGCAGTGCCGACCCCTTCGGAGCGGCGGCCCGGGCGTGCACGAAGTGGATCGCCATACCGCCCAGGCCGACGCGGAACCTGGGCAGCTCGGCCAGTGCGGCTTCCTGCGCCGTCCAGTCGAACCCGTCGGCCCAGTAGGCGACGAGCTCGCGCAGGTAGGTCGAGATCGGTGCCCAACGACCACCCCGCGTCGTCGACTGCGTCCGGCCAGCGAGTCACCCGCAGCCTGGCACGGAGATCTTCGAGCTCGGCGGGGTCCGTCTGTGCGGTGAACGGCTCGGGACGGGCCGGTTCGTCAGGCATGCGTCGATCGTAGGGACGCCGACCGACACCGTGCCTTCACCGACGCCGTGCCCGGCCTAGCCCGGTGACTGCCGGACACGAGTCCGAAACAGCGCCGACACGCGTCGGGCCTAGGTTCCGGGTCTCCGGCAAGGACTCGGTACACGGTGAGGGAGCTCCATTGAGCGCGAACAAGGTCCGCCTGCAAGCCATCACGGACGTCGAGGCCTACGAGCCGCCGGCCGTGTCGTTCGACCCGGGGGAGGAGCCGGGCAAGATCTTCGGCGAGAACGTCTTCAGCCTCTCGGCGATGCAGAAGCGGCTCCCCAAGACCGTCTACAAGTCGGTCCTCAACACGATCGAGAAGTCCGCCCCGCTCGACTCCGACGTCGCAGACGCCGTCGCGTCGGCGATGAAGGACTGGGCCCTGGAGAAGGGCGCCACGCACTACGCGCACGTCTTCTACCCGCTGACCGGCCTCACCGCCGAGAAGCACGACAGCTTCCTCGACCCGGTCGGCGACGGCACGGCCTTCGCGTCGTTCTCGGGCAAGACCCTGATCCAGGGCGAGCCGGACGCGTCGAGCTTCCCGAACGGCGGGCTGCGCAACACCTTCGAGGCGCGCGGCTACACCGGCTGGGACGTGATGTCCCCGGCGTACGTGCTGGAGAACCCCAACGGCAACACGCTGTGCATCCCCACCATCTTCATCTCGATGACCGGCGAGGCGCTCGACCACAAGACCCCGGTGCTGCGCTCGCAGCAGGCGATGGCGGTCCACGCCGAGCGCGTGCTCAAGCTCTTCGGGCACGAGAACTCCGAGCACGTCGTGTCCTACCTCGGCCCCGAGCAGGAGTACTTCCTGATCGACCGGCACTTCTTCCTCTCGCGCCCCGACCTGATCAACGCGGGCCGCACCCTCTTCGGCGCCAAGCCGCCCAAGGGCCAGGAGTTCGACGACCACTACTTCGGCGCCATCCCCGAGCGCGTGCTGGCGTTCATGATGGACACCGAGCGGGAGCTGTTCAAGCTCGGCATCCCGGCCAAGACCCGGCACAACGAGGTCGCGCCCGGCCAGTTCGAGATCGCGCCGATGTTCGAGCGCGCCAACGTCGGCTCCGACCACCAGCAGCTGCTGATGACGACGTTCAAGTCCGTCGCCAAGAAGCACGGCATGGAGTGCCTCTTCCACGAGAAGCCCTTCGACGGCGTCAACGGCTCGGGCAAGCACGTCAACTTCTCGCTCGGCAACAGCGAGCTCGGCAGCCTCTTCGTCCCGGGCGACAGCCCGCACGACAACGCGCAGTTCCTGGTCTTCTGCGGCGCGATCATCCGCGCGGTCGACCTCTACAGCGGCCTGCTCCGCGTCTCGGTCGCCTCGGCGAGCAACGACCACCGGCTCGGTGCCAACGAGGCGCCGCCGGCGATCATCTCGATCTTCCTCGGCGAGCAGCTGGCCGACATCTTCGACCAGATCGCCAAGGGTGGCGCGACCCACTCCAAGGAGAAGGGCACGCTCACCATCGGGGTCGACACCCTGCCCAACCTGACCAAGGACCCGGGCGACCGCAACCGCACCTCGCCGTTCGCGTTCACCGGCAACCGGTTCGAGTTCCGCGCGCCGGGCTCGAACCAGACCGTGGCCGGCCCGATGGTCATGCTCAACACGATCATGGCCGAGGCGCTCGACTACTGCGCCACCGAGCTCGAGAAGGCGGTTGCGGACGGCACCGACTTCAACGAGGCGGTGCAGCAGCTGCTCACCGAGATCATCAGCAACCACGGCAAGGTGATCTTCAACGGCAACGGCTACTCCGAGGAGTGGCCGATCGAGGCCGAGCAGCGCGGACTGAAGAACCTGCGGACGACGGTCGACGCGCTGCCCGAGCTGATCACCCCCGAGGCGATCGAGCTGTTCTCGAAGTACCAGGTGTTCAACGAGCGCGAGATGCACAGCCGCTACGAGATCGGGCTCGAGCAGTACGTCCTCTCGCATCAGTGTCGAGGCCAACCTGACCCTCGAGATCGGGACGACGACGATCCTTCCGGCGGCGCTGCGCTACCAGACCGAGCTCGCCGGCAACGTCGCGGCGCTCAAGGCGGCCGGCGTGGAGGCCGACACCTCGACCCTCGAGGCGGTCTCGGCTCCTCTGTCCGCACTGCGCGTCGGCCTGGCGACCCTGGCCGAGGCGATCTCCCACGACCACGACCCCGACGGGCTCGCCGCCGCGACGTACTGCCGCGACACGGTGCTGCCCGCCATGGCCGCGGTCCGGGAGGCGGCCGACACCCTCGAGGGTCTGGTCGCCGACGACCTGTGGTCGCTGCCGACCTACCAGGAGATGCTCTACATCCTCTGATCGATCATCGAGGCTCACCGCCAAGACCTGCCTGGCGGGCCTTCACGATCGCGGAGGAGCGGTCGGGCACCTGGAGCTTGGTGAAGATGTTCGAGACGTGGTTGCGCACGGTCTTGAGGCTGATCATGAGCTCGTGGGCGATGGTGGCGTTGCCCTTGCCCGCGGCGATCATCTCGAGCACCTCGCGCTCGCGTTCGGTCAGGGAGGGAAAGGCGGCGGTCGTCGACCCCGACCCGCTCGAGAAGTGGGCGATCACGCGAGCGGCCACCGCGGGGCCGAAGATCGCCTCGCCCGCGGCCGCAGCGCGGACTGCTCGCACGATCTCGTCCTGCTCGGCTCCCTTGAGGAGATAACCACGCGCGCCCGCTCTCATCGCGGCGAAGACGGAGTCGTCGTCCTCGAACATGGTGAGCACGACGACCGCGGGTGCGGGATCCTGCCGACCGACCCTGCGGGTGGCCTCGATGCCGTCGAGGTCGGGCATCCGCAGGTCCATCAGGACGACATCGGGCGCGAGCTCTGCTGACAGCTCCACCGCACGCGTGCCTGTCTCGGCCTCGCCCACGAGCTCCACGTCGTCGACGTCGCCCAGCATCAGTGACAAGCCGCGGCGGAAGGCCGGGTGGTCGTCGGCCACCAGGACGCGCGTCACGTGGTCGCCTCCACGCCGGCATCCTGCCGCACCGGCTCCTCCAGGGGGAGCACGGCGCGTACGACGAGGCCTCCCTCGCTGCGGCTGGAGATGGTGCACGACCCGCCGAGCTCGGCAGCACGCTCGGTCATCGACGTCCAGCCGACGCCGCGGCTACTGGGGCCGGAGCTGCCCCGGCCGTTGTCGGTCACCGTGATCCCCAGCGTCGCGTCGAGCTCGAGGTGGACGAGGCAGCGCTTCGCGCCGGAGTGCCGCGCGACGTTGGTCATCGCCTCCGAGGCGATCCGGAACGCTGCGACCTCGACGGCCGCCGGTAGCTGCAAGGGCAACGTCGGGACCCTGCACCTCGAAGACGAGCTCGTCGGTCGAGAGCGAGGCGGCCCGCTGACGGATCGCACCGACGAGGCCGACCTCGTCGATCGCCGGAGGGCGGAGGTCGTCGACCACCCGGCGTACCTCGGTGATCGCCGCCTTCGTCTCCTCACGGATCTCGCCCAGGAGGGCATTGCGCTCCGCCTCGTCCCTGCGCGACTGGGCGGCCTGGAGCTTGAGCAGGATCGCGGCCAGGGCCGGCCCGACCCCGTCGTGCAGGTCGCGGCGCAGCCGTTTGCGCTCCTCCTCCCGGGTCGTGACGATCCGCGAGCGCGAGGCCTGCAGCTCCCTGGCGAGCTGCGCCGCCCGCACCGTGACCGCGGCGTGCTGCGCGAGGTCGTGGAGCAGGGCCATGTCCGCGGTCGACAACGTGCGACCCGCGGGCACCTCGACGGCGAGGTCACCGATCCGGTCGCCGCGGTGGACCAGCGGGACCCGGGTCGTCCCAGCGTCGTCGGTCACCTCCTCACCGGGAACCTCCACCCAGACACGATCGACCTTGAGGGCGTCGGCGACGGAGGCGGTGATGGTGTCGACCACGTGCAGCGGGTCGGCGGACTCGACGCTCGCACCCAGCCTGCGCAGCGCCGCGGCCGGGTCGGACCGGTAGCCGTAGACCCACCTCTCGATCCGCGCCCTCAGCAGCGCGTACGCCGGCTGCACGGCGACCGCCACGATGCCCACGGCGAGCAGCCCGCCGGCGGTGCTGTCGCCGAGGAGCCGGTCGGCGCCGAAGAGGAGGAGCGCGTAGAACGCGACGACGGCCACACCAGCACGCCGTAGATGAGGGTGCGGCTCAGCACGAGCTGGATGTCGAAGAGGCGGTACCGCAGGATCGCGATGCCGATGGTGACCGGGAGCGCGACGCCCGCCAGGGTGAGCGCGAGGTCGGAGAGCAGGGTGCTGTCGTCGAAGCAGGAAGTGCGCCGCCCAGGCGAGCACAGCGCCAAGGGGAAGGCTGGTCGCTCCCCAGACCAGCCAGAGCAGCTGCAGCCGGGCGTCGCCGGAGGCCTGGCGCAGTCGCGCGCGGACCGCGAAGGCGGCCCCGAAGAGCAGCAGGACGGTGAGCAGCAGCCCGACCACACCGAGCACACCGGAGACAGGCCGCGGGCACCAGGTCAGCGGGGGATCGGCACCGTGGTGGGACTCCCGGAAGCCCCCGGCGTCACCGGCCGCCCCCACCAGGAACGCCACGACCCCGACCAGCCCCAGCCTCACCCAGCGGCGCCAGCGCGGCGAGAGGGGGTGCCCGTCGGGAACGATGTAGGCGATCAGGCTCAGCCACAGGAACAGGAACACCCAGGAGCCCGCCGCGAGCTGGTCCACCACCATCCCGCCCCTGGCTGGTGCTCTCGCCCGTGAACGAGAGCAGGACGCCGAAGCAGACCCCGTGGGCCAGCAGCAGGCAACCGATGGCGGTCTGGTGCGCGCGCAGCACCAGCAGGCCGACGAGGACGCTGACGGCGGCCACACCCAGGGCGATGACCGGGTTCATGCCGCAAGTCTGGAGCCTGCGCCCGCCGGTGGACAGACGCCCGGGACAGCCTTCCCGGGCTGGTCCGGGACCACTGCCTCGTGCGGCCGGGGCGGCGAGCCGGAGATGTTCGGTGCATCGCGGGACCAGCCGGTCCCACCTGCTGAAGGGAGCGCATCATGCCGCTCACGAGGTTCGAGAGACTGCTGCCCTGGAGCGGCGCCGTCGCCGGTCTGTGCTGGATCGGCCAGGCCGTGCTGCAGAACACCTCCACCAAGGACGTCCCCGGCGGCGCGTCCGTCACGGTCATCCGCGACCACCTCGCCCTCAACTACGGCTCCGTGGCGTGCCTGGTCGTGATGGGGATCTTCCTGCTGTTCTTCGCGACAGCGGTCCGCAACCTGCTCCGGTCAGGTGAGGCCCGCGAGGCGACGTACTCCAGCGTCGCGTACGGCGGGTGGATCGTGGTCGTGGCCGGCCTCTCCCAGATGGTGACGTGGAGCTGGGGCCTCATCAACGGGGCCGCCGACGGCCGCGACCAAGCAGCCGCCCACACCTTGGGCTACGTGGCGTACTTCGGCTGGGCGGGGATGGGGATCGGTCTCGCGACGGCCTTCATCGCCATGGGACTGGGCGGCCTGCGCGGCGCAATGCTGCCGAAGTGGTTCGCGATCCTGACGATCGTCTTCGGTGTCCTGGGTGCCCTCGGTGACGCCGGCGTCCCGCCCGGTGGCGCGGTGAACTACCTGCTGCTCCCGTTCTGGCTGATCGCCGCTTCGGTCATCGTGGCCCGGCGCCAGGACCGTGCAGCGGAGCCGACCTCGCAGGTGCTGGCCACGTCCTAGCCGTCTGGCCGTCGATCCAGCAGTTGCCGTGACTGGCTGGCTCGCGGCGGAGGTCATTGACGTCACGTAAGTTGCGTCAATGACCTCCGACCTGGCTGGGGTCGCTTCATGAGCGACGTCGTGGGCGACATCGAGGAGCTGTTCGCCACATTCGAGGAAGCCTCGGAGAGTGAGCAGTGGCACCGGTTCGAGCGGCTGTTCCTGCCGACGTTCCTCAGTCTCGACCCCGCCTCGGCGACCCCGGTCGAGCGCGACGCGTTGATCGCGTTCCTGCCGCACCGGCGCGGTGTGTTCGCCCGTGCCGGTGCGAGTGGAACGAGGTTGGCCAGCCTCGAGGTGCTGCCGCTGGACGACATCCACGTGCTGGCGCGGACCACCTGGGACGTCCTGTACGACGGACCGCACGACCCGGTCACGTTGCGCTCGTCGTTCCTGGTTCGAAGGACCGAGGAGGGGTGGCGCATCGCGGTGTACCTCAACCACGAGTCGCTGCTGGAGCTGCTCGGCGGCGGGGCCCCTTGATGCTCCCGGCTGCCTGACGCGGGCTGGTTTACTAGCTCATATGTCCAGAATATGGACAAATGGGACTCATTATGGAACTCCGCAGACGTGGAATAGTCCAGGGCTTAGATTCGGGCCAGAGACAGGATCGACACGCCGGATCAGTTCCGCCCAGACCTCTGCGCAACGTCCGCCGGCTGACGCGATGTACGCCCCTACTGGGTAGGGCGCCGTGATTCACAAGCAGAGGATTTCTGGACATGGTTCCGACACGCACGCCTGCCTTCACGCGCCGCACGGTGCGTCTCTCCTCCGCCGCCGCCCTGGTGGCCCTCTTCGTCGCGGTTCCGCTCGCGAACAGCGCCCAGGCCGCGGCCGTGACCGTGCCGCTGGGGACCGCCTCGGCCTTCTCGGTCCTGGCCGGCTCCACCGTGACCAACACCGGCACGACCACGATCAATCGCAGCGTCGGGGTGTCCCCGGGTTCGGCGATCACCGGCGCGGAGACGATGACCGTCGCCGGCACCTACCACCAAGCGGACGCGGTGGCCCTGGACGCGAAGAACGACCTGACCACCGCCTACAACACCGCCGCAGGGGAGGGCCCGCCGACGGATGCGGGTGTGAACCTCGGTGGCCAGACCCTGGTCGGAGGCGTGTACAACAACAGCACGGAGATGGCCATCTCGGGAACGGTGCCACTCACCCTCGACGGCGGTCATGGTGACAACTCGCACTCGGACTCGGTGTGGGTCTTCCAGGCCGGTTCGACACTGACGACGGCGTCGGCCAGCTCGATCGTGCTGACCCGTGGTGCGGACGCGTGCAACGTGTTCTGGCAGGTCGGTAGCTCCGCGACCTTCGGCACCACCACCCACTTCGTCGGCACCGTCATGGCCCAGGCGACCATCACCATGAACACCGGCGCCACCCTGGTGGGCCGCGTCCTTGCCCGTAGTGCCGCGGTGAACCTGCACGCCAACGTGATCACCTCGCCCGACTGTGACAACGACACCGATGTCGACGCCGGGACCACGACTCCCACCCCGCCGGTCACGACACCCACCGCGACGCCTTCGCCCACGCCGACAGCGAGTGGCACTGGCGGTACCGGCGGCACGAACGGTGGAACTGGTGGCGGTGGCGGCGGCAGTACCGGTCTCACCACCAACCAGATCAAGAAGACCCCGAACGGCGGCGTGGACACCGGCGTCGTCGGCCACGCGGCCACCCAGACGGCCCTTGTCGGCTGGGCGATGGCCATCGGTTTCGGGGGCCTGGCGCTGGTCGCCGTACGTCGCCGCCGCCGGGTGTGAGCAAGGAGCAGAAAGTCGACGGCCGCCCGACGCGGCGAGGACCCTGGCTGGTCCTCGGCGTCCTGGCGGCCGTTGCGGCACTCCTCTCCGTCGCGTTCGCGACCGGACTGATCGGTGGTACGACTGGTCAGGCTCGCGCGGCTCGACCGGACCCCACGCCGATCGCAGCCGGGCCCAGTGCGCAGCCGAGCGCCCCTAGCCCCGCGCCCCTCGCGCAGCGGGTGACACCCATGAAGAGGTCGGTGCCGACCCGGGTGGTGATCCCGTCCATTGCCGTCAACTCGACCTTGATGGACCTGGGGCTGAACAAGGACGGGACCCTCGAGACCCCGCCGGGGGCCTTCCCGGCCGGCTGGTTCACCGGCGCCCCGACCCCCGGTGAGCTGGGGCCGGCCATCATCGTCGGGCACGTCCGGTACAACACTCCCGGCGTCTTCGCGCGGCTCAGCGACATGCGCCGTGGTGACTGGGTCGACGTCGACCGCAAGGACGGCAGCACCGCACGGTTCCGGGTGACCCGCGTGGAGCACTTCGCCAAGTCCTCGTTCCCCACCGACAAGGTCTACGGGAACATCGATCACGCAGGCTTGCGACTGATCACCTGCGGGGGGCTCGACGCCAAGACGTCGGAGTTCGAGGAGAACGTGGTCGTCTTCGCCGACCTCGTGTCGACCTGAGCGGCCGCGGTGGGCGTCACCGGCTCACTCGCCCGAGCGTGCCTCGATGGCGTCCAGGTCGCGAACGGCGTAGCGGTGGTGCTCCCACTCCTCGTTGAGGATGACGTGCAGGCAGGAGAGGACAGTCTCCGGGTACTCGGGCGCATGCGGGTTCCTGCGCGTCGCTGCCAGCGTCTCCGGGGTGGCCGCGGCGATGAAGTCGCGCACCATGGCGACGCGGCCGGCTCGGACCTCGAGCACGTCGTCGTAGGACGGGGTCGCCGCAGAGAAGACCGACTCGTCGTTGTCGCCGGGCTTGTCCTCGAAGTTCGGCAGGCCGAGCGGGTGGTGCGGCTCCTCGAGCTCCAGGATGCCTCGCCCCAGCCAGGTGTCGGTGGCCATGACCAGGTGCCGCAGTGTCTCCGCGAACGACCACTCCCCGCCGACGGAGACGTCGACCGTGCCCGCCGGCATCGCCGCGACACGCTCCAGCGTTGCCGACCAGGTGCGCTCGAGGGCGGCCTGGGCCGCGCGCAGGCCGTCAGGGTCAGCGGCACGACGGTCGGCGCGGCCGGGGAACCGCCGGTTGAGCTCGGCATCGACGAGCGGGATGACGTCGACACCGTTGACGAGCAAGGAGCTGTCGCCGTCGAAGAGCCACGGCGCCTCGATGTCCGCGTCCTGCACGTCGACTCCGCGCATCACGACACCGGACAGGTCGGCCCGCACGAACCGGGCCTTCCGCAGATCCGCATCGACGAACTCCGCTCCCTGCAGGTCGTCGGAACCGGTGAACGTGGCCATGGCCCACTCCTCGTCAGCGACCTCGCCAGGTCGAGGCAGCGCCTTCGTGTCGTATCCCAGTTCCTGGCTCAGCACCAGTACTACCGGCACGCGGTGACAGGACGGGTCGTCGCAGCTCGAGCGTGATCACGTGGCGTGATCGGTGCTGCGCCAGCGTCAGCCTTGTTCGTGCAGCAGGCCGCGGATGATGTCCGGGAGCCGGGACGCCTTCATCTTCGAGACGCAGGCCGCGATGCCGATGGCCCGTGCCTTCTCCTCCACCGCGGGGTCGAGATGGGCCGAGAAGAGGATGATCACCTGGCTGGGGTGCAGGGCGAGCATCCGCTCGGCCACCTCGAGACCGGTGAGGCCGGGCATCCGGTTGTCGAGCAGGACGACCGACGGGATCGGCGGGGGATTGAGCTCGTGGAACCGCTCGATCGCTGCGGGCCGTCGGCGGCCTCGTTCACGACGTTGAAACCGCCGCGCTCGAGGAAGACCCGCGCAAGCATGCGCATCTCCGGCTCGTCGTCGACGACGAAGACACTGGGCGCCAACGCGGTCTGCACGGGGACTGTCATGGTGGCCGTCATCCTAGTTCCTCACAAGGCTCTCGCAAGGCAGTTCGACGACGAACCTCGTCGACTCACCTGGGCGGCTCTCCGCCCAGATCCGGCCCTCGTGCGCTTCCACGATCCGCCGTGAGATGTAGAGACCGAGACCGGTGCCGGTCACGGTGCCGACGCGGCCCCGTACGAACTTGTCGAAGATGCGCTCGAGCTGGTCCGGGTCGATGCCGGCACCGTGGTCCTCGACGACCAGACGAGCCATGTCGTCGGTCTGTTCGAGAGTGACCTCGATCGGGATCTCCGAGGGTGCGTTCTTGCGGGCGTTGTCGAGGAGGTTCGCGAGGACCTGCTGGATCCGGTCGGGGTCGCCGTCCATCATCACCGGGGTGTCGGGCACCGTGAGCGTCACGTTGTCGGCCATCCCGTTGCCGAACGCCTCGACCGCCGTACGGACCTCGTCGGCGAGATCCATCGGGTGCCGGACGTAGCCGAAGCGACCCGACTCGATGCTCTCGGTGTCGAGGACGTCGCGGGTCATCGCCTGCAGGCGGCGCGCATTGGTGAAGGCGCGACGCACCGCGTTGTGCCGGTCGTCGTCACTCATGACCTCCCAGTGGTCGAGGCTGGTCTGCAGGAAGCCGAGCACCCCGGAGACCGGTGTGCGCAGCTCGTGCGAGACGACGGAGATGAACTCGTCCTGCGAGCGGGTGAGCGCGAGCAGCCGCTTCTCCTGCTCGCGCGACTGCCGCAGCCGCCGCGCCAGGACCACCGTCAGGGTGAGGCCGACGGCCAGCAGCAGGAGGACGAGGATGAGCCCGGCCGACTGCAGGGGGCCGGCCAGGGGCTTCACGAACTCCGAACGGTTCTGGGTGAACACGACGTGCCACCCGACGGCGGGTACGGCGGCGCTGATGACGAGCTTGTCGCCGATCTGGTGCGGACCCGTCGGAGAGATGGCGCAGGCGCGGGTCGGGCACGGGTGCGCCCAGCCCGTTGGGCAGGGTGGAGGCGATCACCGCGCCGTTGCTGTCCAGGAACCGCCAGTTCGCGGTGGAGTGGCGGCCGCTGATGAGTCCACGGATCTCCTGGCTGAACGGCGAGTCGGTGGTCAGCGCCTGCTCGAAGACATAGGCACCACGCACGCTGGTCGGGCGTCTTGCCGCGGATGGCGACGGCGAAGGCGTAGCTCGGCAGCTCGGTCGTGACGCCGGAGCGGGCCACGGGCAGCACGACCGCCGGCTCCGAGGCGAGCGCGGCCTTGGCCTTCGCCCACCCGGGCGGGCGCGAACGTCGAGCCGAGCCTGCCCTTGCGCAGCAGCACGCCGTCGGTGATGGTGTCGTGGGCATCGACGAGGAAGCTCCCGGACAGGGCGTTGGGGTCGATCGAGTACGACTTCAGCACGGCCTGGTCGGCGGCATTGCCCAGGGTCAGCTGCCAGGGCCGGCTCCCCAGCGCTCCGAGCGAGCTGAAGCTGGACTGGACCCGTGCGTTGAAGCTGTCGGCGGTGGTCTTCACCTGCGCGGCCTTGGCCTTCTCCAGCGCGTCGGTGCCTTGGTTGGCCGCGGAACGCAGCAAGCCGATCACCATCAGGGCGACCAGGAGCACGGCGCCCCCTGCGATCAGCGGGGACGAGACGATCACGAATGGACATCGGCTGCTCCTTCGAGGCTTGCTACCGGCGACGTCGGCCAGTGGGTAGGAGACGACGAAGCGCGCCCCCCCGCTGTCTGCGGAGGTCACGGAGACCTGACCACCCATGGTGGCCGCGAACTCACTGACGATGGCGAGGCCGAGGCCCGGCCCCGCGCGTGGCGACGACGGAGTCGCCACGCCCACGGAAGAAGCGGGTGAAGACCTGCTCGCGCTCGGCCTCCGGGACGCCGGGACCCTCGTCGTCGACCGCGAGCTCGGCACGCCCGCGGTGCTCTCGCACCGAGACGCGGATGGTGGTTCCGGCGGGGGAGTACTTCGCCGCGTTGCCCACCAGGTTGGACACGACGCGCTCCACCGCCTGCGACGGCACCGGCGACGCTGAGCCCGGGCACGACCTGGTGCACCACCTGGTGGTCCGGGGCCAGGTCGGGCTGCTCGTCGAGGATGTGGGCCACGACCTCGCCGAGGTCCAGCACCGCGTCGGTGGTCACCACGCTGGCCCCGCGCTCCAGTCGCGAGAAGTCCAGCAGGTCCTCGACCAGGGCGCCGAGACGCTGGGCGTTGTTGTCGACCTGGCTCGGCGTACAGTGCGCGCCTGGTCGGGACTGAGGCTGTCCCAGCTCGTGGCCAGGAGCTGTGCGTAGCCCGCGATGGCGGCGACCGGCGTCCGCAGCTCGTGCGAGGCGGTCGCCAGGAACACCGTCTTCAGCTCGTCCACCGACCTCATCCGCTCCAGCAGGTCGCGCTGCTGGGCGAAGGTCTCCGCGTTCGCCAAGCGCGGAGGTCAGGACCTCGGTGGCGGCTCCGAGCGCGCTCGAGGTCGTGGCCGTCCAGGTCGCGGCCGGCGACCACCCGGAGCCTGGCGATCGTCCGCCCGCCCCGGCCCAGGATCAGGCACAGCGTCTCCCCGGCGCGGCAGCATGGCGGGCAGCACCGCAGGAGGCGGCGACCGGCGGCTGGGGGGACGCCCCAGGCGAAGAACTGCCGCTCGCCGCCGGGCGTCGGCGCTCCCAGCGAGAGCCCGTGGAGGCCCAGGGCGGTCGCGAGCTCGTTGGTGAGGGCCGGCAGCAGGTCGGCGAGGTCCAGGCTGTGCTGGGCGACGGTGGCCACGGCCGCCGTCGTCGCGCTGGCCTCCTGCAGCCGCACGAGCTCGTGCTGGCTGCGTCGGGATCGGTCGTCGCGCCGTACCAGCCAGGCTGCTGCCCCGAGGCCGGCAAGGAGGATGCAGCAGGGCGAGCAGCCAGGCCGCCGCCGGGATCGAGTGCGGCGGCTCCCACACGGTCAACGTCCAGATCTGGACCGGCCCCGGCTGCAGCTGCACGGCGTACGACGCCTCGTCCGGAGCGGTCGCGGCCGGGGAGGGACAGGATCGTCCGGTCCGGTCCGGCGAGGGAGATCCCTCCACGCGGAGGGCTGCAGCCCGCTCAGCGTCGGCTTCAGGTCCAGCGGGGCGACCCGGAGGCCTGTCACGTGCGCGCGGCGATCAGCGACCGTGGCCGGTGTCGACGGGGTGTCGTAGGTGGCGACCACCACGAGCCCCTGCCCGGAGTCCTCGAGCACCGCGATGCCGGAATCCCGTCGCGCGGGTGGCGACCAGTCTCGAGATGCCCGCCGCGCCACTGTCCGCCAACGTCACCGGTCGCGACCCTGCGATGGTCTCGGAGGTGGCATCGCTCATCGCGGTGCGCATCGCGTTGTCGATCGGGGTCGACGGCGTCGGCGGTCACTGCCCGGGCCACCCGCTCGGCCTGCACGTGGGTGAGGTGACGGGCGACGAGCACGACGGAGAGGGCAGCCAGCAGGGCGACCACCACGATCACGCTCGGGGCCACCCACCTGCTCTGGGCACGCTGCTGCACACTCATGCGTCGAGCACCGCCGCCCTCAGCGCGCGGAGGTTTCCCTTCGCGAGGAACGGCACGCCGATCCTGGCGGCGCGAGCCCTCAGCTCGACCTTCTGGTAGTTGCTGTAGATCACGATGCGGAGCTCCGGGTCGTCGGCCACGAGCCGCTCGGCGAGCTCGAGCCCGGTGATGCCGGGAGGCATCCGGTAGTCCAGGACGACGACGTCGGGGGAGACCCTGCCCACGAGTGCCTCCGCGTCCGCGGCGTCCAGCGCCCCGAACACCTCGTGTCCCTCGAGGCGGAGGTCGGTCAGGGCGAGGTCCAGCGCGTCAAGGTCGTTGTCCGCTACGACGATGCGAGCCATGCACGCCTCCCCGACCTTGCGCCTCGAGTCTCGGGCCACCCCCACCCGCACATCGAACACGCATTCAGGGGTGCTTGTGTCGAAATCGCATGAGCTCGGAGCGTGTCGTTGCCGTCACAAAGCCGCCTCCGCGCTGGCGAATTCGACATACAGGGCGGAAGCGGGCGTTTGGGTGGTCTGGGCCAGTTCGACCGCGCGCCTGTCCCTCGTCAGGACCTCAGGGCGAGGAAGCTGTCGAGCACCAGGAACGCCCCGACCACTGCTGCCACGGCAGCAAACACCGCCGGCCCCGAAGCGATCGCGCGGTCTCGCAGCTCGCCCAGGTATGCCTGGGCCTCGCCGGGATGCAGCGTGTAGTAGGCAAACATCACGGCCGACGCTGGCGGTGGAGGCGACGGTGAAGCAGGCGAACGCGATCAGGGTGACGACGCGGGGTTCTTGGTAGTGCACCACCACGACCGCTGCGGCCGTCGTGATCGCCCAGGGCTGCTTGAGCACGCCGACCAGCACCGCGCCGCGCGGACCCAGGTCCGCGGTCCGGGCCATCATCTGCGATCCCCAGCCGCCGGCGTTGGCCGAGAGCTCGGCGCGCCGCCGCCACCTACCCACGCCCGTCACCAGCAGGGCGCCTCCCAGGAGGACCTCGAGGACGAGGACCCCGGTCCGGCCGCTTCCCTGCTGGGCGCTCCGCGAGGAGCCGAGGAGGTAGCTGGCGGTGAAGACGACGACGAGCGAGGCTCCCCAGCCGATCAGGAAGGCGGCCGCGTTGACCCGGGCCCTGGTCGTCCCGAGCACCAGGATGAAGACCACGATCGTGACCGGGGACAGGGTGGCCATCAGACCCAGCATCAAGGTGGAGAAGATCAACCCCATCGCGGCTTTCCAGACCTCATCTCGGGGCGTCAGCCTCCGTGTGGACGAACAGATGACGGGCGCGCGCAGCCGGCGCGTCCCGACATGATGACGTGTGACCGGCGAGCGTGGGTCACCTGACGCGGGTGAGGCGGGTCCCGGGCGCACTCCCTACCGTGACCTCATGTCATCGCAGGCCCCCGAAGGGGCTGGCTCCACGAATGGTCTGGTCGGCAGCACGACGACCATGCCGCGCTCGATCATCGTGCTGCTCGGCATCGTCGGCGTCGTCGCCCTGGGCGTCGGCATCAAGGCGGCGGCCGAGATCATCGCCCCGACGATGCTCGCCCTCGTGCTCACCATCGCGGTGCTGCCGGTCGGTCGATGGGCGCGCAAGCACGGCTGGCCGGGCTGGCTGGCGACGCTGACCGCGTTGGCAGCGGCGTACCTCATCCTGCTGGTGATGGTCGTCGGCACCGTCGTGTGCCTGATCAAGTTCGTCGACATCCTTCCGTCGTACGCCGCGGACGCCAAGGACGTCACGAAGAACGTTGACGACGGCCTGGCCAACCTCGGCCTGAGCACCAGCACGACCACCGACGCGCTCTCGAAGCTGGACCCCACGAAGCTCGCCGATGCGCTCGGGAACGTGATCTCGGGGATCCTCGACGCCGTCGGTGGCCTGTTCTTCCTGGTGACCCTGATGTTCTTCTTCGTCACCGCCGTGCCGGGCTTCGCGCCGCGGATCACGGCCCTGCAGCGCCTCAAGCCCGAGCTGACCGCCGCGCTGGCCAAGTTCCTGACGGGGTCCCAGACCTACCTGCTGATGACCGCGCTCTTCGGCGCCATCGTCGGCGTGCTCGATGCAGGTGCCCTGTGGCTGCTCGGCGTACCGCTCCCGTTGGTCTGGGGGTTCTTCTCGTTCCTCACGAACTTCATCCCGAACATCGGCTTCATCATCGGCATCATCCCGCCCGCCTTCCTGGCGCTGCTCGATGACGGCTGGCAGGGCATGTTGCTCGTGATCGTGGCCTACAGCGTCCTCAACGTCACGATCCAGACGTTCATCCAGCCGCGCGTCGTCGGCAACTCGGTCGGGCTCAGCGCCGAGATCACCTTCATGTCACTGGTCGTGTGGACGTTCCTGCTCGGCGCGCTGGGTGCGCTCCTGGCGGTGCCGATGACCTTGCTCCTCCGGGCGATCTTCATCGACGCCGACAGTCGGGCCTCCTGGGTGGCCCCCCTGATCGACGCCAAGGTCGAGGAGCCCACACCGCCCTGAGTCGGTAGGAGTGCTCACGACGCGGGATGAGCGGGGCGTCTGCGTGCTGCTTAGGGTTTTCCTGTGCCACCTGAGGACCGTCGTCGGCTCGCGTCGTCGTTCGGCGCTGTCGCGAACGCCTACGTCGAGCACCGTCCGGACTACGCGATGGCAGCAGTGCACTGGGCTCTCGCACCAGCCCCAGGGCGGCGGGTGCTCGATCTGGGCGCGGGTACCGGCGAGCTCACCTCGGCGCTGCTCGCGGCCGGAGCCGATGTGGCCGCCGTCGAACCGGACCCAGCAATGCTGGCCGAGCTGCGTCGCGCACTTCCGAGGGTTCGTGCCGTGCCAGGCAGTGCCGAGGAGATACCGCTTCCGGACGGGTCCGTCGACGCTGTGCTCGCCGGCAACGCCATGCACTGGTTCGACATGACCGTCGCCGGCCCCGAGATCGCCCGCGTGCTGGCGCCGGGAGGCATCCTGGCCGGCTTGTGGAACGTCATGGACGACGCAGTCGCGTGGGTCGCGGGCCTCGCCGAGGTCAGTGGCGACGCTGGCGACGAGGGCGGGGATCTCGTCATGCCCGAACCGGAGCGGGAGGCGGTGCTCTCCCGGATCCGGGCGTTCCTGTCGACCCGCGAAGAGACCGCCGAGGGCGAGTTCACACTGCCCCTGCTGACCTGCGTCCTGCGCGCCCGTCGGCCGTAGAGCCCCACCCTCAGCTCGTTCGGATGCCCAGCATCCGGAATCACACGCGTGTAGTTTCCCGCTCAGCGCATCGGCGTGTCGGATTGACTTTGGTCTTTTCTCTTCACTCAAGTCTATTTCTGTCACTACAGTCACACGGGTGTTCTCTCGTGGACGACCTGCCGCCCGCCATCGCGTCGCCCTGCTTGCGACCGTCCTGACGACCGCCGGCACCGCCCTCGTGGCGTTGCCCGTGGCCCCGGCCGAGGCGTCCATCTCGACGTTGTGCTCGGGCTACACCAGCTGCGCGGCCAAGGGCATGGGCAACGCCGGCTACGCCTCGGCGAACCGCACGTCGTACTGGCGGATGTTCTCCGGCCACAACTGCACCAACTACGCGGCCTACCGGATGGTCAAGGCCGGCCTGGGCTCGGCGCGGCCGTGGACCGGCAGCGGCAACGCCACCAACTGGGGGGTCAAGGAGAGCCGCATCACCAACGGCGTCCCGCGCGTGGGCGCTGTGGCCTGGTGGAAGGCCGGCGTCAAGCCTGCGGGCTCGGCGGGGCACGTGGCCTACGTCGAGAGGGTGATCTCGGCGAACGAGGTCGTGCTGTCACAGGACAGCTGGCACGGTGACTTCTCCTGGACCCGGATCACCCGCACCGGAGGCGGCTGGCCGAGCGGCTTCGTCCACTTCCGCGACGTCGCGCTGCGGCCCACCACTGGTGCCCGGATCACGGGCTTCGCCAAGGTCGGCTCTGCGCTGCGGGCCACGGCGCCGAGGTGGAGCCCGGCAGCGACCTCGGTCACCTACCAGTGGTTGCAGAACGGTGCGGCGATCGCCGGTGCCACCGGTGCGTCGTACATCCCCGGCCAAGCCCAGCTGGGCAAGGCCCTCAGCGTCAGGGTGTCCGGCGCCAGGTACGGCTATGTCGCCTCCACCACCGGCTCGGCGGCGACGGCCGCGGTGCTGCCCGGGTCGTTGCGTGCCACCGTCAACCCGACGCTGCGCGGGCGCCCCCAGCTCGGTCGCGTGCTGACTGCCACCGCCGGCGCCTGGACGCCACGTCCGGACGCGGTCAGCTTCCGCTGGCTCTCCGGCGGCCGGGTGATCCCGCGGGCGACGCACTCCACCTTCGTCGCGACGCCCAGCGCGGTCGGGCACTCGATCGCGGTGCAGGTGATCGCCAGCAGGCGTGGCTACGCGAACGTGGTCCGGACCCTCTCCTATCGCACGGTGGCCCCGGGCGAGATGCCCGCCGTCGCGCGGCCAGCGCTCGTGGGCACGCCCAGGCTCGGCAAGGTCCTGCGGGTGCGGATGCCACGAGTGCCGAGGGGTGCCGCGGCGACGATCCAGTGGGTGCACGCCAAGGACGGTCGCGTCGTCCGCACTGGCTCCACCGCCTACCGCATCGGCGCCGGCGACCTCGGAGGCCGCCTGGTCGCCAGGGTGCGCGTCAGCCGCTTCGGCTACCGCACCCAGTCGGTGGTCACGCGTCCCACGGCCGTGGTCCGCACGACGCCGACGATGAGGGTCGTCACGGCGCGCAGTGCCCACGGGCTGGCCACCTATCTGACCGTCCGTGCCCCCGGCCTCTCGCACGTCGGCGGACTGGTCAAGGCGACGTCGCACGGACGCGTCGTGGCCAGGATCCCGGTGCGGAACGGCGTCGGGCGCGCCACCATCCGTCGGCTGCCGCATGGCCGCTCCAGGATCCGCTTCGTCTACGTGCAGAACAGTCACGTCGCGGGTGTCTCGGTCACCCGCCACGCGCGTCTGTGAGCTCAGGCGCTCCCCGTCAGGCCTGGGGCGGCGTGCGGAACAACGGCGGCAGGTAGCGCACCATCAGCGTCGACCAGGTCAGGTGGGTCAGCAACGGTGCCTGCAGTCCGCCGGACGCCCGGCGCTGCAGGGCGAACAGGCTGCCCATCAGGGCGGCCGCCAGCACCAGCGACGGGTTGCGGGTGGTCGTCGTCGCGAGGGTGTAGATGGCGGTCGAGGCGGCGGCAGCCTGGTGGGAGGGAAGTGCGGCGTACAGCGCGCCCCGGAAGAAGATCTCCTCCCCGATCCCGTTGGCGTACGTCGTGAGCAGCACCAGCGGCATGGTGCCCTCCTCGGCGAACTGCAGGATCGAGCTGATCGCCCGCTCGGCGAACGGGATCTGCCGCGCCACCAGTGCGCCGACGTAGAAGACGCCGAATGCCCCGGCGCCCGTGGCGATCGGGGTGATCCACGGTCGCCGCAGACGGCGCTCGTGGTCCTCGATCCAGCCGCGGTGCAGCGGGCCGGAGCCCAGACCGCCGAACGACCAGGCCGCGGCCGTCCCGAGAGTCAGCGCGTAGAAGGGCTTGCTGTCCGGTTCGGTCGACAGCGAGACCCCGAGCAGCGTCGCGCCGGCGACGGACGTGGCGGCGACCACCTTGCGTCGGCGCGCGAGCGCCTCGGCGGACTCGCGCTCCTGGCCGGGAACGACATGGGTGATGGGCATCGGCAGCCAGTCCTCGACGCTGCGACGCAGTCGCTTCCACGGCGTCTCCGCGCGGTCAGGTCCCATGGCCATCCCCTTGTCGTACGGCACTGGTTCCCATGCTGCTCTCCGCGCGGGCACGCGGACTCATCCAGAGAGGGTGAGACCGCCACCGGGCTCACCGCGGGCACAGATGAGAGAGCGGCGCGCAAGCGCCCCTGGCTAGACCGCCGGGTGGGTTGTCGGGCCTGTGCGGCCCCGCTCGTTGCCAATGTGAAGCAGTCCACTCAGGATTTACGGAAAAGGAGCCCACATGACACGTTCGCAGAACTTCACCCCTACTCGACGAGGCATGATCGCCGGTGCCGTTGGACTCGGTGCACTGGGCGGCATGACGATGGCAGCACCGTCCGAGGCCGCTCTCGGTGACCCGACCATCCCCGCCGATGACTCCGCGCAGTACTTCCTCTACCTGACCGGGATCACGGGCATGGCAGACGAGCGGGACTACGCGACCCAGATTCCGCTGCTCACCTGGGGCTGGGGGGCGAAGAACTCCACTGATCCTGTGACGAGTGGGGGTGGTGGCGCGGTGGGCAAATCCTCCCCGGAAGATTTGGTCGTTGTCGCGAAGATCGCCATTCAGTCCCCCAAGCTGGTCGACCGGCTCAACAGGGGCACCGTGCTCACGACCGCCAGGCTCTCCGCCACCAAGCCCGTCGCAGGCGGGGGAACCGGTCTCTTCAAGTACTTGAGCCTCACCTTCACCAACGTGGTCGTGACCGACTACGACGTCACCCCAGCCGCCACCGATGGATACCCCCTCGAGGTTGTCCACATGAAGTTCACGAAGGTCAGCTACTCCTTCATCCCGCAGCAGCCCAGCGGCCAGCCGGGAACGGCGATCACCTACTCCTACGACTACCGCGGCACCCCCGGCGCATGAACCGCGTTGGGCGTCCGGGCGCCATGTAGCACTGGTGTAGCCAGCCAGGAGAAACGACCGTCGACGGTGCACGACGTCGCAGGACGTGTGTGCAGGTCGACGGCCAATTCCGGTGCGTCCTGGCAGGTCAGGAACCTGCCGGATCAGATGTCGTAACAGTGGCTCGGACACAGGTGCTGACCTGCCCAGACACGGTTCACGTTCGCTCTGGGGCCGCGGCGGAGCCCCAGGTGGCCGAGTCTCAGCTCGTGCCCTGACACATGCGAGCGTGCACACCGCAGTAGCGCCCACGCCACTGCCGCCGGCCGCTCACGTGCCGCCCCACGCATCCCACCACGCCGTCAGAGGGCTGAGCCCCGAGTGAACTCCTTGACGCCGACCCGTCGGCGGAGGACGGTGACTTTGAACGAACACACAGGGCGAAGTCATGACGGGCCATGCGTCACGCCGCCGCAGCCGTCGACGAGCTCCGGATCGATCCCTGGCGACACCCTGCACGCGGACTCCGGCGACGGCAGGGCGATGCGCGGCACTCGCCGACGCGCCGACGCGGCTGGGTGTCCCGATGTCGTCGCCGCTGCGTGACGCCATCAACCGAGGGAGACACACCGATGAACAGCGTCGACACCAGCACCGCGACCGCCACCGCCAGCCCGCCGGTCGAGCCCGGGGAGATGAGGCTGGAGGTCGTCGTCCTGGCGGTCTCGGACGTCGATCGGGCCAAGCACTTCTACGAGGGGCTCGGCTGGCGGCTCGATGCCGACCTCGTCGTCGACGACGGCTACCGGGTCGTGCAGGTGACACCTCCGGGCTCGGGTTGCTCGATCATCTTCGGCACCGGCGTCACGGCAGCCCGACCCGGCTCGGCCGAGGGTCTCCAGCTCTCGGTCTACGACATCGACGAGGCGCGGGCAGACCTGATCGCCCGCGGGGTGGATGTCAGCGAGCCCTTCCACGACGTGACCGGCATCTTCCACCACGCCGGGACCGAGGGGCGACTGGATGGTGCTGCCCCCGAGCATGCCGACTACGGCTCGTTCGCGTCGTTCGCCGACCCGGACGGCAACGGTTGGCTGCTCCAGGAGATCAAGACCCGGCTCCCCGGCCGCTGAAGGAGCCACCCATGGGCACGACGTACGAGTCCGCGAGCGACCTGGCCGAGGCCCTGAGGCGGGCGGCGGAGGCACACGGACGGCACGAGGAGCGAACCGGCGAGGCGGATCCGGACTGGCCGGACTGGTACGCGCTCTTCATGGTGCGCGAGCGCGCGGGTGAGGAGCTGCCGACATGACCAGCGAGTACGACGTGATCGTGCTCGGCGGTGGTTCGCCGGGCGAGCACTGTGCGGGTGCGCTGGTCGAGGGCGGCCTCCGCGTCGCCATCGTCGAGCGCGAGCTGGTGGGGGGTGAGTGCTCCTACTGGGCCTGCATCCCGTCCAAGAGCCTGCTGCGTCCGGGCGAGGCGGCGCAGGGAGCACGGGAGGCCGCTGCCACCGCTGAGGTCGACGTGGAGGCGGTGCTGGCCTGGCGCGACTTCATGGTCTCGGACTACTCCGACAAGGGGCGGCGCACTGGCTGGCCGACAACGACATCGACCTGCTGCGTGGCACCGGCCGGCTCGCCGGTCCGGGGGTTGTCGAGGTCGACGGCGTACGCCACACCGCTGATCACGTGGTGCTCGCCAACGGGGCTGATCCGGTCGCGCCGCCGATACCCGGCCTGAAGGACCTCCCCGGCGTGTGGGGCAGTCGCGAGGCGACCTCGATGAAGGTCGTGCCGCGGCGCCTGCTGATCCTGGGCGGCGGACCGGTGGGCGTCGAGATGGCCCAGGTGGTACGACGACTCGGCGGCGAGGTGGTCGTCATCGACCGGGCCGAGCACGTGCTCGCCCGCGATCCGGGACCGCTCGGTGAGGCGCTGGGCGAGGTCCTGCGTCGTGAGGGGATCGAGCTCGCGCTGGACGTCGGCGTGACCGCGGCCCGCCGCGACGGCGAGGACTACGTCGTGGTGCTCGACGACGGCCGGGAGCTGCGCGGCGACCGGCTGCTGGTCGCCACCGGTCGAAGGCCACGGGTCCAGGGGCTCGGCCTCGACACGGTGGGCGTCGAGGCCGGACCCGCACGGGGTCCCGGTCGACGCACACCTCCGCGTGGCGGAGAACCTCTGGGCGATCGGCGACGTCACCGGAATCTGGCCGCTGACCCACGTCGGCAAGTACCAGGGGGAGGTCGTGGCGGCCAACATCCTCGGGGAGGCGCGCGAGGCCAACTACGAAGCGGTCCCGCGGGTCACCTACACCGACCCGCAGGCGGCGGCGGTCGGCGTTGCCGACGACCGCTTCAGCGGCACTGCGCTGCTGCGGGACGTCGCCAAGACCGCGACGTACACGCACGCCTACGCCGAGAGCAACGGCTACCTGACCGTGGTCAGCGATGGCGTGCGCCTGACGGGTGCCCACGCCCTCGGGCCGGAGGCGGGGGAGTGGCTGCAGCAGGCCACGTTGGCGATCCGCGCCCACGTCCCGCTCGACGTGCTGAGGGACACCATCCAGCCGTTCCCGACCTTCTCGGAGATCTTCGTCGCCGCCCTGAAGGCGCTCGGAGACGAGATGGCGGGGGCGGCATGACCGTCGACGACCGGCTCGAAGGCGCCAGCAGCTCGTCCCCGGCTGACCCCGACCCACCCCTGCACCACCGACCGAAAGGCCACGCCATGCGCGCCGACATCGTCCCCGGGAGCACGTTCCCCGACTACGAGCTCCCGGACCACGCGAACATCACCCGGAGGCTCAGCGAGATCCAGGGCGACGACCCCCTGATCCTGACGCTCGCCCGCGGCCACTACTGCCCGAAGGAGCACCAGCAGCATCTCGAGCTGGCCGCGTTCTATCCGAAGATCGCGGTGGCCTACACGCAGGTCGCCACCATCGCGACCGACGAGCACCACACCCTCCAGGAGTTCCGCGCCTCGGTCGGTGCCCCGTGGCCGTTCCTCTCCGACCCTGGTCGCATCGTCCAGCGCGACCTCGACATCCAGGAGTACACCGACCCGGAGCACGACCCGATGATCCCGCACACGCTGGTGCTCAAGCCCGGGCTCGTGGTCCACCGGGTGTACAACGGCTACTGGTTCTGGGGCCGCCCGTCGATCGACGACCTGTGGCACGACCTGCGCGACGTCTCGCGGGAGATCCGGCCCGACTGGGACCTGAGCACGCCCGGGCTGCGGAAGGCCTGGGACGCCGGCGACCACTCGGCCTTCCACGGCTGGAACCGCCATGCCGCGGCGGGCTCCGGCTAGGCGCCGCTGTCCCCGTACACCCGAACCGCCGCGAGGCCACCGCTCCCGTCCGCGACGAAGACCGCGAGCCCGGCCTGAGGCAGTGCCAGGGCGGTTCCCGGCCGCACCACGTTGTACTCCAGGGCGCAGGCGCGCCCGTCGTCGACGAGCGCGCAGGTCTCCAGCCGGGCGTCATGGGCGGCCCCCAGTGCTGCGACGTACGCAGCCACGGCCGCCGGCACCCTCAGCCCGGCGCGGGCTGGAGCAGGGGGGCGCGTCCGTTACTCCGGCCGGTGAGCGGCTCGGTGTCGAAGTAGACCCGGATCTCCTCGATGCGTCCGTCCGGTTGGCGCTCGGCGACGACAGCGACCGGCAGGTCGACGCGTCCGCGTTCGGTGACGAGATGGAGCACGACCTCCTCGAATCCGCTGCGCTCGAGGATGACGTGCTCCACGTCGTCGACGGACGCGTCGTGCTCCCGGAGCCACGCGCTGGTCTCGGTGACGAAGGTCCGGAACGCGGCTTCGTCCTTGATCCGTCCGCGGACCGGGTCGTGGAGCTCGGGTGCACCGGCGAACGACTCGACCAGCGGGTCGGGATCTCCGGCCAGCAGACCGTCGAAGTAAGGCACCGCCACCAGCGCGTCCCGGCGCCGCTGGTCGAGGACCTGTTGCAGCACCGGCGCCGAGAACAGCTCAGGCACCCATGGCATGCTGCCCAGAGTCCCACCATTCACGACGCCGTTGCCAGCGCCTGCCCCTCAGAGGTCGACGACGAGGTCGCTTCTGGGCGTGGCCGAGCAGATCAGGAGCTCGTCCCGGCCGGGATCCTCGAGCGGCGCCACGTCGTACGACGCCTCGCCGGACAGCACGGCCGTCACGCAGGTGTGGCACACGCCGGTGCGGCACGACCACTGCGTCGGGACGTCGCACGCCTCGGCCAGCTCGAGGATCGAGCCGTACCGGTCCGACCACGAGGTGGCGAGCCCGGTACGGGCGAAGGTCACCGACGGGCCGGTCCCCGGCGATCCGGGCGGCTGGTGCGGCGCCGGCGCCTCCGTCGGGACGACGCCGGGGTTGACCGCGGATCGTGAGCCGAACCGCTCGGTGTGGATCTCCCTCGGGTCGATGCCGACGCCCGCGAGCGCGGCGGTGACGTCGCTCATGAACGACTCGGGCCCACAGACGTAGGCGGTCGCGTCCGTGGGCAGACCCAGGTCCGCGATCACCGGCGCGGTCAGGCGCCCTATCCGGATGCCCGAGTCCTGCGGGGGTGGACGGTCTGGCGCCGTGTAGTAGACCAGCGAGTGCGCGGCCGGGAGGCGACCCAGCAGGTCGGCTGCCTCGGCCGCCATGGCATGGGTGTGCGCGTCGTGGGTCGTGTGGATCCACCACACCTCGCGCGGGCTGTTCTCGTCGGCGAGGCGGTGCAGCATGGCCAGCAGCGGGGTCACGCCAATGCCGGCGGAGACCAGGAGGACCGGTCCCGACCCCTCGGCGAGCACGAAGTCACCGCGCGGGGCCGCCACCTCGATCCGGTCGCCGTGCTGGAGGTGCGTGCGGAGGTAGGCGCTCACCAGCCCGAGCGCGTCGCCCTTCACGCTGATCCGGTACGACCCGCCGGCGGGATCGCCCGACAGGGAGTAGGTGCGCACCGGGACCGGGTCGCCGGCGCCGGGCACGCGCAGGGTGAGGAACTGGCCGGGCAGGTACGCCGGCAGGGCCTCGTCCGCACTCATCCGGAACGACGTCACGGTGTCGCTCTCGGCGACGACCTCGGTGACTGTGAGCGTGCGGAACCCTGCCCAGGCCGGCGTCGTGGCGAGCGGGACCCCGGCCGGCTGAGGGCCGCCGCCCTCGAGCATGCTCCGGAACGACTCCTGCCAGCCCGGGCTCAGGGCGGGGATGTCCAAGGCGGCCCCCAGCCGCTCCCGGTCGTGCCCGGGCAGGTAGAGCAACGCGTCGACCTCGGCGACGGTCACTGCATGGGGACCACGCGCCGTCCGCACGATCTCGTCGCCGGCGCTGACGTGACCTTCGGTCAGCACGCGCAGGTAGAACCCCGGGCGGTGGTGGGCGACCAGCAGCGACGGCAGCCGCGGCTCGCCCATCCTCATGCCGACCCGGAAACAGGTCACCCGCGGCTGGGTGACCTCGAACTCCGCCTCACCGATCCGCAACCGGTCGCCGATGCAGACCTCGTCGTCTGCGAGACCTTCGACGGTGAAGTTCTCCCCGAACGCGCCGCGCTCGAGGTCGTCACGGCCGAGGAACTCCTCCCAGTGCCGGTAGGACTCGACCTGGTAGACGAGCACGGCGCGCTGCTCCCCGCCGTGCCCGGCGAGGTCGCCCTGCCCGTCGCCGTCGACGTTGAGGCGCCGCACCATCCGCGGCCCGTCGACCGGGCTCTTCCACACGCCGGTGTGCACGGTGCGGCCGCGCCAGGACACGTCCTTCGGCATCCCGACGTTGAGGGACAGCAGGGTCGCCATCAGGCACCGCCTCGCCTTGTCCTCGCCTGGTCGGCGTCATCCTGGTCGATCCAGGACAGTGTGCACTCGTCGCTGGCCCGGGCCCCAGAGCGAGCGAGGGATTTGCCGGTGGCCGACTGCGAACGATCTGTCCCACCTGCGAGAGGCAGCCATGACTCCCACTTGCTCCGGGCCCGTCCGGCCCGACGATCCCGGACGGAGGCGACGATCCGGGCCGTCGGTGTGCGAGTTCGAGCTCGTGTGCTCCATCTGATCGAACTCGATGCACCCCGCTCGCCCAACGCGAACTGGCGGCTGACGCCGCGGATTGTCTCCGCAGGTCAGCCGCCAGTTCTGACGACCTAGGAGAACGAGTTCGAGCTGTTCTCCTCTATCTCGATCTAGATGTCGTAGTAGAGCTCGAACTCGTGCGGGTGCGGGCGCAGCTGCACGGGCAGGATCTCCTGCTGGCGCTTGAAGTCGATCCAGGTCTCGATCAGGTCGGGGGTGAACACGTTGCCCTCGGTGAGGAAGTCGTGGTCACGCTCGAGGTTGTCGAGCACCGCGTTCAGCGACGTCGGCACCTGGTCGATCTCGGCCATCTCGTCCGGCGGCAGCTCGTAGATGTCCTTGTCGATCGGCTCGGACGGCTCGATCTTGTTCTTGATGCCGTCGAGGCCGGCCAGCAGCAGCGCCGAGAAGGCGAGGTAGGGGTTGGCCGACGGGTCGGGGCAGCGGAACTCGATGCGCTTGGCCTTCGGGTTCGAGCCGGTGATCGGGATGCGCACGCACGCCGAGCGGTTGCGCTGGCTGTAGACCAGGCTGATCGGCGCCTCGAAGCCCGGCACCAGGCGGTGGTAGGAGTTCACCGTCGGGTTGGTGAAGGCCAGCAGCGACGGGGCGTGCTTGAGGATGCCGCCGATGTAGTAGCGGGCGATGTCGGAGAGGCCGGCGTACCCGGTCTCGTCGTAGAAGAGCGGCTCGCCCTCGTTCCAGATCGACTGGTGGACGTGCATGCCCGAGCCGTTGTCGCCGAAGATCGGCTTGGGCATGAAGGTCGCGGTCTTGTCGTTGCGCCAGGCGACGTTCTTGATGATGTACTTGAACTTCATCACGTCGTCCGCGGCCTTGAGCAGCTCGTCGAAGCGGTAGTTGATCTCCGCCTGGCCGGCGGTGCCGACCTCGTGGTGGGCGCGCTCGACCTGGAGCCCAGAGGCCTCGAGCTCGATGACCATCTCGTCGCGCAGCTCGCCGAAGTGGTCGTACGGCGCGACCGGGAAGTAGCCGCCCTTGTACTTGACCTTGTAGCCGCGGTTGTTGTCCTCCGAGCCGGAGTTCCAGGCGCCGGCCTCGGAGTCGATCT
This sequence comes from uncultured Actinomycetota bacterium, assembly GCA_963794725.1. Taxonomy (GTDB): domain Bacteria; phylum Actinomycetota; class Actinomycetes; order Propionibacteriales; family Nocardioidaceae; genus Marmoricola. Next base: position 32,229 of record CAWCFR010000042.1, read on the forward strand.
CGTAGAAGCCGGTGTTCTGCTTGGTCTCGAAGCGGACGCTGTCGAAGACGTAGAACTCCGCCTCGGGCGCGAAGTAGGCCGTGTCGCCGATGCCGGTGCTGGAGAGGTAGGCCATCGCCTTGCGCGCGATGTTGCGCGGGTCGCGGGAGTAGGCCTCGCCGGTGATCGGGTCGTGGATGAAGAAGTTGACGACCAGCGTCTTGGCCGTGCGGAACGGATCGAGGTAGGCCGTCGTCGGGTCGGGGAACAGCGACATGTCCGACTCGTGGATCGCCTGGAAGCCCCGGATCGAGGACCCGTCGAAGTTGAGACCGTCGTCGAAGACCGACTGGTCGAACGAGGAGATCGGCACCGTGAAGTGCTGCATCACGCCCGGGCAGGTCGCAGAAACGGACGTCGACCATCTCGACGCCCTCGTCCTTGATGTACTTCAGCAGCTCATCGCTGTTCTGGAACATTCGTCCTCCTTGGTCGCTCTCGCGACCGCATGGCAATGGTGAGTGAGGCCCCCGCGCAGAGGCGGCGGCGACCTCGCGAACCTACGGATGGGCCGTTGCACGACCGTATCGACTTTGTTTCACCCATGTAACGGGGGTCCGACGGGCGGCTGCGCCCAGCGCGACATTAGGGTCGAGACGTGCCCGGACCGTCGTACGCCTCGTGGCCACGCCGGATCGTCGCGCTGTTCGTCGACTGGATCGTCTCGACCCTCGTCGTGGTCGGGTTCATCGGACCGCACGCCTACGCGAACGACCCCGTCTCGAGCTGGCTCGTCCTCGGCGTCTTCGCGATCGAGGTCGCGATCCTGACCGCGCTGGCCGGTGGCTCCTTCGGGCAGCTGCTCGCCGGCATCCGGGTGCTCACCACCGAGGGGCGCCCGCTCAACCTGCTTCTCGCCGTGGCGCGCACCCTGCTGATCTGCGTGGTGATCCCGCCGCTGGTCTTCCAGAGCGACAGCGGCCGGGGCCTGCACGACCTCGCCGTCGGCTCGGCGGCGTACCTGCGCTGACTCCGGTCAGCCCTCCTCCGGATCCGGTCCGTACGCCGACCGGCCGCCGTCGACCGGGATCACGGCTCCGTTGACGAACGACGCGTCGGGGGAGACCAGGAACTCCACCGACCGCTGCGACCTCCTCCGGAGCCCCGATGCGACCGACCGGGTGGAGCCGCGCCACCTGCGCCTCGATGGCCTCTGCCCTGGCGGGGTCCGCGGCCAGGAGGGTGTCGTAGCGCTGGGTGCGCACCGAACCCAGCGACACGGCGTTGCACCGGATGCCCTGCGGCCCGTAGTCGACAGCCACCGCCCGGGTCAGCCCCTCGACGGCTGCCTTCGCCGTCGCGTAGGGCAGCGCGCCGCGCACCGGTCGCTGCGCCTGGTGCGACGAGACGTTGACCACCGACCCGGGAGTCCTGGACCTGGTGAACGTCTCGATCGCCACGGAGCAACCGACCACGGCGGGTGCGAGGTTCGTCCGGACCAGGTCGAGCACGAGTGCCGGGTCCTCGGCGAGGTCCGCGTCGCGGAAGACGGCGGCGTTGTTGACCCACCCCGACACGGGCTCGCGTCGCTCGGCAGCGCGCGCAGCCTCACGTGCCGTTGCCACGTCGGCGGCGCTCCCGATGACCGCATCGATCCCCGGCACCTCGGTCGTCCAGTCGACCGCGGCCTCTTCGAGCTCGACGACCACCACGAAGCCATGGCCCGCCAGACGTCGGGCGATGGCCTTGCCGACCCCGCGCCCACCACCTGTGACGACGTACGAGGGCACTGCTCAGCGGCCGCGCATGTTGCCGCGCATGCCCTTCATCGAGGTCGGCACCGGGCCCTTGGGCATCGGGATGTTGGAGCGGTTGGCGTCGAGCGCCTTGATCCGCTGGAGGACGTCGGTCATCTGAGCCGGCTTGAGGGCCTTGGGCAGCTTGGTCATGTGCCTGGTCAGCTTCGCCAGCGGCACCTGCCCGGGGTCGTGACCGATGACCACCTCGTTGATCGGTGTCTCGCTGGCCACCCGCTCGTGCTTGCGTCGTTCGGAGTTGAGCAGCGGACGCAGCCGGTTGGGGTTGCCCTCGCCGATGAGCACGATGCCGGGAGGGCCGACCACCCGGGTGACGATGTCCTGCTGCTTGGTGATCGCGATGGCCGGCTCGGTCTTCCAGCCGCGCTTCAGCATGCCCAGCGCAGCAGCGGCGGCACCCGGCTTGCCCTCGATCTGGCTGATCGCGGCACGTCTGGGCGCGGCGGCCGAAGATGATCAGCACGCCGAGCGTGCCGAGCAGCACCCCGAACAGGATCGGGAAGAGCACCGAGTCGCGGAACAGCAGCAGCATCAGCGCGAAGCCGAACAGCGCCACCAGCACGAACGTGCCGAGCAGGATCAGCCCGATCCTGGGATCGGAGTCCCGGGTCATCTGGTAGCTCTGCCGGAGCTGCGCTATCCGTCCGGGCTTGTTCGGATCCTTGGTCTTCTTCCTTGCCGCGCGTGCCATGCCGCCCAGTCTCTCAGGTCAGATGGCGAGCTCGGCGCGCGCGGTGATCGCCTGCTGGTAGAGCCGTCCGGCGCGGTACGACGAGCGCACGAGCGGGCCGCTCATCACCCCGGCGAAGCCGACCTCCTCGGCCTCGCTCGCCAGCTCGACGAACTCCTCGGGCTTGACCCAGCGCTCCACGGGGTGGTGCCGCGGCGAGGGCCGCAGGTACTGGGTGATGGTGATCAGCTCGCAGCCGGCCGTCGTGCAGGTCGACCAGCGCCTGGCTGACCTCCTCGCGGGTCTCGCCCATGCCCAGGATCAGGTTGGACTTGGTGACCAGCCCGAAGTCGCGGGCCTGGGTGATCACGTCGAGCGACCGGTCGTAGGTGAACGCCGGGCGGATCCGCTTGAAGATCCGCGGCACGGTCTCCACGTTGTGCGCGAGCACCTCGGGGCGGCTCTCGAAGACCTCGGTGCAGCAGGTCGGGCTTGCCGTTGAAGTCGGGGATCAGGTTCTCCACCCCGGTGTCCGGGTTGAGCTCGTGGATCTGCTTGACCGTCTCGGCGTACAGCCAGGCCCCGCCGTCGGGCAGGTCGTCGCGGGCGACCCCGGTGATCGTGGCGTAGCGCAGCCCCATCGTCCGCACCGACTCCGCGACCCGGCGGGGCTCGTCGCGGTCGAGCGGCTCGGGCTTGCCGGTGTCGATCTGGCAGAAGTCGCAGCGCCGGGTGCACTGGTCGCCGCCGATGAGGAAGGTGGCCTCGCGGTCCTCCCAGCACTCGAAGATGTTGGGGCAGCCGGCCTCCTGGCACACCGTGTGCAGGCCCTCGGACTTCACCAGGCCCTGGAGCTCGGTGTACTGCGGGCCCATCCGTGCCCGGGTCTTGATCCACGGCGGCTTGCGCTCGATGGGCGTCTCGGCGTTGCGGACCTCGAGTCGGAGCAGCTTGCGCCCTTCGGGCGCAGGCGTGGACTTTTCGGGCGCTTGAGTCACGCGCTCAACTGTACGACGGGCGCGGTCAGCCCTCGGTCACACGTCGGAGCGGCGGAACCAGACGAGCGAGACGACCACGGCCACGAGCAGCAGGACGCCGAGGAACAACCCGGACTCGAGGTGCGACATGGTCTGGATGCCGGTGCACGAGGACCCGGCGAGCAGTCGATGCGAGGGGTCGAAGTAGGTCACGTGGGTGCCCAGCCAGCCGAACACGTTGTTGCCCACGGAGAAGCGACCCGACCCGTCCCAGGGCAGCAGGCCGAGGACGATCTCGCCGGCGACGCTGTAGACGAAGAGCAGGGCGAGGGTCGTCACGGTGTGCCGGAAGACCATCGTCAGCGCGAAGCCGCCCAGCGCGGCGCCCATGCAGAGCAGGACCGCGCGGACGACGTGGGCGGCGACGTGCGAGACGTCGGTGGAGGGCACGTCGATCCCGCGCGCGTCCGCCACCAGCCACAGGGACAACCAGAACCCGGCGAGCACCACCAGGGCGACGAGACCGCTGCCCAGCAGCACCGCCGACGCCTTGGCCAGCCACAACCGGCCACGGCGTGGCTCGAAGATCAGCTCGTTGGTCATCGAGCCCGAGCCCCAGTCGGCCCCGGCGAACGTGCATCCGGCGATGATCATCAGCCCCGCCAGGATCAGGGCCAGCCCGAACCCGGTGGCCCGGGTCAGCCCCCGGTGGTTCAGGACCGACCCGAGGTCGAGAGCGTGACGTGGGTAGTAGTGCGTCACGGCCGGGACGAGCGCCTCGCGGCACTCGGTCGCGGTCGCGTTGCCGCCGAGGTAGGCCTCGGGGTCCTTGATGCAGTCGGCGACGTCGCTCTGGAGCACGGAGTCGTTGCCGGCGAGGTCGGCCTGGGCGGCTGCGTCGGCCCGGTCGGCGGCGCTCAGCGGGCGGGTCTGGTAAGCGGTGACGACAGCGAGCACCACCGCCACGAGCACGCCGGCCAGCGCCAGCAGGACGACCGCGCGGCGTGAGCGGAAGCGGGTGAGCTCCACCCGGACGAGGCGCATCACGACGCCTCCTCCGGCTCGGTCTCGAGCTGCTCGTCACGCTGACCGGTGAGCCGGAGGAAGAACGACTCCAGCGTCGGGCGCCGGGTGACGATCTTGGCGACGTACATGCCGTGCTCGGCCAACAGCTCGGTGAGCTGCTCCGGGCGCTCGTGCCCCTCCACGACCAGGTCGTCGTCCTTGCGGATCACGTCGTACCCGGCAGTGGTGAGCACGTGGATCGCCTGCGCGACGTCGGCGACGCGCAGGCGGGCCCGAGTGGCGATGCCCTCGCCGAGCAGGTCCTCGACCCGCCCGGTGGCCAGCAGCCTGCCGTCGCCCACGATCGAGACCGAGTGGCAGACCTGCTGCACCTCGGCCAGGTTGTGGGAGCTCAGCAGCACGGTGACCCCGGACTCGCCGAGGTCGCGCACCAGCTCGCGGATGCCGCGGATGCCGGCGGGGTCGAGCCCGTTGGTCGGCTCGTCGAGCAGGAGCAGGTCGGGCTCCTTGAGCAGCGCGGCGGCGATGGCCAGGCGCTGCTTCATGCCGAGCGAGTAGCCGCTGTAGGGATCCCGGGCCCGGTCGGCGAGGCCCACCCGGTCGAGGACGGTGTCGACCATCGTCCGGGGGACGCCGATCGTGCCGCCGAGCAGGGCGAGGTTCTTGCGAGCCGAGAAGGTCGGCACGAAACGTGGCTGCTCCACGACCGCCCCGACGCGGTTGATGACCTCGGGCAGGCGGTCCGGGACCGGCTCGCCGAACAGGCGCATCTCGCCCTTCGTGGGACGCGCCAGCCCGAGCAGCATCCGGATGGTCGAGGTCTTGCCGGACCCGTTGGGGCCGAGGAACCCGTGCACCCCGCCGGCGGGGACGCTGCAGGTCGAGGCCGTCGACCGCCACGATGCGCCGTCCACCCGACCGGTAGACCTTGCGGAGACCGGTGGTCTCGATCACGAGGTCACCCGTCGGCGGGGTGGTCTGGAAGGGGTCACCGGGGATCGGGCGGACACACCGCCACCCTGACGCAGGGCACGGGGTCAGGACAGGGGATTGAGCACCGGGACACGCGGCCCGGCGGACGTGTCCTCGGCCACCTCGCCCGAGCGCTGCGTCGGCCCGGTTCGGGGCGGGGGTCATAGTCCGGGGTGGCGTCGTACGGCGCCCAGGCGAGCAGCTCGTCGAGCCGCCGCTCCACCAGCGGGGATGACCTCGGCGACGGTCACGTCCCGGCCCAGCTCCGCGCTCAGCGTGGTGACGCCGGCGTCGTCGATCCCGCACGGGACGAACCGGTCGTACCAGGACAGGTCCACGTCGCAGTTCAGCGCGAAGCCGTGCATCGTGACGCCACGGCTGACCCGGATGCCGAGGGCCGCGATCTTGCGCTCGGGGCGACCTCCGCCGGCCTGCAGCCAGACGCCGCTGCGACCGGGGACCCGCGCGGTGGCCAGGCCGAGGTCCGTGCACACCCCGATCAGCGCCTCCTCGAGGCGGCGTACGTAGTCGACGACGAGCACGTGGTCGGGCAGCCGCACGATCGGGTAGCCGACCAGCTGGCCGGGGCCGTGGAAGGTGATCTTGCCGCCGCGGTCGACCTCGATGACCGGCGTGCCGTCGCTGGGGCGTTCGTGCGGCTCGGTGCGCTTGCCGGCGGTGTAGACGGGGGAGTGCTCGAGCAGCAGCACGGTCCCCGGCCCCCCGGCGACGACGCCCGCGTGCACCTCGCGCTGGCGCTCCCACGCCTCGACGTAGTCGACCGGCCCGTCGGTCAGCTCCTCGAACACCAGTCCGCTCACCCGAAAAGGCTAACTCCCCTGTGGACAACCGACCGCGGGCTCCTGCTGAGCGGCAGGGTGAGGGAGTGCACGTTCTCGCAGCGCTGATCACCCTGGGGAGCCTGCTGACCCAGCCCCAGCCGGTCGAGCCTCGTGGTGACGTGCTCGCCGCGTCCACGGTCCTGCACGCCTGGGACGCGCGTCGCGAAGCAGCCTGGGCGGCGTCGGACACCGCGCGCGCTGCGGTCGCTCTACGTCCGCCACTCCAGCGCGGGAGCCGCCGACGCCCGGCTGCTGAGGGCGTACGACGCCCGCGGGCTCGTCGTACGCCGCATCGTGACGCAGGTCTTCGCGCTCCGGGTGCTGCGCCGGGACCCACCCACCTCGCCGTGCGTGTCGTCGACCGGGTCGCCGGGGGCGTCGTCCACGACGGGCGGCAGACAAGTCCCCTCGGGACGACGAGGCCGGTCGTGCGCGTGGTCGTGCTGAGGCGAGTCGCCGGCGAGTGGAGGGTGGCGGAGGTCAGCGCGAGGGATCCAGCCCCTCGGTCAGCACCGCCCGGACATCGGGGTCGCGGAAGGTGAAGCCACTGGCCAACAGCTTGTCGGGCCTGAGCCGGTAGGAGGCCAGCAGCTCGTTCGCCAGGCGCCCGGCGGCCGGACGGATCACCGCGGCCGGCACCCGGAAGAACGCCGGCCGGTGCACGCGGGCGGCGAGCTCGCGGGTGAACTCGCTGTTGGTCGGGGGCTCCTCGACAGTTGAGGATCACCGGGCCGTCGAGGTCGCTGTGACGCCAGGTGGATGACGGCGTCGACCCAGTCGCGGGCGGTGATCATCGGCACGTACTGCCGGCCGTTCCCCAGTGGCCCGCCCAACCCGGCCAGGAACAGCAGGCGCAGCAGGTGGAGGGGCTCGCTGCGCCGGTCGTAGACCGGGCTGGTGCGCAGGTAGGTCACCCGCGCCCCCGCCTCCTCGGCGGCCTCCGCGGCGGTCTGCCAGTCGCGAGGGACGCGGGTCATCAGGGAGTCGCCGCGCGAGTCGCTGTCGTCGGTGATCACCTCCTGGCCGTGGTCGCCGTAGTACCCGATCGCGTTGCCGGCGAGGAATCGCGGCTTGGTGTCGCTCGCGGCGATCGCCTCGGCGAGCACCCGGGTGGTGGTGACCCGGCTCTCGCGGAGCCGGCGGGCCCACTTCTTCGAGTGCGGATTGCCGATCGTGGGCGTGCCGGCGAGGTTCACCACGACGTCGTGGTCGTCGACCACCTCGTGACCGAGTGGGCTCTCGTAGGGATCCCACCGGACCTCGTGGTCGGCACCGAGGGGCGGGTGCTCGCCCGGCGGCCGCCGTACCAGCGGAGTGACGGAGTGGCCCTCCCGGATCAGCTGCTCGCGCAGCAGGGTGCCGAGGAAGCCCGAGGAGCCGGCGATCAGGAAGCGCATGCCCCCACCCTGACACGGGGTAATAGGCTCGCCCGCTGTGAGTGATTTCGACGTCGTCATCCTCGGTGCGGGTCCCGGTGGCTATGTCGCCGCCATCCGCGCCTCCCAGCTCGGCCTCAAGGTCGGCGTGATCGAGAAGCGGTACTGGGGTGGTGTCTGCCTCAACGTGGGCTGCATCCCCTCCAAGGCGCTGCTCCGCAACGCCGAGCTCGCGCACATCCTGAACAACGAGAAGGACAAGTACGGCATCGAGGGTGACGCCACGATGTCCTACAAGCCGGCCTTCGCGCGCAGCCGCGAGGTCTCGGACTCCATCGTCAAGGGGGTCCACTTCCTGATGAAGAAGAACAAGGTCGAGGAGATCCACGGCTGGGGGACCTTCTCGGACGCGAAGACGATCGAGGTCGACCTCGAGGACGGCGGCTCGCGCACGGTCACCGCCGACAACATCATCATCTCCACCGGCGCCACGACCCGGCTCGTGCCCGGCACCGAGCTGTCGGAGAACGTGGTCACCTACGAGGAGCAGATCCTCTCCGACGAGCTGCCCGGCTCGGTCGTGATCGCCGGCTCCGGCGCGATCGGCGTGGAGTTCGCCTACGTGATGGCCAACTACGGCGTCGAGGTGACGATCGTGGAGTTCCTCGACCGGATGGTGCCCACCGAGGACGCCGAGATCTCCAAGGAGCTGGCCAAGCACTACAAGAACCTCGGCGTGAAGGTGCTGCTGGGCACGAAGGTCGAGAAGATCGAGGACGACGGGTCCAAGGTCAAGGTGACCGTGTCCAAGGACGGCAAGGAAGAGGTCATCGAGACCGACAAGGTCCTCCAGGCGATCGGCTTCGCGCCCCGCCTCGAGGGCTACGGGCTCGACAAGACCGGCGTCGAGACCACCGAGCGCGGTGCCATCGCGATCGACGAGCGGGGTCGCACCAACGTCGAGGGCGTCTGGGCGATCGGCGACGTGACCGGCAAGCTGATGCTCGCCCACACCGCCGAGGCCATGGGCATCGTCACCGCGGAGACCATCGCCGACCACGACACGATCGAGATCGACTTCGACATGATCCCGCGGGCGACGTACTGCCAACCCCAGATCGCCTCGTTCGGCTACAGCGAGGAGCAGGCCAAGGAGCGGGGGTACGACGTCAAGGTCGCCAAGTTCCCGTTCTCCGCCAACGGCAAGGCCAAGGGACTCGGCGAGCCGGTCGGCTTCGTCAAGGTCGTCGCCGACGCGAAGTACAACGAGATCCTCGGCGCCCACCTGATCGGCCCCGACGTCACCGAGCTCCTCCCGGTCCTCACCCTGGCCCAGAAGTGGGACCTCACCGCCGACGAGGCCGCCCGCAACGTCTTCGCCCACCCCACCCTCTCCGAAGCCGTCAAGGAGGCCGTCGAGGGGATCGCCGGCCACATGATCCACATGTGAGCTGGGGTCGGTTTCCCAGGTTATGAAGCGAATCTGCCTCCTCGCACAGGAAGCATCCTGTGTGACTGAGGCAGTTTCCTGTGCTGGGTTCGCCGTTCAGCGTCCACAGCCGCTACGTCGGGCAGCAGATGTCCACAGGCTGCCCGCATCGCGCTCGCGTGGTCGGGCCGGCCCCGCCGACGATCCCGGCATGGACGAGATCCGCTGCGCATCATCGCCGCCGAGGCCGGCGTGTTCCTTCGCCGAGAGGCCATCGCGTGTGGCTACACCGACAAGATGCTCGCCTCCCTGCGCCGCCACGGCGTGCTGCGTCCGCGTGCGCCAGGGTGCCTACTGCTTCGCCGACGTCTGGTCGACGTACTCGGCCGAGGAGCGGCACCTGTGCTGGCTCGCGCGGTGCTCCGCACGACGCCTGGCCCGGTGGCCCTGAGCCACACGACGGCCCTGCTGGTCCACGGCGTCGCGGTGTGGGGTGCCGACCTGACCCGGGTGCACGTGACACGCCTCGACGACGGGCGCCGGCCGCGCGAGGCCGACGTCGAGCACCACGTCGGGCTGCGTGCTCGACGGCGACGTCGTCGAGGTGGACGGTATGCCCGTCGTGGTCGCTCGAACGGGCGGTCATCGAGGCGGCGACCGTGCTCGGGCTCGAGTCGGCGCTCGTGTCCGCCGATGCCGCCCTGCACACGCGGCGCTGCACGCCCGACGGGCTCTACCGCCGGTTCCGGCGAGATGGACCACTGGCCGGGGTCCCGCAAGATCCACATGATGCTCGGGCTGATGGACGGCCGTGCCGAGTCCGTGGGGGAGACGCGGAGCCGGTTCCTGTTCCGCCGGCCAGGGACTTCCCGCGCCCGACCTGCAGTTCGAGGTGTACGACGAGCACGGCACGCTCGTCGCCGTGACCGACTTCGTCTGGCACGAGCACACGGCGTTCGGCGAGTTCGACGGCAAGGTCAAGTACCAGCGCTACCTGCCGCGAGGGCGAGACGCCTGGCGACGCCGTGTTCCGCGAGAAGAAGCGCGAGGACCTCGTACGGCGGCTCACCGGCTACGGCTGCGGTCGGCTCGATCTGGGGCGACCTGGTCGACCCGCGCGAGACCGCGGCGTACTTCCGTCGCGCTCCTCGGACTCGACTGACCCGAGTCTTCACACACCAAACTGTCTCTTCACACACGTTGTTTCCTGTGTGAAGAGGCAGAAAGGGTTCTCGCCTGGGAAACCGGCTCCGCTCACACGTCGAACTGGGCGAGCTCCAGGCGCTGCTTGACGTCCTGGAGGAAGCGGCCGGCGTCGGCGCCGTCGACGAGCTGGTGGTCGTAGGTCAGCGCCAGGTAGACCATGTGGCGCACGGCGATGGTCTCGCCGAGGTTGGGGTCGTCGATGACCACGGCCCGCTTGACCACGTTGCCCGGTCCGAGGATCGCCACCTGCGGCTTGTTGATGATCGGGGTGTCCCAGAGGGCGCCCACGCTGCCGAGGTTGGTGATCGTGAAGGTGCCGCCAGACAGGTCGTCGGGTCCGATCTTGTTGGTGCGGGTGCGCTCGGCCACGTCGGCGATCTTCTTGGCCAGGCCGGCGATCGAGAGGTCGCCCGCGTCCTTGACCACCGGGGTCAGCAGGCCCTTCTCGGTGTCGACCGCGAACGCGATGTTCTCCCGGTCGTAGTAGGTCACCTCACCGGCGTCGAGGTCGAAGGTCGCGTTCAGCGCCGGGTGCACCTTCAGCGCGTCGACCGCGGCCTTGGCGAAGAAGGGCAGGTACGTCAGCTTGACGCCCTCGCGTGCCTGGAACTCGGTCTTGATGCTGTCGCGCAGCCGCGCCACCTTGGTGACGTCGACCTCGACCACCTGGGTCAGCTGGGCGGAGGTCTGCAGCGACTCGACCATCCGGGTCGCGATCACCTTGCGCAGCCGCGAGATCTTCTCGGTCTTGCCGCGCAGCGGGCTCGGCTGACGCGGAGGGGCTCTCGTCCTTCTTCTCCGCCGCTGCCGCAGGGTCTCGCCTCCGCCGCCGGCCTTGGCCGCCTCCGCCGCGGCGAGCACGTCCTGCTTGCGGATCCGGCCACCGACGCCGGTGCCCTCGATCGAGGCCAGGTCGACGCCGTGCTCGGCGGCCATCTTGCGGACCAGCGGGGTCACGTAGCTGCCGCCGTCGGAGCCACCACCGGAGGACGGCGCCTCCTGCTTCGGCTCGGCCTTCTTCTCCGGCTCGGGCTCCGGCTCTGGCTCGGGCTCGGGCTCGGGCTCCGGCTCGGGCTCGTCCTCGGGCTCGGGCTCCGGCTCGGGCTCGTCGGCTCCGGCTCCGGCTCGTCGTCCTTGTCCTCGGCGGCGTCCTCCTCGGGCTCGTCCGAACCGGAGTCGTCGGAGTCGTCCGAGTCGTCGGGCGCGTCGGAGGAGTCGCCGATGATCGCGAGCTCGGCGCCGACCTCGACGGTCTCGTCCTCCTCGGCCTTGATCTCCAGCAGGGTGCCGGCGACGGGGGAGGGGATCTCGGTGTCGACCTTGTCGGTGGAGACCTCGAGCAGCGGCTCGTCGACCTCGACCTCGTCGCCGACCGACTTCAGCCAGCGGGTGATGGTGCCCTCGGTGACCGACTCGCCCAGCTCGGGCAGCTTGACCGGCGTACCGCCACCGCCACCGCCGCCGCTGCTCTTCTTGGCGGCCGGCTTCTCCTCGGGCTCCTCGTCGGCTCCTCGTCGTCCTCCGAGTCGTCCTCGTCGTCGGAGTCGTCCTCGGCGTCCTCGTCCTCGTCGTCGGACGACTCCTCGGACTCCTCGGCTCGTCGCGTCGTCCGCGGACTCCTCGGACTCGTCGGAGTCGTCGGCCGAGTCGGACCCGCCGCCCTCGCCCTCGTCGCCGACGACGCACAGCTCGGCGCCGACCTCGACGGTCTCGTCCTCCTCGGCCTTGATCTCCAGCAGGGTGCCGGCGACGGGGGAGGGGATCTCGGTGTCGACCTTGTCGGTGGAGACCTCGAGCAGCGGCTCGTCGACCTCGACCGTGTCACCGACCGACTTCAGCCAGCGGGTGATGGTGCCCTCGGTGACGGACTCGCCGAGTTCGGGGAGCTTCACGGGTGTCGACATCGGTTTCCTTCGGTCGTGGTCGTTCGTCGGACTGGGGCAGTGCAGGTCAGGCGTAGCAGGTTCAGGAGTGGGCGTGCAACGGTTTCCCGGCGAGGGCCAGGTGCGCCTCGCCGAGGGCCTCGTTCTGGGTCGGGTGGGCGTGCACGAGCGGCGCGACGTCCTCGGGGAAGGCCTCCCAGTTGTAGATCAGCTGCGCCTCACCGATCAGCTCGCCGACGCGCGCGCCCACGAGGTGTACGCCGACCACGGGACCGTCCTTGACGCGCACCAGCTTCACGAAGCCCTGGGTACCCAGGATCTGGCTCTTGCCGTTGCCGCCGAGGTCGTAGGTCAGCGACTCGACCTCGCCGTGCTGCTCGCGGGCCTGCGCCTCGGTCAGGCCGACGGAGGCGACCTCGGGGTCGCAGTAGGTGACCCGGGGGATCCCGGACTCGTCGATCGGCGCGGGGGAGAGGCCGGCGATCTCCTCGGCCACGAAGACGCCCTGCTGGAAGCCGCGGTGGGCCAGCTGGAGGCCCGGCACGATGTCGCCGACGGCGTAGACGCCCTCGACGTTGGTGCGGCAGCGCTCGTCGGTGAGCACGAAGCCGCGCTCCATGGCGATGCCCTGCTCGTCGTAGCCCAGCCCGTCGGTGACAGGTCCACGGCCGACGGCCACGAGCAGCAGTCGACGCCTCGTAGGTCTTGCCGCCCTCGACGCGTGACGGTGACGCCGTCGTCGGTCGTCTTGACGGACTCGAACCGGGTGCCGGTCGCGAAGGCGATCTTGCGCTTGCGGAAGGCGCGCTCCAGCGCCTTGGAGGACTGCTCGTCCTCGAGCGGCAGCAGGTGCGGGCAGCGCCTCGATGATCGTGACCTCGGCGCCGAAGGAGCGCCACACGCTGGCGAACTCGCACCCGATGACGCCGCCGCCGAGCACGATCACCGACTCCGGCACGCGACTCCAGGCGCAGCGCGTGCTCGGAGCTGAGCACCCGCTCACCGTCGATCTCGAGGCCGGGCAGGCTGCGCGAGTAGGACCCGCTGGCGAGCACGACGGCCTTGGTCGCGGTGTACGTCGAGCCGTCGACCGCCACCGTGCGCGGTCCGGTCGAGACGTGCCTGCGCCCTCGACGACGGTGATGCCGCGTCCCTTGATCAGCCCGGCGAGTCCCTTGTACAGGCGCGAGACCACGCCCTGCTGGTAGGCGTTGACGGCCGGCAGGTCGATGCCGTCGAGCGTGGCCCGGACCCCGAACCGCTCGGACTCACGTGCCGAGTCGGCGACCTCGGCGGCGTGCAGCAGGGCCTTGGTCGGGATGCAGCCGACGTGCAGGCAGGTGCCGCCGACCTTGTCCTTCTCCACCAGGGCGACGCTCAGCCCGAGCTGGGCGGCGCGCAGCGCGCAGGCGTAGCCACCCGATCCTGCGCCGAGGACGACGACGTCGAACTGCGCGTTCTGCTGCCCTCCGGCACGTCTGCCCACTCCCTCGCTCCGAGTGGAATCCATCCAACCATCCCGGTCGCGACCGGCGCTTCCACACCCACCCCGACCGCGCATCCCTCACAATGTCCCCATGGGTCTGCTCGATCGGTTCCGCCGCGGCACGCGTGGCGGTGGGAAGCCGGGCGTGGTCCGCTCCTCCGACGACGCCGACCAGAAGCACCTGCACGACTTCATCCAGAGCCGTCGCGGTGTCGAGGGCTTCGTCGAGCCGCGCACGACCGTCACCGACGTGACGCTGCTGCTCGTCGCCCACGACGGCGAGTGGACCCGGCGGCGCGTCCCCTCGGTGCAGTGGGCCCACGAGTTCGCCAACCGCAACGGCGTCCCGTCGTACGACGCAGCGCTGGTGGGCGTGCCCCAGCGGATGCGCGACTGGAACCGGCTCGCAGAAGCAGAAGATGCGCCCCTCGTTCCCCGAGGAGGGCGGCGCTCAGTCCTGAGCGTCTGCGCAGATGCGCGGGCGAGCTCGACCAGCGTGGTCACGCCGTACCCGGTGGCGCCGGGCGGCACGTGGCCCCACGGACCCCCGCTGTTCCACGCGGCACCGGCGATGTCGAGGTGGGCCCAGGGCCGCCCGTCCACGAACTGCTCGAGGAAGGCCGCGGCGTAGCTGGCTGATCCCCAGCGCACCCAGTTCGCCTGCAGCACGTCGGCGATCTTGGAGTCGACGACGTCCTCGCGGATCTGCTCCGGGATGGGCAGCCGCCACACGAGCTCGCCACTCGCCTTCGCGGCCGAGACCAGTGCCTCGACGGAGGCGTCGTCGCCGAAGACGCCCGCGACGCGCTCCCCGAGCGCCGCGACGCAGGCACCGGTGAGGGTGGCGACGTCGACGATCAGGTCGGGCTCGTCCTCGACGGCGAACGCGAGCCCGTCGGCGAGGATCAACCGGCCCTCGGCGTCGGTGTTGGTGATCTCGACGGTCTTGCCCGAGCGCATCGTGAGCACGTCGCCGGGCCGCATGGCGCTGCCCGACGGCATGTTCTCCACCATCGGGGCGTACGTCGTCACGCGGACGGGCAGGCCGAGGTCGGCGATGGCCAGGGTGGCCGCGATGACGGCGGCGGCTCCGCCCATGTCGAACTTCATGTCGGCCATCGAGCGGCCCGACTTGATGTTGAGCCCGCCGGAGTCGTAGGTGACGCCCTTGCCGACCAGCGCGATGTGAGCGCGTGGCTCCTCCGGCGCCCAGGTGAGCTTGACCAGCCGTGGCTCCTGGTGCGAGCCCTGGCCCACGCCGAGGATGCCGCCGCACCCGAGCTCCTCGAGCTCCGAGGGCCCGAGCACCTCGACCTCGACGCCCACGGGATGCCCGCGCCGCGGCCGGCGCTCGTGGGCCAGCTTGCGGGCCGCCTCGGCGAACGTCGCCGGGGGAAGGTCGTTGGGCGGGGTGTTCACCCAGTCACGGGTCACCCGGACGAGCTCGTTGACCGCGCGGGCGTCCTCGAGCGCGGCGATGGCGTCCTGCCGCCGGGCGGCGTCGCTGAGGATCGCCACGTCGGCGACCGCGCTCTCGTCGCGCCCGGACTTGTAGGTGGTGAAGGAGTACAGCCCCGAGAGGAACCCCTCGGCCACGGCCCCCACGTGCTCGGCGTCGACGGCCGGCAGCGCCAGCGCCACCGAGGCGGCGTTGCGCAGGTTGCGGGCGGCGACGCCGGCCGCGCGACGCACCTTGTCGAGGGAGAGGGAGTCACGGGAACCCAGCCCGACCACCAGCAGCTGGCTGGCGCGGATCGCCTCTCCCGCCGGCAGGCGCAGCACCTCGCCGTCGTCGCCCTTGAACCCCATCGAGCTGAGCAGCGGCTTGAACCGGCGTCCGTAGGCCTCCGCCACGTCCTCCGCGCCGGGGCAGGCGACCAGGGCACCCTTGCCGGTGCGCGCCACCCCGATCACCACGAGGTCCGTGCGGGTCTTGGCGGGACTGCCCTTGCGCAGCGTGTACGACGTCACGAGGGTTCACCCTAGATGGGCAACTCCCAGGGGTCGCGCTACGTTGCCTCCCATGTCCGCCGGCGAATCCCTGACGCAGTCACCGCTGCACGAGCGGCACGTCGCCCTCGGAGCCAAGTTCGCCGAGTTCGGCGGCTGGGAGATGCCGCTGGAGTACAAGGCCACCGGGGTGCTCAAGGAGCACGCGGCGGTCCGCGAGGCCGTGGGGGTCTTCGACGTCAGCCACCTCGGCAAGCTGGTGATCCGGGGCGAGGGCGCCGTCGCCTCCCTGAACGCCTGCCTGAGCAACGACCTCGACCGGCTCGGCTCCGGCCAGGCGCAGTACACGCTGGCGTGCGACGCGGCGACCGGCGGCATCGTCGACGACCTGATCGCCTACCGCCACGCCGACGACCACGTGCTGCTCGTGCCCAACGCCGCCAACACCGACGACGGTACGAGGCAGGCTCGAGGAGGGGCTCGCCGGAGGGTCTCTCGATCGAGGACCAGCACCGGACCCACGCCGTGCTCGCGGTCCAGGGGCCGCGCTCCGACGAGGTGCTCTCCGCGCTCGACCTGCCGGTCGGCCACGAGTACATGGCCTTCGCCGTCGCGTCGTACGACGGGCACGAGGTCGTGGTCTGCCGCACCGGCTACACCGGCGAGCGCGGCTACGAGCTGATCGTGGAGAACGCCGGCGCCGGGGCTCTCTGGGACGCGCTGATGACCGCCGGCGAGCCGCACGGGATCACCGCCTGCGGCCTCGGTGCCCGCGACACCCTGCGCACCGAGATGGGCTACCCGCTGCACGGGCAGGACATCAGCCTCGACGTGACACCGGTCCAGGCACGGCTCGGGTGGGCGGTGGGCTGGAAGAAGCCGGCGTTCTGGGGCAAGGAGGTCCTGGTGGGCCAGAAGGAGGCCGGGACGCAGATCACCCTGCGCGGGCTCGTGGCGCAGGGTCGCGGCATCGCCCGGCCGGGCATGACGGTCCGGCTGAGCGCCGACCTGCCGATCGGGCACGTCACCTCCGGGACGTTCTCGCCGACGCTGCGCCAGGGGGTCGCCCTCGCCCTGATCAGCTCCGAGGTCGAGGAGGGTGCGGAGGTCACCGTCGACGTCCGTGGCCGCGGCGAGATCTTCGTCGTCACCCGCCCACCGTTCGTCCAAACCGACGTGAGAGGTGCCTCGTGACCAGCCCCAACCCCAGCACCCCGAACCTGGCGGCACCCCCGCCTTCCGCCGCGGCGACACCATCCCCTGGTGGTGGCAGCTGCTCGACGGCGACGGCAAGGTGCTGGACCGCGAGCGCACCGAGTTCCCGACGCGCAGCGACGCGGAGAGCTGGCTGGGGGAGGCCTACCCCGACCTCGCGGACGACGGGGTCTCGGCGGTCACGCTGTTCGAGGGCGACCGCGAGGTCTACGGCCCGATGTCGCTCGAGGCCGGCTGACTCGTCGGGCCGTTACTTCGGCTTGCCGCCGATGCGCACCTTCGGCTTCGGCTGGCGCAGCGGACGCAGCTGGATCACCCGCATCAGGGTGTACGTCGTCGTACCGCGCAGGCTCTCGTCCGGGAACTGCCGGCGGATCGCGCGGCGCAGCCGGATCATCAGCCAGATCGTGTCGACGGCGACCACCAGGATCGACGTGGTCCACAGGGCGCTGGACACCCGGACCATCGAGGAACCGCCGAAGGCCTGCATCACCCAGATCGCGAGGAGCAGCGGGAGGAGGAACTCCACCACCGTGAGCCGCGCGTCGACGAAGTCGCGGATGAACCGCTTCACCGGCCCCTTGTCGCGCTGCGGCAGGTAGCGCTCGTCGCCGGTCTTCATCCCCTGGCGGATCTGCTGGTTCTGCTCCGTCCGGCGCTCGCGCAGCACCTTCTGGGCGGCCTTCTTGTCCATGGTGCCCTTGGCCCGCTCGCGGGCGGCCGCCTCGGCCTCCTTGCGGGTCGGCGTGGGCCGGCCCTTGGCGCCGGGGCCCTTGTCCGTGGTCGGGGGAGCGGGGGTGTCGGACTTGCTGCTGCGGCGGAACACGGTGATCCCTCGACGGTGAGCGGGTGTGTGGACGGCCGAGCGCGACGCCCGGCGGCGGTCCGTCAGCGTACCTGTCGCTGTGCGGGAAGGGCCGTCGCGACCCTTCGGCTCGTGGGCGCTGCCGGGTAGGTTGAGGCCCATGAGCATGATGAAAAGGATCAGCACGATCTTCCGGGCCAAGGCCAACAGTGCGCTCGACAAGGCCGAGGACCCCCGCCAGACCCTGGACTACAGCTACCAGCGCCAGCTGGAGATGCTCACCAAGGTGCGCCGCGGGGTGGCCGACGTGGCGACCAGCCGCAAGCGCGTCGAGCTGCAGATGAACCAGCTGCAGGCGCAGTCCGACAAGCTGACCGAGCAGGCCCAGAAGGCGCTGACGCTGGGCCGCGAGGACCTCGCCCGCGAGGCGCTGACCCGCAAGTCCGCGCTGACCCAGCAGCTCACCGACCTGCAGACCCAGCACGCCCAGCTGCAGGGCGAGGAGGAGAAGCTCACCCTCGCCTCGCAGCGGTTGCAGGCCAAGGTCGAGTCCTTCCGCACCCGCAAGGAGACGATCAAGGCGACGTACACCGCGGCGGAGGCGCAGACCCGGATCAACGAGGCCTTCTCCGGCATCTCCGAGGAGATGGGCGACGTCGGGATGGCGATCCAGCGCGCCGAGGACAAGACGCTGCAGATGCAGGCGCGCGCCGGTGCCGTCGACGAGCTGATCGCCTCCGGGGCCCTCGACGACGCCAGCTCGACCAACCGCGGTGACGACATCTCCCGCGAGCTGGAGTCGATGAGCTCGCAGTCCGACGTCGAGGCCGAGCTCGCCGCGCTCAAGGGCAGCACGCCGCAGGCGATCAGCGCCCCGGAGGACCCGACCCAGGCCGCCGCCGAGAGCGTGGCCAAGACGGAGGGCCAGACCGTCGAGAAGGAGGGCTCATGATCGTCCGCATCCTGGGTGAGGGGCAGCTCGAGGTCCCCGACGAGCAGATCGACTCCCTCAACGCGCTCGACTCAGCGCGTCGAGGACGCCGTCAACAGCGGCGACGAGGGCGCGTTCGCCGCGGCCCTGGGCACGCTCCTGGACAGCGTCCGCAGCGTCGGCACCCCGGTGGCCGACGACTCCCTCGACGACTCCGACCTGATCCTGCCGCCGGCCGACGCCACCATCGACGAGGTGCGCGACCTGCTCAGTGACGACGGCCTCATCCCGGGCTGAAACTCAGCGTCCCCGCCGAGCGTTCACACTTCATGGCCCGCACCCGCTTCCTCCCCGACACCGGACTGACCGTCCGGATGACCACCGTGATGTTCCTGCTCGGTGGGCTCTTCGTGGCCGTCGTGGTGGGCCTGATGTACGCCGTGCAGAGCCCCGGGCTGTCGCTGCTGATCGGCGTCGCCGGTCTGGCCATCGCGTTCTTCCAGTGGTGGTTCTCCGACAAGGCGGCCATGCGCGCCATGGGAGCCCGTGAGGTCACCCCCGAGGAGGCCCCCGAGCTGCACGGGATGATCGACCGGCTCTGCTCGCTCGCCGACATGCCCAAGCCGCGGGTGGCGATCGCCGACACCCAGCTGCCCAACGCCTTCGCCACCGGCCGCTCGCCGGAGCGATCGGTGGTCTGCGTGACGACCGGCATCCTGAAGACGCTGGACGCCGAGGAGCTCGAGGGCGTGCTGGCCCACGAGCTCTCCCACGTCGCTCACCGCGACGTGCTGGTGATGACGGTCGCCGCCTCTGCCGGCATCGTGGCCGGGATGGTCACCCGAGGCGCCCAGTTCGGTGCCCTGGGCTGGGGCCGCTCGCGCAACAGCAACGACAACGGCGGTGGCCTCGGCTTCTTCGCGGTGCTGATCATCAGCCTGGTCGTGTACGCCGTCAGCTTCCTGCTGCTGCGCCTGCTCTCGCGCTACCGCGAGCTCTCCGCCGACCGTTCGGGCGCCTACCTCACCCAGCGCCCCTCGGCCCTGGCGTCGGCGCTGCGCAAGATCAGCGGTGAGATGAACAACGTCCCCGAGAAGGACCTCCGTGCCGCGGCGCCGATGAACGCCTTCTTCATCTCCCCGGCCGTCCGGGGGCTCTCGATGAGCGCACTGACCTCCACGCACCCGCCCCTGGAGCAACGGCTCGACCAGCTGGCCGAGATCGCCACCAACCTCGGCCGCCCGTTCTGACGGGGTGGTCGTGGGTTTCTGGGACGTGCTGCGCGGGCAGAGCCGACCGCCGGCGGCCAAGCTCGACGCCCTGTTCTCGCTGCCCTCGGCGGCGATGACGCTGGAGGCGTCCCTGGGCCTCCAGGCCACCGGCACCGGATCGGTGTGCTTCCGGGCCGCCGAGGGCCAGGCATCGGCGTCCTCGCAGCAGGAGGCGTCCTCGCTGATCGACTTCGACGGCGGCCCGGCGGCACAGAGCCACGTCGACGGGTACGGCTTCACCTGGCTCACCGTGCACACGACGCCGCCCGACATGGCCTCGCTGGTCACCGACCTGCATGCGGTGAACACGGCGCTGGAGGACCAGGGCTTCGGGCCCAGCCTGCTGTGCTCGGTGGTCTCGTTCGCCGGTGCCGACCAGCAGCCGACGTACGTCGTCTACCTGTACAAGCGCGGCACCTTCTACCCGTTCTGCCCGACCGGCCCCTCGACCCGCGACACCCTGCGCGAGCGCCAGGTGCGCGACAGCGTGGGCAGCGACCTGCCGCTGGAGGCGGACACCTCGCGCTGGCTGCCGCTGTGGGGCATCACCGAGTGACGAGTCACATTCGTAGCAATTGCCATTAAAGGCAGTAATACGACACTAGAATCGCCGATGTGGACGTCATGACTTCGGCGAGGGATGCGGAGATCCGCGCCCTCGGGCTGTTGCGTCAACCGGCACCGGACGCGCTGCAGCACCTGGTCGAGGCCGCCGTGCGCGTGACCGGCGCCGAGAGCGCCCGGGTCAACATCATCACCGGTACCGAACAGCACTCGTTGGCCATCGCCGACGGTGTCGCCGGGGAGACCCACTCCCTCGAGGACTCGCTCTGCGCCACCATCGTGCGCGAGTCCTCCGAGCAGCACGTCGTCCCCGACCTGGCCCAGGACCCCCGCTTCGCGGCGAACCCGTACGTCGAGTCGGGCCACGTCGTCAGCTACGCCGCCAACCAGCTGGTCACCAGCCGCGGCGTCCCGATCGGCACCCTCTGCGTCTACTCGCCGGACCGGCGGGAGATCGACGCGACCGCGCTGGAGGTGCTCTCCGACCTCGCCGCTGCCGTGATGGACATCCTGGAGGCGGGCCGCCAGCGCGAGGAGCTGCACGAGGTCGTCGGCGACCTCACGGACGGCAGCCGCGAGCTGCGCCGCTCCAACGAGCACCTGGCGGCCTTTGCGGGGCAGGTCAGCCATGACATCAAGGGTCCGTTGAGCGCCGTCCTGATGGCGCTGCAGATGATCGACGACGACCTGCAGCGAGGGCGGCGTCGCGGCAGCACCGCACCGCATCGAGCTCCTGCACCGCGCCCTCGCCGCCTCCGTGCGGATGGACGCGATGGTCAGTGGCCTGATGGAGTTCGCGGCCCTGGGAGGCAGCTTCTCGCCGGTCCGGGTGGACATGCACGGGGTCGTCAAGGACGTCCTGGTCGACCTCGGTGCGGCAGCGGGGGATGCGCGCGTCGAGGTGGGTGAGCTGCCGGCCGCCTGGGGTGACGAGGTGCAGCTGCGCGCTCTCCTGCAGAACCTCGTCGCGAACGCCTTCAAGTACGCCGGCACCACGTCGCACACCTTCATCCGCGTCTCCGGCGTGCGCCGCGGCGGCCGCGTGCGGTTCAGCGTCAGCGACAACGGTCCGGGCGTGCCCCCGGGCGAGCAGGCGTCGATCTTCGGGATCCTGGTGCGCGGCAGCGAGAGCGGTGGCGACGACGTGGAGGGCCTCGGCATCGGCCTGGCCACCTGCCGTCGCATCGCCCAGGCGCACGGCGGCGACATCGGCGTGACCGAGTCGGCCGAGGGTGGCGCCGAGTTCTGGTTCGAGCTCCCGGACCGTTCCGACAGCTGAGCTCAGCGGCTCACAGCAGGGAGCCGTGGTGCAGGTACGGCATCGGTGGCTGCATGCCGCGCAGCGCCAGGTAGCCGCGGGTCGAGACCGCCAGCCCTGCCTCGAGACCGACGTCGACGGCCCACTCGTTGGCCGTCGTCACGTGGGCCACCTCCACGGGCTCCCCGGGCGGCGCCGAGGCGATCGCCGCCCAGAGCAGCCTCGCCGCGGTCTGCCGGTTCGAGGCGGCCAGCAGGGCGGGCGACCCGGAGTCGCGCAGGTAGACGTAGCCCGAGCCCGTGGGGTGGTCGACCACCAGGAACCGGTGCAGCGAGGCGAGCACCTCGTGGTCCGGGCCGTGAGCCGCGTGGCGTCGCTGCCGGTCCAGGGAGTCCATCAGGTCGACGTCGCCCGGCGAACCGTCCCGGACGTGCTCGACGACCGGGATCGCGCTGCGGTCCGGGAGACCGGCGAGGTGCAGCTGCGGGTGCAGGGTGAAGCCGGCCCGTCGGTAGCGGCGGAAGGCCCTCGGGTCCGAGCTCGACGCGAGCATGCCGCGCAGGCAGCCACGGGAGTACGACAGCGCCGCCTCGAGCAGCGGCCGTCCGATGCCCTGGCCCTGGACATCGGTGCGGACGGCGTACGACCCGAGGATCCAGAGCAGGTCACGCCGCATCGACACGGCGAACCCCAGCATCTCCCCGCCGCGCTCGGCCACCCAGCACCCGCCCGGGTCGGTGGCGAGCACGTGCGAGGTGCGCAGGATCCACTGCCCGGCGCGCGCGGGCGTGTGGCGCGGCGACGTGGCCAGGTCGGTCGCCGGCTCGTAGCGCTCGGCCTCGGTGTAGGCGCCGAGGGAGAGCGCCTCGGCCAGGGGCACGTCCTCGGGGCGCATCGGCCGGATCACCACGTCGGGCACGGGCCCGACGCTAACGCCTGCCCGGCCTCGGCTCCGGCCCGGGCAAGATGGGCGCATGCGCGTGGTCTTCGCCCCCGACAAGTTCGCGGGAACCCTCAGTGCCCTCGAGGCGGCCGAGGCGATGGCCGAGGGCTGGCGACGCCGCGCGCCGGACGACGAGCTGGTCACGGTGCCGATGAGCGACGGCGGTCCCGGGTTCGTCGACGTCCTGCACACGGCCACCTCCGGCCGGCTGCACGCGGTCACGGTGTCCGACCCCTACGGGAACGACGTGCCGGCGGCCGTCCTGGAGCACGGCGACACGGCGTACGTCGAGAGCGCGATGGCGGTCGGGCTGACCCTCACGCCGGAGTCGGAGCGGCGCCCCGAGGAGGGCAGCAGCCGAGGTGTGGGCCAGCTCGTGGCAGCGGCGGTCGACCTGGGGGTCCGCCGGGTGGTGGTGGGGCTGGGGGGCTCGGCCACCAACGACGGCGGCGCCGGGCTGCTCGGCGCCCTCGGGGCCACCTGCGCCTCGGGGACGCTCGACGGGGGACCGGCCGGGCTCGCCGACGTGGCGCAGGTCGATCTCGCCGCCGCCCGCGAGCGGGTCTCCGGCGTCGAGCTGGTGATGGCCAGCGACGTCGACAACCCGCTGCTCGGCATCAACGGCGCCACCAAGATCTACGGGCCGCAGAAGGGGCTCCCCGAGGAGCGGCTGGTCACCGTGGACGGGTGGCTGCAGCGCTTCGCCGACGCCACGGACCGCAAGCTGGCCGGCTCCGGGGGAGCGGGGGCCGCGGGCGGGCTCGGCTTCGCGCTGTTCCTGCTCGGCGGGAGCCGCGAGCCCGGAGTCGCCCTGGTGGCGGAGTCGGTCGGCCTCCCGGAGGCGATCTCCGGCGCCGACCTCGTGGTCACCGGCGAGGGCGCCTTCGACTTCTCCTCCCGCTCGGGCAAGGTGCCGTACGGCGTGGCGCAGGTCGCGACCCAGCACCTGGTGCCGTGCATCGCGCTCGCCGGGCAGGTGCTGATCGGTTCCCGCGAGATGCGGACGCTCGGGCGTGGAGTCGGCGTACTCCACGGTCGACCTGGTCGGCGAGGAGCGCTCGATGAGCGCGCCGGCGGAGGCTCTGGCCGACCTCGCCGAGCGGACCGCACGCACCTGGTCGCGCTGACAGGCGGGGAATAACCCCTGATGTGCGACCATTGAGGCGGTACGACAGCTCCCGACCCCACTGGAGAAACTCATGACCGAGCAGGCCCACGCCGCTCCGGAAACCCGCACCGACAGCATCAACGTCACCGACACCGCGGTCGACAAGGTCAGGGGCCTGCTGGCGCAGGAGGGTCGCGACGACCTGCAGCTGCGCATCGCCGTCCAGCCGGGTGGCTGCTCCGGTCTGCGCTACCAGCTGTTCTTCGACGAGCGGAACCTCGACGGCGACGTCGTCATCGACTACGACGGCATGGTCGTGGTCGTCGACCGGATGAGCGTTCCCTACCTCAACGGCGCGACCATCGACTTCGTCGACTCGATCGAGAAGCAGGGCTTCACGATCGACAACCCCAACGCCACGGGCTCGTGCGCGTGCGGGGACAGCTTCCACTGATCTGAGCACGAGCAAGAAAGCGGCGGCACCGATTCGGTGCCGCCGCTTTCTGCTGTCTGAAGTCTGCTGTGCGTCAGTCCAGGTGGAGGTGCAGGCGGGAGGCCAGGTGGGCGGCCGCCTCGCTGACCTCGATCTCCGGCTTGGTGGCCTGCTGCGGGAACTGGTCGTAGGCCAGCGACGGAGCCGGCTCGGCCACGGCCTCCGGCGTCACGGCACGCTGCTCCGGCAGGTGCATCTGCGCGACGCAGGCGTCGCAGTCGTCGTGCATCTGGTGGGTGGTGTCCTGGTCGTCGTAGGCAAGCCGCTCGTAACCCATGCCCCGACCGTAGGGGCTACCGACAGGTAGTCCGGGCGATACCGATGGGTAGTGTTCTGCTGCCGCTCAACCTTTTACGACGCCGTAACGTCACGAGGTGACATGTCACTGCTGATCGCCGGATCCATCGCCACCGACCACCTGATGACCTTCGGGGGGAAGTTCGCCGACTCCCTGGTCGTCGAGCAGCTGGACAAGCTCTCGGTCTCCTTCCTCGTCGAGGACCTCGACATCCGGCGCGGGGGCTGCGCCGGCAACATCTGCTTCGGCCTCGGCCAGCTCGGGCTCCGGCCGGTGCTGGTGGGTGCGGCGGGTGAGGACTTCGCGGACTACCGCTCCTGGCTCGAGCGCCACGGCGTCGACTGCGACTCGGTGCACATCTCCGACTCGCTGCACACGGCGCGGTTCGTCTGCACGACCGACGCGACCATGGCCCAGTTCGCCAGCTTCTACCCCGGCGCGATGGGGGAGGCCCGGCTGATCGAGCTGGGCCCGATCGCGACGCGGGTCGGCGGGCCGACGTTCGTGCTGATCGGGCCGGACGACCCCGAGGGCATGCTCCGGCACACCCGCGAGTGCCGTCAGCGCGGCTACCCGTTCATCGCCGACCCGAGCCAGCAGCTGGCCTTCGGCGAGGGCGAGATGATCCGGGAGCTGGTCGACGGGGCGACGTACCTGTTCAGCAACGAGTACGAGTCGCACCTGATCGAGTCCAAGACCGGCTGGAGCGCCGAGGAGATCCTCGCCCGCGTCGGCACCCAGGTGGTCACCCACGGCGCCGAGGGCGTGCGCATCGTCAGTCGCGATGCCGCGCCCATCGAGGTGCCGGCCGTGCAGGGTGTCCGGGCGGTCGAGCCCACCGGGGTCGGCGACGCCTTCCGGTCCGGGTTCCTGGCCGCCCTGGAGTGGGGGCTCTCCCACGAGCGCGCCGCGCAGGTCGGCTGCGTGCTCGCGGCGTACGTCGTCGAGCAGGTCGGCACCCAGGAGTACTCCTTCACCCCGGCGCAGTTCCTCGACCGCCTCACCGCTGCCTACGGCGAGGAGGCGACCGCCGAGATCACTCCGCACCTGGTGGCGCGGCCGGCGCTGCCGACGTCGTAGGCGGTCAAGCAGGCGTGCGGAAAAGGCCCTGTCTTCGCGCGTGAAACCACCGGCGACCCGCCGCCGGGCCGGGCCTTCCGGGTAGTAGGGTTTCTCGAGTCACCTGTTGTGCCCAGTGGTCCACGCGGGACGTCATGCAAGGCAAACGAAAGGGCTTGTCCGTGGGTCTGCAGCTCCGCAAGCGCTACCGCCGTCTCGTGGGTGGCGGCCTGACTGTCTTCCTGGTGCTCGCCCTCACCGGTTGCTCCACCGAGCAGCAGGACCAGATCAAGCGGCTCGCGCTGCCGATCGCCTCCACGCGCGAGGCGGACCACGTGCACACGATGTGGATGTGGTCGTGGCTCGCGGCGATCATCACCGGGGTCATCGTCTGGGGCCTGATCATCTACGCCGCCATCCGCTACCGCCGCCGCGACGTGCGCGAGGTGCCGGTCCAGACCCGCTACAACCTGCCGATCGAGATCTTCTACACGATCGCGCCGGTGATGATGGTGGTGGTCTTCTTCTTCTTCACCGTCACCGAGCAGAAGAAGGTCCAGCACGACGCCGTCCACCCCGACGAGACCATCACGGTCGTCGGCCAGCAGTGGTCGTGGACGTTCAACTACAACCTCGGCTACGACAAGAAGACCGACAAGTACAAGTCCGTCGGCGGCGACACCGTCTTCGAGGGCGGGACCACCGACGTGCGACCCACCCTGTGGCTGGTCAAGGACAAGGAGGTGCAGGTCTACCTGCACTCACCCGACGTCATCCACTCCTTCTGGGTCCCCTCGTTCCTGTACAAGATGGACGACGTCCCCGGCCGCCACAACAGCTTCGCGTTCACCCCGACACGGACGGGCACCTTCGAGGGCCGCTGCGCCGAGCTGTGCGGCGTCTACCACTCGCGGATGCTGTTCAACGTCAAGGTGACCGACCAGGCGTCGTACGACGAGCACCTGAAGCAGCTCGCCGACGAGGGCAACACCGGTCCCGCCATGGGCAGCGGCAAGGACCAGCGCATCCCGGGCCTCGACGTCACCTCCGAGCAAGGGTAGGCATCATGACCGCCATCTCCGACCGGCCGACCGGTACCCAGGTCCCCGCCCCGACGCGCACGCTCGGGGAGAACCTGGTCCGGGTCATCACCACCACCGACCACAAGGTGATCGGCAAGCTCTACCTGACCACGGCGTTCTGCTGGTTCCTGGTGGGCGGCGTGATGGCGCTGCTGATCCGCTCCGAGCTCGCCTTCCCCGGCCAGCAGATCGTCAACGACGAGCTGTACAACCAGCTGTTCACCATGCACGGCACGATCATGCTGCTGCTGTTCGCGACGCCGCTGTTCTTCGGCTTCGGCAACGTGCTGATGCCGCTGCAGATCGGCTCGCCCGACGTCGCCTTCCCGCGGCTGAACATGCTCAGCTACTGGTTCTTCCTGTTCGGCGGCCTGATCGCCGCGGCCGGATTCCTCTCGCCGGAGGGCGCCGCCGACTTCGGCTGGACCGCCTACACGCCGTTGTCCTCGGTCACGCGGAGCCCGGGAATCGGCGGTGACCTCTGGGTCATGGGCCTGTGGCTCGCCGGCCTCGGCACGATCCTCGGCGCGGTCAACTTCGTCACCACGATCATCTGCATGCGCGCGCCCGGCATGACGATGTTCCGGATGCCGATCTTCACCTGGAACACCATGGTGACCAGCCTGCTCGTGCTGATCGCGTTCCCGATCTTCGCGGCCGCGCTGCTCTGCCTCGAGGCCGACCGCAAGTTCGGCGCCCACGTCTTCGACGCCGGCCACGGCGGCGCGATCCTGTGGCAGCACCTGTTCTGGTTCTTCGGCCACCCCGAGGTCTACATCATCGCGCTGCCGTTCTTCGGGATCATCACCGAGATCCTGCCGGTCTTCAGCCGCAAGCCGATCTTCGGCTACGTCGGCCTGGTCGGCGCGACCCTCGGCATCGCGTTCCTCTCGGTCGCGGTCTGGGCGCACCACATGTTCGTCACCGGCGCGGTCGACCTGGCCTTCTTCTCCGGGATGACCTTCCTGATCGCCGTACCGACCGGGGTCAAGTTCTTCAACTGGATAGGCACGCTCTGGGGCGGGTCGATCACCTTCGACACGCCCATGCTCTGGTCGCTCGGCTTCCTGGTCACCTTCCTGTTCGGCGGGCTCACCGGCGTGATCCTGGCGTCGCCGCCGCTGGACTTCCACATCTCCGACTCCTACTTCGTGGTGGCGCACTTCCACTACGTCGTCTTCGGCACGGTGGTGTTCGCGATGTTCGCGGGCTTCTACTTCTGGTGGCCCAAGATGACCGGCAGGATGCTCGACGAGCGGCTGGGCAAGATCCACTTCTGGCTGCTGTTCATCGGCTTCCACACGACCTTCCTGGTCCAGCACTGGCTCGGCGTGGAGGGGATGCCGCGTCGGTACGCCGACTACTCGGCCTCCGACGGCTTCACCACGCTCAACCAGGTCTCCACGGTGGGCGCCTTCCTGCTGGCCTTCTCGACGCTGCCGTTCCTGTTCAACGTCTACAAGTCCAGCCGCGGCCCGTTGGTCGGCGTCGACGACCCGTGGGGCTGGGGTCGCTCGCTGGAGTGGGCCACGGCCTGCCCGGCCCCGCGGCACAACTTCGTGACGATCCCGCGGATCCGCTCGGAGTCGCCCGCCTTCGACCTGCACCACCCGGAGATCGCCGCCCTGGAGTACGAGGACAACGAGGCCCTCGGTGACAGCTCGGTGGTCGATGCCCCGGACATGGAGGGCCGCAAGAGCCAGCTCGGCGAGGGGGAGAACCCGCGATGAAGATGGAGACCTGGATCTTCGGGGGTTGCAGCATCTTCCTGTTCGTCGTGACGCCGGTGTACTGGTGGTCCACCTCCACCAGCGGCTGGACCGGCGAGAACGCCGACTGGACCGGCACCAGCGCGCTGGTGATGACCTTCCTGCTGACCACGCTGGTGGCCTTCTACCTCGGCTTCCACGCCCGCAAGATCACCGAGTCGGGCGGCCGGCCGGAGGACCGCAAGGACGGCGAGATCGCCGAGGGAGCGGGGGAGCTGGGCTTCTTCCCGCCGTACAGCTGGTGGCCGCTGTGGTGCGGGATGTGCCTGGCCTCGATGGCCGCCGGCATCGCGATCGGGTGGTGGCTGTTCATCATCGGCGGCGTGCTGGGCGCCGTGGCGCTGTGCGGGCTGATCTTCGAGTTCTACCGGGGAGAACACGCGCACTGAGCGAGAAGAGCCGAGCTTGCTCGTGTTCTTCGAGCGAAGAAGCGTTGAAGGCCGAAGGCCGATCACGCGCACTGAGCCCTTCCTTGGGTCCACTCGCTTCGTTGTGAACGCGTGATCAGCGACACGCCTGGCGTAGGCGTGTCGTCAGTGGGCCGTTGTTACCCTGAATGAGCCTCAATCTGTACAGCGTCGTCTGGAGTCTCATGACCGTCAGGTCCGCACGATCACGTCTCGTCCTGCTCGGAGCGGGGGTCTCGCTCGCCCTGGTGAGCGCCTGCTCGATCCAGAAGGACGACAGCGGCAAGGCCGCCGACGACGGCTCCGGGCAGGGAGCAGCGCCACCCAGGTCTCGAAGTCCTCGGCGGCCAAGATCACCAGCAACGTCCAGCGCGGGGCACGCAACGTCGACCTCGGGCGCAAGGTGCGGCTCGGCGTGACCGACGGCACCTTCTCCGACGTCCAGGTCACCGGCCCCGCCGGCGCCGTGGTGGCCGGTCGCCTGTCGGCCGACAAGACGCACTGGGTCTCCACCGCAGGGCTGCAGCAGGCCTCGCGCTACCGGGTCGTGGGCTCGGCCGTCGACGACGAGGGCCTCAAGGCCGGCTACGAGTCGGTCTTCCGCACCCGCAAGCTCACCCTCGACGAGCAGACCTTCCCCAGCTTCGTGCCGCTGCAGGGCCAGACCGTCGGCGTCGGCATGCCGGCGATCATCCGGTTCGACGTCCCCGTCACCGACAAGGCCGCGATCGAGAAGCACCTGTCGGTGGTCAGCAGCCCGGCACAGGCGGGTTCCTTCCACTGGATCAGCGACAGCGAGGTGCACTGGCGGCCGCGCACGTTCTGGAAGCCGGGCACGAACGTCACCGTCAAGGCCGACATCGGCGGCGTCTCCGCGGGCAACGGCATCTACGGCCAGAAGAGCCGCACCACGTCGTTCCACGTCGGCCGCTCGCTGATCAGCAAGGTCAACATGGACACCGACCAGATGCGGGTCTTCCAGAACGGCAAGCTGATCCGGACGATCCCGATCACGACCGGCGCGCAGCCGAAGTTCACCACCCGCTCGGGCACCAAGGTGATCATCGAGAAGTTCCGGCACAAGCGGATGAACTCCGAGACCATCGGGATCGACCCCAACAGCGCCGACGGCTACGACCTCGACGACGTCGAGTACGCCATGCGGGTCACCTACTCCGGTGAGTTCGTGCACGCCGCACCGTGGTCGGTCGGCTCGCAGGGCCACTCCAACGTCAGCCACGGCTGCACCGGCATGAGCACCTCCAACGCCGCGTGGCTCTACAACCGCTCGATCGTGGGCGACGTCGTGCAGTACACCGGCACCTCCAGGCGATGGAGCTGACCAACGGCTTCGGCGACTGGAACGCTGCGTTCACGAGCTACCGGGCGGGTTCCGCGCTCTCCTGAGCCTTCTCGACCCGCTGCTCCTCCAGGTTTTTGCGTGAAGGTCGCGCACGGTCTTCGACGTACGCACGCCGGACGGGTCCGGGTAGGTGCCGAACAGCCGGTCGGCCGTGCCCGCGGTGGTCACCGTGAACCAGTAGTGCTCGTTCTTGTAGTGGTGCAGCCGGTGGTTGCGCCACACCGCCCGGAAGGCACGCGTGCGCGGGCGGTAGTCGCTGTGCACGAGGTAGTGCACCCACTCGTAGCCGAACATCAGCACGCCCACGGCCACCAGGAAGGTGGCACCGGAGGCCAGCGACGGGAAGACCAGCACGGCCACCACGACGTACGCCGGCAGCAGCCAGAGCTCGACCTGCCACGGGATGAAGACCAGGGGCAGCACCCGCGGGTCGGCGTGGTGCTCGCGGTGCTTGCGGGCGAGGAGCGAGTCGACCGGGACGCCGCCGACGCGGCGCGGCTTCCAGTGCAGGATCCCGACGTGGATCAGCCACTCGATGACCGGGAAGAACGCGACCAGCGCCACCGGCACCAGCAGCTCGGTCCACGAGAACGTGGCCTGGGTGGCGCGGAGGACGACCGAGCCGACCAGGAACGAGCCGATCAGCCAGGGGGAGGGGTGGCTCCAGAAGGCCCTCCCGGTCTGGCGCAGGCTCTGCGAGGTACGGCGGGACCCGGTGATGCGGGCCTCGTCGGCCGCGAGCCGTTGCTGCGCCTGGGCCTCGATCCGGGCCTCGTCCTCGGGGCTGGTCTTGCTCATGGTCGTTCCTCTCCATCGATGAGGGACAGGAGGCGGGTGATCGCCTCGGTCGCGGGTCGGAGCAGCGCGTCGGCTGCGGCATGTGCGGTGTCGGCGTCTCCCGCCGCGACGGCCACGGCCAGGGCGCGGTAGCCGTCGACGTTGTCGACCTCGGCCTCCATCACCGGCGCCAGGGCCGTGATCGTGGGCTCGTAGGCGAGTCGGAGGCTGTTGAACAGCAGCCGGAAGACGATCGAGTCGGCCGCGTCGACCACCGCGTCCCAGAACGCCAGGGCGGCGTGCTGGCGGGCCTCGGGACCCTCGGCGGACTCCAGGCGGTCCACGGCCGCGTCGAGCGCCTCGCGGGCCCGCTCCCCGGACGTCTGCGCGGCGAGGGCTGCCACGGCCGGGGCGATGGCCTGGCGAGCCTGCAGGATGCTCAGCCCCACCGACGGGTCGAGCTGGCCGTCGCGCACCAGGAGCCGGGGGAGCAGGTCGAGCCCGGCCGTGGTGCGGAAGTCGCGCACCGTCGTGCTGCCGCCGTGGCGCACCTCGACCAGGCCCGCCTGGGAGAGCCGCTGCAGCGCCTCCCGGACGGCGGGGCGGGAGACCCCGAGCAGCTCGGCGAGACGTCGTTCGCTGGGCAGGGCGTCACCGGCGTTCAGCTCGCCGCCGACCACCTCGTCGAGGAGCTGGTCGAAGACGTCGTCGTGGACGAGTCGCCGTTCCACCGGTTTGAGGGCCATGGCGACACCCTCAGGTCTTCAGTGGCAGGTGGTCAAGTGGTCAGACCAGTGGGCGAGACGCAGAAGCGCAGGACGAGTTTCCCAGGGTAGGAAGGGAAACTGCCCCAGAGCACAGGAAACTTCCTGTGCTCTGAGGCAGAAAAGGTTCCTACCCTGGGAAACTGCCGCCCGGTGAGCTCAGTCCTGGGGAGCCCGGTGGCTGCTCAGCTCGTCGCCGGAGACGTCGTGGCGGCCGTCGTACTGGTGGCCGTCGGCGGGGTGGCCCAGCAGCGGTGCGTCGTGGGCCTCCTCGATCTCGTGTGGTGGTGGGCCGCCTCGAGCTCGGCCACGGTGGGCTTCTGCACGTTGTGGCCGTACCACCACGTGCTCAGCCTCGCGCGGAGCTTCTCGGAGCGGCGGCCGGGAGCGACGACACCGTTGGCGTCGGTCTCCTGCTCGGGCACGAAGACCACGTCACGCTGCCGTGAGGTGAGCGTGTAGGCGGCGGCGGGCGAGAGCGGCTCGTGCTTCTCGGTGTAGCCGCCCAGGGCGTCGCGCATGATCACGCCGCTCTCGCGGCCGTGCAGCAGCACGTCGTTGTCGTGACGCTGCAGGGAGATGCACCAGCGCCTCGTGATGATGAACGCGATCACCGGTCCGACGAACACCGCCACCCGGTTGATGTAGGTGATCTGGTTGATGCTCATCCGCAGGTGCGTGGCGATGATGTCGTTGCCGCCGGCCATCCAGGTGATGCCGTAGAAGGTCATCAGGGCGACCATCAGGGCGGTACGGGTCGGGGCGTTGCGCGGCCGCTGCAGCAGGTGGTGGTCACGCTTGTCGCCGGTGATCCACGCCTCCAGGAACGGCAGCATCATCACGATCGTGAACATCAGCACCGGCAGGATGATGATCGGCAGGAACACGTTCCACGAGATCGTCACACCGGGCAGGCCACCGGCCGCCGTGAACAGGTGCGACTCCCAGTTGGGCATGATCCGGAGCGCGCCGTCGGGCCAGCCCATGTACCAGTCGGGCTGCGAGCCCGCCGTGACCTGCGACGGGTTGTAGGGCCCGAACCGCCACACCGGGTTGATGCTCAGCAGGCCGCCCATCAGCGCGAGCACGCCGAAGACGATGAAGAAGAACCCGCCGGCCTTGGCGGCGTACACCGGCAGCATCGGGAACCCGACGACGTTCTGCTCGGTGCGTCCGGGGCCGGGCCACTGCGTGTGCTTGTGGTAGACGAGCAGCAGCATGTGGGCCGAGACCAGGGCGATCAGGAGGCCGGGGATCAGCAGGATGTGGATCGTGAAGAGCCGCGGGATGATCGAGTCTCCCGGGAACTCGCCGCCGAACAGCAGGAACGACATGTAGGTGCCGATCACCGGCTGCGACTTCAGGAAGCCGTCGGCGGCGCGGATGCCGGTGCCGGAGAGCAGGTCGTCGGGCAGCGAGTAGCCGGTGAAGCCCTCGAGCGTGCCCAGGATCAGCAGGAGCGAGCCGACCACCCAGTTGAGCTCACGCGGCTTGCGGAAGGCGCCGGTGAAGTAGACGCGCAGCAGGTGGACCATCATCCCGGCCACGAACGTCATCGCGGCCCAGTGGTGCATCTGCCGCATCAGCAGGCCACCGCGTACGTCGAACGAGAGGTGCAGGCTCGAGGCGTAGGCCTCGGACATCTGGATGCCGCGCAGCTGGTCGTAGGAGCCGTCGTAGACGACCTCGCCCATGCTGGGCTTGAACCACAGGGTCAGGAAGACGCCGGTGAGCAGGAGCACGACGAAGCTCCAGAGCGCGACCTCGCCGAGCATGAAGGACCAGTGGTCCGGGAAGACCTTGCGCAGCTGCTTCTTGCCTGCCTTGGCCAGGCCGAGCCGGTCGTCGGCCCAGGTGGCGGCCGCTCCGACCTTGGAGGGCGGGTTGGCCTGCGCGGCCGTCTTGCCGTTGGTGCGCGCCGTGCTTCGGCTTGCGCCGTCGGTGGTGGTTGACATCTACAGACTCACCCGCGTTCCCAGAAACTCGGTCCGACTGGCTCGGTGAAATCGCTCGTCGCCATCAGGTAGCCCTCGGCGTCCACCCCGATGGGGAGCTGGGGCAGCGCGCGGGCGGCGGGTCCGAAGACCACCTTGCCGTTGTCCGCGAGGTCGAAGGTCGACTGGTGGCAGGGGCAGAGCAGGTTGTGGGTCTGCTGCTCCCACAGCGAGATCGGGCACCCGACGTGGGTGCAGATCTTGGAGTAGCACAGGATCCCGTTGACTCCCCAGTCCTCGCGACCCTTCGACGGCGTGATGTCGTCGGGCTGCATCCGCACCAGGATGACGGCGGCCTTGGCCTTCTCGGACGTTCAGCTCGACGCCCTCGGGCTGCTGCTCCTTGAGGCGCGCGGCTCCGTCGCTGTAGAAGATCTCCGGCTCGGCGTTGACCAGCTGCCCGATCTCCATGTCCTCGGGCTTGATGTTGGCGCCGTCGACGTCCTGGACGACGCGCATCCCCTTCTTCCAGATCGTGTGGTAGAGCTTGCTCGATGTCGGTGGGGCCGAGGTCCCACAGGGGGATGATCGCGCCGATCCCGAGCACGCCCGACGGCGCCGAGCAGGGAGTTGCGGATCAGCGGCCGACGGCCGATGCCGGACTCCTCGATGCCGAGGTTGAGGTCGGCGAGGACCTCCGTCTTGTCCTCGTCGCTGGAGCCGGCCGAGTGGCGGTACTCGACGATCTCGTGGTCGCCCATCAGCTTGCGGGCCCACTGGATGGCGCCGACCCCGATGCACAGCAGCGCCAGGCCGAAGGTGACGCCCAGCGCCATGTTCGAGGCGCCGAACTGGCCGAACGTGCTCGGGTCCTCACCGACGCTGAAGGTGAAGTACGAGGCGATGAACAGGATCATGAAGACCGTGGAGAGCCCGAACAGGCTGGCGACCTGACGCTCGGCCCGCCTCTCGGCGGCCTCGTCGACGTCGGTCGGGCGCGGCTCGTGCTCCGGCAGGCCGGGATCCGGGAAGGGCTCGACCTCGGTCTCGACCGTGGCCAGCTCGTGGTGGTCGCTCATGACGTCGCCTTCTTCTTCTTCGTCCGGGCAGTGGAGGAGGCGATCCACACCGCGGCGACGACGAGCGAGCCGATGCCGGCGAGCCAGGCGAACAGGCCCTCGGAGACGGGGCCGAGCGACCCGATGGTGAACCCGCCGTACGCCGGGGTCTGCTCGTTCTTCTTCAGGTAGGCGATGATGTCGCGCTTGTCAGCGGGGGTCAGCACGCCGTTGCTGAAGACCGGCATCTGCTGCGGGCCGGTGAGCAGGGCCTCGAAGATGTGCTTCTCCGAGACGCCGGTCAGCTTGGGCGCGAACTTGCCGCGCGGGAGCGCACCGCCGGCTCCGGCGAAGTTGTGGCACGCCGTGCAGTTGGTGCGGAAGAACTCGCCGCCCTTGACGATGTCGGCGTTGGTGGAGTCGGAGACGTCGTAGTCGGAGTGCTCGGGGATGGCCGGGCCGGGGCCGAGCGAGGCGACGTAGGCGGCGAGCGCCGCGATCTCCTCGGCGTCGTACACCGGGGGCTTGCGCAGCGCCTGCACGCCGGGCTGGGCCATCGGCATCCGGCCGGTGCCGACCTGGAAGTCGACGGCGGCAGCCCCGACGCCGACCAGCGGGGGACCGTACTCGTTGCCGCGCTCGGTCTGGATGCCCTCGCCGTTCTTGCCGTGGCAGGAGGCGCAGCCCACGAGGAACAGCGACCGGCCCTTGGCGACCTGGTCGGCGTCGTCGGCCTGGGTCTGCGCGTTGGCGGGGGAGAGCAGGGCGTACATCCCGCCGGTCATCAGCAGGGCGAACAGCAGCACGAGCGGCGCAGCCATCCGGCTGCGGCGTCCGCGGGACAGACGGGCCCACAGCCCGCGGGAGCTCCGGGGAGTACGGCGTGATGGGGGTCGCACGGCGTGAGGTCCTCGCGTCTTCTCGGGGGCCGGGCTCACTTGAGCACGTAGACGGTCATGAACAGGCCGATCCAGACGACGTCGACGAAGTGCCAGTAGTACGACACGACGATCGCCGTCACGGCTTGCTCGTGGGTGAACTTGCGGGCCATGAAGGTGCGGCCGAGCACGAAGAGGAAGGCGACGAGCCCGCCGCTGACGTGCAGGGCGTGGAAGCCGGTGGCGAGGTAGAACATCGAGCCGTACGCCGAGCCGGGGAGGGTGATGCCCTCGTGGACGAGGTTGACGTACTCGGTGACCTGGCCGGCCACGAAGACCGCGCCCATCACGTAGGTGAGCACGAACCACTCGCGCAGTCCCCACAGGCGGACGTTGAGCAGCTTGCCCGGTGCGGCCCACCACGCCGTCCTCGGCCTTGAACACGCCCAGCTGGCAGGTCACCGACGACAGCACCAGGATCGTGGTGTTGACCGAGGCGTACGGCACGTTGAGCTTGGCGGTGCTCTGGGCCCACAGGTCCGGGCTGACCGCGCGGATCGTGAAGTAGGCCGCGAACAGCGCCGCGAAGAACATCAGCTCGCTGGAGAGCCAGATGATCGTGCCCACCGAGACCATGCTCGGGCGGTCGTCGTGACCGTGGAGCCGGGACGCCGGGATAGCCGTTGCTGTCGCCACGTCGCCATTATTGCCCCACGGCCGCCGGGTGGCATCCCTGCCCCCGGTGTTTCGGTTCCGAATCTCCACCTACCCTTGCCTCGTGCCGCCTTTCACCCCCGCGAGCGTGTTCACCGAGTGGGAGCTCGAGCCCCTGCTGATGGGGCTCGCCGCGGTGGCGGTGGGCCTCTACCTCGCCGGCGTGTGGCGGCTCCACGAGCGCGGTGACCACTGGCCGGTCGGCCGGACACTCTCGTTCGTCGTCGGCGGGGGCGGCCTGTTCGTGTTCGCGAGCTGCTCCGGGCTGGCGGCGTACGACGACACGCTGCTGAGCGTGCACATGGTGCAGCACATGATCCTGTCGATGGCGGTGCCGGTGTTCGGTGCCCTCGGCGCGCCGATCACGCTCGCGCTGCGGACGTTGCCCCGGGGCGGCCGCCGGCTGCTCCTGAAGGCCCTGCACTCGCGCGTGGCCAAGGTGCTGACCTTCGCGCCCCTGACCTTCGCCCTGTACGTCCTCAGCCCGTGGGTCCTCTACTTCAGCGGCTGGTACGACGCCACGCTCCACCACCACGACCTGCACCACCTGATGCACCTGCACCTCGTGGTGGTCGGCACCCTGTTCTTCACGCCGATCCTGGGGGTGGACCCGGTCCCGGGCCGGATGAGCTACCCCTTCCGGATGCTCGCGGTGATGCTCACGCTGCCGTTCCACGCCTTCCTCGGCGTCACGATCATGGCGCAGGACCACCTGATCGGCGGGAGCTGGTACCCCTCCCTGCACGCCGAGATGCCCTGGCTGCCCGACCCGCACGCCGACCAGCACCTCGCCGGCGGCATCCTCTGGGCCTCCGGTGACCTCGATCGGGCTGTTGTTCTTCGGGGTGCTCTTCGCCCAGTGGGCGCGGTCGTCGATGCGCGAGGGACAGCGTGAGGACCGCCGCCTCGACCGGCTCGAGCGGGCAGCCAGCACCACGCCGGAACAGACCGGCGCCGACCGGTAGCATCACCGGCGTGACCACCACCGAGAGCGCAGCGCCCCTGCGGGTCCTCGTCTACAGCGACGACGTCGAGGTGCGCGAGCAGGTGATCCTCGCGCTCGGCCGCCGTCCCCACCCGGACCTGCCCGAGCTGGAGTACGTCGAGGTGGCGACCGAGCCGGTCGTGATCCAGCAGATGGATGCCGGCGGGCATCGCGCTGGCGATCCTCGACGGCGAGGCGGTCCCCGCGGGCGGGCTGGGCATCGCCCGGCAGCTCAAGGACGAGATCTTCCGCTGCCCGCCGGTGCTGGTGCTCACCGGCAGGGTGCAGGACAACTGGCTGGCGACGTGGTCGCGCGCCGAGGCCGCCGTCGCGCACCCGTTGGACCCGATCGAGCTCGCCGAGGCCGTGATCCGGCTGCTGCGCTCGCGGGTGCCTGCCCAGGCGTGAGCCGATGACCGAGCAGGCGCGGGCCTCCTGGCCCGAGGTGCTCTCCGCCCTGATCGCGCGCCAGGACCTGAGCTCGGCGCAGACCTCGTGGGCGATGGGCGAGGTGCTCGCGGGCGAGGCGACGCCCGCCCAGATCGCCGGCTTCGCCGTGGCCCTGCGCGCCAAGGGCGAGACGGTGGAGGAGATGGAGGGACTCGTCGAGGCGATGTACGCCGCCGCGACACCGCTGGAGGTGCCGGGCCGCACCCTCGACGTCGTGGGCACCGGCGGCGACCGGTCGTTCTCGGTCAACATCTCCACGATGGCCGCGATCGTCGCGGCGGGCGCCGGGGTGACCGTGGTCAAGCACGGCAACCGGTCGGCCTCCTCGAAGGCCGGCAGCGCCGACGTGCTCGAGCTGCTCGGGATCCGTCTCGACCTGCCGGCGGACGACGTCGCCCGCGTGGCGACGGAGGCGGGCATCACGTTCTGCTTCGCCGCGGCCTTCCACCCGGCACTGCGTCACGCCGCGACGGCCCGGAGCCAGCTCGGCGTCGGCACCACCTTCAACTTCCTCGGGCCGATCGCCAACCCGGCGCGGCCGGCCGCCCAGGCCATCGGCTGCGCGGACCGCCGGATGGCGCCGGTGATGGCCGGGGTGTTCGCGCGCCGGGGCGTCGACGCCTGGGTGTTCCGCGGCGACGACGGGCTGGACGAGCTGACCACGACCACGACCTCGAGCGTCTGGAGCGTCTCGGCCGGCGAGGTGACCGAGCACAGCCTGGACCCGGCGGCGCTCGGCGTCCCGGTCGGCACCGCCGAGGGTCTGCGCGGCGGCGACGCGCCGCACAACGCCGAGGTGGTGCGCCGCGTGCTGGCCGGCGACGCGGGCCCGGTGCGCGACGCCGTCGTCCTCAACGCGGGGGCAGCGCTCGCGGTGCACGCGGCCGACGCGGGGACGCTCGAGGAGCGGCTGGTCGCCGGGATGGCCCGCGCGACCGAGGCCGTGGACTCCGGCGCCGCTGCCGCCGTCCTCGACCGGTGGGTCGAGGCCTCCCGCTAGCTCACTCGGGCTTGGCGGTCTCGCCGGTCTCGGCGGCCCGCAGCATCGCCTCGGCCACCTCCACGGTGTGCGTGGCGTCCTGGATGCTCACGATCCGGTGCCCCTCGCCGAGGACCGCGTCGCGGAACGCCTCGAGCTCGACCTGGAGCGGCTCGCGCTTGGCCAGGGCGTAGCGGATCACGTCGCCCTGGACGACGCCGCGGAACGAGGCGAGCGCGTCCCAGGCGACCGGCGCGAGGCCGTTGGAGTAGAAGGTGAGGTCGACCGACAGCGTGTCGGCCACCAACGTGCCGCGCTCGCCGGTGACGACCGTGACCCGCTCCTTGAGGGGGGAGAGCCAGTTGACGAGGTGGTTCACGACCGTGCCGTCGCTGAGGGTGCCCACCGCCGCCACGAGGTCCTCGTGCTGCAGTCCCGAGCGGTGTGCCGAGCGCGCGGACAGGCTGGCGTACTGCCGCTTGGCGACCCAGGCGGTCAGGTCGACGTCGTGGGTGGCGAGGTCGAGCACCACGCCGACGTCGGAGATGCGCTCGGGGAACGGACCCTGCCGGCGCGTGGCGATCTGGTAGAGCTGGCCGAGCTCGCCGTTGGCCAGTCGCCGGCGCAGCTCCTGCAGGGCCGGGTTGTAGCGCTCGATGTGGCCCACGCAGGCCAGCAGGCCGGCCTTCTCGAAGGCCAGGCCGATCCGGCGGGCCGAGGCGGTGTCCGGAGCGACCGGCTTCTCGATCAGGGCGTGCACCCCGGCGGACGCCAGCTGCAGGGCGACCTCCTCGTGCGCGGTGGTCGGGACGCACACCACGGCGATGTCGATGCCCTCGCTGAGGAGGTCCTCCACCGAGGGGACGAAGTGGAAGTGCTGGCTGGTCCGGTCGGTGCGTGGGGCTGGGTCGGCGATGCCCACCAGCTCCACGCCGGAGAGCGTGTTCAGCACGCGGGCGTGGTGACGCCCCATCTGGCCGAAACCGATCAGTCCTGCTCGCAGGTCAGTCATCGCTTCTCCCATTCACGGCCGCGACCACGCGGGCGACCTCTTCGTCGGTGAGCCCGGGCCGGATCGGCAGCGAGAGGACCTCCGCCGCCGCGCGCTCTGTCTCCGGCAGCTCGGTCTCCAGGCCGTACGCCGGCAGCCGGTGGGTGGGCACGGGGTAGTAGACGGCGCTGTCGATGCCGTGGGCGTCGAGGTGGGCGGCGAGGGCGTCCCGGTCGGGGGAGCGAACGGTGTACTGGTGCCAGACCGGCTCGGCCTTCGCCGCGACCTCGGGGGTGCGCACCCCCACCAGCTCCCGCGTGGTACGTCGCGGCGACGGCGCGGCGCTCGTCGTTCCACCCGGGCAGTCGCCCGAGCTGCACCCGCCCCATCGCGGCCGCCAGGTCGGTCATCCGGTTGTTCAGGCCGGCGATCTCGTTGCGGTAGCGCTGCTCCATCCCCTGGTTGCGCAGCAGCCGCACCCGGCGGGCGGTGTCGTCGTCACGGCAGACGACCATGCCGCCCTCGCCGGTGGTCATGTTCTTGGTGGCGTAGAAGCTGAAGGCCGCCACGTCGCCGAGCGCGCCCACGGACGTGCCGCCGTAGGTCGCGCCGTGTGCCTGCGCGGCGTCCTCGAGGAGGAAGAGGTCGTGCCGCTCCGCGACCGCGGAGAGCCCGTCCCAGGCGGCCGGGTGGCCGTAGAGGTGCACGGGGATGATCCCGGCGGTCCGCGGAGTGACGGCCGCGGCGACCGCGTCGGGATCGAGGGAGAAGGTGGCCGGCTCGATGTCGGCGAAGACAGGCGTGGCGCCGGTCATCGCGACCGCGTTGGCGGTGGCCGCGAAGGTGAACGAGGGCACGATGACCTCGTCGCCGGGCCCGATGCCGGCGGCGAGCAGCCCGAGGTGCAGGGCACTGGTGCCGGAGTTCACGGCCACGCAGACCCGACCGTCCACCAGGCTCGAGAACTCCTCCTCGAAGGCCGCGACCTGCTCGCCCTGCACGAGGCGCCCGCTGCGGAGGACCGACATCACGGCCTCGGTCTCCTCGTCGCCGACGTGGACCCGGACGGCTGCGACCCGGGGAGGCTGTTCAGTCATGTTCGCCCACCCTCGCGCAACTGACCGTCGTGTTCCACGAACCACGCGCCGGTGACCGGACATCTCCATCGAGCCGCACCTTCGTCGACCAGGCGGCGTCCGGCGGGGCCGACCCACCCGATCCTGCGTGCCGGCGTACCGACGACGAGCGCGTATGCGGGCACGTCGCGCACGACGACGGCTCCGGCGGCCACCATCGCCCACTGACCCACTTCGACAGGTGCGACGCAGACCGCGCGGGCGCCGATGGAGCACCCTCGCCGGAGCGTGACGCCGACGGGCTGCCAGTCCGCCGAGGTGGCCAGCGTGCCGTCGGGCTTCACCGCCCGTGGGTACTCGTCGTTGGTGAGCACCGCGGCGGGGCCGATGAACACACCGTCCTCGACGACGGCCGGCTCGTAGACCTGGGCCAGGTTCTGCACCTTGACGCGGTCGCCCAGGGTGACGCCCGCGCCGACGTACGCACCGCGGCCGATGATGCACTCGCGCCCGATGACGGCACCTTCACGCACCTGGGCCAGGCCCCACACCAACGTGTCGGCGCCGATCTCGGCTCCGTCCGCCACGGTGGCGCTCGGATCGATCACGAGACCTGCTCGGACGTGGCTGCCGCCGGGGCCGGGACGGTGAGGCGTTGTCCCGAGGTCGACCACCAGATCGTGGTGGAGGCGATCGCGGCCAGCAGGCCGGCCACGAGCAACGACGGTTCGAGCCAGCTGGAGGTGCCGGCCTGCGGACTGACCAGCTTCTCGACGTGCAGGGTGTAGGCCACGCTCACGGTCTGCGCGACGACGTACAGCACGCCACCCACGAGCCACCAGGGTTGCCGCAGGGTCCGTCCGCTGCGCTCCATCGCGAGGGTGGCGAGCACCACGATCCCCAGAGTCAGCGGCAGGCCGTAACGGCCCTGCCAGGCGGCCATGTAGGTGTTGTACGAGGAGACGGTCGCGGCGAAGGGGATGGCCAGCGCCGCGACGATCACGAGGACGATGGCGAGGCGCAGGCGCGCCGGTGCGACGCGCAGGGCGAACACCGAGGAGCGCCCCGAACAGGATCAGGTAGCAGGCGTACACCGCCGGGTGGGTGGCGTTGTCGCGGAACGGGAACGCCGCGATCGACTGCAGCACCCACAGCGGCTCGGACCGGCCCGAGATCACCATCCTCCGCTCCAGCGAGACGTGCAGGCTTCCCTCGGCGCCGATCTTCATCACGCCCTTGGACAACGTCCACACGGTGGCCTGGAGGGCACTGACGGCGACGACGGCGGCGGTCACCCAGGTGCCGGGACGCCGGAGGAGGTCGGGGAGGCGGCCGGGCACGCGCCGTACGCCGACGAGCACGGCCGCCAGCGCCATCAGGCACCAGAGCGGGTCCGAGCCCGCGCAGCGTGCACAGGGTGGCCCCGGCCACGGCGGTGATCACCAGCAGCCGGGTCAGGTGCTCCCTGGGTGCCACGGCGAGGCCGACCAGCGCGCACCAGAGCGCCAGGGCGGAGGTCATCTCCAGCCCGTTGGGGGCGACGATCGCGCCGCTGTAGACGATCACGGGGGAGCAGGCCACGACCAGGCCGACGCCTCCCCAACGGGACCGTGACCAGGTGCCCAGCGCGAGGAGCGCTCCCCACACGCTCAGGAGCGAGAGGCCGACGGCGGCCAGCCGCATCACGTAGAGGGCGGTGGTGCCGGAGAAGGCCCGCGCCGGGTACCCGATCACGGCGTAGAACAAGGGGTGGTAGCGCCCGGCGCCGCTGGCGATGCGCGTCTGGTCACCCTCGCGGGTGCCGACGCAGTCGGCCCGCGTCGTGTACTTCCGGGCGCGGCACTCCGGCTGCGCCGCGTCCACGATGTCGTGCGGGACGCGCAGCCAGGCCCCCGTTCCGCGGGTGGCGTCGGACGGGGTGATGTCCCACTGCCCCCGGGCGGCAGCGGCGGCGCGGTAGGCGTGGTCGAACTCGTCGATGCCGGCGAACGGGGGGATGACCAGCACCCAGGCCAGGTAGAGCCCGGCCAGCCCGAGCAGCAGCAGGCGGGTCGACGGACCGCGCCGTACGGCGGCACTGGGCTCCGTGGCGGTCCGGCTGCAGCTCCGTGGCAGTCATCGACTGCCCTCCTGGATGTCGAGCTGCATCGCGGAGACCAGGAAGTGCAGCCCGCTCAGCAACGGCGCGACGGCCAGCAGGACCGTGCCGGGACTGGCCACCGGGGGCCCGAGCGTGTTGACGACGGTGAAGACGCTGAACGCCAGACCGACGGCGACGAGGAAGAGCCCGGTGAAGAACATCAGGGCGACCGCGGAGAAGGACTGGAGGACGTACTTCCACCACATCCGGTGCCAGAAGCCACGCCACAGCATCGCCATCAGGCGCGGGGCGACCTTGCCCACGCGGAGCCCGGAGACCTCGGCGCCGTACACCGCAGGGATCGGGATGTCCCGGGCCGGCACGCGCAGCACGTTGAGCTTGATGAGCAGGTCGTTCTCGAACTCGTACCGCTTGGCGAGCCGGTCGAGCTGGAGGCGCTCGAGCGCCGAGCGGTGGATCGCGGTGTAGCCGTTCTGCGGGTCGAAGAGGCCCCAGTAGCCCGAGGCCGCCTTGGTCAGGAACGACATCCCGATGTTGCCGACCACGCGGTGGCGCGGCATCCCCTCGAAGGAACCCTCGCCGTAGAAGCGGTTGGCCTTGGTGAACAGGGCCTCGCCGTCGGCGATCGGGTCGAGCAGCTTCGGGAGGTACGCCGGGTCCATCTGGGCGTCGCCGGCCATCACGACCGAGACGTCGCAGCCCAGCTCGAGGGCGCGCTGGTGGCCGCGCACGATGGCCCCGCCCACCCCCTGGTTCTCGGGCAGGCGGATGACCTCGGTCCGGGGGTCCCCGACCTTCTCGGCGGCCGCCGACGTCGCGTCGGTACTGGCGTCGTCCACCACGATCACGTGGTCGACCAGCTCGGGGGCCGTGGCCACGACCGTGCCCACGAGGCAGCTCCTCGTTGTGCGCGGGCACCACGACGGCAACGCGCAGATCCCTGTACACGACGACCCTCCTCCTGTCGGAGACGAGGATATGGAACGAATCGGGCTTTCGGGTCCGAATTGGCAAGGTCTGCCCGTCCGGTCAGAGTGCCGCGATTTGCCCTGCACGGCGGACGGGCCGCGACTAGCCTCGGTCGCCATGACGTCGGGATCCTCGGGGGACCACCCGGGCGCGCGGACGCGGCTCTGGTGGCCCTGGGCGACCGCGGCCGCGGGACTTGCGACCGCCCTCTGGGCGGTGTCCGCGCTGTTGATGGCCGACCACGGCTTCGACGTCTCCGACGAGGGCTTCTACGTCCTGTCCTACCGCTGGTGGGACAGCACCCCGCGCGTGTTCACCGGCGTCCAGTACGTCTACGGACCACTCTTCGAGCTCCTGGGCTGGAGCATCCCCGGGCTGCGCGTGGCGCGGCTGGTCAGCATCCTGCTCGTGCACGCAGGCTTCGGCTGGGCGTTCATGTGCTGGCTGCGGCTGCGCCGGCCCTCGGCCCCGGCCACCCGCGGCTGGGAGGTGGCAGGAACGACGGTGATCGTGGCCTCGGCGGGCGTCACCTACGGCTGG
The DNA here is from genome assembly GCA_963794725.1 of uncultured Actinomycetota bacterium. Taxonomy (GTDB): domain Bacteria; phylum Actinomycetota; class Actinomycetes; order Propionibacteriales; family Nocardioidaceae; genus Marmoricola. The sequence continues at coordinate 76,624 of CAWCFR010000042.1, forward strand.
CTGCCGCTGAGCCCGGGCTACAACGACGTGGCGGCCGTGAGCGCGACGGTGCTGTGTGGCCTCGTGCTTCTCGCGCTCGGACGAGGCACCACGTCCACTCGTCTCCCGATCGCTCCAGCGCTGCTGATGGGGCCACCCGTCCTCGGCCTCGTGCTGAGCAGGTGGACCTCCGCCCTTGCCCTGGTGCCGCTCGTGGTCGGTCTGGGCGCGCTCGCCTTCCATGCCCATCACCGGCGCGGGCAGCTCGCGTTCTGGGGCGCCGCCCTCGCCGGGACGGTGGTGTCGGGGCTGCTCTTCCATGTGCTCGTGCTGCCCCTGGACGACGTCTTCGAGCCGATCCTGGAGGTGAATCGAGCGAGCGCGGCGTACACCCACCACCCCGGCGAGCTGCTGGTGCACTACGCGCGTGAGGGCATCTCCGTCGCGTCGCAGGCGCTGTTGCTGCTCGTCACGGGCTCCGTCGTTGCGGCGCTCTCGCTGCTCGGGCTGCGCCGTCGCCCGCCCCGTCTCTGGCTCCCGCCCCTGGCGCTCGCGCCGGTCCTCACCATCGCCCTGCTCATGCTCGCCCTCACGCCATCGAGTCTCGCCGGGTCCGCGGGACTGCGCTTCTACCCGCCTGTGTTCCTGGCGCTGCTGATGTCCGTGGGTCTCGCCGTCTGGGTCGAGCGCGGATGCCCACTGGCATCCACCGTGCAACGGCTCTGGCGTCAACCCGAGCTCGGCGTCTATCTGTTGTTGCTGCTCGCCCCGCTCGTCCAAGGCGCGGGGTCGAGCAACGGGCTGACGGACATCGCGGTCAACAGCCTCCCGTGCTGGACCGCGATCATGGTGGGGGGAGTCGCCTCGACGCGGAGCCGACCAGCGCTGGTCCCGTGCGTCTCGGCGATCACATGCACCGTGGTGCTCAGCACTGCGGTGGCGTGTGTCGGCCTGCTGCGGGATCCGTACCGCACCTCCGGGTTCGCCGGTTCGACGAGCCGGGTCGACGGTGCCGGCGTGCTCGTCGGTCTCGAGCTGTCACGACAGGAGGGGCGGCTCGTGCGCGGGGTCCGCTCCGCGACCGGTCATGACGGAGCCGACCGCGTCTCGGTGATCTCCTTCGCGGAGCTGGGTGGACTGGTGCTCGCCCTTGACGGCCAACCGGTGGGTGAGTCGTGGAACTCCTCGCGAGCAGCGCAGCGGGGTGTCGTGGCCATCGAGGAGGAGTGCAGACACATCGACCAGTTCCGTGCGTGGCCACCGATCATCCTGTTCGAGGCGGAGCCGACTGCGATCGACCTCAGGGCGCTTCGCTCGTGCGGTTTGTCGCTCGACGACTACGCACGTGCCGACTTCAGTGACTCGCGCGGACCGATCCTGGTGTACACACCGGTCGGGAGCGGGAAGGCGAGCACCTCGGGAGGGTGAGCCGCCCGAACCTTGGCCGGTTGCAGGTCCAGCAGCTTGTAGAGCGCGCGTCGCTGCAGTGCGTGCATCCGAGCGCGCACGTTGCCCACGGCGATGTCCGCCGGCGTGCAAGACCCGGGAGCGAGGGTGGTGGCGACCTGGGCGTGGAGCTCGAGGACGGAGGCCGCTTGCTCGTGCGCCAGGCGGCGGCTCCACTGGGCCGAGCTGAGCCTGAATGCAGCCAGGGTGCCCTCTGCCACGGCAAGGTCTCCCTCGGCGAGAAGGCGCAGGTAGGTGGCGATGTCGATGGTGTAGCCGCGTGCCACGGGCCGGCCCGCTGAAGGGCGTCGCGTCGCGAGGCCACCATGGACACCTCGGTGACGGCGTTCTAGTTGCGCTCCGCCCCACCGCCGGTCGGTGTCTGCATCAGCCTCACGCGTGGATCCCTCGCGTACGACTGGAGCAAAGTCCAGGTCGCATCGGAGGAACCGTGGTCGGCGACGACCAGCTCCAGGTCGGTCGACGTCTGGGTCAGCACTGACTCGATCGCGCCCGCCACGTGCTGTGCGCTGTTGAAGGTCGGCATCACCACGGATACGCGTGGCGTGCGAGCTCGGTCACCCGTGACGCGTCCTCTCAGCCGAGGGCATCCACGCGAGTGACGAGCCGGGAGTGGGACCCCCCGTCGAGACGATGCAGGGAGGGGACCTCCGAGTCCTCGGGCAGATTCTCGAGGGTGTCCGAGGCCACGAAGTACGTGGGTTGGTTCTGCAGCTGCGTGTAGATACGTCCGACGTACTCGCCGATGATGCCGAGGCCGATCAGCTGCACGGCTGCCAGCCCGGACACGATCAGGACCATGGAGGTCCACCCGGCCACCGTGTGACCAAAATGGCTGGCCACCAGGCTGTAGAGCGCCAGCGCGATGGCGCCGGCCCCTGCCAGCAGCCCGGCGTACGTGGCCGCACGGAGCGGAGCCATGGAGAACCCGGTGACGGAGTCGATGCAAAGCCGGACCATGCGAGACATGGAGTACTTGGAGGTGCCAGCCGCACGCGCGTCACGACGGTACTCGACACGTCCCGAGGGGAAGTTGAGCGCGGGCACGACGAAGCGCAGCACCCGGTTTCTCTCCGGGAGACCGTTGACAGTGTCGACGACGACCCGCGACATCAACCTGTAGTCGCCAGCGTCCACCGGGGCCGACGTGCCCGACAGGGTGCGCATCAGTCGGTAGAACATGCGCGCCGTCACTCGCTTGAACACGGAGTCCTGGGAGCGGTCGTTGCGGACGGCGTACACGACATCGAGGTCCTGGTCGCACGCCAGGGCGTGCATCGACGTCAGCAGCTCGGGCGGGTCCTGCAGGTCAGCGTCCATGGTCACGACACGGGATCCGCGCGCAGCTTGCAGGCCGGCGGACAGCGCCGCCTGATGACCAGCGTTGGCCCGCAGTCTCAGCACCCGCAGCTCGGGCCAGGTCCTGCGCGAGCCCTGCAGGACCGCGGGAGTGAGGTCGGTGCTCCCGTCGTCGACCATGATGACCTCGTAATCGAGCGCCATCTCGTCCAGTACCGCCCGCAGTCGACGGGTCAGGAGTGGGAGCACAGCCTGCTCGTTGAACACGGGGATCACGATGGAAAGCTGCGTGAACACCTCTCGATGTTAGGTGTGCTCCCGGCCGCTCGTGGGCGGAATAGCAAATCCGACGTTTCGGGCGCCGACGAACTCAGTCCAGGCCGAGCGAGAAGGCCGACTCCAGGTCGTGACGGCTGTAGGTGCGGAAGGCGATGTGGGTCTCGGTCTCCATCACGCCGGACACCTTGTTGACCTCGTCGGCGACCACGCGCGCGACGTCCTCGTGGTCGCGCACCCGCACCATGGCGATCAGGTCGACCTGGCCGGTGACGCTGTAGACCTCGGTGACGCCGTCGACCGCTGCGATCGCCTCCGCGACCTGCGGGATGCGCGCGACGTCGGCCTTCACGAAGACGATGGCGGTGATCATGCGCTCAAGGTACCGGTCGGTGGACTCAGGGTTGGTGCACCGTGGCCAGGTGGCGGCGCTCGTCGAAGGGCACCAGGGAGACGCGCGACTGCTCGACGGCGTCGTGGACCTCGAGGTGCCGGGCGGCTCCGCGGATCGGGCAGGTCCACTCGCCGTCGACGTGCACCAGGCGCACGCCCGGCTGCTCGAGCCAGCGCAGGATCTGCTCGGACTCCTCCGCCGTCGCCGCAGGGGTCGGGCCCGGCCCGCCGACGACGCTCTCGGCCGAGGCCCGCAGCTGGGTCACCCACACGCCCGCGTGGGCGTCGACGGGGATCACGCCGGACGCGGCCAGCCGCCCGCTGCGCACGACGTGCACGGCCCACCGGTGGTCGTCCTCGCGGCGCGCCGCCACCAGCTCGGTGCAGGAGGAGAGGGCACCCAGTCGTTGCGTGCGGGTGGCGGCCCGCACGAAGGCGGCGAGCCGGTCGCGGTGCACACCTGCCTCCTCGTAGCGCTCGTCGTCGGCGAGGCGGCTCATCCGGGCGCTCATCGACTCGACCACCTCGTCGGCCCGGTCGAGCAGGTTGGCGCGGACCTCGGCGACGAGGTGGGCGTAGTCGTCGACGTCGATGCTGCCGTCGCACGGGGACAGGCAACGGTGCATCTCGGCCAGGACACAGGGGGAGCGCGACGGCACCACCGGCAGCCGGTCGCTGCACTGGCGGATCGGGAACGCCTCGTGCAGCGCGGCCAGGCACTTCTCCGCCGTACGTCGCGAGGAGAACGGCCCCAGGTAGTCGGCTCCGTCGTCGGCGACCTTGCGCACCAGCGACAGGCGCGGCCACGGCTCGACCGTCAGCTTGAGCCAGGTGACCTTCTCGGGGAACCGGCTGCGCTTGTTGTAGCGGGGCTTGTGCGCGGCGATCAGCCGCAGCTCGCGCACCCGGGCCTCGAGAGGGGTGGCGCACTCGATGCCGGTGACCGTCGTGGCCAGGTTGACCATCTCGCCCATCCGCGAGCGGCTCTCGGAGGCGGTGAAGTAGGAACGCACGCGGGAGCGCAGGTCGCGTGAGGTGCCGACGTAGAGCACGCGACCCTGCTCGTCCTTGAACAGGTAGACGCCGGGGGAGTGCGGCAGGTGCTCGGCGAGGTGGCGCTTGCGGCGTACGGCCGGGCTGACCCGGGAGCTGAACGTCTGCAGCTCCTCGAGGGTGTGCACGCCGAGCCCGCCGAGCCGCTCCATCAGGCCGTGCAGGACGTCGACGGTGGCGCGCGCGTCGGACAGCGCCCGGTGGTTGGGAGTGGTGCTGGCCCCGAAGGCGATCGCCAGCGAGCTGAGCTTGCAGTTGGGGGCGTCGTCGCGGGTCACCACCCGGCGGGCGAGCCGGGCGGTGTCGAGGACCTCGAACCCGGGCCACGGCCGGCCCTGCGCCCGCGCGAAGTGCTGCAGGAAGCCGACGTCGAAGGGCGCGTTGTGGGCGACCAGCACGCAGCCCTGGGCGAACTCGAGGAAGGTCGGCAGGGCCGAGTCGATCGGGGGAGCGGAGGCCACCATCGAGTTGGTGATGCCGGTCAGCACGGCGATGAACGGGGGGATCGCGGCGTGCGGGTTGACCAGCGTCTGGAACTCACCGAGCACCTCGCCCCCGCGCACCTTGACCGCGCCGATCTCGGTGATCATCGAGCCGGCCGCCGCCGAGCCACCGGTGGTCTCGAGGTCGACCACGCAGAAGGTGATGTCGCGCAGCGGCCGACCGAGCTCGTCGAAGCTCATCTGCGCGGACCACTCACCCATGTCCTCGACGGTAGGCAGCAGCACCGACACAAGCGGCCGTCCGACACGCCCACGGGGGCGGCGGAAGCGGGGCCGGACGAAACTGTCGGTGGGGGCTGGTGGAGTGCGGAACAGATCTTCCCCGATCACCCAAGGAGCCCCTCCCATGAGCCTTCGCATCGACTGCGACACCTGCCTCGTCCGCGGCCTGTCCTGCCACGACTGCGTGGTGACGGTGCTGCTCGGGCCGCCACCGGAGCTCTCCTTCGACGTCGAGGAGCAGCAGGCGCTGGAGGTGCTCGCCGACTCGGGGCTGGTGCCGCCGCTGCGGATGGTCACGCCCCTGAACGGTCCGGAGATCGAGTCGGCCTGACGACGTGCGGTTTTCGCCGGTTGAGGTGCCCGAGCCCCTGGGCGAGGGCCTCGAAACCAGGTGCGCCGACAGGGTGTCTGAACCGTCAGAGACTTCTCGGAAAAGGTTGTCCACGGATCGGTGATACCTGCAGGTCAGGCCGCAGTTCTGTCGGTGGTCGGTGCTTGAATTCAGTCATGACCAGCCAGCTGATCGGAGTGCCTCGGCACCCGGTCGCGGCGTTCGCGGAGCGGCTCAACACCCGCCTCGACGACCTGGGTCAATGGGGCTCACGACGATGAGCCCGGAGGAGAAGCGCGAGGCCCTGGTGGCCTTGGCGGTGGGTCGGGCGAAGGCCGACGCCCTGTACTTGCGGCTGCTCGGCGAGGCCGACGCATCCCAGGTCTGCCTGGAGGCTGGTGCGGCGGATGCGTCGGGGTTCGTGGCGGCTGAGACCCGCCAGACCCGCCGCGAAGCCCGCAGTGATCTCAAGCTGGCCAAGCGACTGGAGACGATGCCGGTCCTGGCGGCGGCATGACCGACGGTGGGGTGAACACCGCCCAGGCACGGGTGATCGTGCAACGCGGTCGACTCCCTGCCCGCGCGGGTGAGTTCGTTGTCAGCGCCGAGCAACGGGCTGCAGGCCGAGGAGCACCTGGTGGCCGAGGCCGCGAGGTTCGACGCCATGCGGCTGGCCATCCTGGGTCAGCGGATCTTCGAGGTCGTCTGCCCCGAGGCTGGCTGAGGCCTACGAGGGCAAGAAGCTCGAGGCCGAGGAAGCCAAGGCGGCCCGCAAGACCACCTTCTCGATGTGGGAGGACGACCAGGGTGTCGCGCACGGGAAGTTCCGTATCCCCGCCCTGCATGCGGCGATGCTGCGCAAGGCGATCCAGTCCCTGACCAACCCGGTGCGTCACGACACCACCCGCGGCAGTGGCATCGATCCCGACCTGCCCCAGGCCGTGCGCGAGGGCATCGCGTTCACCCAGGTCGTCGAAGCCATCGACGCCCACTGGCTGCCCAGCTCGGGCGGTGTCGGCGCCACGGTCGTGGTGACGATGACTCTCGAACAGCTGATGGACAAGCTCGACGCGCCGGGGTGTGCACCCTGGACACCGGCGGCCGCATCTCTGCCTCGCAGGCCCGCGCCTGGCCTGCCGGGCAGGGATCATCCCGGTCGTCCTCGGCGGGAAGTCAGTGGTGCTCGATGCCGGCACCAAGTGCCGCTTCCACACCGAACCCATGCGCATCGCCATGGGCGTGCGCGACCGAGGCTGCACCGCCGAGGACTGCGACGTCCCCGCCGCGATGTGCCACGCCCACCACGACATCGCCTTCAGCGAAGGCGGAGCGACCAGCGTCGAGAACGGCCGGTTGCTGTGCGGACACCACCACCGCCGCATCCACGACACCAACTCGGCCACGACAAGCTGCCCACCGGCAAAGTCAGGTTCCACCGCAGGACGTGAGCCAACACCTGGCGACGTACTCGCGACGACAGGGCATGACTCGCCTCCGCGACGGGTCTAGACCCGGGGTGCAGGTGCTTGCTTGTCGCTCACAGCGTCGAGCGGCAGCACGACCGTGAACGTGCTTCCCAACCCCGGTGTGCTCTCGACGCTCGATCGCCCCACCCATGAGGTCGACCAGGTCGCGGCAGATGGCCAACCCGAGACCGACACCGTTGCGGCTCCTGGTCGCGTTCGGGTCGGCCTGACTGAAGGAATCGAACAGCAACCCCACATGGTTGCGTGAGATCCCGACCCCAGTGTCGCTGACCGCGAGCTCCATGTTCAGGGCACCGTGCGCCGGACCTCCGCGTAGGGTGCTGCGTCCGAGCGCAAGCCGACCGTGATGTCCACGCTGCCGGCCTCGGTGTACTTCAGCGCGTTGTCGACCAAGTTCGAGAGCACCTGGGAGATCCGCAACGCATCCCCGCAGACACTGGTCGGCAGGCTCGCGTCCAGGGTGGCGCTGAGTGCCACGCCCTCGGCGACGGCGCGCGGCTGGGCCCACTCCAGGAGCTCGTCGAGGACTTCGGCGGGCCGGAACGGGGCCGCGAGGAGCGACACCTTGCCGGCCTCGAGCCGGGAGAAGTCGAGGATGTCGTTGACCAGGCGCAGCAGGCGCTGACTGTTCCGGCTCACCATGTCGGCAAGCTGCCCCTGGCCAGCATCGAGGTCGGTTTCGACAAGGATCTCGGTGGCGCCGATGATCATGGTCAGCGGGGTGCGGACCTCATGGCTGACGTTGGCCAAGAACAGCGTCTTGGCCGTGTTCGCGGCCTCCAGCTCACGGTGCATCCCGTTGGCCTCGGTGACGTCCTCGATCATGCCGTGCACACCGACCACCTGGTCGAAGACGACGACGGGCACAGCGCTGAGCTTGATCTCGCGGATGTCTCCGTCGAGGGTGACCAGGCGCACCTCGAGCGTCTGCGGGACCCGGTCCTTGACGGCCGAGAACGCCCTTTCGGCGGCCGCTATGTCGTCGCGGTGGAAGAGCTCGTGGTAGTCGATGTCGAGCATCTCGGGCCGGCTGCGGCCCGTGAGCTCCTGGAGGGCGCCGTTGGCTTCGGTCAGGTGTCCCTCGAGGTCGAGGGAGAAGACCCCGTTCGGGATGTAGGCGAACAGCGACCGGTAACGGTCAGCCTTCTCGGCCAGGGAACGTTCGCCCGGACTCAACGTAAGCGGGGCTGAATCTTTGGGCGGTCCAGCGATCATCGCGGTCTCCCAAGGCGAGCAACCTCGGCTCACCTGCTTGGTGTCGAGAAGGTGTGCTGGCCAAGCCGCCACCACATCATGCGGTGTGCGGTCGACTGTACGCCGTGGCGCTGGGCCCGACGTGGTCACGGCGTTCTCGCAGCGTGCCTCACGGCTCACGTCGCTTTGCAGCCCTTCACCGGGAGGCCCCTTCACGTCACCGTGAGCTGCGCAGCGGCATTCACAGCGTCCATTGGGATCTGTTTCAGGGTCTTGCAAGTCATGCGAAGCAAGATTCTGCAGCGAAGCCCGTCAGTGACCAAAGACCCTGACGGGCTTCGCGTCGATGTCAACGCCCGCCTGGGAGACCCCCGCCTCGGCGGGCGTTGTCATTGCCCGTCCGCGGTCATGCCGATGAGCAAGGACAGCCGGTGCTCGACGGAATCACGCGCCGACGGTACAGAGACCGGGCGACAATGCACGAATGGACATCCGACAGGTCGTCATCACCCGCGCAGGCGGCCCGGAGCGGCTGAGGGTTCAGACGTCTCGGCTGGACCCACCCGCCCCTGGTGAGGTGCAGGTCGAGGTGGTCGCCGCGGGCATCAACTTCGCCGACATCCTCGCCCGTCAGGGCCTCTACCCCGACGCGCCTCCGCTGCCGCTGGTGGTCGGCTACGAGGTCTCGGGCACGGTGCGTGCCGTGGGAACGGGGGTCGAGGAGTCACTGGTCGGGCAGGACGTCCTCGCGCTGACCCGTTTCGGCGGCTACAGCAGCGCGCTGAACGTCCCGGCGGCCCAGGTCTTCGCCAAGCCGGGGGTGCTGAGCCACGCGGAGGCGGCCTCGATCCTGGTCGCCTACCTCACGGCCTGGCAGCTCCTCGTGATGCAGGGCGGCCTCCGCGAGGGCGACACCGTGCTCATCCAGAACGCTGGGTCCGGGGTCGGCCTCGCTGCTCTCGACATCGCCCGCCACGTGGGCGCGCGCACCATCGGCACGGCCAGCGCGGGCAAGCACGACTTCCTGACGGCTCGGGGCCTGGACCACGCCGTCGACTACCGCACCGGTGACTGGACCCGCGAGGTCCGCGCCCTCACCGACGACCGGGGCGTGGAGCTGATGATCGACCCGCTCGGCGGAGGAGCTTCCGCCGGTCCCGCAGCGTGCTGCGCTCCACCGGCCGGCTCGGGATGTACGGCGTCTCAGCCGCCTCCAGCAACCAGGGCCTGCGCGGCAAGCTGCAGCTGGCCAGGACCGCGGCGCTGATGCCCTGTTCCACCCGGTGCCGCTCATGAACGCCAACCAGGGCGCCTTCGGGGTCAACCTCGGGCACATGTGGGACGAGGTCGACAGGCTGCGCGGCTGGATGAGGCAGGTGCTCGAGGGCGTCGGGTCCGGTTGGGTGCGCCCGCACGTCGACTGGTCGTTCCCCCTCGCCGAAGCGGGCCAGGCCCACGAGCACATCGAGGCTCGCCGCAGCACCGGCAAGGTCGTGCTGGAGCCCTGAGCTGCTCGCCGACCACCAGAGCTCGACGGCGATGGTGTGGTTCTGAACGGCTACGCAATCGACAGAGATGAGTAGTAGGCCGTCCTTGACAGCGCCCGCTCGTGCCGCTGACACAGGCAGCAACGTCACGACGGGTGATGCGTGAACTCCGGCGAGGGGTCAGCCCACCCGGAGGAGCAGCGCGAGCGCGAGCAGGCCTATCCCGAGGGCGACCAGGGCCAGGTGGATCAGCTTGACCATGCGCACGTCGCGAGCGGCTCGGGTCATCGCCGCGGCCGTCGCGGGATCGGTGAGGTCAGGTTCGGGACGGTCCTCGTCGTCGTCCCAGCGGTGGTGCAGTCGCACCCTGCCAGTGTCGCCCAGGCCGGCGCAGAAGACGTCATCAGGATCGTGGCCTCGAGCACGATTTGATGACGTCCCGGCCTTGGTCGATGGCCCGTCGTAGGCTCAGTCGCAGGGGCCGGAGCCCAGGATCTTCAGACCGGTCCGGTCGCCGGGGCCGAGGTCGGTGGTGTGGCCTTCGCTCGGGTACATGATCTCGTTCTTGTCGGGGACGTGAGCGAGTCCCAACACGTGGCCGAGCTCGTGCAGCGCGATCGCCCTCGCCTCGGCCTGACCGCCGAGTCGGTCGGCGATGGCGTCGAACGAGCTGCGCCGGAACGTGACGGCACCCGTCGAATACACCACTCGGCCCGACGCGATCGAGGGTGTCGCTGCCACCCATGGCCACCGCGTCGCCGTACTTCTCGGTCTTCGGCAGCTCGTCGAAGGAGAACAGGATCGGGCCCCCCTGGTAGCTCCGGGTCCTGTAGTTCAGGTCCGACGACCCGTCGTAGTGGAACTTCAGGCCGCTGACCTCGCTGATCTCCTTCACCGCGTCCTGGATGAACTGGCCGTCGCGGAACCGGGACGGCGCTCCGTCGAAGTTGATGACGTAGTGCAGCGTCTGGCAGCTGGCGTACGTGACCGGCATGTCATGGGTGCCGGGCTGGATCGCCAGGAACTTGTAGCTGCCGGAGCTCGTGAGCACGTGCCCACCAGGTCCGAGGCCAAGCGCCTGCTGCAGCGAGGGAGGCATCAGGTTCGGGTCGACCACGAGGAGCGTGGCGAGCAGCAGCAGCGTCAGGACGGCCACGAGCGACCTCGTGACCAGGCGGCCGAGGACGGCGCTGGATGCTCGGCCGCGCTGGGCGCCCTCGGTCCAACCGGTCGAACTCGCGCATCAGCTTGCGCACCCGGCGTCGATGCCGAGCGTCGTCGAGCCACGGCTCGTCGACTTCCCTCATGCCATCCCCCCGAACAGCTCAATGCGTCCGGGACATGGTGCCGGAGAGGAGGTCTCCGTCGTCCGGCGAATCGGGAGTCAGGGACGGCAGTCGATCGGGGTGGTTGCTGAGCGAGTGACGGCTGCCCCGACGACGCCCCGCTGACCCGACGCGTGAGGTGGGTCACCACCACGCCGACACGCGCGGCCGCGTGGCGCGGAACACGTGCCCACCTGCCCCACCCGGCTTGGAGACGCCGCTGACCTGTGCTTAAGGTGCTTGCTCGATGGTCCCTGTACCAGCACACCGACCGGGTGTGCTCGGGGACCGCGCCGAATCCGGCAGAGTCCCTCGGGGGATGACTGTGCCGGAACCGGGGACCCAGTTTCCTTTGGGGTGAATCCGGTGCACGCGCCACGCAGACCGTGGGGCGCAGGCACTGGTAGGGCGTTCTTTGGGCCCGAACCCGTCAGCTAACTCGGTAGGCGTAGGACACAAAGAGGAGACCGACCGCTCGTGAACGACGGCCGGAAATACAATTACGCGCGCCCAAGCGCCGCCATTGCCACCATCGCCACTGTCGTAGGACTCCAGCTCGCCAGCGCTGGCGCGGCCTCCGCCGCCCCGGTGTCCGGGAGCGACCACGACTCCGAGGTCGCCGCCGCCCAGGCCCTCGCCGACAAGCTGTCGCACCAGGTCGACGTCGCTGCCCAGCGGCACGACAAGGTGCAGGCATCCCTGGACCGTGCCCGCAAGCGCACCCAGGCGCTCACCGGGTTCATCCGCCAGGAGAAGCGCTCGACCCGCAGCCTCAAGGCCCAGGTCGCAGGCATGGCGGGGGAGAGCTACGACGCCTCGGGCGGCTACGCCTCCCCGCAGCCGGTGCTGACCGGTGACTCGGCGACGCTGCTCAGCAACGTCGTCGTCGTCACCGAGAACACCGGTGGCCTCGCCCAGTCGATGGCCCAGTCGGCCGACACGATGGAGCAGCTCGCCGCCCAGCGCACCCAGACGCAGCAGCAGGTGCGCACCCTCCGGGTCCGTGAGCACGCGCTCGCGGTGAAGGAAGACAAGCTGCAGGCACGCTCCGACGCCGCCGCGGGCCGGGTGCAGGACCTCATGGGCGGCCCTGCCGTCCAGTACGCCCTGTCCAAGGTCGGCAACGGCTACGTGTTCGGCGCCGCCGGTCCGTCGGTCTTCGACTGCTCCGGCCTGACGATGGCCGCGTGGTCGCAGGCAGGCGTCTCGCTCCCGCACAGCTCGTCGGCGCAGTACAGTTCAGGGCGCCACATCTCCGAGAGTGAGCTCCAGCCCGGTGACCTCGTCTTCTACTACAGCCCGATCAGCCACGTCGGCATGTACATCGGCGGCGGCAAGATCGTGAACGCCCTCAACCCGGGCGCAGGCGTCGTCATCTCCGGCCTGCACGACATGCCCTACGTCGGGGCGGTCCGTCCTGGCTGACCCCCCGTGGTCACGCGGAGCCGCTCGTCCCGGGAACACACCGGTGGCGGGCGGCTTCCTGCTTGTCGTGATGCTGGTGCTGGCCCTGGTGGCCGGTGGCTGCTCCGACGACGAGAACCTCAAGCCCCCGCGTGCCTCCGCTGACCACACCGGCCAGCGCGCGGATGAGGCACAGCACACCCTCGACCAGCTGGTCGGGGCGCTGAAGGCGCGCTCGACCGGCTCGGCGGAGGCGCTCGCGACCCCCGGTGCACGAGACCTGCTGGCCTCGGTGGCGGCCAACGCGCGCTCCCTGGACGTGCGCGACCTCTCGGTGCGCTACGTCGACGACGGGGCACCGCTGACCTCCACGCAGCGCTCCGAGTTCGGCTCGAGCGCCTGGATCGGGACGGTCGAGCTGCAGTACGCCTTCGGGCAGGTCGACACCACGCCCTCACGGGTCGAGACCACGGTGGTCTTCGCGCCCGGCGGGGACGGCGCCCGCATCGCGTCCTTCGGCGGCGCCGACGAGCGCACCCCGCTGTGGCTGGTCGACCGGCTCAGCGTCGTACGGCAGGGGAAGACACTCGTGGCGGTGGCCGGCGACTCCGCCGGGCGCTACCCGCGCCTGGCGTCCCGCGCGGTGGCCCAGGTCCGGCGCACCCTGCCGGGCTGGCACGGCGACCTCGTCGTCGAGGTCCCGCGTTCGCGGGCGCAGCTGGAGGCCGCGCTGCTCGCCCAGGCGGGGGAGTACGACGACATCGCTGCCGTCACCACCACCGAGGACGGCTCCCTCGCCAGCGGTGCTCCGGTGCGGGTCTTCGTCAACCCCGACGTGTTCGCCAAGCTGGCCGATCGCGGCGCCCAGGTCGTGATGAGCCACGAGTCGACCCACGTGGCCACCGGCGCGACCTTCGTGAACATGCCGACCTGGCTGCTGGAGGGCTTCGCCGACTACGTCGCGCTCAACCATGCCGGGGTGCCGGTCTCGCTGGCCGCGGGCCAGATCCTTCCCCGGATCCGCAAGCACGGGCTGCCGCGCAGGCTGCCGACCAGCGCCGACCTCGACCCCAAGGCCAACGGGCTCGGCGCCACCTACGAGGAGGCGTGGCTGGCCTGCCGCTTCCTCGGCCAGGCGTACGGCGAGGCCAGGCTGATCGCCTTCTACCGCGCCGTCAGCGGTGGCGCCCCCGAGAAGCAGGCCTTCCGGCGCGTCCTGGGCACCACCGAGGCCACGTTCGTACGCCGGTGGCGGGCCGACCTGGCGGGACTTGCCCACGTGGCAGGCTGACCGGGTGACCGAGGGGGTAGCCGCGACCGGTGTGGCACCGGACCAGCGCCCCTCCACGCGACTGTGCCTGGCCATCGTCGGGGTCTCGGCCCTCGTGCTGGTCGTGCTGGGCGCGGTCCTCGTGCCGTGGTCATGGGTCCCGGGCGGTCACCCCGCCCCGGTGCGGGCCTCGGAGGTCTTCAGCCAGGCGCAGATCGACCGGGCCCAGAGCTACGCGTCCGTGGTCCGGCACCTGGGCTGGGCGTCGCTGGCCGTCTCCACCGTGCTGGCGCTCGCGCTCGGCCTGACGCACGGCGGTGCGTGGCTGGCTCGCCGCTTCCCCGGCCCGTGGTGGGTGCGGGCGCTGTCGGTGACCTTCGTCCTGCTCCTCCTGGGCGAGCTGGTCACCCTGCCGTCTCGCGCTGGGCATCCGGCACCGCCAGCTGCGGTTCGGGCTCACCGAGCAGTCGCTCGGTGGCTGGTTCCGCGACCAGGCGACGTCGCTCCTCGTCTCCTGGGTCTTCGTCGGGGTGATGGTCCTGCTCGTGCTGGGCACCGCTCGGCTCTCACCCACCCGATGGCCGCTGTGGACCGCGCTGGCAGGCGCCCTGCTCGACCGTGGCCGGCTCCTGGGTCTACCCCGTGGCCGTGGAGCCGCTGTTCAACTCCTTCAGCTCACTGCCCGGCCGGCCCGCTGCGCACCGACGTCTTCCGCCTCGCCGCCGTCGAGCACGTCCCGATCCACGACGTGCTGGTCGCCGACGCCTCGCGCCGTACGACGACCCTGAACGCCTACGTCTCCGGCTTCGGTGACACCCGACGGGTCGTGCTCTACGACAACCTGGTGCGCGACGAGCCGCGACGCGTGACGCTCTCGGTCGTCGCCCACGAGCTCGGCCACGCCCGGCACCACGACGTCGCCATCGGGACGGCCCTGGGAGCGGCCGGTGCCGCCCTGGGCAGCGGCCTCCTGGGGCTGCTGCTCTCGCGCCGGTGGTTGCTCGACCGGGCCGGGAGCCTCGGACCCCGGTGCACCGGAGGTCGTCGCCCTCCTCCTCGCCCTGGCTGCCGTGGGCTCCCTGCTCGCGAGTCCGGTGGAGAACACCATCAGCCGCGCCATCGAGGCCCGGGCCGACCGCTCGGCGCTGGAGGCCACCCACGACTACACCGCCTTCGACGAGGTGCAGAAGCAGCTGGCCGTCCGCTCGCTCAACGACCCGACGTCGCCCGCGTGGAGCCAGTTCTGGTTCGGCTCGCACCCCACGACCCTCCAGCGGATCGGCATCGCGCGGGCCCTCCAGCAGCAGGAGTCCGGACGCTGACGTGCCCGGTCCGCCACTCGGTGGCGGACCGGGCACGTGGGTCCTGGCGGCCAGCCACCCCCCGGTAGCCGGATGCGTTGCTCAGGCGCATCCGCAGTGTGGCCGCTGGACCCTCCTGCGCCTCGCGGCGCAGAAGTCCTGGCACGGTGTCCTCGGAAGCGAACGGACCCGGGGGCCACGGCCCCCGGGTCCGTCACGCAGACGTCAGCCGCAGCTGGCGGTCGACGGGCGGTGGCGCCGACGCTGATCGTGCCGCAGGTGGAGCTGAAGCTCTTCTTGATGACGCCGCCGAAGACGAAGACGACGGTGACGATCAGCGCGGCGATGCCGGCGACGAGCAGGCCGTACTCGACGGCGCTGGCGCCGTCCTGGTCACGACGGGCGGTGATGTTGCGGATGAACTCGAGCATGGATTGTCCCTCCCACGGGATCCGATCCTGACGCTGGGCCGACCCCCGGCCCGTTGATCAAAAGTTTGACGAGCGCGGTGTCGCCCTGTCCCCGTTTCACCTGTTCTGCCACGGAATGTGGCCGTCCGGAACGCGCCGGGTAGTCCATTGGTACTAGGCCGCCGGGGGCGACCGGGCCATGGAAAAGCACGAGGGCCCGGAGGAGCGGTGCTCCTCCGGGCCCTCGCGACGACTCAGCCGCAGCTGGCGGCCGAGGTGGCGGCGGCGCCGCCGCTGAGCGCGCCGCAGGTGGAGCTGAAGCTCTTCTTGATGACGCCGCCGAAGACGAAGACGACGGTGACGATCAGCGCCGCGATGCCGGCGACGAGCAGGCCGTACTCGACGGCGCTGGCGCCATCTTCGTTACGACGGGACGTGATGTTGCGGATGAACTCGAGCATGGGATGACCCTCCCTCTGGATCCAGACTGTGCGCTGGGCCGACCCCTTTGGCCCGGCGATTGAAAGTGTGGCAAATAGGACATTGGCTGTCCGGAGTTTCCGTCTTTTTCCGGGCAAAGGAGCCAAGTGGAGTGCCCACTAGTCCGTTCGGACTACTCCCGGGCAGGTGCATGGGGCGAAAAACGGGCGCCGGAGAGGCCTCAGAGGGACTCGGGCGGGTGCGCGATGCCCTCGATCAGGCCGAGCCGCATCGCCGCCACCAGCGCCTGGGCACGGTTGGCGGCGCCCAGCTTCTCGTAGATCCGCCCGATGTGGCTCTTGGCGGTCGACTCGCTGAGGTAGAGCTTGCCGGCGATCGCCGTGACGCCGAGGCCCTCGGCGAGCAGCTCGAGCACCTGCCGCTCGCGGTCGGACAGGCGCGGGGTGCCCGAGCTCATCCGCCGCAGCATCGCCTCGGCCAGGCCCGTGCAGGTGAAGGTCAGGGGCGCCACGGCAGCCTGGCGCGCGGCGCTGATCACGGTGGTCGTCGGCGCGTCCTTCCCGACGAAGCCCGAGGCGCCGGCGTCCATCGCCGCGAACAGCTGCTCGTCGCCGGCGTACATCGTCAGCACGACCAGGCCGATCTCGCGGTTGCGCTGCCGCAGCGCCCGGACCACGTCCAGGCCCGACCCGTCGGGCAGGCGCACGTCGGTGACCACCACGTCGGGCTTCACCTGCTGGGCCAGCTCGATGCCCGCGGCGACCGACGCCGCCTGGCCGGCGATCTGGAAACCATCGGCCTGGGAGAACGCCGTCGCCAGACCTTGGCGGACCAGCTCGTGGTCGTCGATCAGCAAGACGGTCGTCATGGGCTGCTCCCGGGCTCGGCCCCGGCCTCCAGGCGCACAGGCTAGCCCCTCGAGCGGCCCACACGGATCAGCACTCGGGTGCCGGGACGGCGCGGCGTCGGCGCCTCGATCGAGAGGTCGGCCCCGATGCTGGTCGAACGCTCCTGCATGATCTTCAGGCCGTGCGAGTCCGCCGCCGGCGCGTGCGGCCGGGTGCCGTCGTCGCCGACCTCGATCTCGGCGTACGGCGCGCGCACCGTGCACTTGAGCCAGAGGTTGGCCGCGCCGGAGTGCTTGCGGGCGTTGGCCATCGCCTCCTGGGCGATCCGCATCAGCTCGAACTCGACGTTGCTGGGCAACCGCGGCCCCTCCTCGTCGACCGTCACGTGCACGGCCATGGGCGACATCGCTGCCACCTGGTTGGCGTAGGCGGACAGGCTCTCGCCGAGGCCGGAGCCCGCCGGGATCTCCTGGCGCAGGTCGAAGATGGAGTGCCGCAGGTCGCCGACCACCCTGCTCACCTCGGCGCGCAGCTGGGCGATCAGCTCCTGCTGGACCGGGTCGCGCGAGGTGCCGGCGATGTTGTCGACCAGGTAGCCGAGCGACGCGACGTCCTGGGCCACGCCGTCGTGCACCTCGCGGGCGATGCGCTGGCGCTCCTGGCTCATCGCCGTGTCACGCACCCGGCCGAAGAGCAGGGCTGCCTGCAGCTGCACGGCATGGGTGTTCAGCCTCTCCTCGAGCTCGTGGGCGGCCCGGGGCTCCACGGGCCGGTGCGCCTCGAGGACGAGTGCGGCCACGATCTCGTCGCCCGCACGCAGGGGCAGGGCGACCTGCTGCTCGTCGAGCACGAGCGCCTCGAACTCCCAGCACTTGGCGGCCAGGTCCTCGGCCCACGCCATCGTCGAGGGCGTGGCTCCGACGGAGTAGCGCAGCGCGGCGACCGCGCCCCCGCGCGAGCGCACGAAGACCGCGCCGTAGCGGGTCGGCACCTCGCGGTCGGCCTCGAGCATCAGCTCCTCGGCGATGCGCACGGGGTCCAGGCCACCGCTGAGCTTCTCCGAGAGGGCGTCCAGGCGCCGGATCAGGGCGACCGCGCTGCGGTAGGAGGCCTCGGAGTCCGAGCTGGTCAGGGCCCGCCGCAGGTCGACGCCCATCAGGCCGATGCCGACGGCCGCGGCCAGCCAGGTGAAGGCGCTCAGCGCCATCGCACGGTCCCACTCCTGCACCCACAGGGCCCAGACGACGACGAGCACGCCGAACTCCGCGACGACCACCCGCCACAGGCCGCGTTGTCCGGCGTCGAGGCCGGCGATCAGGGCCGGGATGACCAGGTACGGCGTGACCGTGGCCTGGTAGGGCTCGGTGAGCACCACGACGCACGCGACGACGCAGCCCTCGCCCAGGGCGACCAGCCAGTGGGGGAGTCGGCTCCAGTACGCCAGGGCCACGGCGACGGCGGCCGCGAGGGCCACCAACCCCGCACCGACGAGGAACTTGGGCCCGGCCAGTGCGGCCAGCGCGGCCAGCGCCGCGATCGTGAAGACGCGTGCCGCGAAGGCGACCCGTCCGACGTCGGTCACGACAGAGTGCCGCTGAAGTTGTCCTTGATCGAGATGCCAGCCGGACCGAGGACTGCGATGAACAGACACGGCAGGATGCAGAAGATCAGCGGGACCAGGATCTTCACGGGCACCTTCTGAGCCGCCTCCTCCGCCCACTGACGTCGCTTGACGCGGATCTCGGAGGACTGGACCCGAAGGACCTGTCCCACCGGGATGCCGAACGCGTCCGCCTGCACCATGGCGCCGACGAAGGAGCGGATGTCCGGGAGGTGGCTGCGCTCGCCCATCGAGCGCAGTGCGTCTGAGCGTCCGCGACCGATCTGCATCTCCTGGAGCATACGGGCGAACTCTTCCGACAGCGGGCCGTCGGTGTTGCGCGCCACCTGGGCGACGGCGGCGTCGAAGCCCAGACCCGACTCGACGGAGATCGTGAGCAGGTCGATGGCGTCGGGGAGCGCGCGCTGCAGCTTCTCGGCGCGGTCGTGCCCCTTCTGGTACAGGATCATGTTGGGCGACATGTAGCCCGCGAGCGAGGCGCCGGTCACGAACAGCAGCGTGATCATGAACGACATGCCCAGCAGCAGGGCCAGCAGGAGCGAGACGACCAGCCCGAGGGCGAAGCCGACCACCTTGCCCGCCATCACCCGGTCCACCGTCCAGCCGGCGGGGTTGCCGGCGCGTTCCAGCTTCTCGCGGATGCGGTCGTTGGCGTCGGCCGGAGTGAGCTTGCGACCGAGGCCCTGGGTGCGCGCGAGGAGCGGGAAGAGCACGCGGTCGGCGAACGGCGCGTCCAGCTCCTGCTTCATCTCCTCGGGCGCCGTGGTGAGCGCGTTGAGCACCGAGAGCGAGCGCGTCACTCCGGTCTGCTCGCGGTTGATGCCGCCCACCGAGGCGAACAGCAGGAAGAGCGAGACGAAGATGAGGGCCATCCCGCCGCCGGCCATCAGGAGCATGGGGAGGTTCACAGGTCCACCTTTGCGACCTTGGTCATCCAGACGACACCGACGCTGAGCAGCACGGCGATGGCTGCCAGCAGGATGTAGCCCAATGAGGTGTGGTAGAGCGGGTGCACGTAGTCGGGCTTGGTCAGGGTGAGGAACACCAGGAACGCCGGCGGCAGTCCACCGAGGATGTAGCAGGACAGGCGGCCCTCGGCCGAGAGGGCGCGCACGTGCCGGCGCAGGAAGTCGCGCTCTCGCAGGGTGTCTGCCACCTGGAGCAGGAGCTCGGCCAGGTTGCCGCCGACCTCACGCTGGATCCGGATGGCCATCACCACCCACTCCCAGTCGCGGCTCTCCATGCGTTGCGCAACACCGTCGAGGGAGTCCTCGAGGGGGACGCCGAGCCGGCTCTCGATCACCACGCGCTTGAACTCGCCGGCGATGGGCTCGTTGCCCTCACGGACGATGGTGTCGATCGACTGCGCGAGCGAGAGGCCGGCCGAGAGGCTTCCCGACATCAGCTGCAGGGTGTCGGCGAGGCCCGCGGCGAAGGCGCGGAGGCGCTTGCCCTTCCGGTACTTCAGGTAGAGGGGCGGCCCCACGAGGCCCCCCACCACGAACAGCAGGCCGAGGACCAGGCTGCCGGCACCGACCAGGATCCCGATGATGCCTGCGGCGACCGCGACGCCGGCACGGAGCAGGAGCCACTCGGACGGCTTCAGGGACATCCCGGCGGTGTCGAGCTTGGCCTCGAGGCGCGCCTCGAGCGACCGGTTGTTGGCCAGGGCCGTCTCGGCGGCCTTGCGGGCCTGCCCGGTCAGACCCTGTGGTGCGGCCTCCGGCTGACGTCCGGCACCGCCCCCGGTCGTCGCGAAGCTGCCGTACGCGCCGATCTGCTCACCGAGCCAGTGCTCGGCATCGGGCTTCGGCTTGCTCATGCCCAGGGCGACGATGACACCCAGGAGGCCGAGGGCGATGGCGGCCACGCCACCGAGGACCATGTTCCGGGAGATGTCGAGGGCGCCCCCCTGCACGGGAGCCGGGGCGGTGTCGACCGGCACCCGGGTCGCCGTGCGCACCGGCACGTAGGCCGAGGCGGTGAGCTGGGTGCTGCCGGCCGGGACGCTCACGGCGACGTCCGCGCTCTTCTGGGAACCGGCGGGCACGTCGGCGGTGATCACCAGCTGCCGGGCCAGCGCGTCCGCCTCCTGGGCGAACGCTGCTGACAGGGCGGCCGGTGCTCCGGCGTCGAGCACCTTGCCCTTGCCGGCCGCGACCATCTCGCGCAGCGGCTGGCTGTCGGCGTCGCTCTGCTGCAGCGACACGGCATCGACCACGACGCCGGACTTCGAGATCGTGTCCACGACCTTCGAGATCTCGGTCTTCGTGGTGTCCTTGCCGTCGGAGAGCACCAGGATCCGGCGCTGGCCCGCGTCGGCACCGTCGGGGCCAGCGGCCTTCACGGCGCCCAGGACCCCGTCGTACAGCGCGGTGTTGCGGGTGAGCGTCAGGTTGTTGATCGCGGCCTTGGCGGCGGCGCGGTCCAGCCCCGGCGGGACGAGGAGCTTCACCGTGTCGTCGAAGGTGAGCACCCCGATCTCCACGTTGTTCGGCGCGCTGGCTGATGTACGTCGTCGCCGCGCGCTTGGCCTCGGCGATGCGGGCGCCGCCCATGCTCTCGCTGGTGTCGATCGCCAGGATCGAGACGCGCTTGATCGCGTTGCTGCTCGAGGCGGCGACCGCGTCGGACTTGACGTCCTTGCCGCCGATCGTCACGCCCACCTTGGTCAGGTCGACGGTCCCGGTCCCGGGAGGCACCGACACCAGCAGACGGACGCCGTCGGCGGTGGGCTGCGCGTGGTCGATGGTGGCCGTGGGCGCGACGGCGTCGACGGCGTACGACGGCGAGGCGACGCCGAGACCGGTGAGCGCCAGCAGGACCGGCGTGAGCAGCATGGCTGCCCAGCGCGGGAACCGCTGGTCGCGTCCGGCGGTTCACCGGAACTCCATGGTGGCGAAGATCCGCGGGTCGACGGTCACGTTGTTGTGCTGCATCTTCTCCAGGAACTTCGGGCGCAGGCCGGTGGCCTTCAGCGAGCCCAGGGAGCGACCGTCGAGGTCGAAGCCGGCGGAGTTGTCGTAGAGGAAGATGTCCTGGAGCGTGATGACGTCGCCCTCCATCCGCTCCACCTCGGTGACGTGGGTGATCCGGCGGGTGCCGTCCTTGAGCCGTGCCTGGTGCACGATCAGGTCGACCGCGGAGGCCACCTGCTCACGGATCGCCCGCACCGGCAGGTCCATGCCCGCCATCAGGACCAGCGTCTCCAGGCGCGAGCAGGTGTCACGGGGACCGTTGGAGTGCACCGTGCAGATGGAGCCGTCGTGGCCGGTGTTCATCGCCTGCAGCATGTCGAGGGCGGAGGAGTCACGGACCTCGCCGACCACGATCCGGTCGGGCCGCATGCGCAGTGCGTTGCGGACCAGGTCGCGGATGGTGACGGATCCCTTGCCCTCGATGTTGGCCGGCCGCGACTCGAGCCGCACCACGTGGTCCTGCTTGAGCTGGAGCTCCGCGGCGTCCTCGATGGTGACGATGCGCTCGTCGCTGGGGATGAACGAGGAGAGCACGTTCAGGGTGGTGGTCTTCCCGGCACCGGTACCGCCGGAGACGACGACGTTGAGCCGACCGCGCACGCAGGCGTCCAGGAAGTCGGCCGTGGCGTCGCTCAGCGAGCCGAACTTGATCAGGTCGTTGACCGTGAGCGGGTCGGCCGAGAACTTGCGGATGGTCAGGGTGCTGCCGTCGATGGCCAGGGGCGGTACGACGGCGTTCACGCGGCTGCCGTCGGGCAGGCGTGCATCGACCATGGGCGAGGCCTCGTCGACGCGCCGGCCGATGCGGGAGACGATCTTGTCGATCGTGCGGCGAAGGTGCGCCTCGTCCTTGAACTTGCCGTCGACCTTGACGAGCTTGCCCTTGCGCTCGAGGTAGATGTCGAACGGGCCGTTGACCATGACCTCGGCGACCTCGACGTCGCGCAGGTAGGGCTCGAGCGGGCCGTAGCCGAGGATGTCGTCGGAGATCTCCTGGGTGATCCGCTCGCGGTCCACCCTGGTCAGCGGCCGGTTGCTGGACCCCATCACGTCGCTCAGCACGGCGCGGACCTTGGTCTCGAGCTCGTCGACCTCGAGGTTCGCGTCGTACAGCTGCGGGCCGAGCTGCTGGAGGAGCTCGGTGTGCACGCTCTCCTTGAGGTCCTCGAAGCGGTCCTTCGCAGCGTCGCTGCGTGCGTTGGCGGTGGCCGCGGTGGTGGTGCCGGCCGCGGTCGACGTGGTCGAGCCCGACCCGGACGACGAGGAGCCGGAGCTGGAGGGCGTGGGGACGGAGGCTGCCGTTGCTGGCGGCGTGGCCGTTGCTGTGGCCGTTCGACCCCGCCGACGAGGGCTCGGCCGAGTGCCGACCGACGACCGTCGGCTCGTCGCGCCCGGCCTCGGACGCCGGACCCGCGGCGCTCTTCTCGCGGTTCAGTGCCGCGAGACGTTCGCTCAGACTGCTCATGGGACTCTTTCTTGGCTGGTGGTGCTGCTCAACGCTTCTTGCGACCGAACAGGCCGCGCTTGGCCTTGGTGGCCTCTGCGGCCGTCTCGTGCTCGCCGAGCAGGCGCTCGGCGAGGCTGGTGATGCCCTTGGACACGGGGTGGTCGGGCTTGGAGAGCACGATCGGCTGGCCGTGGTTGGTCGCGTTGGCGACAGCGGTCGCGCTCGGGAGCGAGACCGCGACCTTCATGTTGAGGATCCCCTCGACGTTCTCCCGCGACAGCCCGACCTCCTCGTCGGCACGGTTGAGGACGAGGTGCCGGTTGTTGCGCACGAGGTGCAGGAGGTCGAGGGTCTCCAGGGCGACCTTGGTGTTCTTGATCGTGGGCACGTCGAGCGTCGCCACCACGACACACTCGTCGGTCTCGTCGAAGGCCCCCAGCACCCAGTCGTCGAAGCCGGGAGGCGTGTCGATGATGACGTAGTCGAAGTTGCTCCGCAGGGTCTCGATCACCCTCCGCACCAGGTTGGGGGAGATGCGGTCGCGCCCCTCCGGCTGGGTCGGAGCGGCCAGGATCGAGAGCGAGGGGTCGAAGCGGGTGAGCAGGGTCTGCAGCATCGCGAAGTCCAGGTGCTCCTCGGACTCCGCGGCGTCGGCGATGGTGTGCTGGGGCACCAGCTGCAGCGTGATCGCCACGTCCCCGAACGACAGGTCGAGGTCGACCACGCAGACCTGGTTCTCGCCCCGCGAGAGCGCGAGGCCGAGGTTGACGGCCATCGTGGTCTTGCCGACACCGCCCTTGGGCGAGAAGACCGTGACCACGACACCCTTGCGCTCACCCTGTGACGCCGTGGGGCCGACGATCGTCTCCCAGGAGTGCTTGGCACGGCTCACGGCCGCGCCCAGCGCCTGCTGGTCGTCCGCCGGTACGACGGCGCCGATGCCGGCCGCCATCGAGCTGGCGAAGATCTCCGGCGCGAGCTCGTGCCGGATCAGCACGACCGTGGTCGCCGGGTGGGTGGTGCGGATCCGCTCGGCCAGCGACGTCGCGGTCGCCAGGTCGATCGTGGGACCGACGACGACGGCGTAGTCCGACTGACCCTTCAGCCAGGCATCGACCTCGTCGGGGCGCGACACCACTTGCGAGCCGGCCGGGAGTGCAGGCGCGAGCACTCCGGCGGTCGTGGAGTCGGGCTCGACCAGGATGGGCATCGGGGTCCTTTCAGCGGGGTGGGGGGAGCCGTTACTTGAACAGGCTCGCCGTGTTGACCCCTTGCGAGGGGCCGATCTGGGAGTCGTCGTTGAGCAGGCCGAAGGAGAGCGCGCCGTTCTTGGTGGCGAAGATCAGCTTCTCCGCGTCCTTCTGGCTCACCGCCAGGGTGAGCAGCGTCTTGGGCAGCTGCTCGACGCTCTGGGTGCCGTTGGTGGCGGTGGTCGTGGTCGTCGGCGTCAACGTGGTCGTCCCGGCGCCGATCACCTCGACGCTGGGCAGCAGCATCCGGGTGAGGGTGCCGCCGGTGTAGAAGACGGCCACCTTGTTGCCGGGGTTGACGAACCCCGCGACACGGGCCGGGTCGTCGAGGCTGATCGAGATGGCGATCTTGCCCTTGGGGATGGTCAGCGACGTGGTCGCGGCCGCGGAGCCGGCGGTCCCGAACTTGGTGCTCACGATCTGCTCACCCGGGTAGATGGTCGACACGGCGACCTTGCCGGCGATCGGGTCGAGGCCGTTGATCGCACCGGCCAGCAGGTCCTGGTGCGACACCGCGGCGGTCTCGATCTTGCCCGCGGCCTGGGCGGCCTCGGCGGTCTCGCCCGGGTCGATCTGCTTGACTGCCTTGAGCACGGTGACGGCGTCGTAGCGCTGGTCGGCGCGGTTGTCCGCCCCGGTCACGTACAAGAACACCAGCAACGTGCCCAGGGCGGCGATGACCGCGGCCACGAGCAGCAGCACTTTCCTGCGATCCATGTGTGATCGACCTTCTCTGTCCTGGGCGGGGTCGTCCCCCGCTGTCAATCGTCTCGGCCAGAACCCGTTCGGCACGCGGCGGCCGGGCTGGCCCGCCTCGAGACCACATGGGTTCCATGCATGAGACAGATTGCCGCAGGAAGTTCCGATTTGTACGCCAAATGGCAGATCCGGAACCCTGCGGGAGCGCCGTTGCGCTCAGCGCCGCCTATCGGACATAAAGGGCGTCGACCTCGTCGCGGTGCTCGCGCATCACCACGCCCCGCTTGAGCTTGAGGCTGGGCGTCAGCTGACCGCCCTCCTCGGTCCACACCACGGGCAGGATCACGAACTTGCGGATCGACTCGGCCTTGGACACCGCGGCGTTCGCCTCCTCGACCCCTCGTTCGATCTCGAGCCGCAGGTCAGGATCGTCGACCAGGTCCTCGATCACGTGGGACTTGCCGTGCTGGCCGGCCCACGTCGGCAGCGTCTCGGGATCGATGGTGACCAGCGCGGCGACGAACGGCTGCCCGTCACCGACCACCAGGCACTGGTCGACGAGCGGGTGGGCACGGAGACGGTCCTCGAGGACCGCCGGCGCCACGTTCTTCCCGCCGGCTGTGACCAGGATCTCCTTCTTGCGACCGGTGATCCGCACGAAGCCCTCGTCGTCGATCTCGCCGATGTCGCCGGTGTGGAACCAGCCCTTCGCGTCCATCGCCTCGGCGGTCGCCTCGTCGTTGCGCCAGTACCCGGCGAACACCTGGCCGCCGCGGAACAGCAGCTCGCCGTCGTCGGCGACGCGCACGCTCGTCCCCTGGAGGGGCCGGCCGACCGTGCCGACCTTCTGCGCCTCCGGCAGGTTGGCGGTCAGGGCAGCGGTGGTCTCGGTGAGGCCGTAGCCCTCGAGCACGTTGACCCCGATGCCGCGGTAGAAGTGCCCCAGCCGGTCGCCCAGGGGGGCGCCACCGGAGACGGCGTAGGCGCAGCGCCCGCCGAGCGCCGTGCGCATCCGCGTGTAGACCAACCGGTCGTACACGGCGTGCTTCGCGCGCAGCGAGAACCCGATCCGGCCGGCGTCGAGCGCCCGCGACCAGGCGATGGCGGTGTCGGCGGCCCGGTCGAAGATGCGGCCCGCGACCATCGGCCACGGCCCGCTGCGAGGCCGTGTTGAAGACCTTCTCGAAGACGCGGGGCACGGCCAGGATGAACGTCGGCTGGAAGGCGGCGAGGTCGTCGAGCAACCGCTTGATGTCGGCCGAGTGGCCCATCCGCACCCGCGCCTTGACGCAGCCGACCTGGATGATCCGGGCGAACACGTGGGCCAGGGGCAGGAACAGCAGGGTCGCGGCGGGCTCGTCACCCTCGGCGGGCGCGACGAAGAGGCGATCGAGCTCCTCGACGGCCACGGTCAGCTCGAACATGAAGTTGCCGTGCGTGAGCATGCATCCCTTGGGCCGGCCCGTCGTGCCCGAGGTGTAGATCAGCGTGGCCAGGTCGTCGGGCCCGGCCGTCGTACGACGCTGCTCGAGGACGTCGTCGTCGACGTCCTGCCCGAGGGTCTGCACGGTGCCGACGCCGTGGCCCATCGATGTGCCAGACGTGGTGCAGGTCGGGCAGCCGCTCGCGCACGCCCTTGAGCCGCGCGGCGTGCTCGGGCGTCTCGGTGAACACCGCCCTGGCGCCGGAGTCGGAGAGGATCCACTCGATCTGCTCGGGCGAGGAGGTCTCGTAGACCGGCACGGTCGCGGCACCGGCGAACCAGATGGCGTAGTCGAGCAGGGTCCACTCGTAGCGCGTCCTGGAGATGATCGCGACGCGGTCCCCGGCCTCGATCCCGGCGGCGATCAGTCCCTTGGCGACGGCCTGGACCTCCTCCAGGAACTCCTCGGCCGTGACGTCGGCCCACCCCTGCGACCGCTGGTCCGCGGTGCTCGCGCGGCGCGAGAAGACGATGTCCGCGGGGTGCTCGGTGCCGTTGACGACCACGTCGTCGGTGAGGTTGCCCCCGGTGGGGACGTCGACCTCGAGAGCGGTGGAGTACTCGCGCAACGTTGCCCCTCTCCTCGGACCCGGCGCCGGGCGATGACAGATGCACGGTACCGGTCGCTGGACGCCGCCCGGATGAGGGGCGAGCACGGTCGGCTAGCCTGCTCGGCATGGCTGAGCAGACCACCTCGAGCATCGTCGTCGACGCGCCTGGCCGCTGACGTGATGGCCGTGATCGCAGACTTCCCGGCGTACCCCGAATGGGCCCAGGGGATGAAGTCGGCCGACGTCCTGGAGACGGGTGCCGACGGACGCGGGGACAAGGTCCACTTCGTGCTCGAGGCCTCACCGATCAAGGACGCCTACACGCTCTCCTACGTGTGGGACGGCGACAAGTCGGTCACCTGGACCCTCGTCGAGGGCAAGATGCTCAAGGCGATGGAGGGTGCCTACGTGCTCCGCCCGAGCGGGGCGGGCACCGAGGTCACCTACCGGCTCGCCGTCGACCTGAGCATCCCGATGATCGGCCTGCTCAAGCGCAAGGCCGAGAAGGTCATCATCGACACGGCCCTCAAGGGGCTCAAGAAGCGCGTGGAGTCCTCGTCCGGGACCGCCTGAGGTCCCGTCCCGAGTTCGGCCTGTCGTGACCTGCCGCATCATCCTGTTCACCGGCAAGGGTGGCGTCGGCAAGACCACCACCGCCGCGGGTACGGCGACCCTGGCCGCACGCGCGGGCCAGCGCACGCTGGTGCTCTCCACGGACGCGGCGCACTCGCTCGGCGACGCCCTCGGGTTGTCGCTGGGGGCGGAGCCCACCGAGGTCGAGGAGCGGCTCTGGGTGCACCAGGTCGACGCCCAGCGACGCTTCGAGCGCTCGTGGGGCGAGATCCAGGGCTACCTGATGTCGGTCCTCGACGCCGCCGGTGTCGACCCGATCACGGCGGAGGAGCTCACCGTGGTCCCCGGCGCCGAGGAGGTGCTGGCCCTGCTGGAGCTGCGGACGCACGCCCTGAGCGGCGACTGGGACGTGATCGTCGTCGACTGCGCGCCCACGGCCGAGACCCTGCGGCTGCTCGCGCTGCCCGAGGCCCTGGGCTGGTACATGAACCGTGTCTTCGGCGTCCAGCGCCGGGTGGTCAAGGCGCTGCGCCCGGTGCTGACCCGCGCCACCGGGGTGCCGATGCCGGAGGAGGCGGTCTTCGACGCCGTCGAACGGCTGCACAGCGATCTCGAGCAGGTGCAGCAGATCCTCACCGAGAAGGAGTCGACGGTCCGGCTCGTGCTGACGCCGGAGACCGTCGTGGTCGCCGAGGCGCGGCGGTCGCTGACCACGCTCTCCCTCTACGGCTACACCGTCGACGGCGTCATCGCCAACCGGGTCTTCCCGGAGGCCGGCGGCGACGCCTGGCGACAGGCCTGGGTCGACTCGCAGCGCGCAGGTGCTGAACGAGGTGCGGCAGTCCTTCGCCGACGTGCCGATCTGGGTGTCGTCGTACAGCTCGAGCGAGCCGGTGGGTGCCGACGGGCTCGCGGCGTTCTGCCAGGAGGCGTACGACGGGGCGGACCCGCTCGCCGTGCCGGACGGTGAGGGCCCGATGACGATCACCCGCACCGACACCGGGGCCGAGCTGCGCATCGCCCTGCCCTTCGCGCGGCGCCAGGACGTCGACCTCGCCCGCCACGGTGACGAGCTCGTCGTCACCGTCGGCGCCTACCGCCGGCTCCTGGCCCTGCCTGCCGCCCTGAGCCGCCACGCGGTCACGGGTGCGAAGGTCGAGGACGGCGCGCTGCGGGTACGGTTCCGGTTCGAGCAGGAAGGACGAGCGTGAGCGACGCAGGCGACGGGGTGCCACCCGACGACGGCGCGCCCGCCGGCGAGCCGGTCGGCAGCCTCGGCGAGGAGGCCGTCAAGCTGCTGGGGGCGCTCTCGGAGTGGGCGCGCGACCAGGGCCAGGACTACGCCGGATCCGCCTCCAGCGCGTCCGGGGCGTTCAACCAGGCCCTGCACGACGTCAACGAGCACATCGCCACCGGCAGCGCCGACTGCCGGTACTGCCCGGTCTGCCAGGTGATCCACGCGGTGCGCCAGACCAGTCCCGAGGTGCGCACCCACCTGACGATCGCGGCGAGCTCGCTGATGAACGCGGCGGCCGGGCTGCTCGCCACGCGCACGGACAACCAGCCTCGCTCCGGGGTGGAGAAGATCGACCTGGACGACGGCCCGGGCTGGGAAGACGACCGATGAGCACCGCCCGCACGATCGGGGTCGACGTGGGGGGCACCAAGATCGCCGCCGGACTGGTCGATGCCGAGGGCCGGCTGCTGACCACCGAGCGCACCGAGTCGCCGGCGAAGCATCCCACCGAGATCGTGCGCACGATCGGCGGCCTGGTCGAGCGGCTGCGCCGCGACGTCGAGGTCGAGGCGGTCGGCGTCTCGGCCGCCGGCTTCGTGGACAAGGCCCGCGCGACCGTGCTGTTCGCCCCGAACCTGGCCTGGCGCGACGAGCCGCTCAAGGACCTCCTGGAGAAGGAGACCGGCCTGCCCGTCGTCGTCGAGAACGACGCCAACGCCGCTGCGTGGGGCGAGTTCATCGTCGGTGCGGGTGCCGACATCGACGACCTGCTGATGATCACCATCGGCACCGGGGTCGGCGGCGGCGTCGTGCTCGACGGTGAGCTGATGCGGGGCGGCTTCGGCATCGGCGCCGAGGTGGGGCACGTCCGGATGGTGCCCGACGGAGTGCCCTGCGGGTGCGGCAACAAGGGGTGCCTGGAGTCCTACGCCTCGGGTCGTGCGCTCGTACGGCGCTCGCGCGAGGAGGCCGAGCGTGACCCGGCCTCGGCCGAGGCGGTGCTGGCGGAGGCCGGCGGGTCGGTCGACGGGATCACCGGGCCACTGGTCACCGAGGCCGCGCAGCGCGGGGACCCGTTCGCGGTCGCCCGGTTCGCGGAGCTCGGCGACTGGCTCGGGCAGGGCATCGCCGTGCTGACCGCGGTGCTCGACCCGACCGTCGTGGTGGTCGGCGGGGGCGTCAGCGAGGCGGGCGACCTGCTGCTCGAGCCGGCCCGCCGCTCCTTCGCGGCCAACGTGACCGGCCACGGTCATCGCCCGCTCCTCGAGATCCGTCAGGCGCAGCTCGGCAATGCCGCTGGGATGGTCGGCGCGGCCGACCTCGCCCGCCGCCGGTGAGAGGCTGACTGATGCCCGTCTCCATCGGCGTCGACATCGGCGGGACCAAGGTGCTCGCGGCCGCTGTCGACCAGGCCGGGCGGGTCCTCGACACCGAGGCGGTCGACACCCCGGGCGAGGGTGCCGGCATCGAGCGGGCCACGGTCACCGAGGTCGAGGACGCCCTCGTCGACGTCGTCGGCCGGCTGCTCGCCGTGCACGGTCGCTGCCCGGTCGGGGTCGCCGCCGCCGGCTTCGTCGACAACGACGCCCAGCGCGTGCGGTTCGCCCCGCACCTGCCGTGGCGTGACGAGCCCCTCTCCCCGCGACTGACCGAGCGGCTGGCCGGGCGCATCCTCGGCGACGTCCTCGTCGACAACGACGCCGCGGCCGCCCTCTGGGCCGAGGCGCACTTCGGCGTCGCCCGCCTCACCCGCGACGCGGTGATGATCACCCTCGGCACCGGCATCGGCGGCGGCCTGATGGTCCGTGGCGCCATCCACCGGGGCAGCAACGGGATGGCCGGCGAGTTCGGGCACATGCAGATGGTTCCCGACGGCCGATCCTGTCAGTGCGGTCGCCGTGGCTGCTGGGAGCAGTACTGCTCCGGACGTGCGCTCGCGCGAGCAGCCTCGGACGCAGGCCTCGAGCTCTCCGGCGTCGAGCTGACGACCGCGGCCCGCGAAGGTGACATCGTCGCCCTGGCGGCGTACGAGCAGGTCGGGCACTGGCTCGGCGTGGGCGTGGCCAACATCGTGGCGGCCTTCGACCCACCGCTCGTGGTCATCGGTGGGGGAGTCTCGGCCGCCAGCGACCTGCTGCTGGACCGGGCGCGGGAGTCGATGACCGAGAGCCTGGTCGGCTCCGGCTTCCGGGACCTGCCCGAGCTGGTCGGCGCCGAGCTCGGCCCGCTCGCCGGGGTGGTCGGCGTGGCCGACCTCGCCAGGACGGCAGGGCGGATCAGGCGCGTCGGTAGGTGGGGGCGAGCTCCATCGCGAGTTGCTCGAGGAAGAGCCCGACGTCGGTGACGATGCCGCGGGCCTGCGAGGAGCCGCGGTCGGCGAGCTTGGTCACGGTGGCCGGGTTGATGTCGACGCACACGAGCGGCACCGAGGCGGGCAGGATGTTCCCGGTCGCCACCGAGTGCAGCATGGTGGCCACCATCAGGCAGAAGCCCGCGTCGGCGATCTTCGCCCGCATCGCGCGCTGACCGTCGATCACGTCGGTGTGCACGTCGGGCAGCGGCCCGTCGTCGCGGACCGACCCGACCAGGACGAACTCCTTGCCGTGGGTCACCAGCGCGTGCATGATCCCGCTGGTCAGCACGCCCTGCTCGACGGCTCCACGGATCGAGCCGGCCTTGCGGATGGTGTTGATGGCGCGGATGTGGTGCTCGTGCCCGTGCTCGACGCCCTGGCCCCGGGCGAGGTCGATCCCCAGCGACGTGCCGTAGAGCGCCGACTCGATGTCATGGGTGGCCAGCGCGTTGCCCGCGAAGAGCACGTCGACGTACCCCGCCTCGACCAGCGCGACCATCGCGGGCGCGGCGCCGGTGTGCACCACCCCGGGACCGCCGACCCACAGCACCTTCAGCCCGGCCTCCTTGGCCTCGCGCATGCCGTCGGCGACCTGGCGCACGAGCACGGCCTGGGGCTTCTCGCTGGAGACGTCGGACTCCATGAAGCCGAAGCCGCCGGCGTTCTCGACGACCACGGGCGGGGTCACCTTGATGCCGCTGGCGCCGCAGACGACCCGCATCCCCGCCTCGATGTCGGCCATCGGCAGGGTCCGGACGCGGGTGCGGCCCTCGACGGTGTCGACGACCAGGCCGCAGTCCATCTCCGGGTTCTCGACCTCGACCCAGTGGCCCTCGATCCGGACCTGGGTCTCGAGGTTGGTGCTGGAGTAGAAGCCGTCGGGGAAGACGCCGTCGGTGGTCGCCACGTCGACCTCGGCCTCGCCCGGGTCGACCTGGTTGACCCCGTGGGTCTGCAGCCGCATCAGCGTGCGCTGCAGCGTCGCCTCGTCGTCGGCCGACACCTCGATCCGGGCGTACGACGGGTCGGTGTTGCCCGTGCCCGATGTCGAAGCGCTGCACGACGTAGTCGCCGCCGTAGTCGGTGATGTCGTTGAGCACGCGAGACAGCGAGCCCGAGTCGATCAGGTGCCCGCGGATCTCGACCGTGTCGGTGTTCCTCACGCTGGGGTGTGCCTTTCCGTACTAGAGGACCGCGCCGTCGTCGTTCTCGTCGCGTGGCTCCGAGCGCATGGACGCCACCAGGAAGACGAAGCCCCCGACGAACCAGACCATGAGCAGCAGGCCGAGCCACGACGCTATCGGCAGCCGGGTGACCAGCGCCACGAGCACGAAGGTCGGCACGCCGAACAGGCCCACCCAGGCGAGCAGCCGCGCGGGCTCGGCGCGCGGGATCGGAGGCGGCGGTGGCGGGACGTAGTGCTCCTCGGCGTCGGCGGCCGGCGCCACCGGGGTCGGCTCCGCGACGCTCGCGACGGGTCCGGGATCGGGCGCAGGCTCGGGCTCGGTGTCGGGCTCCGGGTCAGCCGCCGGCGACTCGTCGTCGAGGTGGGGCCGCTCCCCGTAGTTGTCCACGATGGCCTGCCACGCCGCGTCCTCCGCGGACCGGCGATCGGAGGCGTCGCCGGACGGG
Organism: uncultured Actinomycetota bacterium; assembly: GCA_963794725.1. Classification (GTDB taxonomy): domain Bacteria; phylum Actinomycetota; class Actinomycetes; order Propionibacteriales; family Nocardioidaceae; genus Marmoricola. The sequence goes on from CAWCFR010000042.1 coordinate 109,138, forward strand.
TCGTGGGCCACTGCCGAGCTCCTGGGTGGTGGGCGTTCTCGATGAGCGTCGCCAATCGTGTCACGCCCTCCCACGAGCGGCTAGGGTTCGGCTTGTCGACGGGAGGTGCCGGCTTGTTCTACTGGTTTCTGAAGTGGATCGCCCTGGGTCCAGTGCTGCGGGTGGTCTTCCGCCCCAGGGTCTCGGGTTCGGAGAACGTGCCGGACCACGGTCCCGCCATCCTGGCCAGCAACCACCTCTCCTACGCCGACTGGCTGTTCATGCCGCTGACGCTGACGCGGCGGGTCACCTTCGTGGCCAAGGCCGAGTACTTCAACACCCCGGGCATCAAGGGCTGGTTCCAGAAGCGGTTCTTCTCCGGTGCCGGCCAGGTCCCGATCGACCGCTCCGGGGCCTCCGCGGCCGAGGGTGCGCTCACGGCGGCCAAGCGGGTGCTGGAGGAGGGCGAGCTGTTCGGGTTCTACCCCGAGGGCACCCGGTCGCACGACGGCCGGCTCTACCGCGGCAAGACCGGCGTGGCCCGGCTGGCGCTGGAGACCGGCGTCCCGGTCATCCCCGTCGCGGTCGTGGGCACCGACGTGGTCGCGCCCCCCGGCAAGAAGTTCGGCACCTTCACCCGCCCCTACGTGCGGTTCGGCAAGCCGCTGGACTTCTCCCGCTACGAGGGCCTGGAGAACGATCGCTACATCCTGCGGTCGATCACCGACGAGATCATGTACGAGATCATGCGGCTCTCCGGCCAGGAGTACGTCGACAAGTACGCCTCCGTGGCCAAGGAGGAGCAGAAGAAGGCCGACAAGACCACTCCGCTCGGCGGCACGGGCGGACCGGGGAGCCAGCCCGGCCCGGACGCGAAGGCGTCCTGACCCGTGTCACCCGGCCCGGTCCCGGGCCCCGGCTCGAGAGCGGGCACGGTCCCGGCGCTGCACCTGCCCGTCCAGGACGCCCTGCTGCGCACGCTCGCGGTGCTGCGCTTCCTGGTGCTGCTCAACACGGTGGTCATCTACGCGATCCGCGCGGACGGCTACGACCATCCCGCGACGGGGTGGGTGGTGATGGTCGCGTTGTCGGCGTGGACCGTGTTCGCGGTCTGGGAGTACGGCAACCCCGATCGCCGGACGAGCATGGCTGTTCGTGGTCGACCTCCTCGTCGCGGTCGCCGCGATCCTGCTGACGCCGTACGTCAAGGGAGAGGGGTGGCACGCCACCCTGCCCGGCTTCTGGGTGATGGGGGTGGTGCTGGCCTGGGCGGTGGTGTGGCGCTGGGTCGGTGGCCTGGTGGCGGGAGTCGTGGTGGCCGCGGCCGACCTCGGCATCCGCGGCGGGGTGAGCAGCCAGCAGGCCTACGGCAACATCTTCCTGCTCGTCGTCGGAGGGGCGGTGGTCGGCTACCTGTCCGGGCTGCTGCAGCAGACGGCCAACGAGCGCGACCGGGCCGAGCGGGACGCCGCCTCCGCCTCGGAGCGGCAGCGGCTCGCTCGCGTCGTGCACGACGGCGTCCTGCAGGTGCTGGCGCTGGTGCAGCGCCGCGCTCCGGAGCTCGGCCCGGACGGCGCCGAGCTGGGTCGCCTGGCCGCCGACCAGGAGACCCGCCTGCGTGCCCTCGTCCAGCAGGACTCCCGCGAGGTGGTGACGCCCGCCGGCGACCTCGACCTCGCGCAGGAGCTCGCGGCGCTGCAGACCGCCCGGGTGCACGTCGTCACGCCGGGTACGCCGGCCGTCGTGGCCGCGGCCACCGGCACGGAGGTGGTGGCCGTGGTCGAGGCGTGCCTGAGCAACGTGCGGCACCACGTCGGGCGCGACGCCGAGGCGTGGGTGCTGCTCGAGGACCTCGGCGACCGCTGGGTGGTCTCGGTGCGTGACGACGGCCCGGGCATCGCGCCCGGTCGCCTGGAGGCAGCCGCTCGCGAGGGTCGGCTCGGGGTGGCGCAGTCCATCGTGGGCCGGATGCGCGACCTCGGCGGCACGGCCGACCTCGTCTCGGTGCCCGGCCAGGGAGCCGAGTGGGAGCTGTCCCTGCCGCGATGACCATCCACTCCGAGCACCCCTTCCGCGAGCCGACCCCGGAGCCCGCCCGGCAGCTGCGCGCGCGCCTCGGGGGAGCGGTCACGCTGTGGACGGCCGGTTCCTCCCCGGGGGCCGGCCTCACGGTCTCCTCGCTGATGGTGGCGGGCGGTTCACCTGGTCGCGTGCTCGCTCTCCTGGATCCCGACTCCGACCTCCGTGCCGAGCTCGAGGCGACCGGCCGGGGCGTCGTACACCTGCTGGAGTGGCGGCACCGCCAGCTCGCCGAGGCCTTCGCCGGCCAGTTCCCGGCCCCGGGTGGGCCGTTCACGCTGGGTGAGTGGGAGCAGACGTCCCACGGGCCACGACTGACCGACGCGCCGTCCTGGGCCACCGTCGAGGTCGAGTCGTTCGAGTCGGTGGGCTGGTCGGACCTCGCCGTCGTCCAGCTCGTCACGCTCTCGCTGGGCGACGACGAGGCCCCGCTGGAGCACCGGCGGGGCAGGTACCTACGACCACCGGAGGACGGACGATGACCACGACGCTCTACCGCGCCGGGTGGATCGTGGCCTGCCAGGACGACCAGCACCGGATCCTGCGCGACGGCTGCCTGGTCGTCGAGGACGACCGCATCACGCACGTGGGGTCGACGTACGACGGCCCGGCCGACCGGGTCGTCGAGCTGCCCGACCGGATCATCACGCCGGGCTTCATCAACACCCACGCCCACCTCGACGAGTCGCCGATCGACAAGTCGGTGCAGGAGGACGTCGGCAACAGGCAGTTCTGGCTGACCGGTCTCATCGAGATCCTGCCGACCGAGATGGCGGGGCTCGACGACGACGGCGCCCGGGCGTGCCTCGACTACTCCCTGATCGAGCTGGCGCGGACCGGCACCACGACCGTGCTCCAGATGGGCGGGATCGAGGAGTACGCCGCGGACGCGATCGAGGCCAGCGGGCTGCGTGGGTACGTCGCGCCGATGTACCGCTCGGGACGGTGGTTCACCCCTGACGGCAAGCGGGTCGAGTACGCGTGGGACGCCGACGACGGGCGTTCCGGGTTCGACCGGGCGACGTCGTACGTCGAAAGGCTGCGCGGACGCGCTGACGGCCGGGTGAGCGGCTTCCTGGCCCCGGCCCAGGTCGACACGTGCAGCGAGGCGCTGCTGCGCGACTCCAAGCAGGCAGCCGACGACCTCGGACGTCCCGATCTCGCTGCACGCCTCCCAGGGCGTGTGGGAGTTCCAGGAGATGACGCGCCGGCACGGGCGCACGCCGGTCGAGTGGCTGGGCGACCTCGGCTTCCTCGGGCCGCGCACGATCCTCGGCCACGCCGTCTTCATCAGCGGGAACTCGTGGGTGAACTTCGCGGGTGACGACCTCGCACTGCTGGCCGGCTCCGGCACCTCGGTCTCCTACAACGCGTGGTGCTTCATCCGCCGCGGGATCGTGATGGAGTCGTTCCCGGAGTACGTCGAGGCGGGGGTGAACATGTGCCTGGGCACCGACACGGCGCCCCAGTCGATGATCGAGTCGCTGCGGTGGACCGCGATCGCCGGCAAGGTCGCGGCACGGCGAACCGACGTCTCGACAGCGCGGGACGTCTTCGACGCGGCGACGATCAATGCCGCCCGGCTCCTCGGCCGCGACGACCTCGGCCGGATCGCACCGGGCGCGAAGGCCGACCTGCTGTTCTGGCGGGCCGACGGGTTCACGATGACCCCGATGCGCGACCCGATCCGCAACCTCGTCTACTACGCCCAGCCCACGGACCTCGCCGACGTGCTCGTCGACGGGAGGCAGGTCGTCGAGGACGGGGTCGTGCTCGGTGCCGACGTCGAGTCGGCCACCCGGAGGGTGCAGGCTGCGGGCGAACGGGTCTGGTCACGCTGGCCACACGGCGACTGGGCGGGGCGCACGCTCGACGAGGTCGCGCCTCCGACGTACGCCGAGTTCATGGAATCGTGACGCCGTGACCGAGAAGCTGAGGGTGATGGTGGTCGACGACCACCCGATGTGGCGCGAGGGGGTGGCGCGCGACCTGGCCGAGGCCGGGCTCGACGTCGTCGCGACGGCCGGGACGGGGACCGAGGCGATCACCCGGTTCCCGGCGGCGCGGCCCGACGTACTCGTGCTCGACCTGCAGATCCCGGAGCCCGACGGCGTCGCCGTGACCGCTGAGGTGGTCCGGCGCGACCCCACCGTGCGGGTGCTGATCCTCTCCGCCAGCGGCGAGCAGCAGGACGTGCTCGAGGCGGTGAAGGCGGGGGCCACGGGCTACCTCGTGAAGTCGGCGTCGCGGGCCGAGCTGCTCGACGCCGTACGACGCGTCGCCGCAGGTGACACCGTGTTCACCCCGGGGCTGGCGGGCCTGGTGCTGGGGGAGTACCGCCGCCTCTCGGACGCCCCGGCGAGCGGTCCGGACGACACCACGCCGCGACTCACCGAGCGCGAGACCGAGGTGCTCCGGCTGGTCGCCAAGGGGCTGTCGTACAAGCAGATCGCGGAGCGGCTGGTGCTCTCCCACCGGACCGTGCAGAACCACGTGCAGAACACCCTGCGCAAGCTGCAGCTGCACAACCGGGTGCAGCTGGTCCGCTACGCGATCGAGCAGGGGCTCGACGACGAGCTGGGCAGCGATCCGGCGACTCCCTCCCGGGAAGAACCACCCGCCCGGTAGCGTTGTGCCTCCACCCCACCGACAGGAGCACCACATGGGCCACGAGACGGTGCTGTTCCGCGCGTCGCTCGGCGATGTCCTGCGTGCCGAGCGGATGCGCCAGGGGATGACCCTGCGCGAGCTGTCCTCGACTGCCCGGGTGAGCCTCGGCTACATCTCCGAGATCGAGCGCGGCCAGAAGGAAGCCTCCTCCGAGCTGCTCGCGGCCCTGTGCGAGGCCCTCGACGTCCCCCTGTCCGGCGTCCTGCGCGACGTCAGCGACCTCGTCCTGGTCGAGGAGCTCGGCCTCGAGGTCGACGCGGTCGACTCCACCCCCGGCCCCGGCGAGGTCGTGGCCGCGGCCTGACCCGGTTTGCTGGGGCTGGGTTGCTCGGCCCCTGGTCATCGGTTTCCCAGGTTAAGAACCCAAACTGGTTCTTCACACAGGAAGCAACGTGTGTGAAGAGACAGCAACCTGTGTGAAGTCCTCGCGACGGCGTCAAGTTTGGGTTCTTAACCTGGGAAACTTGTGACTGGTGTGACGTACGGCGGCCGAGGTGACCAGCGCTCAGCTGACCCCCGCCGCCTTCTCGAGGTGGCCGAGCTCGTCGTCGAGGTGGGTGAGCAGCCGCTGGAGGTGCGGGACCGAGCGGCGGCACCCGGTGAGGCCGAAGTCCATGTCGTCGACGTAGCTGTTGCAGGTGATGTTCAGCGCCATCCCGTTGATCGGGATCGACAGCGGGTAGCTGCCGACCATCTTGGCGCCGTTGAGGTACTGGAAGGACTTCGGTCCCGGCACGTTGCTGATGATCAGGTTGAACGGCGGCCGGATGATGCCCTGCATCCGCAGCATCGGCGTCACGATCGACGGCGCCATCCCGAGCGCGCTCATCGCCATGATCTGCAGCTGGGTCATCGAGCCCAGGGCTTCCTTGCCGGTCTTCATCGAGGCGTGGATCGAGGAGAGCCGATCGGCAGGGTCGTCGAGGTCGGTGCCGAGCTTCACCATCACCGCGCCCACGGCGTTGCCGCCGTCACCGGACGCCGACTGCGACTGCTTGGCGTTCAGGCCGACCGGCACCATCGAGACCAGGGTGGAGTCGGGCAGGGCGTCGTGGTCGAGCAGGTAGGCGCGGATGGCTCCCGAGCACATCGCCAGCACCACGTCGTTGAGAGTGGTGTCGGTCGCCTTGCCGATCGCCCGCAGCCGCTCGAGCGGCCAGCCCTGCGCGGCGAAGCGGCGTGAGCCGGTGATCGTGGTGTTGAACATGGTGCGCGGCGCGTAGAGCGAGAGCGCCGAGGTCTCGTTCTTGAGCCCGGCCCTGAGCGTCTTCACCAGCGCACCGGGCAGGCCCGCGGCGTCGGCAGTGATGCCGAGGGCCGAGCGCATCGCGTCCATCGGCACGTTGGCGAGGCTCCGCTCCGCCTCGGTCTGGGCCTTCTTCTCCTTCGCGTTGGGCCGAGCCGCCCACATCGGAGGGGTGTCGCGCTCGTCGGGATCGGTCGACATCACGCTCTGGAGCAGCCGCATCGCCGAGATGCCGTCGACGAGGGCGTGGTGGAGCTTCGTGTACAGGGCGACGCGACCGTCGGCGAGGCCCTCGATCAGGTGCACCTCCCACAGCGGCCGCTCCCGGGCCAGGCGGGTGCTGTGCAGCCGCGAGCACAGGTCGAGCAGCTCGCGCACGCGGCCCGGCTTGGGCAGGGCGCTGTGCCGGAAGTGGTACTCGAGGTCGAAGTTGTCGTCCTGCGTCCAGACCCACTGACCGGCGGTCGTGATGCTGCGCGTGGGCCGCTTCAGGAACAGGGGAGCGACCTCGACGTCCTTGCTCATCTGCTCGTAGACCTGCCGGACGTAGTCGCGTCCGGCACCCTCCGGCTTCTCGAAGAGCTGCAGGCCGCCGACGTGCATCGGCATCTGCCTGTTCTCGGCGTACAGGAACGCCGCCGAGGTGGGATCGATCGGTGACGACCACGTGTGCCTCTTCTCTCCAGTCGATCGATCTTCCCGTGCTGGGACAGGTTTGGCCAGCCAGGTTCGAGGCGCGGGCGCGGGTATAGGTTGCGAGACGTGACCCAGACCCACGACTACGTCATCGTCGGCGCGGGCAGCGCCGGCGCGGTCCTCGCGGCGCGCCTCACGGAGGACCCGAACGTGCGGGTGCTCCTGCTCGAGGCCGGTCCCGAGCCCGACGCCGACGAGATCTCGATCCCCGTCGCCTTCTCCGCCCTCTTCAAGACCAAGTGGGACTGGAACTACTCGACCACCGAGCAGAAGCAGCTGCACAGCCGCCGCGCCTACTGGCCGCGGATGAAGGCGCTCGGCGGGTGCTCGTCGATGAACGCGATGATCTACATCCGGGGCAACCGCGCCGACTACGACTCCTGGCGCGACGACTTCGGCGCCACCGGCTGGGGGTACGACGACGTGCTGCCGTACTTCGTGCGCGCCGAGGGCAACACTCGTCTCGGCGGGCCGTTCCACGGGCAGGACGGCCCCCTGCACGTCGAGGACCGGGTCTACACCCACGAGCTCACCCAGCTGTGGGTCGACAGCGCGGTCAGCGCCGGGGTGAAGCCCACCGACGACTTCAACGGGTCCGACCAGGAGGGCGCCGGGCTCTACCAGGTCACCTGCAAGAGCGGTCGCCGCTGGTCGGTGAACGACGCCTACCTCGAGCCGGCCCGCTCACGGCCCAACCTCGACGTCGAGACCGGAGCCTTCGCCACCGGGATCCAGGTCGAGGGCGACCGCGCCGTCGGGGTGAGCTACCGGATCGGGGGCCGCGAGGTCACGGCCCGGGCGGACCGCGAGGTGCTGCTCTGCGGCGGCGCGGTGAACAGCCCGCAGCTGCTGATGCTCTCCGGCATCGGCCCGGCCGCGCACCTGCGCGAGCACGGCATCGACGTGAAGGCCGACCTCGCCGGGGTCGGCCAGCGGCTCCAGGACCACCCGGCCGTGCCGATGATCTGGTACACCCGCGGCGTCTCGGACCTCGCGGAGTTCAACAACCTGCGCAACCTGGTGCGCTGGAAGGCCCGCGGCACCGGCCCGCTGGCCTCCAACGTCGGTGAGGGCGGGGGCTTCCTGAAGACGCGGGAGGACCTGCCGGCGCCCGACATGCAGTACCACATCGCTCCGGCCGGCTTCTACGACAACGGGCTCCACGAGCCCACGCAGCGGATGTTCACGGCGGCGCCGACCCTGGTCGGCGTGCGCAGCCGGGGATCCCTGCGGCTGCGCTCGGCGGACCCCTCCTGGAGCCCCGAGATCGACGCGGCCTACTACGACGACGGCGCCGACCTCGACGCGATGGTGGCCGGGATGCGGCGGCTCTGGGACATCTGCTCCCAGGGTCCGCTGGCGCGCCACCTCGACCGGCCGTGGCAGCTGCCGGAGAACCCCAGCGACGAGGACCTCCTCGAGCACGCCCGCAACCAGACGCAGACGCTCTACCACCCGGTCTCCACCTGTGCGATGGGCACCGGCGAGGACGCCGTGGTCGACCCGGAGCTCCGGGTCCGCGGCGTCGACGGCCTGCGGGTCGTGGACGCGTCCGTCATGCCCGTCGTACCCCGCGGCAACACCAACGCCCCCACCATCATGGTCGCCGAGAAGGCGGCCGAGCTGATCAGGAGTTCGCGATGACCTTGACCGACCTGCCACCGACCGAGGCCGCGGAGACCTTCGACTCCCTCAGCCCCCGCACGGGCGACGTCGTCGGCACCTACCCGGTGCACTCCGCCGGAGGACGTCGAGGCAGCCGTCCTGCGGGCGCGCGAGGCGGCCGCGTGGTGGTCCGGGCTCACCTTCGACGAGCGTGGCGAGCGGCTCAGCGCCTGGAAGGGCGTGATCACGCGCCGGATCGCCCAGCTCGCGGACGTCGTCCACCGCGAGACCGGCAAGCCGCACAGCGACGCCACCCTGGAGGCCGGCCTCGCCCTCGACCACATCGCGTGGGCCGCCAAGAACTCCGAGAAGGTGCTCAAGCGCCGCAAGCGGTCCTCGGGCCTGGTGATGGTCAACATGACCGCCACGGTCGAGTACAAGCCGCTCGGTGTGATCGGCGTGATCGGGCCGTGGAACTACCCCGTCTACACACCGATGGGCTCGATCGTCTACGCGCTGGCCGCCGGCAACGCCGTGGTCTTCAAGCCCAGCGAGCTCACCCCCGGTGTCGGGGTCTGGCTCGCCAACGCCTTCGCCGAGGTCGTGCCCGAGCACCCGGTCCTCCAGGTGGTGACCGGCCTCGGCGACACCGGTGCCGCGCTGTGCCGCTCCGGCGTGAACAAGCTCGCCTTCACCGGGTCGACGGCGACGGGCAAGAAGGTGATGGCTGCCTGTGCGGAGACCCTCACCCCGGTGCTGATCGAGGCCGGCGGCAAGGACCCGTTCATCGTCGACGAGGACGCCGACGTCGAGGCCGCTGCCGATGCCGCCCTCTGGGGCGCCTGCTCCAACGCCGGGCAGACCTGCATCGGGGTCGAGCGGGTCTACGTCCACGAGCGCGTGTACGACGAGTTCGTCTCCTCCCTGCTGGAGAAGGCCCGTGAGATCACGGCCGACGAGACCGGCAAGCTCGGGCCGATCACGATGCCGGGACAGCTCGGCGTCATCAAGTCCCACATCGACGACGCCCTCGGCCGCGGTGGACGCGCGCTGCTGGGCGGTGCCGATGCGGTGGGGGAGCGCTACGTGCAGCCGACCATCCTGGTCGACGTGCCCGAGGACTCCTCGGCGGTGCAGGAGGAGACCTTCGGTCCGACCCTGACCGTGGCGAAGGTGCGCGACATGGACGAGGCGGTGCGGCTGGCCAACGACACCCGCTACGGCCTCGGCTCGACGGTCTTCGGCAAGGAGCGGGCGATGGACGTCGCGTCGCGGATCCGCTCCGGGATGACGGCGGTCAACTCGGTGATCTCGTTCGCGGCGATCCCCACCCTGCCGTTCGGCGGCGTCGGCGACTCCGGCTTCGGGCGGATCCACGGGCCCGACGGCCTCAAGGAGTTCACCTACGCCAAGGCGATCGCCCGCCAGCGGTTCAAGCCGGCGCTGGCGCTGACCACGTTCCGTCGTACCGAGAAGGCCGACCAGCAGCTCACGCAGATGCTGACGCTGATGCACGGTCGTGGCACGACACTCGAGAAGTAGGCACCTCGGCGGGGTCACCCGGCGCGGCGCCCAGTGGGTGAGCGTCGGGGCACCGCACCTCGAGCTCGCGGTCGAGCGCGGCCGTACGTCGGTGCGCCAGCGCCTGGCCCGGCTGCGGTCGAAGGGCTGGCAGATCGGCCAGTGCGCGGCCGCTGCCGGTGTGGCGTGGTTCGTGGCGACCGACGTCTTCGACCACCAGCGCGCGTTCTTCGCGCCGGTGGCGGCCGTGGTCAGCCTCGGCACGTCGTACGGCCAGCGGCTGCGGCGGGTGGGGGAGGTGACCATCGGCGTGGCCATCGGGGTGGCGCTCGGCGACATGCTCACCCAGTGGCTCGGCACCGGCGGCTGGCAGGTCGCCCTGATCGTCTCGCTCGCGATGACCTTCGCGCTCCTGCTCGACCAGGGGGCGATCTTCGTGACCCAGGCGGCCGTGCAGGCCGTCGTGGTCGCCACCCTGCTGCCGTATCCCGGCGCCGCCTTCTCGCGCTGGACCGACGCCCTGATCGGGGGTGCGGTCGCCCTGGTGGCGGCCGCGGTCGTCCCACGCGCGCCGTTGCGACGGCCTCGCGAGGAGGCGGCGGTCGTGGTGCGCAAGATCGCCGACCTGCTGCGTGCGGCGGCGGCCAGCATCCGCGACGGCGACGTCGAACGGGCCCTGGCCGTGCTGCGCGACGCCCGCACCACCGACCCGCTGGTGGGTGAGCTGCGCGCGGCGGCCGACGAGGGGCTCGCGGTGGTCGCGTCGTCGCCCTTCCGCAGGCGTCACCGCGGGCGGGTGCGCGCGATGGCCGACCTGGTCGAGCCGCTGGACTTCGCGCTGCGCAACACCCGCGTGCTGGTGCGCCGCGTCGCCGTCGCCTGCTACCGCCACGAGCGCATCCCCGACGCGCACGCCGACCTGATCGAGGAGATCGCCTCCTGCACCGACGCCATCGCGGACGAGCTCGCCGCCGGCCGCCAGGCGAGCGCGGTGCGCGACCGGCTGGTCGCCGTCGGCCGGCGCTCGGCCCACCTGGAGCGCAGCACCGAGCTCTCCGCCGAGGTCGTGCTGGCGCAGGCGCGCTCGCTGGTGGCCGACCTGCTGGCCATCAGCGGGATGGACCCCCTGGCCGCCACGGACGAGATCCCTCCGGTGGACGACTGAGCCGGCCGGGTCAGAGCTCGCGGACCACCGAGTCGACCACGGCCACGAGGTCACCCTCCGTGCGCTCGGCCACCGCGCGCTGCCGATGGTACGACGCACCACGACGCGGGATCTCGCGGACGAGGTCGAGCTCGGCGGTGCAGTCGAGCTGGCGGGCCACCGGCGCGAGGTGCTCGAGGAGGTCGGCGAGGTCGTCGAGGAGCAACCGCTCGTTGGACTTCTCGTCGAGGATGATCCAGGCGTCGAGGCCGTAGCGGGCCGCTCGCCACTTGTTCTCCTGCACGTGCCACGGCGGCATGCCGGGCAGCGGCTCGCCCCGGTCGAGGCGCTGCGAGAGGTCGACGACCAGGCAGTGCATCAGCGCGACCAGGGCGCGCATCTCCGCGAGGGTGGACACGCCGTCGCAGACCCGGATCTCGACGGTGCCCAGGTGCGGCGCCGGCCGGACGTCCCAGCGGATCTCGTCGATCTGGTCGATCACGCCGGTCGTCTGCAGGTCCTGGGCGTAGTGCTCGAACTCGGCCCAGGTGCTGAACTGGAACGGCAGCCCGGCCGTCGGCAGCTGCTGGAACATCATCGCCCGGTTGCTGGCGTAGCCGGTGTCGGTGCCCGCCCAGATCGGTGAGGACGCCGAGAGCGCCTGCAGGTGCGGGTACCAGGTGAGCAGCGAGCTGACGATGGGGATCACGTGCTCGCGCTTCACGCCGACGTGCACGTGGACGCCCCAGATCAGCATCTGCCGGCCCCACCACTGCGTCCGGGCGATCAGCTCCTCGTAGCGGTGGCCCGGGGTCAGCAGCTGGTGCGACCACGCGGCGAAGGGGTGGGTGCCGGCGCAGTACAGGTCGACGCCGAGCCGGTCGGCCACCGGGCGCACCATCGCGATCAGGTCCGCGAGCTGGTCGATCGCCTCGGCCGTCGTACGGCACACGCCCGTGGTCAGCTCGACGGTGTTGCGCAGCAGCTCCTTGTGCACGCGCGGCTGCTCGCCGTGCTCCGCCGAGACGAGGTCGAAGAGCTCGGACGCCGCGTTGACGAGGTCACGGCTGTGCTTGTCGACGAGCGCGAACTCCCACTCGACGCCGAGCGTCGCGGGCGGGGAGTGTGCGAACTCGATCGGCCCGGGCGACATGGCGCTCATCGTTCCACCACGGACGACGCGGTGTGACGCCAGTCGTCAGTACGGCAGGTTGGCGATCTTGTCGACGGTGATCACGCCCGCGAGCTTGGAGCCGTGGACGGTCACCGGCTGGCCGGCGGCGACCAGGCCGTCGAGCTCCTGCTGGTTGGTCTCGGCGGTGCCGTCGCCGTCGTAGTCGGCGGTGGCCGTGTCGGCGAGGCGCCCGGTGCCGAGGTCGAGGGTGACCCCGCCGAGGGTGTAGCCGGCGTTGTTCGGCAGCGCCAGCAGGGTGCCGGTGAAGCTCCCGACCTGCGGGGTCGGCGTGGGCGTCGGGGTCGGGACGGGCGGCGTCGGCTTCGGGGTCGGCTTCGTCGGCACGACGGGCGTCGCCGGGGTCGGCACGGCCGCGACGTGGGGAGCCTTCTTCACGGTCTTGGTGGCCTTCTTGACCACCTTCTTCGCCGGCGGCGGGGGCGGGGAAGGTACGGCGAAGACGCCGGTGGTGTAGCCGTTCTGGAACGACAGGACGAGCTGCACGTAGTAGTCGGAGTGGTTGTAGCGGAACGCCGCCCGGGCCATCCCCTCCGGGTTGGCCAGGCTGCCGCCGGCGCCGCAGAGGTAGACCGCCGCACCGAGGGCGGCGTCGTCGATGTCGTTGGGGTCCTTCGTGCCGTTGCCGTCCCCGTCACGGCCCACGGAGCGCCAGGTGCTGGGCAGGAACTGCATCTGACCGACCGCGCGGTCCCAGACCTTGTCGCCGTCCATCACGCCGTTGTCGGAGTCGGCGATCGCCGCGAACGCGCCGGCCCCGTCGAGCTGCGGGCCGCGGATGGCCGGCCGCGAGACGCCGTCGGCGCCGAGCTGGGCACCACCGAAGCGACCGTGGTTGGACTCCACCCGGCCGATGGCGGCCAGCAGGGTCCACGAGATCTGGCACCCGGGATCGACCTTGGCCATCGTCGTCGCTGCCCGCCGGTAGGCCGCCAGGGCCGCGGAGGGGACGTCGTTGCTGCCGGTGGAGCTGATCTGGAAGAACTGCTGGTCGCTGCGGGTGCCCTCGGAGCCGGGGTGCTTCTCGGCCAGGGCGAGCAGGTAGGAGCCCGGCTTGACCACCTGCGGGGTGGTCAGCTGCCAGTAGAAGCCGAGGTCGCTGCCCGACTCCTGGATCGGCACGGCGGTGCCGCTGGCCGGGTCGGTCACGGCTCCTGCGGGTGCGGCGACGAGGGTCGCGGCGAGGCTGGTGATCGCCAGGATGGACAGCGTGGCGATCGAGCGCCGGCGGCGGGACATTGAAGACCTTCAAGCAGTACGGGCGGGGCAGTGGTGGTGCTCCCACCAGCCTAGGCACCTGCGGGAAGACGCGGACCAGAATCGGACAATTCAATCGCGTCTGCAAATGCGCTCGCTACCGGTCTAGAAGCCCCTGCGCGAGGTGGTGGCGCAACCGGGCCAGCCAGTCGGTGTGCGTGCCGTCGAAGGGCGCCCGACCTGCGACGACGTCGGCATGCACCTGCTGCGAGCTCGCCAGGGCCGCCTCGACCACCTCGGCGGGGTAGCCCAGCCGGACGCGGTGGTCGGCGAACTCGTCCTCGTCGTCGACCCACACCCGGCCGGTGGTGCCGCGGATGACGTCGAGGTCGAGGTCGACCGCACGGACGAGCTCGTCACCGTGCCAGACCGCCGGCGTCGCGATGTCGACGTAGACGTCGAAGGGCCGGCGGGGGTCGGTGCCGTAGAAGGTGGCCAGCCACCACGCGTCGTGCGGCACCAGGGTGACGTGGTCGGCAGCGGCGTGGAAGGCGCGCACCGGGCTGGCCAGCAGCGTCCCGCGCGAGATGCCGACCCAGGTGCCGTGGGCGTCCACGCCGAGGCGCACCGCGTCGAACTCCCAGTGGGGGTCGTCGGGCCACTTGCGGCACTCGACCCGGACCGGCTGCGGCATGCGCCGAGGATACGTTGGGCCGGTGACTGCTCCGACGTACGACGCCGTGCTGGAAGCCGCCACCCTGATCGCGCCGTACGTGCGCCGCACGCCGGTGCTCGACGTCGACGTGGAGGGCGTCCGGGTGGCGCTCAAGCTGGAGCTGGTGCAGCACACCGGCTCCTTCAAGGTCCGCGGAGCCTTCACCAGCGTGCTCGGCGCCGCGGAACGACCGACGTCACTCGTGGCGGCCTCCGGGGGCAACCACGGCCTCGCCGTCGCCCATGTCGGGCGGGTGCTGGGCATCCCCGCGCGGATCTTCGTGCCGGAGATCGCCTCGGCCGTGAAGGTCGAGGCGATCGCGCAGCTCGGCGCGCAGGTCGACGTCGTCGGCGCGACCTACGCCGAGGCGCTGGTCGCCAGCCGAGCGGCGGGCCAGGAGGACGGGGCGCTCGTGCTGCACGCGTACGACGCACCGGCGACCGTGACCGGTCAGGCGACGCTCGGCCTCGAGATCGCCGAGCAGGCACCCGACTGCGACACCGTGCTGGTGGCGGTCGGTGGCGGCGGCCTGGTCGCCGGCACCACCATCGGGATGCGCGGGGCTGCCCGGGTGGTCGCGGTCGAGCCGGAGACGTGCCCGACGCTGCACCGCGCGCTCGAGGAGGGCGGGCCGGTCGACGTGCAGGTCGGCGGGGTGGCCGCCGACGCCCTGGGTGCCTCGCGGCTGGGTGAGATCGCCTGGTCGGTCGTGAAGGAGCACGACGTGGACTCCGTGCTCGTCACCGACGAGGCGATCACCGCCGCGCGACAGTGGTTGTGGCGTCACGTGCGCGTGGCCGCCGAGCCCGCGGGGGCCACGTCGCTGGCAGCACTGCTGAGCGGCGCCTACGTGCCCGGGGAGGGTGAGCGCGTCTGCGTGGTCGTCTGCGGCGGCAACGCCGACCCCCGGACCATCGCCGGTTGAGGAAGGCGCGAAGCGCCTGTCTCGAAACCGCTCAGCGACCGCGGTGCGGCATCACCTTGGGGGCCACGCGGGCGATGACGTCCTGGTAGCGGGACCCGGCGAGCTTGGCGAAGTGGTGCATCGCGTGCGCGTCGAGACCGACGAGCACCCGCGCCTTCCCGGCGAGCGCGCCGTCGATGATGATGCGTGCGGCCTTGTCGGCGGTCATCTTCGCGAGCTTCTGGTCGAAGAGGCGGTCGATCTGCGCGGCGTCCTGGCCGGCGGTCTTGCGCCCGTTGCGCGCGATGCCGGTCTTGATGCCGCCGGGGTGCACGCAGGTGACGCTGACCGGGTGCCCGTTGATCAGCATCTCCTCGCGCAGGGCCTCGGTGAAGCCGCGCACGGCGTACTTCGTCGCGTTGTAGGCGGTCTGGCCGGGCATGCTGATCAGGCCGAACAGGCTGGAGATGTTGATCAGGATGCCGTCGCCCGAGGCGATCAGGTGGGGGAGGAACTCCTTGGTGCCGTTGACGACGCCGTCGAAGTTGACCCCGACGATCCAGTCGAACTCCTCGTAGGTCATCTCCTCGAAGTCGCCGGTCATCGAGACGCCGGCGTTGTTGACCACGACGTTGACGCGACCGAACTGCTCGACCACGGCCGTCGCCCACTCGCCCACGGCCGACCGGTCGGAGACGTCGACGACGTCGCTGCGCAGCTCGCGGGCTCCTGCGGCCTTGAGCAGGTCGACGGTCTCCGCGAGCCCGTCGGCGTTCCAGTCGGAGACCGCGAGGAGAGCGCCGTCGCGGGCGGCGATCAGCGCCATCTCGCGGCCCATGCCGGAGCCGGCGCCGGTGATCGCGACGACCTTGTCGGAGAGGGTCCGGTTCTTGTTCCTCATGCTGCGTGCTCCTTGCTGGGGGAGGGGGCGTCGTGAGGGGTCACGACGTACTGGTCGAGGTCGAACTCCCGCAGCAGGCCGCGGAACGCGAAGGTGGTGCGCGGCCACAGCGTCACGTTGCGGCCGTGGTCGTCGAGGTACCAGCTCGCGCAGCCGCCGGTGTTCCAGACGGTGCGCTGCATCCGGCGCTGCACGTCGTCGTTCCAGCTCTGCTGCGCCTCCGGTGTGGGCTCGACGGCAGCGAGCTCGCGCTCACCCATCTGCTGGAGGGCGGAGACGATGTAGGCGATCTGGCTCTCGATGATGAACACCATCGACGAGTGTCCCAGCCCGGTGTTCGGGCCGACGATCTGGAACAGGTTGGGGAAGCCGCTGATCGTGGTGCCCTTGTACGCCGCCATGCCGTGCTCGCGCCACGCGTCGGCGAGGGTGCGTCCGTCGCGACCCTTCACGTGCTCGGCGATGGGCTGCTCGCTGGTGTAGAAGCCGGTGGCCACGATGATCGCGTCGACCTCGCGGGAGACGCCGTCGCTGGTGACGATGCCGGTCGGGGTGATCTCGGCGATGCCGTCGGTGACCAGGTCGACGTGGTCCTTGTCGAGGGCCGGGTAGTAGTCGTTGGAGATCAGGATCCGCTTGCAGCCGATCTGGAAGTGGGGCGTCACCGCCTCACGCAGCTCGGGGTCGGAGATCCCGCGCTCGATGTTCTGCCGGGCCAGCTTGGCGGCGGGTGCGGCGAGCTTGGGGTTGATGGTGAAGCCGGGGACGAAGCACTCGCGGCCCCAGTAGATGCCGGTGCGGTAGGCCTTCTGGAAGAAGGGCAGGTAGCGGAAGCCGAACCGCTCGAAGCGGGTGTACTCCCGGTCGCGGCGCGGCATCACCCACGGGGCGGTGCGCTGGTAGACGTCGAGGTGGGCGACCTGCTTGGCCACCTCGGGGACGATCTGGATCGCCGAGGCGCCGGTGCCGATCACGGCGACGCGCTTCCCGGTGAGGTCGCAGTCGTGGTTCCAGCGGGCGGAGTGGAAGATCTCGCCCTGGAAGGAGTCGATGCCGTCGATCTCGGGCAGCTTCGGCTCGGAGAGGCCGCCCGAGCCGGTGATCACGACGTCGGCGACCACGGTGCCGGCGTCGGTGACGACGGTCCACAGCCGGTCGGTCTCGTCGTACGCGATGTCCTCGGCGGTGACCCCGAAGCGGAACCGGTCGAGGACGCCGGACTGGCGGGCGGTGCGCTCGAGGTAGGCCTGGATCTCCGGCTGGGGGCTGAACGAGCGCGACCAGTCCGGGTTCGGCGCGAAGCTGAACGAGTAGAGCTGGCTGGGCACGTCGCAGGCGGCGCCGGGGTAGGTGTTGTCGCGCCAGGTGCCGCCGACGGTGTCGCCCTTGTCGATGACGAGGAAGTCGGAGAGGCCGTGCTCGTCGAGCTTGATCGCGGCGCCGAGGCCGGCGAAGCCGGCGCCGACGACGAGGACGCGCACCCGCTCGGGGAGGGGAGTCTTCGAGGTCATGCCCCAACTCTAGGAGATATTGAACGACCGTCAATAGCCTTGTTGACATGAGTTCAGTAAGATGCACCACATGAACACCCCGACCACTGCCACCGCGGCCCGGGTCCGGATGTCACCGGACAACCGCCGCGAGCAGCTGCTCGAGCTGGGCGTGCGGCTGCTCTCGACGCGCCCCCTGGACGAGCTCTCGATCGAGACGCTGGCCGAGGAGGCCGGCATCTCGCGCGGCCTGCTGTACCACTACTTCGGCAACAAGCAGGACTTCCACACGGCGGTCGTGCAGCGGGCGGCCGACGACCTCTACGCGCGCACCGCACCCGACGGCGAGGGCACGCCGCTGGAGCAGCTGGCCGGGTCGCTGGCGCGCTACGTCGACTACGTGACCGAGAACTACCAGGGCTACGTCTCGCTGATCCGCGGCGCGGCCGGTGGCCACGACGAGATCCGCCGGATCTACGAGGCCTCGCGCGCGGCGCTCACCGACCGGATCTTCGAGGGCCCCGCCGCCGAGGAGGCGGCCGCCCTCGGCCTCACCGACACCCCCGCCGTCCGCCTGCTGGTGCAGGGCTGGTCGTCCTTCGTCGAGGAGGTCGTCGTGGAGTGGGTGCGCGACCCCCGCGGCCTGAGCCGTGACGAGCTCCTGGTGCTGCTCTCCGGCTCGCTGCCCGGGGATCCTCGCCTGACGCCTTCCTGACGAAGACCCAGAGCTTCATCGCGACGAAGCGCAGCACCGTCACGGCGAGGTTGGCGACGGTCAGGACGGTGACCTCGAGGGCGCGGTTCGTCGAGCCGGTGGCGTGCAGCACCGCGAGGGAGCCGGTGGTGGCGACGAGCCCGGCGACGAAGAGGACGAGCCCCTGCAGCTGATGGCGTACGGCGTCCTGCGGGCCGCGCACGCCGAAGGTGAAGCGGCGGTTGGCCGCCGTGTTCGCGATCGCCGTGACCAGCAGGGCGGTGAAGTTGGCCCAGAGCGAGGTGGTGACCGACCTGAGGCGCGAGGTAGAGCAGGGCGTACGCCAGCGTCGAGCCGACCCCGATCACCAGGAAGACGCCGACCTGCATGCCCAGCCGGCCACGCTGCGCCTCGGTGCTCGTGCGGCCGAGCCGCTCACCGATCTCGTGGAGAGGCAGGGTGCCCTTCACCAGCGCCCGCCCGAGCCGGGCGACTCCCTTGAGGTCGTCGAGCGCGGTCCGCACGATGTCGACGCTGCTGTCCGGGTCGTCGACCCAGTCCACCGGCACCTCGTGGATGCGCAGCCCGGCGCGCTCGGCGACGACCAGCAGCTCGGTGTCGAAGAACCAGGCGTTGTCCTCGACGAGGGGGAGCAGCGCGCGAGCGGCGTCTCGTCGTACCGCCTTGAAACCGCACTGGGCGTCGCTGAACCGGGCGCGCAACGTCTGGCGCAGGATCAGGTTGTAGCTGCGGGAGATGAGCTCGCGCTTCACGCCGCGGGTGACCCGTGAGTGCCGCGAGAGCCGCGAGCCGATCGCGAGGTCGGAGTGCCCGCTGACCAGCGGTGCCACCAGCGGCAGCAGCGCGGCCAGGTCGGTGGACAGGTCGACGTCCATGTAGACCAGCACCTCGCTGTCGGAGGCGCTCCAGACCCGCTTGAGCGCCCGCCCGCGTCCCTTCTCCGCCAGGTGCACGACCTGCACCTCGGGGTGGGTGTGGCTGAGCCGGCGCGCGATCAGTGCGGTCTGGTCGGTGCTGGCGTTGTCGGCGATCGTCACCCGGTAGCTCCACGGCATCGTGGCGAGGTGCTCCAGCACCCGCTCCACGGACGCGGCGAGCTGCGCCTCCTCGTTGAAGACCGGGATCACCACGTCGAGCACCGTCGTCGCGACCACGGTCTCGAGCGGCTCGCCCAGGTCGGAGGTCCCCACCTCGCTCACGGCACTCACTGGATCCCTCCGGAGAGGTCGTAGACGGTGGTGCCGCCGACGGTCTTGGCGGTGAAGTTGGCCTCCACCCACTGGGCGATCGCGTTGGAGCTGTTGCCGCCCGGGCCCACCACCCATGCCGCCTCCGCTGGCGATGAAGTAGTGGATCTGGCCGTTGGCGACGTACGCCTTGAACTGCGCGAGCGTCGGGCTCGGGTCGCTGCCGTTGAAGCCGCCGATCGCCATCACCGGTTGCTCGCTGGCCAGCTGGTAGCCCGAGGCGTTGTTGGAGCCGACGGCCGCGGCCACCCAGGTGTACGACGAGGCGTCGGTCTGCAGCAGCGTGGTGAGCGCGGCCGACGACGTGCTGCCGTTGAGCAGGCCACCGGCGCCGCCACCGCCGGTCTGCCCCTGTGGCCGGGTCTGGGTCTGTCTGGGTCTGGCCTGGGTCTGGCCGGGCGGGGTCCCACCGGGGCCTCCGCCGAATCCGCCGAACCCACCCGGGCGGCCCATGCCGCCGGGCCCGCTGCCCGTGGAGGGGCCGGCGGTCGGGATCGAGCCGGTGTGCGGGGTGCTGGCGGTGCTCACGGCGTACGCCGTCGGGCCGGCGAGGGAGGCCGCCAGGGCGAGGACGGCGGCACCGAGGGCGATACGGCGGGGCAGGTGCCCGGCCAACGCGACGCCGAGGGCGCCCACCAGCCCGACCACCACGACCAGCCACTTCAGCCACGGCACGAAGCCGTCGGCCCGGTCCAGCAGGTACCACGCGAACACCGAGGTGAACGCGACGGTGAAGGCGAGCACCGAGGTCGCGACCAGCGAGGAGCGGCGCTGCCACAGGGTCCAGGCGCCGATGCCGACGAGCGCTGCCACGGCCGGTGCCAGTGCGACGGTGTAGTAGGCGTGGAAGATGCCGGCCATGAAGCTGAAGGTCAGTGCGGTCACGAGCAGCCAGCCGAGCCACAGGGTGAGCGCGGCGCGGACGGCGTTCCGGCGGGTGAAGAACATCGCGGCGATCCCGAGGACCAGCGCCGCCGGCATCAGCCAGGCGATCTGGCCGCCGATCTCGCTGTTGAACAGGCGGAACAGGCCGGTCGCACCCCACATCCCGGTACCGGTGCCGCCGCCACCACCGCCGACGGAGCCGACCTCGTCACCCGTGAGCCGGCCGAACCCGTTGTAGCCGAGGGTCAGCTCGAGGATCGAGTTGTCCTGGGAGCCGCCGATGTAGGGCCGGCTCGCGGCCGGCCACAGCGCGACGATGGCGACCCACCAGCCGCCGGCCAGCAGCATGGCGCCGAACGCGACGAGCAGGTGCACGATCCGCTTGCCCCACGGGGTCTTGGCGAAGAACAGGTAGGCGAGGGCGAGGGCCGGGAGCACGAGGAACGCCTGCAGCATCTTGGTCAGGAAGGCCAGCCCGACGAGGGCACCGCCGAGCGCGAGCCAGCGGACGGCTGCTTCCCGGCGGTGAGCCTGTCGAAACCTCGGTGGCCTCGACGGCTCGCAGGGTCGCCGCGGCCGATCCGACCAGCAGCAGCACCAGCATGGCGTCGGGGTTGTTGAAGCGGAACATCAGCACCGCGATCGGGGTCACCGCCATCACGGCTCCGGCGATCAGCCCGGCGACCGCCGATCCCGTCGTACGACGCACGACGTGGTGCAGCAGCGCGACGGTGGCGATGCCCTCGAGGGCCTGCGGCACCAGGATGCTCCAGCTGGAGAGCCCGAAGATCCGGACCGACAGGGCCATCGGCCACAGCGCCAGCGGCGTCTTGTCGACGGTGATCGAGTTCGCCGAGTCGCTGGAGCCGAAGAAGAACGCCTTCCACGACTCCGAGCCGGCCTGCGCGGCAGCGGAGTAGAAGGAGTTGGCCCACCCGCTCGCGCCGAGGCCCCACAGGTAGAGGACCGCCGTGGCGAGGAGCAGCCCGATCAGGGCCGGCCGTGCCCAGGCCGGGTCGTCGGCCCGGCCGCGCCACAGCCGCGCCATGCGGCCCGCGCCGGCGGACTCACGGGAGGTGGAGGCGGGGGGAGTGCTCGCATCGAGGGCGGCCTCTGTGCGGGCTTCTGCGGCCGGGCCGGTCGGCCGGGGCAGGGTGGTCGTCGTGTCCATGTCGCAGACGATCCGGTGCGGCGCTGCGACCGCCGTGTGCTGCCTCTGTGGGCCTCCTGTGAGCCCGGACGTCATACGTTCTGGTCGCTATAGGCACCAGGACGTATGACGTCCGCGGGTCAGCCGACGGGCAGGGTGATCCGGAAGGTGGTGTCGCCCGGCTCGGAGCGCACCGAGGCGCTCCCGCCGTGCGCCTGGGCGATCGCGGCGACGAGCGAGAGCCCGAGCCCGGCACCCCCCGACGCACGGGTGCGTGAGCTGTCACCGCGGGTGAACCGCTCGAACGCGTGCTGGGCCAGGCCCGGGGGCAGGCCGGGGCCGTCGTCGTGGATCTCCACGACGGCGCCGTCGGGGCCGGAGGAGGCCGAGATCGGTCACGGTGGTGCCCGGCGGCGTGTGGTGCCGGGCGTTGCCCAGCAGGTTGGTGAACAGCTGGTGCAGCCGCTGCTCGTCGCCGGGGACGACGATCGGCGCCTCGGGAAGTCGCAGCTGCCAGTGGTGGGGTGCTCCGTGCTGCGCATCCACCACGCGTACGTCGGTCACCGACTCGAGCAGCAGCTTGGTCAGGTCGACCTCGCCGCGCTCGAGCGGACGGCCGGAGTCGAGCCGGGCGAGCAGCAGCATGTCCTCGACGAGCCGCGACATCCGGTCGGCCTCGGTCTCGACCTTGACCAGCGCGCTGGAGAGGGCGACCGCGTCGTCCGGCGTACGGCGCGAGAGCTCGGCGTACCCGTGGATGGTGGACAGCGGGGTGCGCAGCTCGTGCGAGGCGTCGGCCACGAACTGGCGCACCTGCTGCTCGCTGCGGTGCCGACCTCGAGCCAGGGCCTCGGACATGTGGTCGAGCAGGGTGTTGAGGGCGTAGCCCGACCTGGCCCACCTCGGTGGCGGGGTCGGTGAGCTCGTCGTCGACGCGCTGGCTGAGGTCGGCGCGCCCGTGGACAGCGGCTGTTCGGTGACCTCGTGAGCCGTCGCGGCCACCTGCTCGCAGCGGACGCAGCTGGCGGCGGACCAGCATCCGGCCGACCAGGGCGGCCAGCACGACGAACACGACGGCGAACAGGATCGACCAGGAGCAGCAGCCGCTCAGCAGTGCCTGGTTCTCGTCTACGTCGTGCGTCGGGGCCCACGACCACGCGGTTGCCCACCCGTCGGTCTGGGCGGCGACGCGGTAGTCGCCGACCGGGAGGTCGACACGGTGTGGCCTCCCCGTCGGTGGGCACGGCGGCCAGCGACTTCTCGGGCGCGGTGGAGAGCTGACGCGGCCACCGCCGGACTCGGTGATCTGGGCGCCGGTGTCCGTCGACGAGCCTTCGGGGCACGACGAGCGCCACCAGGGTCCCGGGCCCCTGCGCGTTGTAGCGCCGGTCCCCGCCGGGGCCGCCCTGGTACCTGGTCGCCGGGGAAGTCCGGGCCGCGGGTGCGCGGCACGGCTGGCGGCGCCGAGGACCTCGTCGTCGAGGCGCCCGTCAAGGTAGGTGCTCATCACCACCACGGAGGCGGTGATCACCAGGGCGCTGACCAGGGCGACCAGCACGACCACGGTCAGTGACCAGGCGCGCGGTGAGGGTGCGCGGTGCTCGCACCGCTCAGCCTTCGGGGGTCGCGGGCTTGAGGACGTACCC
This sequence comes from uncultured Actinomycetota bacterium, assembly GCA_963794725.1. Classification (GTDB taxonomy): domain Bacteria; phylum Actinomycetota; class Actinomycetes; order Propionibacteriales; family Nocardioidaceae; genus Marmoricola. The sequence goes on from CAWCFR010000042.1 coordinate 132,120, forward strand.
CGCGCCGCGCATGGTGTGGATCATCGGGGGGCGGCCGGCGTCGATCTTCTTGCGCAGGTAGGAGATGTAGAGCTCGACGACGTTGGCCTGGCCGCCGAAGTCGTAGTTCCAGACGCGGTCGAGGATCTGGGCCTTGCTGAGCACCCGCTTGGGGTTGCGCATCAGGTAGCGCAGCAGCTCGAACTCCGTCGCGGTCAGGCTGATGTCCGCGCCGTCGCGGTTGACCTCGTGGCTGTCCTCGTCGAGCACGAGGTCGCCGACCTGCAGGGTCGAGTCGCTCTCGGCCTGGCGCGCGCCGGCCCGCCGCATCAGCGCGCGCAGCCGGGCGACGACCTCCTCCAGCGAGAAGGGCTTGGTGACGTAGTCGTCCCCGCCCGCCGTGAGCCCGGCGACGCGGTCCTCGACGGAGTCGCGGGCGGTCAGGAACAGCACGGGTACGTCGGGCTGGTCGGTGCGCAGCCGCTTGAGCACCTCCATGCCGTCGAAGTCGGGCAGCATCATGTCGAGCACGACGGCGTCGGGCCGCTGCTGCTTGGCGAGCGAGACGGCCTTGCTGCCGGTCAGGGCGACCTCCACGTCCCACCCCTCGTAGCGCAGCGCCATCCGCAGCAGCTCGGCGATGTTCTCCTCGTCGTCGACCACCAGCACCCGGAGCGGCGTACCGTCCGGGCGGGTCAGGTCAGGCCCCGCATTTCTCATGCCCCCACTGTGGCGGCGCTGTGCGTGACGAGTCCATGAGGTCGCTGTGTGTTTCCTGTGAACGACAATTCTCGATACTCCAGGGCAGCTGGACCCTCCGGTACGGCGTGTCGAGGGGCCGAATGCCCTGGAGTATCGAGTCGGTGCAGTCACAGGACAAGCACAGGAACGTGGCGCACCATGGGAGCGTGACCGAGCACGACCCGCGGGGGAACGACGAGACTGCGCCCATCCAGGCCGACCAGGTGGCGAGCACGGCTGCTGAAGTGCCTACGGCCCAGCACCCGGTGCTGCCGCCGGACACGCCACCCCCGGCGGCAGGCACCGAACCGTAGCGTCGTGGCGCGACCGTTCCTGGTCGCTGCCCGCGGTGATCGCCGTCGGGCTGGTCGCGGTGCTCCTCGGCGGGCTCGGGGGAGCCGCCATCGCCACCGTCGGCGACCACCAGGACCAGCGCCGCGGACCGGGGTTCGGCCGGATGCAGGGCGGACCGGGCATGCCACCGGGCCAGCGGCGGTTCGGCCAGGGTCCCCGACAGGGCCAGCAGTGGCACTTCAACGACCCCTACGGGTCCGGCCAGCGCCAGTGGGACCAGCGCATGCAGCCGGGTGGGCCGAACGGACCGCTGCAGCCCTTCGGCCAGGGGACCAGCCCCACCCCGGCGCCGCCGACCCCGTCTCCCACCCGCTGACACGTCCCGGGGCGCAACTCGTTGGACCGGCGTGACCCACGCCGGGGAGAATGGCGGAGCTGTGCGCATCCACTTCCCCGCCGACCTGCCCGTGTCGGCCCGCCGCGACGACATCGCCGCGGCGATCCGGGACCACCAGGTGGTCGTGGTCGCGGGGGAGACCGGGTCGGGGAAGACCACGCAGCTCCCGAAGATCGCGCTGATGCTCGGCCGGGGGCAGGAGCAGATGATCGGGCACACCCAGCCCCGCCGGATCGCGGCCCGCAGCGTGGCGGAGCGGATCGCCGAGGAGCTCGGCACCGAGCTGGGCGAGACGGTCGGCTACCAGGTCCGCTTCACCGACCGGACCTCCAAGCAGAGCCGGGTCAAGGTGATGACCGACGGCATCCTGCTCGCGGAGCTGCAGCGCGACCGCGACCTGCGCCGCTACGACACGCTGATCATCGACGAGGCCCACGAGCGCAGCCTCAACATCGACTTCATCCTCGGCTACCTCACCCAGCTGCTCCCGCGCCGTCCCGACCTCAAGGTGGTGATCACCTCCGCGACCATCGACCCGGCCCGCTTCGCCGCGCACTTCGGCGGCGCACCGGTCATCGAGGTCTCCGGACGCACCTACCCGGTCGACGTGCGCTACCGCCCGCTGCTCGAGGAGTCGTACGACGACGAGGAGGGTGAGCCCGTCCAGCGCGACCAGACGGAGGCGATCGAGGCAGCGGTCGAGGAGCTGCGCAGCGACACCGCGGGCGACATCCTGGTCTTCCTCCCGGGCGAGCGAGAGATCCGCGACACCGCCGACGCGTTGAAGCGCTTCACCGAGGGGCCGCGTGCCTTCGACATCGTGCCGCTGTACTCCCGGCTCTCCGCCGCCGAGCAGCACCGGGTCTTCGAGCGGCACACCCGGCGTCGCATCGTCCTGGCCACCAACGTGGCCGAGACGTCGTTGACGGTGCCGGGCATCACCGGGGTGATCGACACCGGGCTGGCCCGGATCAGCCGCTGGTCCTCGCGCACGAAGGTGCAGCGACTGCCGATCGAGCCGGTCAGCCAGGCCTCGGCGCAGCAGCGCTCGGGACGCTGCGGCCGGGTCGAGGCCGGTGTCGCGATCCGGCTCTACAGCCAGGAGGACTTCGAGGCGCGACCGGCGTTCACCGAGCCGGAGATCCTGCGCACCTCGTTGGCCAGCGTGATCCTGCAGATGACCTCGCTCGGCCTCGGGCAGGTCGAGCGGTTCGGCTTCGTCGACCCGCCCGACCGGCGCGCCGTACAGGCCGGCGTCCAGCTGCTCGAGGAGCTCGGTGCCCTGGCCCCGGGACGAGGGGACCGACCGCGGCTCACCAGGATCGGTCGGCGTCTCGCCCGCCTGCCGATCGACCCGCGGCTGGCCCGGATGATCCTCGAGGCCGACCGCCTCGGGTGCGTGCGCGAGGTGCTGGTGATCACCGCCGCCCTGTCGATCCAGGACCCCCGCGAACGACCGGAGGAGCACCGGGCCCGCGCCGACCAGCTGCACGCCCGGTTCCGCGACCCGCGCTCGGACTTCATGACCTGGCTCAACCTGTGGCGCCACCTGCGGACGCACCAGAAGGAGATGGGCTCGAGCGCCTTCCGGCGGATGTGCCGCGCGGAGCACCTGAACTACCTGCGGGTGCGCGAGTGGCAGGAGTTCGAGACCCAGCTGCGGCAGGTGACCCGCGAGGTCGGCATCAAGGCGGGCGCGCCCGCCGAGGGGCCGGACCAGGACGGCATCCACCAGGCCCTGCTCTCGGGGCTGCTCTCGCACATCGGCCTGCGCGACCCGGACCGGCGCGACTACCTCGGCGCCCGCGGCACCCGGTTCGAGGTCTTCCCGGGTTCCGGGCTGTTCAAGAAGCCGCCGGACTTCGTGATGGCGGCCGAGCTCGTCGAGACGAGCCGGCTCTGGGGCCGGCAGAACGCCGCCATCGACCCGCTCTGGGCCGAGCGCCTGGGTGGTGACCTGGTCAAGCGGCAGTTCAGCGAGCCGCACTGGTCGACCAAGCGGGCCGCCGCGATGGCCCACGAGCGCGTCACGTTGTACGGCGTCCCGCTGGTCGCGGACCGCGTCGTACCCCTCGGCTCGCGCGACCCCGAGCTGGCCCGTGAGCTGTTCGTGCGGCACGCGCTCGTCCAGGGCGAGTGGAACCAGCAGCACCGCTTCCTGCGGACCAACCAGGAGCTGCTCGCGCGCGCCGAGGAGCTCGAGCACCGCGCGCGTCGCCGGGGCATCGTGGTCGACGAGGAGACGCTGTTCGACTTCTACGACGCGAGGGTGCCGGCCGACGTCGTCTCCGGTGCCCACTTCGACAGCTGGTGGAAGCAGGAGCGCCGCGAGCACGGCGACCTGCTCACCTTCGACCCGGAGATGCTCGTCCACCAGGACACCCAGCCCGGCGAGGGCGAGTTCCCCGACGAGTGGCGCGAGGGGTCCTCCAGCCTGCCCCTGAGCTACCACTTCGAGCCCGGGAGCGACGACGACGGGGTGAGCATCGAGGTCCCGCTCGCGACGCTGAACACCGTGGAGGCGGCCGCCTTCACCTGGAACGTGCCGGGGCTGCGCCACGAGCTGGTCACGGCGCTGATCCGGTCGCTGCCCAAGCAGCTGCGGGTCAACTTCGTGCCCGCTCCGGACGTCGCGCGACGGTTCCTGGAGTCGGTCCCGCCGGGGGAGGAGACGCTGCTCGAGGCGCTCTCGCGCTACCTCCGCTCGCTGGCCGGCGTGCACGTCCCGCCCGAGGCCTGGGACCTCGCCAAGGTGCCCGACCACCTGCGGCCCACGTTCCGCGTCGTCGACACCGACGGCACCGAGGTGGCCCGCGGCAAGGACCTCGATGCACTCAAGGCCCCGCTGCGCCCCGCGTTCGACCGGGCGGTGCAGGAGGCCGCCGAGTCGTCCGGGGTGTCCGCGACCGGTCAGCGGACCTGGACGTTCGGCACCATCGAGCCGTCCTTCACCCGGATGCGCGCGGGCCACCAGGTGCACGGCTTCCCGACGCTGGTGGACGAGGGCAGCCACGGTCGGGCTGCGCGTGGCGGCGTCGGCCGAGGAGCAGCAGGCCGACCACCGGCTCGGCGTACGGCGGCTCGTGCTGCTCGCGGTGCCGAGCCCGACCGACTCCCTCCTCGAGGGCCTGGACAACGCCGCGAAGCTGGGGCTGGCCGCGTCGCCCTACCCGAACGCGCGGGCACTGCTCGACGACTGCGTCCTCGCCGCCGCGGGCCAGCTCGTCGACGACAGCGCCACGGTGCGTGACGAGCCGGCGTTCGACGTCGCTGGTCGAGCCAGGCACGACGTGACCTCGCCGACCGGGCCAGGGACGTGCTGCACGTGGTGCTGCGCGTCCTGGCCGAGTGGCGCGTCGTCGACAAGGCCCTGCACGGCCGGGTGGAGCTTCCCCGGCTGCCGGCGATGACGGACCTGCGCGCCCAGCTCGCCGGCCTGGTGCACCCCGGCTTCATCGCGGCGGCCGGGCCGACCTCGCTGCGGGACTACCCGCGGTACCTGCGGGCGATGCAGGAGCGGATCGACCGTCTCGGCGACCTCGGGCGGGACCGTGAGCTGATGGCGCGCGTCGAGCCGCTGCAGCAGGCCTGGCAGCACCGCGTCGACGCGCTGCCGGAGGGCCGTCCCCTGCCCGCGGACCTGCGCCGGGTGCGCTGGATGCTCGAGGAGTACCGCGTCAGCCTCTGGGCCCAGCAGCTCGGCACCAACGGCCCGGTCTCGGACTCCCGGATCCGCAAGGCGCTCGGTTGAGCTAGAGGTACGGCGCGGCCGCCGCCACCACGGCGTCGAAGACGGGGCGCGGCAGGCGCAGCTCCCCTCGCGACGTACGGCGGCCGGATCCAGGCGCAGCAACCGGTTCAGCCGGACCTCGCTCGGCCGGCGCTGGGTGTCCCACGCGCCGGTGCCGACGTCCATCCAGACCCGCCCGGCACGACGCTCCTGCTCGGCGTCGCGGTCGTGGTCCTTCGAGGTCAGCGCCAGGGCGAGCAACCGGCCGTCCTGCAGGTCGAGGACCAGCACCGGCCGGTCCTTCCCGCGGGTCGGGTCGTCCTCGTAGGGGACCCAGGCCCACACGACCTCGCCGGGGTCGGGACGCCCGTCGGCCTTCGGGGCCCAGCGCGGCTGCCAGCGCACGAGCGGGTTGCGGAGCCGGGGGAGCGGGAGCCTCATCCACACCTCCGGAAGCTGTGCGCCGTTCTCGGCAGAGTCCGGGAGCGCTGCGCTCGTGCCTGAAGCTGTCGCGCCGGGCCGGGAGCGCCTCACGGCGCGTGGCCGCTCGAAGCGGCTGATTTTGGGACCCGGGGCTGCCACGACCCGGCGCGTCGCCCACTCTACCGGCGCAGGCCAGACGAGCGAACGTGATCAGGCCAACACGCCGTCGATCTCGAGCCGCGCCGCGTGGTCGAGCTGCTCGGCGAGGGTCAGCAGACGCGAGGCCGAGAGGTCCGAGGCGTACGACGACCCGCCGACCACCTCGGCCCTGGTGTCGTGCGCCCGGCCGGCGGCGGCCACCCGGGCGAAGGCCGCGGCGCGCAGGAGCGTGTCGGCGAAGTCACCGACGACCACGCCGCCGAGCACCTCGTCGACCAGCGCCCGCACCTCGTCGGGACCGGGCGGGTCGACCACCCCGGAGACGACCTCGGCCACCGGCACGTGCGCCCGGCCGCGGTCGTACTCGTGGGCCGCGGTCCGCGGGTCGGCGTAGACCCAGCTGCGCAGCAGGTAGAGCCGCCACAGCGAGCCGGCCAGGGAGTCCGCCGGTGCTCCCGACCACAGCTCGGCGAGGGTCTCGAGGCCCTCGGAGTCGGCGAGGTGCACCACCCGCTCGACGAGCTCCTCGTCGGCCTGGCCACGGGCCCCGCGCACCAGGGCGGTGGCGGCACGGTCGGCCGCCTCGCTGAGGGTGGCCGGGTCGACGTCCCCCTCGATCTCCTCGAAGGCCTGGGCGCCCGGCATCATCGGCCGGTGGTGGCGGCGCTCGCTCACGCCCGCACCGCCCTCAGCCCAGCTTCCCCGCAGCGGCCTTCACGGCCAGCTGCATCGGGTCCTGCCCGGGCGGGTAGTTGTGGTCCTGGCCGGCGTGGTCCATCCGGACGAGGCTCAGCCGGTTCCCGGAGAGCACGACGCCGAGCTCGCTGAAGTGGCCCTCCCCGGCGCGGACGTAGCTGACGAGGTACCACCACCCGGTCCCGGAGGACACCGGGACCGACGCGATCGGTCCGACGCGCACGCTGGTGCCGCGGACCCGGGACGCGCAGGTGCGGTGCCACGCCTGGATCACCTTGTTGGCCCTGGCCACGTTGGCGGCGTCGGGGAAGGTGCCGATCTGCTGGGCGGAGGTGTCCGGTCCGGCGGTGCCCTGCGCCCCTGCCGCGAAGGTCCGCTCCACGGCCTGCTCGGCGCCGATCGAGAGCAGGTCGAACTTCTGGCACAGCCCGAAGGGTCGCGAGCTGATCGGACCGGTGCGACGCATCGTCCAGCGCACGGTGTCGTTCAGGGCGGGCATCTCCTGGGCGGTCAGGAGCGCGGCCTGGGGCGCGAGGGTGGGGGAGGGGGCCGCGGTCGGTGTCGGCGTCGCCGTCTCCGAGGGGGTCGCCGAGGCGGACTCCGTGGGGCTCACGGACTCGGTGGCCTCGGGCGACGGGGAGGCCGAGGACTGGCTCTTCGGGTCGTCGTCGCTGCTGACGCCGCAGCCGGCCAGCGCGCCGGCGGCGAGCAGGAGGCCCGCGAGGACGGGTGCCACGGCACGGTTCCGGGTCGGCGACATGGCGCCAGCGTAGAGGTGACCCGGGCGCCACCACGGCGTGTGCGGGCGGTGTGGCGCGGGCCGATATCGTGGCGCGGGTGCCCGGATCCGGGCACGGAGGACGACGGGATGGTCGATGCGGTTCAGGACGACGACGCGGGTCGCGGTTGCGCTCCTCGCGGTCGCCGCCGTGGCGACCGGCTGTGCGAGCGGTGGCGACCAGCCCAGCACCAAGCCGTCGGCGAGCCCGTCCGGTCCGGCGGAGCTCACCCTGGTCGTCTACGGCCCGCCGGCCGTGGTCAGCGCCTACAAGGGCCTCGCCGCCGACTTCGGCGCGACCCATCCCGACACGGTCGTGAAGGTCGAGTCCTACGCGACCCACGACGCCGCGCTGGCCGCCGTCCGCGCCGCGACCGACAAGGGTGACCCGCCGGACCTGTTCCAGATCGACGGCGACGACCTCCCGGCCCTGACCGCCGACAAGCAGGTGCACCGGGTCGACGACCTGCTCTCGGACCGGGAGGTCGACTTCGGCGACGGCTACACGCGCTCCTCGCTGGAGGCGTTCAGCTCCGACTCCGCCCTGCAGTGCATGCCGACCGACGTCTCGCCGCTGGTCGTCTACTACAACACCCGCCTGATCGACCTCAGCCTCGCGGCGGAGCCGGACCACCGTCCGGTGACCCAGGAGACCGGCTGGACCCTCGACGAGTTCACCCGCGCGGCCCTGCTCGCGCGGCACCCGGGCGTCCGGGGGCTGTACGTGTCGCCCGACCTCATGCAGGTGGCGCCGTTCATCTGGTCCGGGGGAGGCGACCTGGTCGACGACCCGGACAACCCGAAGTCACTGGCCCTGTCCGAGGACAGCTCCGCGACGGCGATGCGCAACTTCCTCGACGTCGTGCGCAACCCCGAGATCACCTTCGACCAGGCCGCCCTGCGCAGGCGCTCCCCGGTGGAGCGGTTCAAGGCGGGCAAGCTCGGGATGCTGCTCGGCACCCGCGAGCTCACCCCGGTGCTGCGGCAGCAGCAAGGCCTCAACTTCGACGTGATGCCGCTGCCGCGCGCCGGCGGCGCCGCGACCGACGCGAGCCAGAAGGGCCTGTGCATCGCGGCGAAGTCCGACCAGGTCGACGGCGCCGCCGACCTGCTCACCTACCTCGTCTCGACCAAGAGCGCCGACACCCTGGCCGCCACCGGCTACGTCCAGCCGACGAACCTCGACGCGGTCAACGGCGACAGCTTCCTGCAGCGCGGCGAGCGGCCCCTGCACGCGGAGATCTTCGAGCGCGAGACGCGGCACGTGCAGCCGCTGCCCCGCACGCGGTACTGGCCCGACGTACGCCGGGCCACGGTCGCGCCCCTGGCCCACCTGTACTACGACCCGGTGATCGAGCCGCTGATCGACCGCCTGACCGCGATCGACGAGGCGTCGGTGCCGCTGTTCGACCCGAACGCCACCCCGTCGCCCTCACCGAGCGCGAGTCCTACGGAGTAGCCGGCGTCTCCGGACGCGTCCGGTGCGCCGGCCACGTCCTTGGGAGTCGTGTCGGGGTTGCGGATCGCCTCGGACAGCAACGGCGCGGTGATCTCGACCTGCCACTGCCGGGCTCCCAGGCGAGTCAGGTCGGCGGCGACGAGCTCCTCGAGGTCGGGTCCGCCGGAGGCGGGCGGCTTCCACAGCACGCGGCGCAGGTAGTCGGGGGTGAGCAGGTTCTCGACCGGCAGCTGGTGCTCCTCGGACCACGCCGTGACGGCGCTGCGCGCCGAGGCGAGCCGCGCGGCGGCGACCGGGTCGCGCTCGGCCCACACCCGCGGGGCGGGCGGACCGTCGGAGCGGACCGCGAGGGGCGGCAGCTCGGTGTCGCGCAGGGCGCGGGCGCGACCGAGGGCCTCGAGCCAGCGGTCGGCGTACCGACGGGCGCCACGGCCGTGGAAGCCCGGGGTGTCCAGCAGGCCACGGACGTCGGACGGCAGGGCGTTGGCCGCGGCGATGATGGCGGAGTCGGGGATCAGCCGGCCCGGCGTGGTGTCGCGCTTCTCGGCGATCTCGTCGCGGGTGGTCCACAGCTCCTTGACGGCCGCCAGGCCACGGCGACCGCGCGCCTTGTGGATGCCGGAGGTACGTCGCCAGGGGTCGTGCCGTGGCGGCGGCACGTGGTCGATGAGGTGCTGGAACTCCTGCTGCGCCCAGCCGTCCTTGCCCGACTCGATCAGCTCGGCCGCCAGCACCTCGCGCAGCTCGAGCAGCACCTCCACGTCGAGGGCGGCGTACTCCAGCCACGGCTGCGGGAGCGGGCGGCGCGACCAGTCGACCGCGGAGTGCTCCTTGCGCATCGAGTGGCCCATGATCACCTCGACCAGGGTGGCCAGGCCGACGCGCGGGTAGCCGAGCAGGCGGGCGGCGAGCTCGGTGTCGAAGAGCCGGGTGGGCACCAGGCCCACCTCACGCAGGCACGGGATGTCCTGGCTGGCGGCGTGCAGGATCCACTCGGCATCGCCCATCGCCTCGTGGAGGCCGGTGAGGTCGTCGAAGGCGATCGGGTCGATGAGCGCGCTGCCGGAACCCTCCCGCCGCATCTGGATCAGGTAGGCCCGGGGGGAGTAGCGGTAGCCGGAGGCGCGCTCGGCGTCGAGCGCGACGGGGCCGGTGCCCGCGCGGACCCGGTCGAGCACGTCGGCCAGGGCGGACTCGGTCTCGGTGATCGCCGGAAGCCCGTCGCGCAGGGTCAGCAGGGGAACGGGCGGGGACTCCTCGACCGCGCTGGCTGTCTCCGGGTCGGTCGTCGGGATGCTCGGGGTGGTGTCGGGTGCGTCCGGTGGCATCAGTCCGTGGTCATCCCGATCCGACTCCCGGACCGGACCCCGAGCCAGCCCCCGGACCCCGCTGTCCGCGTCGGCTCGGGATGGTGGCCACACCCTCGGGGACGGGGGGCAGCCCGACCGCGGTGCACAGCAGCTCGCCCCACGCCTCGGCGTGGGCGGTGAGGTCGCCCACCGGCGACCAGGAGGCACGGATCTCGAGGTGGGCGGCGGCCGGCTCGTCGGCCATGCCCCCGAAGCTCTCGGTGCTGACGCAGGTGACGCTGCCCGACGCGGCGGCGTACTCGGCGCCGTGGGCCTCCAGCGCCTCGGTGAGCCAGCTCCAGCCGACACCGGCGAGCATCGGGTCGGTGACCTGCTCGGGATCGATCTCGGCGCGGGCGTAGGCCACGCACCGGAAGGTGCCGTCCCAGGCGTCGTTGCCCGCGGGGTCGTGCAGGACCACGATGCGGCCCGACCCGACGTCCTCGCCCGCGACGGTGACGTCGGCGGACAGCGCCGAGGCGAACGGGGCGATCCGCTGGGGCGCCGGCATCTCCTCCACGAACAGCTCCGGGCGGTACGTCGCCGAGCGCATCTGGCGCACGGCGCGACGGAACTCCGCCGGTGCCACCGGGGGCTCGATGCGCGGGTGCTCGGATGCCGCCATGTCCAACAGCGTAGGCCGAGCGAGCCTCCCCGACCACGGGACTCGCCGCCTGACCTGCGAGGATCGGCCCATGCCCGGCACCGGCTCCCCGAGCGCCCCGCTACCGCAGGCGCACACAGCGCTGCACGACTCGGCCTTCCTGCGGGCGGCCCGCGGTGAGCCGACGCCGTACACGCCGGTGTGGTTCATGCGCCAGGCGGGGCGGTCGCTGCCGGAGTACCTCCGCGTGCGCGAGGGCACCAGCATGCTCGAGGCCTGCACCCGCCCCGAGCTGGTCACCGAGATCACGCTGCAGCCGGTGCGCCGCTACGGCGTCGACGCGGCGATCTTCTTCTCCGACATCGTGCTGCCGCTCAAGGCGGTGGGCGTCGACCTCGACATCGTGCCCGGCGTGGGCCCGGTGGTGCAGTCGCCGGTGCGCACCCTGGCCGACGTCGAGGCCATCCCCGACCTGACTCCCGAGCACGTCCCCTACGTGACCGAGTCCGTGGACTCGCTCGTCGGTTCGCTGGGGGCCACTCCGCTGATCGGCTTCGCCGGGGCGCCGTTCACGGTGGCGTCGTACCTCGTCGAGGGCGGGCCGTCGAAGGACCACGCCCGCACCAAGGCGATGATGTTCGGCGACCCGGACCTCTGGGCCGCCCTGATGGGCAAGATCGCCGGCATCGCCGCGTCGTACCTCGAGGTGCAGGTGGCCGCCGGCGCCTCGGCCGTCCAGCTCTTCGACTCCTGGGCGGGGGCGGTGAGCCGGGCCGACTACGAGCGGTTCGTGATGCCGTGGTCGGCGCAGGTGCTCGAGCGGATCGGGCGGACCGGCGTGCCGCGCATCCACTTCGGCGTCGGGACGGGCGAGATCCTCGACCTGATGGGGGCGGCCGGCGCCGACGTCGTCGGGGTGGACTGGCGGGTCCCGCTCGCGGAGGGCGTCCGGCGCGTGGGCGGCCGGGTGGTGCAGGGCAACCTGGACCCGACGCTCGTCTTCGCGCCCACCGAGGTGATGCTCGAGCGGGCGCGCGAGGTGCTCGAGGCCGGAGCCGCCGCGCCCGGCCACATCTTCAACCTCGGCCACGGGGTCATCCCCGCCACCGACCCCGACCAGCTCGCCCGGCTGACGGAGTTCGTGCAGCTGCACTCGGCTCGGTAGGCGCTCCTCGCTCACGAACATGCGAATGTTGCGGGCTCATGAGCAGCTCATCGCCCCCAGTGACATTCGCATGTTCGTCGAGCGAGGTGATGTGCCTGGGCCGCAGCTCGTCGAGGCTGATCCGGCCCCACGAACATGCGAATGTTGCTGGCGGGCTGAGCAGCTCATCGGCCTCGTCAGTGACATTCGCATGTTCGTGGCGCCGAGGAGCAGCTCACGCCCCCGCAGGCGGCCCGACCACCGGCCGCCGGCGCCGTACGACGAGCCAGAGCGGTACGCCGACGAGGGCGGCGAGCAGCGCGAACGGGAACAGCGCGCCCACCACGGTGAGGCCGACGACGGTGGCTCCTTGCAGGGCCGACCAGCCGCCGTCGAGCCCGGCCAGGAACCCCCGCGCCTCGGTCTTCTTCGCCACCGACGGCATCGGCCGGCTCAGGTTCAGCGTGATCGTGCTCAGCGAGGTCTGGTCGGAGAGCCAGGCCTCCTGCTGCTTGAGCGAGTCGAGGTCGGCCTGCCGACGGGCGAGGTCCGACTCGATCGCGATGATGTCGGAGAGCTTGGTCGCCCGGCTCAGCAGGTTCTCGATCGAGGCGATGCTGCGCTCGGCCGCCCGCACCCGCGCCTGGTTGTCGATCACCTTCGTGGTCACGTCGTCCGACGAGCGGTTCTGCTGCTCGACCGAGCCCACCTTGGCCAGCGCGTCCATCGCCACGTCGAACTTCGGCGTCGGCACCCGCAGCGTCATCGTCGAGTCGCTGAGGCGGCCGTGGGAGTCGCTGCCGGTCTGCTCGTTGGCCACGGTGCCGCCCCACCCCGCCACGAGGGTGAAGACCGAGCCACGGGCCCGGGCGATGTCCTTGGAGTGGAGGGTCAGCTGACCGGTCGAGACGATCGCGCGTTCAAGAGGAGAGGCGTTCGAGCGGGCCACGTGTGTCGACGTGGCCTCGTCCGCCGTCGCCGGCTTCGCGCCGACAGCCGACTTCTCGCCAGGGCTGAGGGCCAGGACGTGCTGCCGCCGGAGTCACCGGCCTTCGAGTCGGACGAGCCCCCGCAGCCACCGACCAGGAGCAGCGACAGGAGCAGAGGGGTGGCCAGCGCGGCCCGCGTCGTGGTGTCCATGGGTCTGTGACGCAGGAGGGATCGCGACGGTTCCCGGGACGCCGCGCCCGCATGGCAGGCTGGGCACGTGCCACCGCCGCCCGCCCCGCCGCACGTGGTGGTGGTCGGCGGGGGAGTGTCTGGCCTGACGGCCGCCCTCGGCATCGCGCAGCAGCTGCCGGACGCGCAGGTGACCGTGCTGGAGGCCTCGCCGCGGATCGGCGGCAGCCTCCGGACGGCCGAGGTCGCGGGCGTCGTGGTCGACGTGGGTGCCGAGACGATGCTGCACCGCCGCCCCGAAGGCGTCGCGCTGGCACGCGAGGTCGGCCTCGGGGACGACGTCGTGCACCCGGTCACCACGAGCGCGAGCCCTGTGGAACCGCGGCCGGCTGGTGCCGATGCCGCGCACCCTGATGGGAGTCCCGCTCGACCTGCGCTCGCTCGAGGGCGTCCTGTCCGCCCGGGGCCTGGCGCGTGCGGCCCTCGACGGCGTCCTGCCGGCCACCGAGCTGGGCGACAGCGACGTGAGCGTCGGCAACCTCGTGGAGGAGCGGCTCGGCAAGGAGGTCGTCGACCGGCTCGTCGAACCCCTGCTCGGAGGCGTGTACGCCGGCCACGCCCGCGAGATCTCCGCCCGGGCCGCCGTACCGCAGCTCGTGGCGCTGCTCGACCACGACCGTTCGCTGACCCGGGCGGCGTCGGAGGCGATGGCGAGCGCGGTCGACGGGGCGCCCGTCTTCGCGGGGATCCGCGGTGGCATGGGCCGGCTGCCGGTGGCCGTGGCACACGCGGCCGGCGCCACGATCCGCACCGGGGCGACGGTGCGTGACCTGGCCGGCCGACCAGGAGGTGGCTGGAACCTCGTGGTGGGCTCGACCCGCGATCCCGAGGTGGTGCCCGCCGACGCGGTCGTGCTGGCCACCCCGGCCCGCGCGACCGCGCGCCTGCTCAGCGACACCGCGCCGACTGGCCGCCCTGGAGCTCTCCCGGGTCGAGCACGCCTCGGTGGCCATCGTGACGCTCGCGTTCTCGGCCCGCGCCTTCCCGGAGGTGACCGGCTCCGGCTTCCTGGTGCCGCCCGTGGACGGTCACACCATCAAGGCGGCGACCTTCTCCGCCGCCAAGTGGGACTGGGTCCGCGCCGCCGGCGGCGACCTCGTGCTGATGCGGTGCTCGGTCGGCCGCCACCGCGAGGAGCAGGTCCTGCAGGTCGATGACGAGGAGCTCGTCCGCATCGCCCTGGCGGACCTCGCCGACGCCATCGGACTCTCCGTCGCACCGGTGGACTCCCACGTGCAGCGGTGGGGCGGCGCCCTCCCGCAGTACGCCGTGGGCCATCTCGACCGCGTCGCCACGGTCCGGCGCGAGCTGGGTCGCCTGCCGGGACTGGCCGTCTGCGGCTCGGCGTACGACGGCGTCGGGATCCCTGCCTGCGTCGCCTCGGCCGGGCTCGCGGTGGCGAAGATCGTCGCCGACCTGACCACCGCGCCCGCGCCTGCCGACCGGTTGAGAGACTGAGGCCATGCCTGGTGCTGCCAAGAAGGCCCGCGAGCTCAACGACTCGATCCGCTACACGATGTGGTCGGTCTTCCGCCTCCGCGACGTCCTGGGGGAGTCGTCGGCGCGAGGGCGAGGCCGCCGAGCTCGAGGAGCTGGTCGGCAAGCTCGACGCCGACGACGTCGTCGTGCGCGGGCTCTACGACCTGAGCGGGCTGCGCGCCGACGCCGACCTGCTCGTCTGGTGGCACGCCGAGGAGGTCGAGCAGCTCCAGGGCGCCTACCAGCAGCTGCGACGCACCCGCTTCGGCCAGCGCCTCGAGCCGGTCTGGTCCCAGGTGGCGCTGCACCGGCCCGCGGAGTTCAACAAGAGCCACGTCCCGGCGTTCCTCGCCGGCGAGGAGGCGCGCGACTTCGTCTGCGTCTATCCCTTCGTGCGCTCCTACGAGTGGTACCTCCTCGAGGACTCCGAGCGCCGCCGCATGCTCGCCGAGCACGGCCAGATGGCGCGGGAGTACAAGGACGTCCGCGCCAACACCGTGGCCAGCTTCGCGCTCGGCGACTACGAGTGGATCCTGGCCTTCGAGGCCGACGAGCTGCACCGCATCGTCGACCTGATGCGCCACCTGCGCGCCTCCGACGCCCGGCGCCACGTGCGCGAGGAGGTGCCCTTCTACACCGGCCGGCGCCGGACGCCGACCGAGCTGCTCACCGCCCTCCCGTAGAGCGCTGCCCTAGGGAGCGGCCTGGAGCGCCGCCAGCACGGCCAGCACCCGGCGGTGGTCGTCGTGGCCGCCGTAGAGGTCGAGCTTGGTGAAGATGCTCGCGATGTGGCTCTCCACCGTCTTGGGGCTGAGCACCAGCCGCTCGGCGATCGCGGAGTTCGAGCGTCCCTGGGCGATCAGGTCGAGGACCTGCCGCTCACGGTCGCTCAGTGCGGCGAGACGGTCGTCCTCGGCCGAGCGCCGTCGCATCAGATGACCGACGATCTCCGGGTCGAGGACGGTGCCACCGGCCGCGATGGTGTGCAGCGCGTCCATCAGCGTGGCCAGGTCGATGACGCGGTCCTTCAGCAGGTAGCCGAACCGCTCGGCGCGGCGCTCGAGCAGCTGGGCCGCGAAGTGGGTCTCCACGGCCTGCGAGAGCAGCAGCACGCCCAGGCCGGGGTGCTCCTCGCGCAGCGCCACGGCCGCCTCCGCCCCTTCGTGGGTGTACGTCGGCGGCATCCGGATGTCGACGATGGCCACGTCCGGACGGTGCTCGGTGCACGACCCGGACCAGCTCCTCGACGTTCGCCGCCGTCCCGCGCGACCTCGATGTCGGACTCCTGCAGCAGGCGGGTGAGCCCCTCCCGGAGGAGGGCCGAGTCGTCGGCCACGACTACGCGCACGGGAACACCGCCTCCAACCGGGTCCCGCCGCCGGTGCGCGACCGGGCCGAGAACTGCCCACCGAGCGCGGACACCCGGTCGGCGAGCCCCTGGAGGCCGCGGCCGTTCTCGTCCGCCCCGCCGGGCCCCGCGTCCGCCACGACCACGTGCAGCTGCCCGCCCTGCTCGTGCGCCCTGATCTCGACCTCGTCGACCCGCGCGTGCTTGACCGCGTTGGCGACACCCTCGGCCACCACGAACCAGGCTGCCGACTCCACGCTCGACTCGAAGCGTCGCTCGAGGACGTCGAGGTGCAGCCGCACCGGGATGCGGTTGGCGAGGTCCTCGGTGGCTGCCCGCAGACCACCTCCGGCCAGGGCGGCCGGCTGCAGCCCGTTGGCCAGGCCGCGCAGCTCCTGGACGGTCGCGGCGAGACTGGTCACGGCGTGCTCGACCTCGTCGCGCAGGGCCTCCTCGCCCCCGTTGACCCGGGCCGACTGCAGGCGCAGCGCGATGGCCAGCAGGCTCTGCTGGGCCCGTCGTGCAGGTCGCGCTCCATCCGACGCCGCTCCTCGAGGTGGGCCTGCGCGAGCCGGGATCGCGACTCGCTCACCTCCTCGACCTGCCGGGCCAGCTCGGCACGCAGGGCCAGGTTGTCGATCTCCGCCGCCGCCCGCGTGACGACCGCGTCGACGGTGCCGCGCTCGTTGCGTGCGGCGTCGTAGGACAGCGCGGCCGTCACCCTCCCGTTGCGGACGACCTCGAGATGACCGGCGTCCGGCTGCACCGGCCGGCCGTCCGCCGTGACCCACCCCGAACCCGACGGGAAGCTCAACGAGGCGCTGGGGTCGTCGAGGGCCTGCCTGATCACGGCCTCGACGTCCGGCGAGCGTCTCGCGAGGCCGTGCTCCGCGAGCTTCACGGCGTCGTGACGTCGGCGGTTGAACCTCCGGTCGACCCGGTCGCGGGCCCAGAGGTACGTCGGACGGGCCACCGCGGCGGCGGCCAGGGTCGCGAGCACCGTGGAGAGCTGCCCGGACTTCGTCACCGGGACGGTCCGGGTGATCACCAGCACCACCACGCCGAAGGCCGCGACCACCGCACCGGAGGCGAGGGCGTAGGCCGTGGAGTCGGTCACGATCCGCTCGACGTCGTAGAGCCGGTACCGCACGACGGACAGGCCCACCCCGAGCGCCAGCGTCACGACGCAGGCGGTCAGGACGATCTGGGCGATCCACTCCTGGTCGAGGTAGGACACGACGAACGACAGGACGATGCCGGGACCGAGGGGCACGGCCCCGGCGACGAGCCAGAGGAGCTGACGACGTGTCTCGCCGCGGGCGCGTCGGAACGCGAGGACCACGGCGACCAGGGACAGGAGGAGGCACCCGCCGAGCAGCAGGATCGCCGCGGTGCTGATCAGTCCCGCCGGCCCGGCCAGGGCGGGGACTGCCCACGGGCTGACCAGGTCCTCGTACGGCGCGTCGAGATGGGTGCTGCGCAGCAGGGCGGCCACCTGGAAGACCACGGCACTGCTGACGGTGACCAGCGGCAGCCAGCGTCCGCCCGGGATCGAGTCGCGCGCGGTCGGGGTGTACTGGAGGACCAGGGCAAGGAACAGGAACCAGGCCACGAAGCTGGTGTCGCTGAACGTGGCCACGAGCGTCGCCGCCCGGCAGGTCCCCGGGCCGGGCGAGGGCCACCGCCGCGTAGGTGTCGACGAACGCGCTCCACGCCAGGCTCGCGGCGAGGCCGAGGAACGCCCAGCCCACTCCCTGGGAGAACGCGCGCAGGGTCACCATCACCCCGACCGCGTAGCAGGCGGTCAGTGCGACGAGGAACGACAGGAACGTCACCAGGTCGCCCTGGGTCAACCCGGCGGCGGCCGGGTCGATCCGCCCGACGAGGGCGGTGGCGACGAGGAGCACAGGGGTGGTCGACCACACCACCGCCCGCGCGAGGTTGCGCCCGACCCGGCTCACGGGCCTCATCGTGGCACCGCTCGGGGCCGTCGTACTCCGGGACAGCCCTGATTCCGGAACCAGAGAGTGCCCGGTGTCGACGGCGGGCCCGGCGACCCAGGGTTGAGGAGCACGCAGTTCCATGCCGCCCACCCCAGGAGGACACATGTCCAGCTCGCCCGTCACCACCGAAGAGCCGGCCCAGGTGCCGCTCGCGTCGTCCACCCGTCCCGCCACGCGGGTCGCCGCCATCGGGGCCGCGGTCTTCGCGGTCTCGTTCTTCCTCACCGTCGCCGTGATCAACGTGCCGCACGGTGCCAGCGACGCGCGACTGGTGCACTGGTGGCACCAGGGCGCGAACGTGGACTCCTCCCTGTGGTCCCTCGGCTTCGCCGTCGTGACCGCGCTCGCCTTCGCGGTGGTCCTCAACCACCTCCAGTCGCGCCTCCGGCCGGACGACGCGGGGAGCGCCTGGGCCGCCTTCGCGCGCAGCACGGGTGGTGCGTTCACCACCCTGTTGCTCGTCTCCGCGGCGGTGCGGGGAGTGTTCGGGCACCTCGTGCGCCTCGACGACGAGCCGCTGCCGGGCGCCGACGTGCTGCGCTACTCGACGGCGTTGAACTACACGCTCATGGGCTCAGTGGTGATGGGCACCTGCGCGCTGACGATCCTCGCCCTCGCACACGTCGAGCGTCGTACCGGCATCCTGCCGAGGTGGCACGCCGTCGTCGGGTACGTCTGCGGCGCGATCATGCTCGCCGCCTCGCTGGTGGGCTTCGGTCAGTTCACCGTCCCGCTGGCGATCGTGTGGGGGCTGTCCTCCGCGGTCGCGATCTGGCGCACTCCGGTCGCCGTTGGCTGAGCAAGGTCCGCTGGGCCGTCGCGATGATTCGCGGCGGCCCAGCGGGTCCATGCTGGTGACGACGACCGAAGGGGACGACCATGGCCACGTTCACGACCACCTTGCTGCAGAACGGCAACAACGTCGGCATCGACGTACCGGAGGACGTCGTGCTCGGCTTCGGGGCGGGCAAGCGGGTGCCGGTCAACGTCACCGTCAACGGGCACACCTGGCGCTCCACGGTCGCGGTGATGGGCGGCAAGTACCTCGTCGGCATCCCCAAGGACCACCGCGCGGCTGCCGGGGTCGCCGGCGGCGAGACCCACGAGGTGACCCTCGAGCACGACGCGGGCCCGAGGACGGTCGAGGTGCCTGAGGACCTTGCCGCGGCCCTGGCAGCGGCAGGCCTGCGCGACCGCTTCGACGCCCTGGCCTACTCCCACCGCAAGGAGCACGTCCGGGCGATCGAGGACGCCAAGACCGACGCGACCCGGGAGCGGCGGATCGCCAAGGCGATCGAGAAGCTAGCCGGCTGACCCCTGGTGCGGAGACGCCTCAGCTGGTTCCTGGGCCGGTTCCGCGGCCTGGGGCTGCAGCGTCATCGAGACGCTGTTGATGCAGTAGCGCAGGTCGGTCGGGGTGTCGTAGCCCTCGCCCTCGAAGACGTGGCCGAGGTGCGAGCCGCAGTTGGCGCAGCGCACCTCGGTGCGCACGCCGCCGAAGGAGCGGTCCTCGATGTACTCCACCCGGTCCTCGGCCAGCGGCGCGAAGAACGACGGCCAGCCGCAGTGGGAGTCGAACTTCTGCGTGGACCGGAACAGCTCGGCGCCGCAGGCGCGACAGGCGTAGACGCCCTCGGTCTTGGTGTCGGTGTACTCGCCCTTGAACGGCGCCTCGGTGCCGGCCTTGCGGAGCACCTGGAACTCCTCGGGCGAGAGCTGCTCGCGCCACTCGGCGTCGCTTTTGTTCACCTGGTAAGACATGCTGTCCACGTTAGTGCGCGACGCAAGGCGGGTACGACCTCTCGGGCTTGACGAAATCCAGTGGACACCTGTTCACTGACCCGATAGCCATCACCAGGAGGACGCACACGCATGGTCGCCGAAAGGGTCTCGAAGGCCCTGCCCTGGAACGGAGGCTGGGGAGGCGTACGACGTCTCGGTTCCGGCATCACCACGCCCCTGAGCCCTGATGACTACCTCTCCCTGATCAACCCGCTGTGGACCGCGCGCGAGCTGCGCGGCCGCATCGAGAAGGTCATCCCGGAGACCGACGACGCCGCGACGATCGTGATCCGTCCCGGCTGGGGCTGGCGCTGGGACCACCAGCCCGGGCAGTACGTCGGCATCGGGATCCAGGTCAAGGGCAAGTTCCACTGGCGCTCGTACTCGATCTCCTCGCCCCCGAAGCGCAACGGCCGGACGATCGCGATCACCGTGCGGGCGATGCCCGAGGGCTTCCTGTCCTCGCACCTGGTCTCCGGCCTGGAGCCGGGCTCGATCATCCGGCTCGCCGCGCCCAACGGCGACTTCGTGATGTCCGACCCGCCGCCGGAGAAGATCCTGTTCCTGGCCGCGGGCAGCGGCATCACCCCGGTGATGGCGATGCTGCGCACGCTGCACCGCCGCGGCACGATGCCCGACGTCGTGATCGCCTACAGCTCGCCGAACAAGGAGCGGATGATCTTCCGCGACGAGCTCGTCAAGCTCAGCGAGCGGCACGAGAACCTCACGCTGCACGAGCAGCACACCGACTCCGACGGCATCCTCGAGATGAGCGACCTCGAGCGGGTGTGCCCCGACTGGAAGGAGCGGGAGACCTGGGCCTGCGGCCCGGCTCCGATGCTCGACGCGGCCGAGGAGCACTGGGAGGAGGCCGGCCTCGAGGACGAGCTGCACCTCGAGCGGTTCACCCTCGAGCTCGGTGGCGACGGCGCGCGAGGGCGGCACGGTCACCTTCCAGAACTCCAGCAAGACGACCGGAGGCCGACGGCGCCACCACGCTGCATGGAGGCAGGCGAGGAAGCCGGCATCGGCATGCCCTACGGCTGCCGCATGGGCATCTGCCACACCTGCACCTTGACCCTCGTCGAGGGCACCGTGCGCGACCTGCGCAGCGGCGAGGAGCACTCCGGTCCCAACGAACAAATCCAGACCTGCATCACTGCAGCAGCCGGTGACTGCACGCTCGACATCTGACCAGCTCGACCGACGGACGACGAAGGAGCACTGCCACATGGCTATCGCCGATGTGAAGGAGTACACCCACCTCACCGAGGAGGAGGTGGAGGAGCTCGGACGTGAGCTCGACCAGATCCGCGCCGACATCGAGGAGTCGCGCGGTGACGACGACGCGGCGTACATCAACCGGATGATCAAGATCCAGCGCGGCCTGGCGACCGCGGGCCGGATCACCCTGTTCGGGAGCAAGTGGAAGCCGGCCTTCTTCGCCGGCGCCGCCCTGCTCGGCGCGGCCAAGATCCTCGAGAACATGGAGATCGGCCACAACACCATGCACGGCCAGTGGGACTGGATGAACGACCCCGAGATCCACTCCAGCACCTGGGAGTGGGACACCGCCCAGCCGGCAGAGCAGTGGAAGCACTCGCACAACTACGTGCACCACCAGTTCACCAACGTGCTCGGCCACGACAACGACATCGGGTACGGCATCCTGCGGATGGCGCGCGAGCAGAAGTGGAGCCCGTTCAACCTCGGGCAGCCCGTCTACAACGCCGCGCTGGCCAGCCTGTTCCAGTGGGGCGTCGCGCTGCACGACCTCGACATCGAGGCCATCCGCAAGCGCGAGAAGGACCCGAAGGTCATGAAGAAGCAGCTCGCGCAGATCGGTCGGAAGATCCGCCGCCAGATCGGCAAGGACTACATCTTCTTCCCGCTGCTGACCGGGCCCGCCGCGATCCAGACCGCCCAGGCCAACGCGATCGCCAACCTGTCGCGCAACCTGTGGTCCTACATGATCATCTTCTGCGGCCACTTCCCCGACGGTGCCCTGCACTTCACCGAGGAGGAGCTCGAGGACGAGACGCGGGCGGAGTGGTACCTGCGCCAGATGCTCGGCTCGGCCAACTTCACCGGCAGCGAGTTCCTGCACATCATGTCGGGCAACCTCGGCTACCAGATCGAGCACCACCTGTTCCCCGACCTGCCCAGCAACCGCTACTCCGAGATCAGCGAGCGGGTGCGGCCACTGTGCGAGAAGTACGGCATCCCGTACACCACGGGTCCGCTGTACAAGCAGTACGGCCAGGCGCTGCGCACGATCACCCAGCTGTCGCTGCCCAACAAGTTCACGAAGTCCAAGCGCCACGACGGGCCCGAGGGTCCGGCGGTGCCGCGTGGCCGTCGCCGTGACGACGAGCGCCCGACGCGTCGCTACGAGACGGGCAAGTGGACCTCGGGACTGGCATCGGCGTGAAGGACCAGCCCGTCGTCGGGATAGGCGAGCTGCCGTTCGCCAGCATGGGTGACCTTGGCCTGGACAAGGCCAAGGTCATCCAGTGCGCGCTGAGCCGCATCTGCGGCGTGTGCGCCGAGAGCCTGGGCCGGCCGATCGCCTTCCTCGGCAGCGCCGAGGAGGCCGGGCGCAACGAGTTCCACTTCCCGCCCGCCCACCTCGCCTGCGCCGAGCTGGCGCTGGAGACCTGGGCCCGGGAGTGGAGCGCCTCGCTGGGCCAGGCCGGCCGACCCGGAGAGCTGGACGCTGGTGACCACCTCGGGCTTCGAGTTCATCCGGATGGGCAGCGACGCCATCGACAAGCGGCCGGTGTTCTCGCCGAACTCGGTGCTGAGCGATTTCACTGGTTAACCAGTGAAACTGCCACTTAGTGACCGTTAATTCGCGCGCTTCGGCAAGTTTCACCGGCCAACCAGTGAATCCTCCCGGCTAGGTTGACGCTATGGCCAGCAAAGCCGTCGAGGTCGACGCCGCGGGGGAGGCGGTCCGGGTCACCAGTCCCGACCGGGTGATCTACCCGGCCACGGACAGCACGGCCGAGGTCACCAAGCTGCAGGTGGTCGAGTACTACGTCTCGGTGGCCGACGGCATCCTGCGGGCGCTGGGCGACCGGCCGACCGCCCTGGAGCGGTGGACGACCGGCGTGCACCCCGGCATCACGCTGGCCACCGGGCGCGGCGACAAGAGCGACGCGTTCTACAGCAAGCGGGTGCCCAAGGGCGCTCCGGCGTACGTCGAGACGACGCAGGTGACCTTCCCCAGCGGCCGCACCGCCGAGGAGGTGAAGGTGGCCAACCTCGCCACCGTCGGCTGGTGCGCGCAGATGGGCACGATCACCTTCCACCCGTGGCCCACGCGCAGCGGCGACAACGACCATCCCGACGAGCTGCGGATCGACCTCGACCCGCAGCCCGGCACCACCTTCACCGACGCGGTGCGGGTGGCGGGCGTCGCGCGCGAGCTGCTCGAGGAGCTCGGGATCACCGGCTACCCGAAGACCAGCGGCAACCGCGGGGTGCACGTCTACGTGCGGATCGAGCCGCGCTGGGAGTTCACCGACCTGCGGCACGCCGCGATCGGCTTCGGCCGCGAGCTGGAGCGGCGCGACCCCGGCGTCACCACGGCCTGGTGGAAGGAGGAGCGCGGCGAGCGCATCTTCGTCGACTTCAACCAGAACAACCGTGACCGCACGATCGCCTCGGCCTACTCGCTGCGCCCGAAGCCGGGCGCTCCGGTCTCCACGCCGATGACCTGGGAGGAGCTGGCCGACCGTCACCGACCCGCGCGGGTTCAACCTCTTCACCGTGCCCGACCGGCTGGCCGACGGCGACCCGTGGGCCGGGATCGACGACACGGCGTACTCCCTGGAGCCCCTGCTGAACCTCTGGGAGGAGCTGCCCGGAGGGGAGCTGAACTTCCCGCCCGACTACCCGAAGATGCCCGGCGAGCCGCCGCGGGTGCAGCCGTCGAAGAAGGTGGCCGAGCACTGGGACGAGGACGGCAACCGGGTCGAGGAATGAGCAGACAGCGGAGAACCGCACTGGACCGTGGGCAGCGACCCGCCCGGGTTGTTCTCCGCCTATCTCGACTTCTACCGCGAGAAGGCCGTCGAGAAGGTCCTCGCCCTGCCACCGGAGCAGCAGGTCGCGTCGGTGCTGCCCTCGGGCTGGACCCCGGTGCAGCTCCTGCACCACCTCGTCTTCATGGAGCAGCGCTGGTTCGTGTGGGGCTTCCTCGCGGAACCCGTCGCCGATCCGCGGGGCGACGAGGTCGACGACCGCTGGGCGGTGCCGGAGGACCGCGACGTGGCGACGGTGGTGGAGATGATCCGCGCAGTGGGGGAGCGGACCCGCGACGTGCTCCGCCGTCATCGGCTCGAGGAGATCGCGGCGACGGGTGGCCGCTTCACCGTCGACCCTCCGTCGCTGGCGTGGATCTGCTTCCACGTCCTGCAGGAGTACGCCCGCCACGTCGGACACCTCGACGTCGCGGTCGAGCTCGCCGGCGGACCGCTGGGGGAGTAGCGCCTACTGGCGCAGGTGGCGCACCGAGTCCCACGCCGGGTCAGGCTGGTCGTGCGACCGTCCGCGCGGCCGTCGGCCCACGTCCTGGCACGCCCACGGACCACCGCGACGGCATCGCTGGCTCCGTCGACGTACAGGTGCAGGGTGCGTACGCCGGCGACGCTCTGGTGGCGCGACCACCATGCCCCGGACGCCCAGGTCGCCCTCGAGCCGGTCCTCGAAGTCACGCAACCGCTCCAGCGACCCGTCGCGCGGGAGCCCGTCACCGGCGCGCTCGGTGTACGGGAGCACCACGGCGACGTAGGTGTCCAGCAGCGGCGCCGACGAGCGGGTGCAACGGGACTCGTGCCGCCGCGACGAGCGGGCCGGCGGTGGACTCGCCGCGCAGCAGCACCCAGGTCGGGCGGCCGTCCTCGTCGACGTGCTGCCGCTTCAGGTCGTGCACGACGGCACGCAGGGCGAGCAGGCCGAACCCGTCGAGCGGCGCGACGGTGGCCGGGTGCACCTCGCCGACCCACAGCTCGGTGTCGACCTCGCCCAGCGCAGCGTCGAGGAGCAGGACCGTGAGCATCGACGCCTGGTCGGCCGGGATGTCGGCGAACGCCGGGTGGTGCACCTCGACGTCGAAACGGGTGCCCTCGAGCCGGGCGGCCACGCTGACGCGTGGTGCATCGATCGGTGGACCTCCCGGCAGCTGGAGCACGATCGAGTCCGGGTCCGGGGCGGGTGGGCGGGTGTCGACGTAGGACCAGGTCTCGTCGGCGTCCGGGCCGGCGAGCACGACCCGACGGGCCAGGGCGCGGCGGGCCGGGTCGCCCCCGGCGGTGATCACCAGGACGTGCGTGCTCGGGTCACCCTCGGCCAACGCCCATCCGAGCCCACCGAGTGGCTCCAGACGCCGGGCGATCGCCGTCGGCGAAGTGCTCGTGCTGGCCGCCGATGGAGGCCACCGCCTCCTCGCGGCCCTCGGCGGCCCACCAGTCCCAGAACGCGGCGATACGCCGCCCGACCGCCCGATCGGTGCGTCGGAAGAGCGCCACGTCGGGAGCGGCTAGAAGCCGCTGATGCCTTCGCCCTCGCCGGCCTGCTCGTCGAAGTTCTCGTGCTCCAGCAGGTGCAGCACGGGCACGCCGAGCTTGCGGCGCGCCTTGGAGGTCCAGTCGACGTGGAAGAACTCGGAGATGACGTGCGGACGGGTCAGGATGATGACCTCGGCGGCACTCACCTCGGCCGACTTGGCCACCAGCGCGTCGATCGGGTCGATCGTGACGGGTTCGCCCACCGCTTTGCCCCCGGCGGCCGTGATGGCCGCGATGGTGGTGTCCACGCCCTCGCGGCAGGTGGTCAACAGCTCCTGACGGAGGTCGCGGATCTCGGTCGGGTCGATGTTCACGGTCGGGGAGCTCCACACGTCGCCGCCGAGGGTGCCGATCGCGGACTCGACGCGCGCCGAGGCGTCCTCCACGGGCAGCAGGACGTGGTAGATCACGGGATCCTCGATGTCCCCGTGCAGCTCGCGCAGGTTGGTCGCGTCCTGAGCAGTGAACGGCTGCTCGACCAGCAGTACGACGTCATAGGTGCTCATGGCCTCATCCTCCCTCGCTGACACCGAGAACCTTAGTGAGTTCGTAGCTCACCGGCTCCTCGAGCTGGTCGTAGCCGCACGACTCGGGGTCGCGGTCGGGTCGCCAGCGCTTGAACTGAGCAGTGTGCCGGAAGCGGCGGCCCTCCATGTGCTCGTAGCCGACCTCGAGCACACGTTCGGGGCGCAGCGGTGTGAAGGAGAGGTCCTTGCCGGCGCTCCACCGGCTCTGGGTGCCCGGGCACGCGGTCGGGGTTGGCGATGGCCCATTCGGCCCATTCGCCCCACGGGTGCTGCTCGATCCCGACCTCGAGGGGGCGCAGCTCCTCGAGCAGCTCGGCCCGGCGCGCCTCGGTGAACGAGGCGGCGACGCCGATGTGCTGCAGCTTGCCCTCGGCGTACAGCCCCAGCAGCAGCGAGCCCAGCAGCGGCCGTTGCTCGGTGGAGTTCTTGTGCAACCGGTAGCCGGCCACCACGACGTCCGCGGTCCGGGCGTGCTTGATCTTGAGCATGGTGCGGGCGTTCTCGACGTACGGCGCCCCCATCGGCTTGGCCACCACGCCGTCGAGCCCGGCCCCCTCGAACTGGTCGAACCAGCTCGCAGCCTCGTCGACGTCGGTCGTGGTGCGGGTGAGGTACGTCGGACCGCTGAGCCCCTCGAGCGCAGCCTCCAGCCGGTCGCGCCGCTCGCTGAACGGGCCGGTCGACGAGTGCGTGGTCGCCGAGGGCGAGCAGGTCGAAGGCCACGAACGCGGCGGGCGTCTGCTCGGCCAGCATGTTGATGCGCGAGGCAGCGGGGTGGATCCGCTCCTGCAGCACCTCGAACTCCAGCCGCGGGCCCACGGCCACGAACAGCTCGCCGTCGAGGACGCAGCGTGGCGGCAGCTGCTCGCGCACCGCGGCCACGACCTCGGGGAAGTAGCGCGTGAGCGGCTTGGTGTTGCGGGAGGTCAGCTCCACCTCGTCGCCGTCGCGGAAGACGAGGCACCTGAACCCGTCCCACTTGGGCTCGAAGCTGAGTCCGCCCTCGAACTTCCCGGGATCCGGGATGCCCTTCACCGACTTGGCCAGCATCGGTTTCACGGGCGGCATCACAGGCAGGTGCACAGCACGACCGTAGGACATACTCACCCGCATGTCTTATGCGCTGACCGACCAGCTGCGGCTGCCGGCCGGCGAGGTCGTCCTCGACGACCTCGACCCTGCGTCCACCCCTGGTTTCGACGGCGGCAAGCGCGACGCCGAGAAGTCCCTGCGCGCCCTGGGCAAGGAGCTGCGCCGACCTCCAGGAGCGGATGTACGCCCAGGCCTACACCGGTGGCTCGCGACGCGTCCTCGTCGTCCTGCAGGGGATGGACACCTCCGGCAAGGGGGGCGTGGTCGACCACGCCCTCGGCCAGCTGCGGCCCAGTGGGCTGCGGGTGTCGTCGTTCAAGAAGCCCACCGAGGAGGAGCTGTCGCACGACTTCCTCTGGCGGGTGGAGAAGGCGCTCCCCGAGCCAGGGTTCGTCGGCGTCTTCGACCGCTCGCACTACGAGGACGTGCTGGTGGCGCGGGTGCACGAGCTCGCCGACGAGGCGGAGATCGAGCGGCGCTACGGCGCGATCAACGACTTCGAGAAGGAGCTCGTGGAGTCGGGCACCGTCGTGATCAAGTGCTTCCTGCACGTCTCGCTCGAGGAGCAGGGCAAGCGGCTGCGCGCCCGGCTCGACGAGCCCGACAAGCAGTGGAAGTTCCATCCCTCGGACATCGACGAGCGCGAGCGGTGGGAGGACTACCGGCAGCGCCTACACGGTCGCTCTGCGAGCGGTGCCACACCGACGTGGCGCCGTGGTACGTCGTCCCGAGCGACAAGAAGTGGTACCGCAACTGGGCCGTCGGCCAGCTCCTCGCCGAGGCACTGCGCGGGATGCAGCTCGAGTGGCCCGGAGCCCGACTACGACGTCGAGGAGCAGAGGGCCCGGCTGACGTGAGCGCCGCCCGATGAGAGGGGTGCGCGCCACCCGCTACGTCACCCCGCTGCGGGAGGGCGGCTCGCTCCCGGGCGTCGTCGAGGCCGACGACCTCGGCATCTACGTGTGCAAGTTCCGGGGTGCCGGGCAGGGTCTGCGGGTCCTGGTGGCCGAGGTGGTCGTGGCCGGGATCGCCGGGCTGGTCGACGTACCGGTCCCGGAGCTGGTCACGGTCGACCTGGCCGCGGAGATCGGGCGCTACGAGGCCGACCAGGAGGTGCAGGACCTGCTGAACCGGAGCCTGGGCCTCAACCTCGGCCTGGACATGCTCCCCGGCGCCTTC
The DNA here is from genome assembly GCA_963794725.1 of uncultured Actinomycetota bacterium. Lineage (GTDB taxonomy): Bacteria > Actinomycetota > Actinomycetes > Propionibacteriales > Nocardioidaceae > Marmoricola. The sequence goes on from CAWCFR010000042.1 coordinate 160,035, forward strand.
GGCTACGACGCGTCGTACGTGCCGGACCCGGACCTCGCCGGCCGGATCCTGTGGCTGGACGCCCTCTGCGCCAACGTCGACCGCTCGTGGCGCAACCCCAACCTGCTGATCTGGAGGGGTGAGCTGTTCGCGATCGACCACGGTGCCGCGCTGTACTTCCACCACGCCTGGCCGGGTGGCAGGGAGTCGGACCCCGACAGGGCACAGCGGTTCGCGGCGCAGCCGTACGACGCCAGCGAGCACATCCTGCGTCGTCATGCCGCCGAGGCGGCCGCCCAGGACGCGGACCTGGCCGCGCGGATCACCTCCGAGGCGCTGGTCGCGGTGCTCGCCGAGGTGCCGGACGAGTGGCTCGAGCCGGTGCCGGGGGCGGAGAGTCCCGAGGCCCTGCGCCAGCGCTACGTGGAGTACCTGCTCGCCCGCGCGAGCGGCAGTCGGGCGTGGCTGCCGGACGTGGAGGCTGCCCGGTGAACGGCTCCAAGGGATATCAGTACGTCGCGCTGCGGTGCGTGCCGCGCGTCGAGCGCGAGGAGTTCGTCAACGTCGGCGTGGTGCTGTTCTGCGACCAGGACGACTACCTCGGCTCGGCCTTCCGGCTCGACGAGGAGCGGCTCCGGGCGCTCGCCGCCGACGTCGACCTGCCCGCCGTCCGCTCGGCGCTCGAGGCGGTCGACCGCGTCTGCCGGGGGGAGGCGCACCTCGACTTCGGGTCGAGCACCCGGGCCACGGCCTACGGCTCGCGTGAGGAGGTCGACGACCCCAGCGCCCGGTTCGGCTTCCTGCGCGCCCCGCGCAGCACCGTCGTGCAGCCCGGCCCGGTGCACGGCGGCCTCACCGACGACCCGGCCGCAGAGCTGCAGCGACTCCTGCAGGTCCTCGTCGGCTGAGCCACTGTCACACCTCGCCGCGCTGCGGTGTCTCCCTGGTGATCCCATCGACCAGGAGGACACATGACGAGCACGGCACGCATCCCCGCCACCGAGATCACCGGCCTCTACGGAGCGGTGGTGAAGAAGTTCAGCGTCCGGCAGTTCGGCCAGGTGCCCGACTCGCTCGGCGTGATGTGGCACCACCCCGCGGCGCTCAAGGCGATGTTCGCGTTCGGCGGCAAGGCCGAGAAGTGGGACGAGTGCGCCGCGAACCTGAAGTCGTTCGCGCACATGGCGGTGTCCTCGCTCGTCGGGTGCTCCTTCTGCCTCGACCTGGAGTACTTCCAGGCGCACAACAGGGGGCTCGACCTCGACAAGGCTCGCGAGGTGCCGCAGTGGCGCGACTCCACGCTGTTCACGCCGCTGGAGCGCGACGTCATGGAGTACGCCGAGGACGATGACCCGAGACGCCGCCGACCGTGACCGACGAGCTGTCCGCACGGTTGCTGGAGGCGCTCGGACCGGCGGGACTCCTCGAGCTCACGGCGTACGCCGGGCTGGCCAACCTCTACACCCGCAGCAACGTCGCCCTGGGCATCGAGGCGCAGGGATTCGCTGCGTCGTGCGGGCTGAAGCCGCTGGCCGAGCCGTGCCGCTCAGACGGGCACGAGCTCCACGGCCCCGACGGCGTAGCGGGCCAGGATGGTGCGGGCGAGGATCGGGTCGGCGCCCAGCGGTGCCGAGACCGCGACCGCCCCGGCCTCGAGGGCGAGCTCGCCGGCGCGGTCGGGCAGGAAGCCCGGCGCCAGGAACATCGAGGCCACGGCGACGTGGCGGCGACCCTCGCGGCGGAAGGCCCGCACCGCCTCGCCGGTGGCCGGGGGAGCGGTGGAGGCGAAGGCGGCCGTGACCGGGAGCCGGTGGCGGGTGCCCCACACGCGGGCGAGCCGGCCGATGGCCTGGTTGGCGAGCGGGTTGGACGATCCCGCCGCGGCCAGCACCAGGGCGTCGAGCTCGCGGACCCGCGCCTCGCTCAGCGCGTCACGCAGCCGGGTGTCGAGCACCTCGAGGAAGGCAGGCTCCAGCCCGAGGATCTGCGATGGCACGCATGCGCAGTCCCGGGTGGCGAGCCGAGCGACTCCGTCACGGCGTTCGGGACGTCGACGTTGGCGTGGTAGGCGTCGCTGAGCAGGAGGGGCACGACGACGATCTCGTCGTAGCCGTCCTTCACGAGGCGGTCGACGACCTGGCCGAAACCGGGCCGGGACAGCTCGAGGAAGGCCGACTCCACCCGCAGGCCGGGTCGTGCGCGGCGTACCTCCTCGGCGAGCGCCTTGATGGTGGCCGCCGAGCGGCGGTCACGGCTGCCGTGGGCGAGGGTGATCAGTGCTGGAGCGGTCATGGTGAGCCGGCTCCCTTCGTGCTGATGCGTCGGTCGTCGTCCCCGTTGACGTCCACGTCGGCATGGATGGTCTTCACTGGTGGATGCCGCACTCGGTCTTGTTGAAGCCGGACCAGCGGCCGCTGCGGGCGTCCTCGCCCTCCGCGACGCGGCGGGTGCACGGCCAGCAGCCGATCGAGGGGTACCCGTCGTACTGGAGCGGGTTCACGAGCACGCCGTTCTCGGCGATGTACTTCTCGACGTCCTCGTCGCTCCATCGCGCGAGGGGGGAGACCTTGACCTTCTGCTTCTTCTCGTCCCAGCCCACCACCGGCGCGATCACCCGGTTGTGGGTCTCGGCCCGCCGCAGCCCGGTCGCCCAGGCGTCGTAGTTGGCGAGGGCGTCGTTGAGGGGCTTCACCTTGCGCATGGCGCAGCACAGGTCGGGGTCGCGCTCGAAGAGGTCCTTGCCGTACGCCGCATCCTGCTCGGCGACGGACAGCTCCGGGGTGATGCTGAGCAGGTTGACCGGCATGGTCGCCTGCACGGCGTCGCGCGTGCCGATCGTCTCGGCGAAGTGGTAGCCGGTGTCGAGGAACACGACGTCGACGCCCGGGTGCACGCTGGAGGCGAGGTGGGCCAGGACCGCGTCGGCCATCGACGACGTGATGCAGAACCGGCCGCCGAAGGTGGCCACGGCCCAGTCGATGATGTCGCCGGCAGGGGCGAGCTCGAGCTCGGCACCGACGTGGGACACCAGCTCCTTGAGCTCCGCGGGGCTGCGACCGACGGTCTCGGAACCGCGGCGTTCGCGGGCGGCCATGGTGGCGGGGATCGTCATCGGCCGGCCCCCTTCGCGCTCGCGCCGGCGGGGGGACGCAGCTGACCGATCATGGTGACCTTGAACGCGCGCAGGCAGGAGCGGCATTCCCAGGCGCCGTGACCGGCGGTCCCGTCCTCGGGGTCGTGCGGGAAGAGGTTCTCCTCGCCGCAGTAGGGGCAGTGGAACGGAACCGCACGAGCGCTCATGCGCGACTCGCCTCCGCCAGGCTCTTCTCGCCGCGCAGGAGGATCTCCTCGGTGCGGTTGGCCCAGGTCGCGAAGGTCTCGCCCTCGGCGCGGTCCTCGAGGTAGTTGCCGACGACGGTGCTGACGTAGTCGTCGAGCCCGGTGCTGGTGACCTTGTGGGCCCGCAGCTTCTTGCCGAAGCCGTTCTCGAGGCCGAGCGCACCGCCGAGGTGGACCTGGAAGCCCTCGACCTGGTCGCCGTCGTCGTTCATGCACCAGCATGCCCTTGAGCCCGATGTCGGCGACCTGGGTGCGCGCGCAGGCGTTGGGGCAGCCGTTGACGTTGACGCTGATCGGGGTGTCGAGGTCGGGGAAGCGCTGCTCCATCTCGGCCACGAGGTCGATGGCGCGCTGCTTGGTCTCGACGATCGCGAGCTTGCAGAACTCGATCCCGGTGCAGGCCATCGTGGAGCGGCGCCAGTTCGAGGGCCGCACCTCGAGGTTGATCGCGGCCAGGTCCTCGATGAAGTCCTCGACCTTGTCCTCGTCCACGCCGAGGACGACCAGCTTCTGCTGTGCGGTCAGGCGGGCGCCGTCGGCGCCGTACTTCTCGACCAGGTCGCCCAGCGCGGTGATGGTGGTGCCGTTGATCCGGCCGGCGACGGGAGCGGCGCCGAGGTAGAACCGGCCGTCCTTCTGCTCGTGCACGCCGATGTGGTCGCCGTCGCCCTGGGTGGCCTCGGGGGAGGGGCAGTCGACGAGCGTCCGGTGGAGGTACTCGTCCTGGAGGACCTGGCGGAACTTCTCCACGCCCCAGTCGGCCAGCAGGAACTTCAGCCGCGCCCGCGAGCGCAGCCGCCGGTAGCCGTAGTCGCGGAAGATCGCCGTGACGCCCTCCCAGACGTCGGCGACGTCCTCGAGGGCGATCCAGACGCCCAGCTTCTGGGCCAGCATCGGGTTGGTGGACAGGCCGCCGCCGACCCACAGGTCGAAGCCGGGCCCGTGCTCGGGGTGCACCGTGCCGACGAAGGAGACGTCGTTGACCGACGGCACGCAGTCCAGGCTCGGGTGCCCGCTGGCCGAGGTCTTGAACTTGCGCGGCAGGTTGGAGTACTCGGGGTTGCCGATGAAGCGCCGCTTGATCTCGGCGAGGGCGGGGGTGGCGTCGATGATCTCGTCGGCGGCGACGCCGGCGACGGGGGAGCCGAGGAAGGGACGTGGCGAGTCGCCGCAGGCCTCCAGGCTGGTCATCCCGGCGTTGTCGAGCCGCTCCCAGATCTCGGGCACGTTCTCGATCTCGATCCAGTGGTACTGGATGTTCTGGCGGTCGGTGATGTCAGCGGTGCCGCGGGCGAAGTCGGTGGAGATGCTGCCGAGTGCGCGCAGCTGGTCGGGGCCGAGCAGGGCGCCGTCGCTGCGGACGCGGAGCATGAAGAACTCGTCGTCGAGCTCCTCCTCCTCGAGCATCGCGGTCTTGCCGCCGTCGAAGCCCGGCGCCCGCTGGGTGTAGAGCCCCATCCAGCGGAACCGCCCCCGGAGGTCGGCCGGGTCGATCGAGGAGAAGCCCTTCTTCGAGTAGATGTTCAGGATCCGGGCGCGCACGTTGAGCGGGTTGTCGTCCTTCTTGGACTGCTCGTTCTTGTTCAGCGGCTCGGTGTAGCCGAGGGCCCACTGGCCCTCGCCGCGCTTGGGGCGGGCGCGACCGGAACGGCCGATGCGGCCCTCGGTCGGGGCAGAGGGGGGAGTGGAGGTGGTCATGGGCTCTCGTCCTGGAGTGCTCGTCCCGCGTGGCGGGAGGACTCTCTGATCAGTTGCTGCGGTCAGGGGCAGGTCAGGAGAGATGACACATCATGCTGCGGGTACGACCGAGGTCCACGTGGCGGCGGGCCACGAGCCAGGTGGTCGTTGCAGCGCTGATCATGTCGCCCAGTCTCAGGTTGCGGACACCCTGACCACAAACGTGAATCTCATGCAGTGAGACGCTAGTTCAATATATGGACACGGTCTTCGGGTCTGGACGGGGCCCGAGGGGTGCCCCCTAGTCTGCTCCCATGAGCGACTCCACGCTGGCCAAGACCGCTTCCACGGCGTACGACGCAGCGCTGGAGGTGATCGCCTCGGTGGAGCCGCGTGTGGCCGACGCCACACGCAAGGAGCTGGCCGACCAGCGGGCCTCGCTCAAGCTGATCGCCTCCGAGAACTACGCCTCGCCGGCCGTGCTGCTGACCATGGGCACCTGGTTCAGCGACAAGTACGCCGAGGGAACGGTCGGCCACCGGTTCTACGCCGCGTGCCAGAACGTCGACACGGTGGAGGCGCTGGCCGCCGAGCACGCCCGCGAGCTGTTCGGGGCGCCAGTACGCCTACGCCCAGCCGCACTCCGGCATCGACGCCAACCTGGTCGCCTTCTGGTCGATCCTGGCCCACCGCGTCGAGACCCCCGCGCTGGAACGCCTCGGCGCGAAGAACGTCAACGAGCTCTCCGACACCGACTGGGAGCAGCTGCGGCACGAGTTCGGCAACCAGCGGCTGCTCGGCATGGCGCTGGACGCCGGCGGCCACCTGACCCACGGGTTCCGGCCCAACATCAGCGGCAAGATGTTCCACCAGCAGCAGTACGGCACCGACCCCGAGACGGGGCTGCTCGACTACGACGTCGTGGCCGCCAAGGCACGGGAGTTCCGGCCGCTGGTGCTCGTCGCGGGCTACTCCGCCTATCCCCGGCGGGTCAACTTCGCCAAGATGCGCGAGATCGCCGACGAGGTCGGCGCCGTGCTGATGGTCGACATGGCCCACTTCGCCGGCCTGGTCGCCGGCAAGGTGTTCACCGGTGACGAGGACCCGGTGCCGCACGCCCAGATCGTGACCACCACGACGCACAAGTCGCTGCGCGGGCCGCGCGGTGGTCTGGTGCTGGCGCAGGAGGAGTTCGCCGGCGACGTCGACCGTGGGTGCCCGATGGTGCTGGGCGGGCCGCTGTCGCACGTGATGGCCGCCAAGGCGGTGGCGCTCGCCGAGGCCCGCCAGCCGTCGTTCCAGACCTACGCGCAGAACATCGCCGACAACGCGAAGTCGCTGGCCGAGGGCTTCCTCTCCCGCGGCGCGACCCTGGTCACCGGGGGCACCGACAACCACATCGTGCTCCTCGACGTGTCGTCGTACGGCCTCAGCGGCCGGCAGGCCGAGTCGGCGCTGCTCGAGGCCGGCGTGGTCACCAACCGCAACTCCGTGCCCGGTGACCCCAACGGCGCCTGGTACACCTCGGGCATCCGCTTCGGCACGCCGGCGCTGACCACCCGCGGGTTCGGCCACGACGAGTTCGACACGGTGTCCGACCTGGTCCACGAGGTGCTCTCCAACACCACGCCTGGCACCAACAAGGCCGGTGCGCCGTCGAAGGCGACGTACACGGTGGCGGACGGCGTCGCCGACCGCGTGCGCGCGCGGTCGGCCGAGATGCTCGACAAGCACCCGCTGTACCCGGGGCTCGAGCTGGCCTGATCCGTCGGATGTGGTGGCCTGCGAGGCCATTAGGCGAGAAGATCTCGTCACCGGCGTGAGCCAGGTGGCGAGAGGGGTCCAGGTATGAGCGCGTGCCCGAGCTGCGCGACCGAGCTCCCGGAGGCTGCCCGGTTCTGCTTCAGCTGTGGGGCCTCGATCGCGCCGAGCACCTGCCGCGAGTGCGGGGCGACCCTGGTTCCCGGGGCCCGGTTCTGCAGCGGCTGCGGCACCGAGCAGACGCCGGGAGCGGCGACCGGGAGCGCCGTGGCCGCCAGGCCGGTGTCGTCGCGCCGCGTCACGAGCGTGCTCTTCGGCGACCTCGTGGGGTTCACCTCGCTGGCCGAGCACCGCGACCAGGAGTTCGTGCGCGAGCTGTTGGCCCGCTACTTCGAGGAGTGCCGGCAGATCATCTCGCGGTACGGCGGCACGGTGGAGAAGTTCATCGGCGACGCGGTGATGGCGGTCTGGGGGGTGCCGACCGCGCACGAGGACGACTCCGAGAGGGCCGTGCGGGCCGGCCTGGAGCTGGTCAACGTCGTCTCCGCGCTCCGCGACGACCTCGAGGTGGCCGACGTCGAGATGCGGGTCGGCATCGTCACCGGCGAGGTGGCCGTGACGATCGGCGCCGAGAACCAGGGCATGGTCGCCGGCGACGCCGTCAACACCGCCTCCAGGGTCCAGGCGGTCGCCACTCCGGGCCAGGTCTGGGTCGACGAGACCACCAGGCTGCTGACCTCCTCGGCGATCAGCTACGTCGACGCGGGCACGCACCAGCTCAAGGGCAAGCTCGACCCGGTGCCGCTCTGGTCGGCGCAGGCGGTGGTGGCGTCCGTGGGCGGGGCACAGCGCGCCGACGGGCTCGAGGCCGCGCTCGTGGGCCGCGACCGTGAGCTCCGGCTGGTCAAGGAGCTGTTCCACGGGGTCGAGGAGAGCGGTCGGCCCTCCCTGCTCGTGCTGGGTGGCGATGCGGGGACCGGCAAGTCCCGGCTCGCGTGGGAGTTCGAGAAGTACGTCGACGGGCTCTCCAACCTGGTGCGCTGGCACAACGGCCGATGCGTGGCCTACGGCGAGGGCCTCGCCTACTTCGCGCTGGCCGAGGCCATCCGCGGCCGGCTGCGCACGCTCGCGCCGGACGAGGAGGACAACCCGGCGCCGGATCCGGCGCTGCTGCTCGAGCGCGGGTTGGAGGCCTTCGTCGAGGCCGACGACGAACGCGCCTGGCTGCGCCCGAGGCTGGGTGCGCTCCTGGGCATCGGCTCGGTCGCGACGTTCGCCCGCGAGGACCTCTTCTCGGCCTGGACCGTGTTCCTCCAGCGCATCGGCGAGGACAAGGAACCGGTGGTGCTCGTCATCGACGACGCACAGCACGCCGACGACGGGCTGCTCCAGTTCGTCGAGCACCTGCTGACGGTGGCCGAGTTCCCCTGCTTCGTGATGCTGCTCAGCCGCCCCGGGCTGCTCGAGCGACGCCCGGGGCTGGCCACCCACCACCGTGCGACGGTGATCCACCTCGCCGTGCTCAGCGACGCCGACATCGCCCGGCTGCTGGACGGCCTGGTGGTGGGCCTCCCGGTCGACGTCCGGGACGCCCTGGTCACCCGATCGGAGGGGATCCCCCTGTTCGCGGTGGAGACGGTGCGGTCGCTGATCGACCGCGACCTCGTCGTACCGCGTGGCGGCAGGTACGTCCTGACCGATCCCGATGCGGTCGACCTCGCCTCGATCGGGGCGCCTGCTTCGCTGCACGCGCTGATCGCCGCCCGGCTCGACGCGCTCGAACCGGGCCAGCGGATGCTGGTCGACCGGGCCAGCGTCATCGGGAACGTCTTCTCGCGCGACGAGATCGGGGAGCTCTGCCCGGAGCTGGGTGACGTCGGTCCGGTGCTCTCGCGCGCTCGTCCGGCTGCAGATCCTGGGCCAGCTGACCAGCAAGTTCAGTGCGGAGTTCGGGCAGTACCAGTTCGTGCAGACCGTCGTGCGGCAGGTGGCCTACGCCACCCTCTCGCGTCGCGACCGCCGTGCCCTGCACCTGGCGGTGGCCCGGCAGACCGAGGCCGTCGAGGACCGCGCCGGCGAGCTGGCCCCGATCATCGCCCAGCACTACCTCGACGCCATCGAGGCCGTCCCGTCCGATCCCGAGGTCCCCGAGCTGGGGGAGCGGGCGATCGCCCAGCTCGAACGGGCAGCCGTGCGCGCCCGCTCCCTGGGTGCCCTGACGGAGTCGGCCGGACACCTCCTCGCGGCCCTGGACCTGGCCAGGGACGCGGCGACCCGGGCCCGGCTGCTGGGTGCCGTGGCGGCTGCCCTGGGCGACGGGGGCCAGTACGCCGAGACGATCGTGCACGCCCGCGCGGCGCAGGAGGCCTTCGAGGAGCTGGGTGACCGGGCCGCCGCCGGTCTCGCCGCTGCCGCCCACGGCTCGGCGCTCGCGTCGGGAGGCGACAACGCCGGCGCGCTGGCGCTGGTCGAGCCGTGGTGGAACGAGCTCCAGGGCGCTGCGGACGCGGACCAGGCGCTGCTCGCGCTGAGCAGGGTCCTCTCGACGGCCTACTCGCACCTCGACATGCCTCGACGCGAGATCCTCGACCGGTGCGATCCAGATCGCCGAGCGGGTCGACAATCCCGAGGAGCTCGCCCACGCACTGGCGGGCCTGAGCCTCTGCTACGCCGAGGAGGGCTCGTCGGTCACCGCGCGCATCCTGCTCCGCGCGGCGGCCGACATGGCTCGCGAGCACCACCTTCCCGGGGTGCTGGCCCGCTGCCTGTCGAACCTCTCCGTCGAGTACAACCTCGCCGACCTCGACAAGGCCGTCGCCACCTCGGGTGAGGCGGTCGAGGTCGCTGCCCGCACGGGCCACCTGCTGTGGCACGGGTTCGCCACCGCCAACCTGTTGATCGCACTGACCGTCGGCCGGGCGCTGGGACGAGGTCGACGAGCGGCTGGCCGGTGAGCTGCCGGACCTGGTGGCTCTCGACGTCACGGCCGGTGGGATCGCGGCCTGGCTGGCCGTCGTACGACGCACGGAGCTGGGGCTGCCGTGGCCGGCCGACGAGGTGCCGGTCAGTGACGACCCGTCGGACGAGGCGTGGATCGCCTTCGCCGAGTCCAACCGCGCGCTGCACGAGGGACGCACCGACGAGGCGCTGGACCTGGGTCTGCGGGCCACCCGCGTGATGTTCGACGACACGGCGCTCTCCGACGACTTCGTCCAGTTCTGGCCTCCGGTCGTCGACCTCGCCATGAGGCTGGAGGAGCACGGTGCGGTCGCGGACCTGCTCGACCTCGTCGACGAGAGCGCCTCGCGGGTCCGGGTGCCGCTCGCGATCCGGGCGCACCGGGCGCGCTTCGCCGCGCTGCTCCGGAAGGAGGAGGCCCCCGAGGAGGCGGTCGCGCTGCTGCGCGAGGCCGCCGACGGGTTCCGCCAGTGGGGCTCGCGACACCATCGGGCGCGCACGGAGGCCGAGCTGGGGATGCTGCTCTCGTCGCTGGGGCCGAGCAGGAGGGTGCTCCACTGCTCGAGGCGGCCCTGGCCACGCTCATCGACCTCGGTGCCGAGCTGTGGGTCCATGAGCTGAAGGGGCAGCTGACTGCGCGCCGCTGACCCTGGCGCGGAGCCGGCTGGTGCCTCGGCGCCCAAGAGTCCGTCGAGTCGAGGAGATCCAGGCTGAACCGCGCGATCGCCGCGGTGACCCAGCGAATGCACCGGATCGAGGACGAGTGGGCCGACCGCGTCGGCCGGCAACGCTTCGACGACTTCCGATCTGGTCCTCGAGGAGCTCGCGCAACCGTCGGCGCTGCACCCCGGCGCAGTGCGTGGCGCGTTGCCACCGGCGCGCATACCCGCCACCATCGAGGAATGGTCAGCGGGAGGGCGGACCCGGACGGCGAGCTCTCGCCGGTCGCGCTGGAGCTGCGTGTCCACGGCGTGCACGGCACGCCGCCCGCCTCGATGCTCGGGGTCGATCGCAGCGATGTGGAGCAGGTTGCCGGCGACGGTCTGACGGGCTTCTACCGCTCCAGGAGCGGGAACCTGCCCTACCGCGTCCCGAAGGCGGGCCTCGCGGTCGAGGTGTACTCGTGGGGGACGCTCACCAGCGGGACTCGCGGGTTGTTCGGCTGGGTGCTGCGCGCACTGTGGCTCTTGTTGCTCCCCTTCGCGCTGGTCAACATGGCCTACTGGGCGCGGCTCGGTCTGGGGCAGAAGGGCTCGGGCAGCCGGCTGGGTGCCTCCGCCCTGCGGGTGGCCTCGGTCCTGCTGACGATGTTCCTCGTCATCACCGCGGCGACGATCTGCGTCGACATGGTCGGCTGGCAGTGCTTCCGCGGAGGCAGCCCCGCGTGCCCGGGTCTGCCGGGTTGGTTCGGCTGGCTGGGTCGGCGTACGCCGGGTCAGCGGTTGGCGATCGCATCCCTCGGACCCCTGCTGCTGATCACGGTGTTCGTGCTGCTGTCGAACACCTCGGTGTCGCGGTACGAGTCGACTCCGGACCCGGTGGGCGACGACCTCAGGGGAGCGCGGCGGCACGACCGCCTGGATCCCGACGGCCACCCGTCCGACACCCGCCCGCAGGGTCCCGTGCTGTTGCACGAGGACCTCTTCACCGGGGTGGAGCGCACGAAGGTGCTGCGCAACGTCCATCTCGTCGCGGCGCTCGCGACGGTCGTCGCCTTCGTCGACGTCCACCTGCTGAAGGTGGTCCACCCGGGGGACTGGCGCATGGTCTTCGTGGTGCCGCTGGGTCTCGCGGCGGCGTTGCTGGTCGCAGCGCTGGTGGTCGCCTGCACGACGCTCCCGGGTGACGTCGAGGCGCAGCTGATGCCGAGGGCGTCGACCGGCAGGACTCACCGGGCGTGGACCGGCCGAAGCCTGGTCCTCGCCGGCATGAGCCTGACCGTGGCCCAGCTCGTGCTGCTCTACGTCCTGCCGGCCGCGCCGGTCGACGAGCTCCAGGACTACTTCGGCCGCAACGCCTGGTTCGCCGCGCTCTTCATCGCGTTGACCTCGCTGCACCTGTTCGTCTTCGCAGGGGGCCGGCTCTCGGGCTGGCGCCGCTACGTGGCGCCGTTGATCCTTCCCGTCGTGCTCACCGTGGGGTACGTCGTCGTGCGCGTCGCGTCCGACGGGTCCAACCCGCAGGCGAAGGACGGGTCAGCGGCCAAGGACGCCGCCGACCACGGCACCCAGGTCGCACTGCTCGTCTGGCTGGTGGCCCTGGCGGTCTTCGCGATGCTCGCGCTGTGGCACTACGGCCTGGGTCACGACGCGCGCACGAAGGTCGGCGAGGGGACCGCGGACAAGCAGCAGGCCCTCTTCGCCAGGAGCGCGTTCGCCGGCGCGGGAGCCTCGGTCCTCCTCGCCGCCGCGGTGTGGACGGCCCTGCTCTTCTCCACCGCCGCGGTGATCGGTAGCGCCAACGTCCTCAACGGACAGGCGCCCGTGACGCTCCTGGTGACTCAGCTTCCAGCTGTGGAGAGGCCTCCGCCCGTCAACCCGGGAGAGCACGGCGCGCGGCGGCCGGACCTGACCGTCAGCGGTCGCGTGGTGATCTCCGGGGCGGTCTACACCCACCAGGGTGGCCGGCTCGTCATCTACTCCGGGAACGTCCTGGTGACCTCGGCCTGGCGCGGCAACCCGCTGTCCAGCCAGGTACCCCTCCGTGCCCTGGACAAGGGGACCCGACTGCACGACGAGGTGCTCGCAGTCCCCGAGACCAATGTGGAGCTCCACGACAGCTGCGACTACGACAACGCCGCTCCACGTCTGAAAGCGGTGACCCGCGCCGGCGGCTACGTCTGCCAGGCCTCCGGCGGCCAGAACGACTTCAACCGGGCAGTCGCGGTGACGGTGCCGGACGGCCTGGTGCGCGTCGACGCGCCGACCTCGGCGGTGCATCTCGTCCTCCGGCAGCCCGGGTACACCCCGCTCGTGGTTCCCTCGGTGATGGTGTGGGCGCCCGTGGCCCAGACCGTGTGGCTGCTCGTGGTGGCCTTGGCGGTCGCCGGGTGCTTCCTGCGGTTCCGGCGCGCCCGCCGGCTCATCCTCGAGGAGTCAGAGGCCGACTCACCGATACCGGAGTGGGACCGTGCCGGCGCCGGGAACACCCGCGCTGTGGCGGCCTTTGCACACCGCGCCGAACGCATCCTCGACGTCGTCGGGTTCGTGACCTCTCCCGTGGCGCTGGCCGTGATCGTCTTCTCGGCTTTGTTGCAGCCTCCGTGGCAGGTGTTCGGCCACCTGGACGTGCTCTCCGACCTCTCCTTGTACGTCGTGTGGGGCGCGGCGGCCCTGCTCGTGCTGCTCGGCAGCCAGATCCGCACGTCGGACTCGGTCCGGAGAGCGGTGGGCGTGATCTGGGACCTGGCCACCTTCTGGCCTCGCGCGGCCCATCCGTTCTCGCCGCCGTGCTACGCCGAGCGCATCGTCCCCGAGATCACCCGCCGGGCGCTGTGGGCGCTGAGCGTCTCCAAGGGCCGCTCCGTCGTGCTCTCGGGGCACAGCCAGGGGTCGCTGGTGCTCCTGACGGTGGCGGCCCGGCTCCCTCGGCTCGACGGGTTCCGGTTGATCACCTACGGCAGCCAGATCCGTGCCCTGTACGGACGCTTCTTCCCGTGCGTCTTCTCGCCCGAGGTCGTGGGCTACGAGGCGACCACCGGGCCGATGACCCTCGGCGACGCGCACCCCGACCTGGCGACCGACCTCGTCGAACCATCCGCCCCGCCCGAGGACAGCGTGCGGTACCGCTTCGAGGGATCACGCCGCTGGATCAACCTGTTCCGGCGTACCGACCCGCTCGGCTTCCGGGTCTTCTCCGACTCCGACTCCGGGATCGACGTCCCCACCCTCGAAGTGCCCCGTGCCGAGATGGGAGATGCCGGACCGCCCATCAAGGGACACAGCGACTACCAGCACTCGCCGGAGTACCGCGCCCACGTGAGGGAGTGGACCGGGGAGGACCTCGTCGGCTACCCGGGCGGGACCACCGACGTGCGGCCGCTGCCGGCGCCCTGACGTTCCAGGGCTCGCTCAGAGCAGCGAGCGGTAGATCTCCAGCGTCTGCTGGGCGATGGCGGGCCAGCTGAACGACTCCTGGGCTCGGCGACGACCGGCCCGGCCGCGCTCGCGCGCCCGCTCCGGGTCGGAGACCGCGTCGATCAGTGCGGCTGCCAGGTCGGCGACGTAGCCCTCGGGGTCGAGGGGGGTGCCGGTGCCGTCGGTGGCCTGCTCGATCGGGCACCAGCCAGCCCGTCTCACCGTCGACGACGACCTCGGGGATGCCGCCGGTGGCGGTCGCCACGACTGCGGTGTCGCAGGCCATCGCCTCGAGGTTGACGATGCCCAGGGGCTCGTAGATCGAGGGGCACGCGAAGACCGTGGCGGCCGTCAGCAGTGCTACGACGTCGGGGCGGGGGAGCATCTCCGCGATCCACACCACCCCGTCGCGCTCGGCTGCGAGGCCGTCGACGAGGCCGCTCACCTCTGCGGCGATCTCCTCGGTGTCGGGGGCGCCCGCGCAGAGCACCAGCTGTACGTCGGGAGGCAGCTGGGCCGCCGCGCGCAGGAACAGCGGGAGGCCCTTCTGGCGGGTGATCCGGCCGACGAAGATCACGCTGGGCCGGTCGGGGTCGAGACCGAGCTCGCGGCACCGGTCGGGGTTCTCGACCGGGGACCAGTCGTCGGTGTCGATGCCGTTGTGCACCACGTGGATGCGTGCCGGGATCCGACATCCGGGTAGCTGCGACGTACGTCCTCGGCCATGGCGGCGCTGACCGCGATGATCCCGTCGGCCGCCTCGTAGGCCGTCTTCTCCACCCAGCTCGACACGGCGTAGCCGCCGCCGAGCTGCTCGGCCTTCCAGGGCCGCATCGGCTCGAGGCTGTGCGCCGACACGACGTGCGGGATGCCGTGCAGCAGCTTGGCCAGGTGGCCGGCCATGTTGGCGTACCAGGTGTGGGAGTGCACGAGGTCGGCGCCGGCGCAGCCACCCACCATCTCGAGGTCGACCCCCAGGGTGCGGATCGCGGCGTTGGCGTCGGCGAGTCCGGGCGGGTCGGCGTACGACGTGGTGCCGGCCTCCTGCGCGCGGGGCGCCGAACGCGTGGACCCGGGCGTCGACACCGTCCACCGCCCGCAGCGCCCGGACCAGCTCGGCGACGTGGACCCCCGCGCCGCCGTACACCTCGGGCGGGTACTCCCGGGACAGCACGTCGATGCGCATCCCCACACGTTAGTGGCGGCGGTGTGACGGCGCGACACTAGGTTCGAGTACATGAGTCTTGTAGTCCCCACTCGGAAGAACGTGCTGGCCGTCGTGCTCGCTGGCGGTGAGGGCAAGCGACTGATGCCGCTCACCGCCGACCGGGCGAAGCCGGCGGTGCCGTTCGGCGGCATCTACCGGCTGATCGACTTCGCGCTGTCGAACGTCGTCAACTCCGGCTACCTGCGGGTGGTCGTGCTGACGCAGTACAAGTCGCACAGCCTGGACCGGCACGTCACCACGACCTGGCGGATGTCGACCCTGCTGGGCAACTACGTGACGCCGGTGCCGGCGCAGCAACGGGTCGGGCAAGCGGTGGTACCTCGGCAGCGCCGATGCGATCTTCCAGTCCCTCAACCTGCTGACGGACGAGCGGCCGGACATCGTCGTGGTGGTGGGGGCCGACCACGTCTACCGGATGGACTTCGGCCAGATGCTCGACGCACCACGTGGAGACGGGTGCGGCCTGCACGGTGGCCGCGATCCGGCAGCCGATCGAGCTGGCCGACCAGTTCGGCGTGATCGACGTCGACCCGAAGGCGCCTTCGCAGATCCGGGCCTTCCTCGAGAAGCCCAAGGACCCCGTCGGGCTGCCGGACTCGCCGAACGAGGTGCTGGCCTCGATGGGCAACTACATCTTCGACGCCGACGCCCTGCAGGACGCCGTCACGCGCGACGCGGATCGTGAGCGGTCCAAGCACGACATGGGCGGCGACATCGTGCCGTGGTTCGTCGACCGCACCGAGTCGGCGGTCTACGACTTCAAGGACAACGAGATGCCGGGCTCGAACGAGCGCGACCGCGGCTACTGGCGCGACGTCGGGACGATGCGCTCCTACTACGCGGCCCACATGGACCTCGTCGCACCGCTCCCGGTCTTCAACCTCTACAACACGCAGTGGCCGATCTACACCAACTACGGCCCGCTCCCGCCCGCCAAGCTGGTCGAGGGCGAGAAGGGCAGGCCGGTCCAGACCTTCAACTCGATCCTGTCGCCCGGGCGTCGTGGTGACGGGCGGCGAGGTCAACCAGTCGGTGCTCTCGCCGTCGTGCCGGGTGGAGTCCGGGGCCGAGGTCTCCGACTCCGTGCTGCTGTCCGGCGTCCGGGTCGGGCCCGGTGCCGTCGTACGCAACGCGATCCTGGACAAGAACGTCGTGGTGCCGCCCGGCGTCGAGATCGGGGTGGACCGGGCGGCCGACGAGCAGCGCGGCTTCGCGGTCGAGGACGGGCTGACCGTGCTCGCGAAGGGCCAGGAGGTGCCGTCCGCGTGAACGCCTCCCGGGCAGGACAGCTGGCCGGTCCTGAGGACCTCGTCGACGTCCCGAAGCTGGTGACGGCCTACTACACCGGCGTACCCGACCCCGAGGACGTCGACCAGCAGGTCGTCTTCGGCACCAGCGGGCACCGGGGCTCCTCGCTGAAGACGTCGTTCAACGAGACCCACATCCTGGCCACCACCCAGGCGATCTGCGACTACCGGCGGCAGCAGGGGTACGACGGCCCGCTGTTCGTCGGCGCCGACACCCACGGGCTCTCCGAGCCGGCGTGGAGCACGGCGCTGGAGGTGCTCGCGGCCAACGACGTGACCGTGCTGGTCGACGACCGCGGCGGCTACACGCCGACGCCGGCGGTCTCGCACGCGATCATCCGGGCCAACCGCGGCAAGGACCTCGTCGGGCAGCGGTCTGGCCGACGGCATCGTCGTGACGCCGTCGCACAACCCGCCGACGGACGGGGGCTTCAAGTACAACCCGCCGCACGGTGGCCCGGCCGACTCCGACGCGACCAAGGTCATCGCCGACCGCGCCAACGAGCTGATCCGTGCCGGTCTCGCCGATGTGCGGCGGGTGCCGTTCGCCCGGGCGCGGGCGCGCGGCGGGGGAGTACGACTTCCTCGGGACCTACGTCGACGACCTGCCCTCGGTGCTCGACCTCGAGCGCGATCCGGTCGGAGGGCGTGCGCATCGGGGCCGACCCGCTCGGCGGCGCCAGCGTGGCGTACTGGGGCGAGATCGCCGAGCGGCACGGACTCGACCTGACCGTGGTCAACCCGCTCGTCGACCCGACCTGGCGGTTCATGACGCTGGACTGGGACGGCAAGATCCGGATGGACTGCTCCTCGCCCTCGGCGATGGCCTCGCTGATCGAGCGCAAGGACGAGTACGACATCGCCACCGGCAACGACGCCGACTCCGACCGCCACGGGATCGTCACCCCCGACGCCGGGCTGATGAACCCCAACCACTTCCTCGCGGTCGCGATCGGCTACCTCTTCGGCGGACGCCCGCCCGGACTGGCCCGCGACCGCGCAGATCGGCAAGACGCTGGTCTCCTCCTCGATGATCGACCGGGTCGCGGCCGCGCTCGACAAGCCGCTGGTGGAGGTGCCGGTCGGCTTCAAGTGGTTCGTGCCGGGCCTGATCGACGGCTCGTTCGGCTTCGGTGGCGAGGAGTCGGCAGGTGCGTCGTTCCTGCGGCGCGACGGCTCGACGTGGACCACCGACAAGGACGGCATCCTGCTGGCCCTGCTGGCCTCGGAGATCCTCGCCGTCACCGGCCGTACGCCGAGCGAGCACTACGCCGACCTGGTGGCCCGGCACGGCGACCCGGCGTACGCCCGCATCGACGCACCGGCCGACCGCGACCAGAAGGCGAAGCTCGCCGCGCTGTCACCCGACGACGTCGCGGCGACCAGCTGGCGGGGGAGAAGATCACCGCCAAGCTGACCAAGGCCCCCGGCAACGGCGCTCCCATCGGCGGCCTCAAGGTGACCACCGAGTCGGCCTGGTTCGCCGCCCGCCCCAGCGGCACCGAGGACGTCTACAAGATCTACGCCGAGTCCTTCCAGGGCCCCGACCACCTCCACCAGGTCCAGGAGGAGGCCCGCGAGGTCGTCTCCGCCGCCCTGGGGTCCTGAGCAGTTCGCAAACGCGCGGACACAAGTCTGTGTCGGCGGACCGCCTCACGCGGCGCACGTCGTACAGGCGCGAACTTGTGTCCGCGCGTTTACGACGTTGTGGAGCACCTCGCGGACGTACTCCGGGTCGAACATCACGTCCTCCCAGGCGAACCGCAGCACGATCCAGCCGTCGGCGACGAGCAGGTTGAAGCGTCTCGCATCCCGCTTGAGAGCTGCCCGGTCGCCGTGCCACGCGAACGACTCCGCCTCCAGGACGATCCCCAGTCGCGCGTCGACGAGATCAGGCCGGACGCTCTGCTTCGCGTTGACGATCCACTGTTGTGGCTCGACGTTCAGGCCCTCGACCTGGAGCGCGATCCAGCGCAGGCACGACTCGAACGGGTTGGCAGCTCGAGCATCTGCGTGGCGCACAGCGGCAAGGAGCCTCGGCCGGCCGGGTCCCCGCACGGTGGAAGCGATGTCGTCAAGGACCCGGCGTCGTACGCCGTGCCGCAGCGCGGAGTCCCCGATCGCCAGCGCCTCGTCGGGCGGCAACGTGCGCAGGCAGTCGAGGAGTGTTCGTCGAGGTGAAGTGCAGATGCGGTCGACGACGTCCTCCGGCCGAAGATCGGCGTGATGTAGGTCGACGCGCGGAGAAGGGCGGAGCCGACGACGGCGGGGGATGGTCACGTGCGTCTTTTCTGGAAGCGTCTTGATCTCCCAGCCATGCCACAGTGCCGCGCTCGTGTGGCTCAGCACGCCGCGCAACCCGTGGGCCGTCATGAGGTCCAGGTCGATGTCCGGCACGCCGTACCGACCGCGTGAGAACCAGAGGATGTCTCCGTGGCGCACCGCCGCGTCGAACTCCGCACGGCTGGTGGCGGCGACGATCGCGGCGCGGGTGGCGAACCCACCGTGCCGTCGGAGGAACTGCTCGACCCGGGTCACCCGCACACCTTCTCCGCACACCGACCGGCTGTCGAACAACTCTCCACAGGCACGGGTGGGCGGATCTTCGTAAACGCGCGGACACAAGTCCCGCACGCGCGGATGTGCTGAGCGTGCGATCGGCCCGTCGGCCAAACTTGTGACCGCGCGTTTGCGAACGGTCGGCGGCAGCCTCAGACGACCACGGGGGTGGTGCGGTCGACGAGGTAGCGGAGGTCGGTGCCGACCGGGAGGGTGCCGAGGGTGCCGTTGTAGTCGCCGCCGAGGCGGGTCGCGCAGAAGGCGTCGGCGACGGGGGCGGGGGCGAACCGGAGCAGCAGGGAGGCCTGAAGGCAGGCCGCCATCTGTCCGGCGAGTCGACGGGCGGAGACCTCGAGCGACTCGGCGTCACCGAGCAGCGCGAGCACCCCGGCGATCGCCTGGTCCAGGCGCGGGTCCTCGCCACGGGCGAGACCGACCTCGGTGAGCCACGCCTCGAGGACCTCGGGCTCACGACCGAGTGCACGCAGTACGTCGAGTGCGTTGACGTTTCCGGAACCCTCCCAGATGGAGTTGAGGGGCGACTCGCGGAAGAGCAGCGGCATCCCCGACTCCTCGACGTAGCCGTTGCCGCCGAGGCACTCCAGCGCCTCGGCCACCATCATCGGCGTCCTCTTGCACACCCAGAACTTCGCCAGGGGCAACGCGATCCTGCGCAGCGCCGCTTCGTGCGGGTCGCTGCGGTCGTCCACAGCGGCGGCGAGCCGGATGGCGAGCGCGGTGGCGGCTTCTGACTCGACGGCGAGGTCGGCGATGACGTTCTGCATCAGCGGCTTGTCCACGAGCAGACCACCGAACGCCGAACGGTGCGCCACGTGCCAGGAAGCCTCGGCGAGCGCCTTGCGCATCAACGAGGCCGAGCCCAGCACGCAGTCGAGGCGGGTCGCGGCCACCATCTCGATGATCGTCCGGACACCGCGACCCTCGTCACCGAGACGCTGGGCCCAGGTGCCGTGGAACTCCAGCTCGGAGGAGGCGTTGGAGCGGTTGCCCAGCTTGTCCTTGAGGCGTACGACGTCGAGCCGGTTGCGCTCCCCGGACGGCAGCACTCGTGGCACCAGGAAGCAGGACAGGCCGTCGGTCGCCTGCGCGAGCACGAGGAAGACGTCGTTCATCGGGGCGGAGGTGAACCACTTGTGGCCGTGCAGGGTGTACTCGCCGTCGACCGCGGTCGGCTCCGCCAGCGTCTGGTTGGCCCGTACGTCGGAGCCGCCCTGCTTCTCGGTCATCCCCATGCCGGCGAGTGCCCCGGACTTCTCGGCCAGCGGGACGCAGCGTGGGGTCGTAGGTGCGCGAGGCGAGCTTGGGGGTCCACTCCTTGGCCAGGGCGTCGTCGGCCCGCAGGGCAGGTACGGCGGCGTAGGTCATCGAGACCGGGCAGCCGTGACCCGGCTCGGTCTGCCAGGCGAAGAACCCCGCGGCGCGCCGTACGTGTGCGTGCGGATCCTCGGACTCCCACGGCGTCGCGGCGAGCCCGTGACCGATCGACCGCTCCATCAGCCAGTGCCACGCCGGGTGGAAGCGAACCTCGTCGATGCGGTTGCCGTAGCGGTCGAACGTCATCAGCTCCGGGTGGAACTCGTTGGCCAGCATCCCCTGCTCACGCGCCTCTGCAGTGCCTGCCTCGGCTCCGAGCGCCTCCAGCGACTCGGCCGTCTCCGCCGATGCGTGCCGGGTGATCGCCTCGAGCAGGGCAGCATCGGAGGTCACCGTGTTGTGGCCGACCAGCGGGGGTGGCTGGTTCTGGGCGATGCGAAGGTCGTCGCTGTCGGGGCCTCGACCTGACGGGCTCTGCACGGACATGGGCCTACCGTAGTTGTCATGGCGGCCGAAAGCAGTCTGCTCCAGCGGGCGCGGACGCTTTCGTGGGAGACCGTGCGCAGTGGGGTGTGGCGGCTCATCGTCTCCACCGTCGGCACCTGCATGCGCAACCGCGTGACCGGGCTCGCGGCCGAGGCGGCCTTCTTCGCGGTCCTCTCGCTGCCGCCGCTGATCTTCGCGCTGGCCGGCTCGATCGGCTACGTCTTCACGCGGTTCAGCGACACCCAGATCGCAGACGTCCGCAACACCGTCCTCGACCTCGCCGGACAGGCGCTGACACCGCAGACGGTCGACAGCATCGTCCGGCCGACCCTGAACGAGGTGCTCGCCGGAGGTCGCTACGACGTCGTCTCGATCGGCTTCATCCTGGCGCTGTGGTCGGGCTCGCGCGCCCTCAACGTCTTCGTCGACACGATCACGATCATGTACGGCCTCGGGGGCCATCGCGGCATCCTGCGCACCCGGGCACTCTCGTTCCTGCTCTACGTGCTCGGGATGATCACCGGTGTCATCGGCATCCCGCTTGGTGGTGGCCGGCCCGACGCTGATCCACAAGTGGGTGCCCGACCGGTTCGCGCTTCCTCAACACCCTCTACTGGCCGACGGTGCTGGTGCTCGGCATCCTGTTCCTCGCCACGCTCTACCACGTGTCGGTCCCGGTGCGGAACGCCTGGCGCTTCAACCTGCCGGGTGCGGTGTTCACGATGTTCTGCTGGGTGTTCGGCTCGGCGCTGCTGCGCTGGATCCTGGTGGGTACGGCGCAGGGCTCGACCTCGATCTACGGCCCGCTGGCCGCCCCGATCGCGGTGCTGCTGTGGATGTACCTCCTCTCGATCGCGGTGCTGATCGGTGCTGCCCTCAACGCGGCCTTCGACCAGATCTGGCCCCAGAAGGAGCTGACCAGCGCGCGCCTGGAGCGGGTGCGTCGGCTCAAGCTCGAGAACGTGCTGCCGTGGCGCACCTCGCTGGAGCGGGCGGGGACCGAGGAGGACCGATCGGCCGAGGCGAGCGACCCCGCCGAGGAGGAGCCCGAGCCCGAGCCGCAGGGCAAACCGGCTGACGGATAACCCGGTGCAGGCGTGCGCGTGCCCGACGTACATTCCAGTCATGTCGGAGGCTCTTCCTTGACGGCCGCCCCGCTGGCGCGGCCCGAACCCGAGGTGGGTTGCGTGCTCGGCCACGAGGTCGGGGTGCTGGTCGTCCTGACCGACGACGGACCGCTCCGCGCCACCTATGGCGCCCGGATGCTCGGCGCCATCGCCCGCGACCGTGGCTGCACGCCCGAGCCGGGGGAGTGGGTGGCGCTGCGCCGGTGGCCCGACGGTCCGGTCACCGTCGAAGGGGCCGCCAACCGCCCTTCCGGCAGGTACGCCGCTCGCCGCCGTCGTCCCGCTGCGGCGGCCTGCGCCGCTGAGGGTCGCTCCGCAGCGGCTGCCCCGCCGCGTGCCATGCTCGTGCCGTGGGAAACGTGACCCTGCCGACGCCGGTGTTCCTGGCCGGCGGCGCGCTGTGTCTGGTGGCGGGCTACCTCGTCGGCTCGGTCGCCGGACCGGACGCTCCGGCCCGCACCACGGCACGTGTCGTCAGCTTCGACCACACCTCGTCGCGTCTCTGCCTGAAGGGGAGTGCGACCAAGGGCCAGGAGGGTGTCGACTCCGACGGCACCCTGTGCGGCACCTGGCGGGAGAGCAGGGGATCGCAGACACCCAGGACGGGCGACGACTTCCGCTTCGTCTCGGTCTCGAACACCGGTGACTCCGACGGCCACCGCCAGGACCAGGTCGTCATCTACGGCGACGTGCTCGGCTGAGTGCACTGATGGCTGAGGAACAGACGACCTCTGTCGCCGGGCGACTGCTGCTCCCGTCGAGCTCGCGCTCACCGTGGTGGGAGCTCACCCGGCGGGTGTTGTTGGCCACGGCCATCCTGGTCTTCACCGTGATGCTGGTCTACGTCGACCGCGCCGGCTACCGCGACAACGCCGACCCGACGGGCCATGTCGGGCTGGTCGACTCGATCTACTACTCGACGGTGACGCTGAGCACGACCGGGTACGGCGACATCGCGCCGTACGCCGCCCACTCCCGGCTCATCAACGCGTTCATCGTGAGCCCCTTGCGCATCGCCTTCCTCGTGCTGCTGATCGTGACGGCTCTCGAGCTGCTCGCCGCGCAGGGGCGTGAGACCTTCCGGACTGCCAGGTGGAGGAAGCACATGAATGAGCACGTCGTCGTGATCGGCTACGGCACCAAGGGCCGCAGCGCGGTGGAGACCCTCGTCAGCAACGGCACCTCGCGCGACTCCATCGTCGTGGTCGACCCGCGGCCGGTCGCGCAGGAGGAGGCGCACGCTGACGGGCTCGTGGTCGTGACCGGCGACGCCACCAGGCGGGAGGTGCTGCGCCGCGCCGGCGTGGACAAGGCCCAGCAGGTCATCATCACCACGGCCCGCGACGACACCACCGTCCTCGCCACGTTGACCGTGCGGCAGCTCAACCCGCAGGCCTACATCGTCGCCGCCGTCCGGGAGCAGGACAACGTGCCGCTCGTGAGGCAGTCGGGCGCCGACTCGGTGATCACCTCCTCCGACGCCGTGGGCCGGCTGCTCGGCCTGGCGTCGTACTCACCCAACCTCGGCGCGGTGATGGAGGACCTGCTCACCCACGGCGAGGGCCTGGAGGTGGCCCAGCGCGAGCTGCTGGTCAACGAGGTCGGCAAGATGCCGCAGTCGCTGCCGGACCAGGTGCTCGCGGTGGTCCGCGACGAGAAGGTGTACCGCTACTTCGACCCCACCGTGACCCTGCTGGCACGCGGCGACCAGCTGATCGTCGTACGCCCCTCCAAGGAGCTGCCGTGGGCGCCGCGGCCCGGCACGCACAACGAGGCCGGCTCGGACGAGGACGACTGATCCGGTGAAGCAGGCCGCGAAGCGCTGGACCCTGGTCGTCCTCGGGTGGCTGCTGCTTCTGATCGGCATCGTCGCGCTGCCCCTGCCCGGGCCCGGGGCGATGATCATCCTGCTGGCGATGTTCGTGCTCGCCACTCAGTACGAGTGGGCGGACCGGCGTCTCGAACGGGTGAAGGTCTGGGCTCTCAAGGGTGCGGCCGACAGCGTGCGCTCGTGGCCTCGGATCGTGCTGTCCCTGGTCGGCGTGGCGTGGCTCATCGGCTTCGGGGTGCTGTGGTGCGTGCACCCGTCGGCGCCCTCGTGGTGGCCGATCGACGACCACTGGTGGCTGATCGGTGGCTGGGGCACGGGTGCGACCCTGATCTTCTCCGGCGTCGTCGCCTTCGGCCTCCTCGGCTACAGCTTCGTCAAGCTGCGCGATCCCGACAGCGCGGGCCGCGGTGGGAACGCCCAGGACGGTACGACGCACCGTCGCTCTAGCCGGCGAGGTCCGAGGACCAGCGCTCCTCGATCCGTCCGAAGTGCCACACGGCCAACGCGACGGCCCAGGAGACGACGAACAGCAGCACGATCCCGTAGCCGGCGTAGTCGAGGGGGATGTCGGCGATCGCGGCGATCGGTCCGGTCTCGATGTGGGCCTGCTCCGCGAAGACGCCGATCAGCTCGACGGTGCCGATGATCAGCGCCACCGCCACCGAGATCGTGGTGATGGTGATGTTGTAGAAGACCTTCCGCACGGGGCGCGCGAAGGCCCAGCCGTAGGCAGCGTTCATGAACACCCCGTCGATGGTGTCCATCAGGCACATGCCGGCCGCGAACAGGATCGGCAGCACCAGGATCGAGTAGAAGGGCAGGTTGAAGGCCGCGGCGCCGCCGGCCAGCACGAGCAGCCCGACCTCGGTGGCGGTGTCGAACCCGAGTCCGAACAGCACCCCGACTGGGTAGATGTGCCACGGCTTGCGCACCGACTTGGTCAGCCCGGAGAGGAAGCGATTCATGAAACCGCGGTTGTCGAGCTGTCGCTCGAGCTCGGCCTCGTCGTACTGACCGCCGCGCATCTCCCGGAACACCTTGACGATGCCGAGGAGCACGGCGAGGTTGAGGATCCCCAGCACCCAGAGGAAGACCCCGGAGACCGAGGCGCCGATGACGCCGGTGACCGAGTGCAGCCCGGAGCCTTGGTCCTCGACAGGCCCGGCGAGGGCCTTGACGCCCGCGGAGAGCAGGAACGCCAGGGCGAAGACGATCGTGGAGTGGCCCAGCGAGAACCAGAACCCGACCGAGAGCGGCCGCTGCAGCGAGGAGTCGTCGGCCCGGTCTGCCAGGAGCTTGCGGGTGGTGTTGTCGACGGCGGCGATGTGGTCGGCGTCGAAGGCGTGTCGCAGGCCGAAGGTGTAGGCCAGGATGCCGACCCCGACGGTGAAGACGGGGTTGTCCCCGCCGAGCCGGTAGTGCTCGGGGACGACCAGGCCGAGGAGCACGCCGAACCCGACCACGTGCAGCAGCACGATGAAGCCGAACATCCCGAACAGGCTGCGACGATCGCGGCGGTCCAGGCTGTGCAGGAAGCGACTCAAGCCGGAGCGGCTGTCCACGTCCGGACCGGGTGCGGTGCTCGTCTGGGCCATCCAGTCCTCCACGCGTGTCGCCTCGCACTTCTTGTTGCGAACGTATCGCAACAACGTGCGGATCGCACGAGCCGGGTCATCGCGCGGACGACCGCCCGCTCACGCCAGGGTGAGCAGCAAGTCGGTCAGCTCCTGGGGACGGTTGCTGGCGACCATGTGGTTCGTGGCGATCTCGTGGTGGCGCCAGCGCGGAGACTCGGCGGCACGACGGGCAGCGTCGTCGAAGGCGTCGCCGCCAGGAGCACCCGGCTTGTCGGCGGTGGCCCGGATGTAGGTGAGACCGACTTCGTGCTCCTCGAGGGGACGCGACAGCCGCACCGGCTCGGCGAAGCATGCGAGTGGCTGACCGACTCGACGTGGGTCGATGAAGGCGGCCTCGGCCGGGTCGTCGAAGTCTCGAGGGGCCGGTGGCAACAGCCACTCCATGCCCACGGACATGGGTGGGGCCGGCGCCCCGATCAGCGAGAGCGTCGACTGACCGTCGAGGGGCACGAACGCGTCGAGGTAGACGAGCTCGTCGACGCGGTCCGAGACGTGGTCGAGCGCACCGGTGATCACCATGCCTCCGTAGGAGTGGCCCAGCAGGACGACGTCGCGATGGTCCTCGTAGAGCAGGTGGTTGACGACGTCCTCGACATGGGTGCTCAGCCGGACCTGGGGGCCGACGAGGTGCGCACGCTCCCCGAGACCCGTCAGGCTCGGGGTGAAGCACTCATGACCGGCGGCGTGGAGCAGCCGGCGTACGTGCCGGAAGCCGTGGGCGCCGCTCCAGCCGCCGTGGACCAGGACGAAGGTGGCCATGCGTCGCATCATGGCGCGACGGTGAGGTGTCCACCACCGGACCCGCGCTGGGCACGCATCCGCGCCCAGCCCAGCAGCTGCCCGCCGCGTACGGGGGGATGCGGCGGGCAGCTGGTCCTTGCTGGGCACAGAACGAGTGGGACCCGAGACGAGCCCCGTGGAGATGTGGTGCTCCGGCGGCGCTGGCCACCGGGTGCGGTCAGTCTGTCCGGTGGCCCTGTGTGAATGCCAGCGACGCCGCGTCGCGGTCTAGGTCGCCTCTGCCGGCGGCGGCGACGCCGAGGCCGTCGAGGGGGGTGGAGCGCCGCCCGCAGCCGCGAAAACATGGAGGGCAGGCTGCGAGCGGCCGAGGGCCCTCGGGACGTATGAGTTGGGACCCGAGGACCACTCCGAGCGCATCCTCACCGCAGGGATGTGTCGTCCGCCAGAGCGGGCACTACCTGGTCTAGGTCGACCGGTCGTGGGGTGCGGGCAGGGCTAGACCGACCGAGTAGTCCCCTTGGGCCATTTCTGTCCGGACACAACCGATATTTCGTGGCGAAATACGGCGGAACGGCTTGCGCGGTTTGCGAGGCTGAACGCAGAGGTGTCGGCACCACCGGCACCACGGGGGGTGACCAGTCGGGAGGCTCCACCTGTGTCCGCCTTCGCCGTGTCCCTGCTCGCCCTCGCGTGCTGCGGCGTCATCATCGTCGGTGGCGCCCTGCTGGGGATGTACGGCGCCGAACGTCGGCGCACGCTGCCCGAGAAGTCGCCCGCGACACCCAGTGACCGGCGTCGAGCCGGCCACCCGGTGGCCGAGCCGGTAGCTAGGCCGCCCGGCGCGCGCGGCGCGGACGTACCTCGCGTTCCCAGCTCGTGAAGTCGGATCGTTCGCGCTCCAGGTCGCTGTTGGCCTGCACCACTGCTTCCCGCAGCTGATCCCAGGCGTGACGAGGGAACGGGTCGTCCCAGGGGTCGTCCATGACCACGCGCGGATCACCGCGGTGGGCGGCCACCCCGAGGACAACCACGATCGCCGTCGCTGCGATCCAGACGAACGCCACCGTTGCCAGCAGCAGCCAGACGAATTCGCTCATGATGCCCCCGTAACATCCGACAAATCAGCGATTGATGTAACAATAACGGACAAACAGGCACAAAGTAACGGGGGAGTCGAGCTGAGATGGAGGCGGGGCGATCCTGGGCAACCGTCCACCGTCTGCCGGGTGCGGCGGATATAACTTTTGCGCCTGATGCCCGTTATGAGAGTGACGGGGCTGATGTCGGGAGGGAACCGATGGCCGAGGGGCTGACCTGGCAGTTGCTGCTGCGCGTCCCTCAGCACCAGGTGTTCGCCGCCCTGGTGCGGGCGACCACCCGGCGCGGCCGCTTGCACGAGATCGAGGACTACGGCACCACGCTGACCTTCACTCCCACCAGAGGTGCCTTCGAGCACGGTCGCCGGCTGCGGGCCCACGTGGGGCGGCACGGCGAGGAGACGCTGCTCCAGATCGGCTGCGTCGACCCGCAGGCCGCAGGCTGCGACACGGCCCGTGAGGCCGAGCTGATCCGTGAGCTGATCGGCGAGCTGCGTGAACGCGTCGCCCAGATCGCCACGGAGACCCCCGTCGCCTAGACGCCCCAGCCGGTGAGCTCTGCGAGCCGCCAGAGGTAGAGGAACAGCCGTCCCGGTGTGTGGCAACGGGGGGTAGCCACACGAACGGAACGGCTGTTCGCCCAGAGTCTTGCCCGATCCCTGCGATTCCTAACCTCGGTTCCGATTCCGCGTGAACAAACCGGTTTCCGGTCGAGCCGAGCACCTGGTCACTGGGTGAGACAGGGCAGTGACGGCCGGGCAGGCGTCTCGTTGGTCTGGGCGGGTGGCTGCCCAGCCATCCCGGGGGGACGGCTGGGCAGCCAATTCTCGTCGCGGCGGGTCTGCGCCGGGTGCCGGCTAGTCAGAGATGCCGGCGCCTCCGCCATGGTGCTGAGCCGGCGCCACCAGCCACGCGTACGCCTCGGCGAGGTGATGAGCGGCCGCGGCGTGCTTCAACGCCGACGACGCTCCGCCGGTGTCCGCTGCCACGGTCCGGGCCAGGGCCTCGATGGCATCCACCAGCGCCTGCGCAGCATCTTCGTCGTTCGCCATCTGATGCCCTCTTCCCGTAGCGGCTCAGCGAGGGCCGGTGTCCCTCACCGTACGTCGGTCGCGGACAGGCAGCACCCGCGGATGATGCGCTTCTCCTACGGTGCGCCCCAGTGAGAGAGTGCGCAGATCTTGGGGGCACGATCCGCGACTTCGTCCGACCCGTGGTTCACGTCTGGAGGGTCGAGGGCGGCCGGACGGCGGAGTTCTGGGAAGTCAACTTCGACCAGGAGGCCGAGGATCGCTTGTGGTCATCGGCGCTCGGCTGATCTGCTGCCCGGGGGACCGTGGAGCAGCCCTTCCTCGACTTCAGGACTCGTGCTGTGGGCGACACCGCCCGGAAAACTGGGGGGTCAACCGGGCGGCGCCTGAACCGCCCGGGAGAACGCGTGGTCTGACCGCGACGGCCTTTCTCGCGCGTACCCATTGCGGCCGGCCAGAACCTCCGACCAGCCATGTCTCAGGTTGCGGCTAACGAACGATGCCGTCCGGGCACGCACGTTGCAGCGGGGCGAAAACGGAAACCCTCGAATCTTCAACAGACGCTAGGCATTTTCTGGGGTCGCACCAAGGTCGAGTCTCTAACTTGCTCATGCGAGCTCAGGCCCTGCCCCCACTGAGCTCGCTCGCGCACAAACTGGGTCGGCGGGTCCATGCTCCAGGCCCGCCGGTACACGTATGCGCGGGTCAGGAGGGCTGCCCGCGGCACCAGGGAGGGAGGCCGCGGGCGGCCTCAGGCCATTCGGCGGGGCTCTGGATGAAACCGGCCACGGGCCCCCGCTCGGATCGCGCTGCTGCGTGGTGGCTCCGTAGTGGCTAGTGTGAGCGGCGCCGTCCGGGGCCGGGGAAGGTACCGGAACGGCGCCGGGCCACTCGAGTGGTCAAACTGGAGGGCCCACCCGAACGGCCTGTGACTAGTGTGATCACCGGCATGGCTGACTCGAGCATCGACACCATGTGAATCTGCTGAGAAAGATCAAGGCTGGCGCGTCCACGCCGCCTGCCGCGCGTCGACCAGTCGCTCGAGCTGATCCTGCCGGGCCCACCATCGCGACCCCTTGGCGACACCCGGCAGGCGTCCGTGCCGGAGCTTCAGCGTGACCGCCTGTTGGCTGACCTCTAGGAGGGTGGCGACCTGCGCAGGCCGAAGCCATACGTGGTCCTGGTCTGGCCAGAAGTCAATGGGCCGGCGCGGCCTCGGACGAGTGCTGACCACCGCCTGGGGCGCGGCTCGGCGACGCACGAGAGCCTCCACCTCGGCGCGGTCCAAAGCCCCATCGCGTCTGCGCTCAGGGTGCAGGTTTCCCTGTCTTACCCGTTCGCCGCGCATTCCAAGCCATGACAACAAGCGCGAACGCCTCGGTCTCGTTGACCCTGCCGCCGCCCATGCGCATCTTTACGATCCGGTTCCGGAGCGCAGCGATCGGGTCATCGGCTGGCAGCCCGTCGCCATCGCCGTCGGCGAGCCGGGCTGGGTTGTCGGGCGGTCCATTCGTCGTTACGTTGAGTCGTGACTCTCGGGGTACATGTGTCTCCTAGATGGGTCGAGCAATGGGTTTCAGGGTTCTTCGCGTGCCGCTTGTCGTCTCGATGACCGCTGCAGCCCTGGTGCTGGCTGGGAGCGTGGCCACGGCCGCTGATACCAATGTCGGTGAGGCATTCAGCCCCACGGCGGCGTGCACAGGCGATACGACCTACCTGAATACAGCCAGCGCCGGACCGTCCTACACCGTGCCGGCTGCCGGGGTCATCACCTCGGTTCGGATCCCCGGTGATCCAGCCGCCGCCTCCACTCGAGCGTTCAAGCTGGGACGGGGCTCGGGAACAGCCTGGACGATCGTGGGCAGCACGAATCCGATGACCCTCACGGCCGGTCAGACGCTGGTGCAGAACGTCCGTATCCGGGCTCAGGCCGGTGATGTTCTCGGCGTGTACGCGGGCAGCGGGACGACGAACTGCGCCAACAACGAAGCCGGAAGCACCAACGTCTACAACAACAGCAACGTCGCCATGGGGACGACTACCACGTACACGTCGGAGAGCGGTGCTCGGATGAGTGTCGACGCGACCGTAGAGCCTGACACCGACGGCGATGGCTACGGAGACACCACCCAGGACCAGTGTCCTAGCCAGGCCAGCACTCATGGCCTGTGCAGGTTCGGCTTCGGTTCGGTCGGCACGGCGACTGGACGCGCGAAGGTCGGCAAGACGCTCGCGGCACCACACCTGACGCTGCCGACGGGGGCCAGCGAAACGTTCCAGTGGTACCGCTTGGTCAAGGTCCACAGGCATCACCACACCCACAGGGTCGCTCGAAGCATCTCCGGTGCGCACAATGCGACGTACAAGTTGAAGCACAAGGACAAGCGCAAGAAGGTCTTCGTCCACATCCGCGTCTCGGCTCCTGGGTACCAGACGAGCTCGGTCAACTCCCAGCCCAGGAAGATCCACTAGCGATCGGTCCGCCCGCCTGGGCAGGCGAATCGGTCGGGGAGCGGCCCGGCGGTAGGAGACTATCTAGAGCCGGACCCCGACGTACCTTCTTGGCACGTGAATGGGACGAGGCCGGTCTCCATTCTGGAAACCGGCCTCTGACCTGCGGTGATGCTGGTGGGCGATACTGGGTTTGAACCAGTGACCTCTTCCGTGTCAAGGAAGCGCGCTACCGCTGCGCCAATCGCCCGAGGGTCGTGCTGAGCGTACTGAGGTGAAGCTGTTCTGCTGTGGAGGTGGGTACGGGATTTGAACCCGTGTAGACGGATTTGCAGTCCGTTGCCTCGCCTCTCGGCCAACCCACCGTGGAGGCCCTGGACTTGACCCGGCTTCTCTCCGAGCGGACGACGAGGCTCGAACTCGCGACCTCAACCTTGGCAAGGTTGCGCTCTACCAACTGAGCTACGTCCGCTTGCGGCAGCGGGTCTGGCCCGCTGTGCGGACGTAACCATAGCGGACATGCTGCCCTCCACAAACTCGGGCGCGGTGCCCCTGAGCACGTCGGATCTGGCGGATCGGGAGGCTGGAAACGACCGGCTTCGCGACTAGGGTCGAGCGCATGCAGACCTGGGTCAACGGTACGTTGCTGAGCGACCCGGAGGCGCCGGCGATCGCGGTCACCGACCACGGGCTCACCGTCGGGGACGGTGTCTTCGAGGCGATCAAGGTGGTCGACGGACAGGCGTTCGCGCTGACCCGTCACCTCGAGCGGCTGGCCCGTTCCGCCGCGTCGCTCGGACTCCCCGCCCCAGACCTTGCCCGGCTCGCCGGAGCGGTCGGCGAGGTCCTGGCCGCCGAGCAGCTGCCGCTCGGCCGCGTCCGGATGACCTACACCGGCGGTCCCGCGCCGCTCGGTTCCAACCGGGGCGACGCCGAGCCGACCACGGTCGTGGTGGCGGCTGCCATGGAGGAGGCCCCGGCGTCGACCGCGGCGCTGCTCGTCCCGTGGCCCCGCAACGAGCGCGGTGCCCTGGCCGGGGTCAAGTCCACGTCGTACGCCGAGAACGTGGTCGCCCTCGCCGAGGCGGCCAGGCACGGCGCGACTGAGGCGGTCTTCGCCAACCTGGCCGGGCACCTGTGCGAGGGCACAGGCTCGAACGTCGGCTACGTCGTCGGGGGAGAGGTGCGTACGCCGACGCTGGCGGCCGGGTGTCTCGCCGGGATCACCAGAGCGCTGCTGCTGGAGTGGTACGACGTGAAGGAGATCGACGAGCCCATCGAGGTGCTCGACGAGGCCGACGAGATCTTCCTGCTCTCGACCACGCGAGACGTCCAGGGGGTGCACCGCTGGGGCGACCGCGAGCTCGAGGCACCGGGACCCGTGACGCGTGAGCTCAGGGAGCTGTGGTCACGCAAGGAGTCCGAAGACCTCGACCCCTGAGATCACTCAGCGAGCAGGGCGGCGAGCTCGTTGTCGAAGTCGACGTAGGAGCTCTCCTGGCCGTCGGGCACCGAGTCGAGCATCGAGCTGACGAAGCTGGTCACCGTGCGGGAGTTGGCCTGCACGAGCAGCTCACCGTCGGGGGAGCACAGCTCGATGATCACCACGGCGCTGCCGCTGGAGCTCAGGCACGGCCACACGTGCACGTCGCCGTCGCCGCTGGGCTCGTAGAGCCCTTCGACGAGCAGCTCCCGGCCGAACGTCCAGAGAACCTCCTGCACGCCGGTGCGGAACACCATCGTGACGGCGTACGGGTCGGCCGGGTCGAAGACCAGGTCCGCGTCGATCGAGGTGGCCTCGCCCTGCGGGTCCACGAACTCGAGCTCGACATTCTCGGTGATGACCTGTGCGGTCTTGGTCTGCTTCATCGCTGCTCCCCTTGATCCCTCCAGGGTCTCCCTCCAGAAACCCTGACGCGCCCTCCAACGCGATGAATGAAGTGTGTGCAAATTTCCGGAGAGCGCGATAGACGAATGGTTGATATGTCCGTTATATACCCCAACTGGTCTACCTCGCTACGGAGGGTGGTCTATTTTGAGATGCCAGTGGTCTAGTCATTTGTTTGTCCCTTACGGGCGTGTCTTCGTGGTTTCGGACCCCACTGTGCTACGCGCCGACGACCCATCGGGCGCGCTCGCGGACTCACCGGTTTCGGGGCCGCCCGAGCCCTGCGCTAGGGTTTCGCAGGCACCGGCCGATCAGGCCGGTGCCGGCCGCGAGGGCGATTGGCGCAGTGGTAGCGCGCTTCGTTCACACCGAAGAGGTCACTGGTTCGAACCCAGTATCGCCCACCATCTACACCCCCGGCCCGGTAGCGCGGCTCTGCCGTCTGCACCGAAGAGGTCACTGGTTCGAACCCAGTATCGCCCACTCTCTCGCCGCGAAATCCGGTTGAGCTCGCCACGCGTGCCGTCGCTACGATCGAGCGACGCAGCCCCCCGCAGCCAGGAGCCCCTTTCGTGCCCGAGATCCAGGTCCGCCTCGTCCGCTCCGGCTCCGCCCCCGGAACGACGGAGTTCGAGGAGCGGAGCGTGGCCGCCGGGACGCGCGCATGGGAGCTGTTCCGCGACGAGCCCGAGGTGGTCGCGGCGCGGGTCGGGGAGGACGTCCGCGACCTGGCCCACGAGCTCGCCGACGGCGACGTGGTCGAGGCCATCGCGGTCGACAGCGCCGAGGGGCACGACATCCTGCGCCACTCGACGGCGCACGTGATGGCCCAGGCGGTGCAGGACCTGTTCCCCGACGCAAAGCTGGGGATCGGGCCGCCGATCGAGGACGGCTTCTACTACGACTTCGACGTCGAGACCCCGTTCGTGCCCGAGGACCTCGAGAAGATCGAGTCCCGGATGCGCAAGATCATCAAGGACAACCAGCGCTTCTCCCGTCGAGCCGTCAGCGACAACGAGGCACGCACGGAGCTGGCCGAGGAGCCCTACAAGCTCGAGCTGATCGGGCTCAAGGGGTCCGCCGACGAGGCCGCCGAGGGAGCCAGCGCCGAGGTCGGAGCGGGCCAGCTCACGATCTACGACAACCTCGACCGCAACGGCGAGCTGGCGTGGAAGGACCTGTGTCGTGGTCCGCACCTGCCGACCACGAAGCGGATCCCGGCGTTCAAGCTGATGCGCTCGGCCGCGGCGTACTGGCGTGGCAGCGAGAAGAACAAGCAGCTGCAACGGATCTACGGCACCGCCTGGGAGAGCAAGGAGGCGCTCGAGGCGCACCTCCACCGCCTCGAGGAGGCCGAGCGGCGCGACCACCGCAAGCTCGGGCGCGAGCTCGACCTGTTCAGCTTCCCCGACGAGATCGGCTCGGGCCTGCCCGTCTTCCACCCCAAGGGCGGGGTGATCAAGCGGGAGATGGAGGACTACGTCCGCCGCCGGCACATCGAGGAGGGCTTCGAGTACGTCGGGACGCCGCACATCGCCAAGGAGGGGCTCTTCCACACCTCCGGACACCTGCCGTACTACGCCGAGGGCATGTTCCCGCCGCTGGACGTGCGACGGGCATCGGACTACCGCCTCAAGGCGATGAACTGCCCGATGCACAACCTGATCTTCCGGTCGCGCCGGCGCTCCTACCGCGAGCTGCCGCTGCGGCTCTTCGAGTTCGGGCACGTCTACCGCTACGAGAAGTCCGGCGTCATCCACGGGCTGACCCGCGTCCGCGGGTTCGCCCAGGACGACTCGCACTCCTACGTGACCAAGGAGCAGGCGCCCGGCGAGATCAAGCACCTCCTCGAACTTCTGCCTCGGACCTGTTCCGCGACTTCGGGCTCGACGACTTCTACCTCGAGCTGTCGACCCGCGACGACTCGAAGCCGGACAAGTTCATCGGCGCCGACGAGGAGTGGGCCGAGGCGACCGAGGTCCTGGAGCGGGTGGCGACCGAGTCGGGGCTGGAGCTCGTGCCGGATCCGGGCGGCGCGGCGTACTACGGTCCCAAGATCTCGGTGCAGGCGCGCGACGCCATCGGCCGCACCTGGCAGATGTCGACGATCCAGTACGACTTCAACCAGCCCTCGCCCGCGCGCTTCGGCCTGGAGTACCAGGCCGCCGACGGCTCGCGGCAGCGAGCCGGTGATGATCCACTCGGCCAAGTTCGGCTCCATCGAGCGGTTCATCGGCGTGCTCACCGAGCACTACGCGGGCGCGTTCCCGCCCTGGCTCTCTCCCGTGCAGGTCACCGCGATCCCGATCGCCGAGCGGCACAACGACTACCTGTGGGACCTCGCCGGACGGATGAAGGCGCAGGGCCTCCGGGTCGAGGTGGACGACTCCGACGACCGGATGCAGAAGAAGATCCGCAACGCCCAGCTGCAGAAGGTGCCGTTCATGGTGATCGCGGGCGACAAGGACATCGAGGCCGGCGCGGTCAGCTTCCGCTACCGCGACGGGCGCCAGGACAACGGCGTGCCCGTCGAGGAGGCGATCGCCCGGGTGACCGAGGCCGTCGCGTCACGGGTGCAGGTGTGACCCCGGCCTCCGGCGAGGTCGGCGCGCAGCCGGAAGGGGTTCGAGGGCTTCGACCGGCTCTGGACGCCGCACCGCCTGGCCTACATCCGCCCGAGCGAACCGGCCGGGGAAGGCTGCCCCTTCTGCGCGATGCCGGGGCTCCCGCCCGAGGAGAGCCTCGTGGTGGCCCAGGAGGACCGGTGCTTCGTGGTGCTCAACCTGCACCCCTACAACCCCGGTCACCTGATGGTGGTGCCCAAGCGGCACGTGGCCGAGCTCGAGGAGCTCGACGAGGAGGAGTCCGGCCAGCTGATGGCGATGACGCAGCACGCGATCCGCGTGCTCAAGGCCGTCAGCGGCCCGCACGCGTTCAACGTGGGTCTCAACCTCGGCGGGGTGGCCGGCGGCTCGCTGGCCGACCACCTGCACCAGCACGTCGTACCGAGGTGGTCCGGCGACGCGAACTTCATCACCGTCGTGGGCGGCACCAAGGTGCTGCCGCAGCTCCTCGCCGACACGCGTGAGCTCCTGGCCGAGGCCTGGTAGCGGTCAGCCGACCAGGTGCGGCGCTTCGAGCGATCGTCCCTGGAACTGCAGGATGGCCGGGTTGACGATGCGTCCGTCGCGGATCTCGATGGCGCGGTGGATCGTCTCGTTGCCGTCCCATTCCGCCGGCCCGGCGAGCACCGTGGGCAGGAACGGCAGCAGTGCCTCGCTGTTCTCCCAGGTCGCGGAGTTCCAGAGGTACGACGGGCTGTGGTCCACCGCGTAGTAGTCGACCTTGTCGGCCACCGTGAACATCGGGTCGTCGAACGTGGTGGGTCGGGCCCACTCGAATCCCATGCCCTCGTCGCAGGAGACGTCGACGATGAGGGTGTCCTGCCGGAACAGGGAGAGGTCGGCCAGCGAGAGGAAGGTGAGCGGCGCCGCCGTGTCCTGCAGCGTGCAGTTCACGATGATGTCGTTCTCGGCGAGGTACTCCGGCAGCGGGACGCGACCGCGCTCGATGATCACGTGGCTGCCGTGGGGCGGCTCGGGGTCGTGGTCGAACTGCCGGATCCGCACCGAGTGGATGGGGGAGCCGACCGCAGCGACGCCCCGGTTGGTGAGCACCGCGACCTCGTGGATCCCGTGGGCGTTCAGTGCCGTCACCGCGCCGCGGGCCGTCGCGCCGAACCCGATCACCGCGGCCTTGAGACGTCTGCCGTAGTCACCGGTGCGGCCGGTGAGGGCGAGGGCCTGGAGGACCGAGCAGTACCCGGCGAGCTCGTTGTTCTTGTGGAAGACGTGCAGTCCGACCGCGCCGTCGACGGTCCAGTGGTTCATCACCTCGAAGGCGATCAGCGTCAGCCCCCTGTCGATCGCGAGCTGGGTGGTGCACGGGGTCCTGGACGCAGTGCGGCCATCCCCACAGGACGCTGCCGTGCGCCATGGCGGCGATGTCCTCGTGCTGGGGCTTGGGGAGCAGCACGACCTCTGACTCGGCGAGGAGGGCCTTCCGCGTGGCGAACCCGGCGACGTACGGCGCGAGGTCGCTGTCGCTGCGTCGGAACTTCTCGCCGTACCCGTGCTCGAGCGTGATGTGACCGCGCAGCTCCTCCGGGATCCGCGCGAAGTGATCGGGGTGAAGCGGGAGGCGGTGCTCGTTCTCCTTCGCGGAGGAGCCGATGACGCCGAGCCGGAGCGGCGTTCGCGGTGTCACTTCTTGGCCGGCTTGGCTTCCTTGAACCGGGACTCCTCGACCAGGCCGCGCTTGGCCGCTCGCTTCTCCTTGATGGACTTGCCTGACTTCTTGCTCATGCTCTGGCGCGGCGACTTGTCGTTCATGGGCTCTCCTCGGCGGCGCCTGAGTGG